>NZ_JBQCMO010000007.1:0-236280 GCF_051965015.1 Sphingomonas sp. SAFR-052 | reverse complement strand
CGCGGGGTGGAGCAGCCCGGTAGCTCGTCAGGCTCATAACCTGAAGGTCACAGGTTCAAATCCTGTCCCCGCAACCATACCTCACACATAAGCCCCGGCCTCGATCAAGACCGGGGCTTTTCGCGTTCAGGCGCCTGCGGTAAGCGAGACGGCGACGCTCCCGACGGTGCCGCGTGATCTCAACGGCTATGCTTGACGCAGCTGCGATGGCTGTCGATACGACCAACGCTGATCCTCGCGTATCCGTCGTCCCGGCCGATACGGGACTCTGCCGATGCCGGGAAACGCCGGCACCCTCTGCCCGACGGGGCAACCGTCCGGCCATTCCCGCATCGCTGGGGGTATATCGGTCGCGCCACGCTACTGATGGTCTCGTGGCCCAGCGCATGGCACGACGGACGTCGTCGCCGCGTCCCGGCATCTGCACATCGTCCACATTTTCCATCGTCGTCCGACGCTGCCGCCAGCGCGCGCAACGCCACCGGTTGTCACGCCGCGGCAAACCCGCATAGTCGCGCGCCAGATCGATCGGAGTGCCCCTTGTCCCACGCCCCTGCCCAGACCGACATCCTCATCATCGGATCGGGCGCCGCCGGCCTGACCGCCGCGTTGCATCTCGCCGAGCGGTTCCAGGTCACGGTACTGGCCAAGGGGGCGCTCAACGAAGGGTCGACCGCATGGGCGCAGGGCGGGATCGCGGCGGTGCTCGAACCAGGCGACACATTCGACAACCATGTTGAGGACACGATGGTCGCGGGTGCCGGCCTGAACGACCGTGCGACCGTCGAGTTCGTGGTCGAGGGCGCGCCGGCGGCGATCGAACGGCTCGCGGCGCTCGGCGTGCCGTTCAACATGGACGGCGAGGCGCTGCACCTGACCCGCGAGGGTGGCCATTCGCACCGGCGCATCGTCCATGTCGACGACGCGACCGGATGGGCGGTGCAGGAAGCGCTGATCCGCGCGGCCAAGGCGCATCCCAACGTCACGCTGCTGCCCGACATGGTCGCGGTCGACCTCGCCACCAGCCGCCACGAGCAGCGTTATTCGGGGGCGGGCAATGTCTGGGGCGTCTATGCGTTCAACCGTGCCACCGACCGGGTCGAGCTCTATACCGCGCGTGCGACAATCCTCGCGACCGGCGGGGCGGGGCGGACCTATCTGTTCAGCACCGCCCCACGCGGCGCGACCGGCGACGGCATCGCCATGGCGTGGCGTGCCGGGTGCCGCGTATCGAACATGGAGTTCATGCAGTTCCACCCGACCTGCCTCTACAATCTGGAGGTCAAGAACTTCCTGATCACCGAGGCGGTGCGCGGCGAGGGGGGCAAGCTGATGAACCCCCATACCGCCAAGAATTTCATGCCCTATTACGACCGCCGGGCCGAACTGGCGCCGCGCGATATCGTCGCGCGCGCGATCGATGCCGAGATCAAGCGCTTCGGCCTCGATTACGTCCATCTGGACATCAGCCATATGCCGCCCGAATTCGTGCGCGGCCATTTCCCCAACATCCATGAAAAGCTGCTCGGCCTCGGCATCGACATGACGACCCAGCCGATCCCGGTCGTGCCGGCACAGCATTATACCTGTGGCGGCGTGGTGATCGATCGCGACGGGCGCACCGACCTGCCCGGTCTCTATGCGGTTGGCGAGGTGTCGCAATCGGGGCTGCACGGCGCCAATCGCCTCGCGTCCAACTCGCTGCTCGAATGTTTCGTGTTCGGCGAAGCGGCGGCGCGCGACATTGCCGCGCGCTGGGACACGCTGCCCCCGCCGCCCGCGATCCGGCCATGGGACGAAAGCCGCGTGACCGATTCGGACGAAGAGGTCGTCATCAAGCAGAACTGGACCGAAATCCGCCGGTTCATGTGGAATTATGTCGGCATCGTGCGGTCGACCAAGCGGCTCGAGCGCGCACGGCACCGCATCGCGATGCTGAGCGAGGAAATCGCCGATTATTACGGCCATTTCCGCGTCACCCCCGACCTGATCGAACTGCGCAACCTGTTGCAGTCGGCCGACCTGATCGTGCGATCGGCGCTGCACCGCAAGGAAAGCCGCGGGCTGCACTATACGCTCGATTACCCGGAGACGGCGGCGGAAGCGGTCGACACCATCCTCGTCCCCTGACGTTGGACTGATTCACTTGCGTGGGCCGGTGCCGCGGTGATCCGGCTTTGCCGGATCAGACCCAAGACCACCGGTTTCCCCCATTCGTCGCCGCTGTAGGGGGATTCGTCGCAAGGGCGCGGCAACGCCTTGTAATGTTAATCCTCCTCGCAGCATGGTCGCGACAGGACGGGGTGAGAAGATCGTGCAGATGCTGAAGAAGGTCCGGCCGCAGAGCGCGGCGCTGGTGATGGGACTGATCGCGCTGGGTGGCGTGGGCTTGGCGACGCGCACCTTGCCGCCGGCAGCACAGGCAGCCGCACCGAAAGCAGCGGTGCCCGTACCCTTGCCCGCACCGACGCGACCGGCGCCGCCGGCCTTGGTCGCGGCCGTCAACGCGTTGGGCGGCGGGTTCCAGGGCAAAGTCGGCATCGCGGTGCGCAGCATCGACGAGGGCTGGGTCGTCGGCCACGCGATGGACCAGCGCATGCCGCAGCAATCGGTCAGCAAGCTGTGGGTCGCGCTGACCACGATGAACGCGATCGACGAGGGCAGGCTGGCGCTGACCACCCCGGTCACGATTACCCGCAGCGACCTGACGCTGTTTCACCAGCCGATCGCCTATCTGATGAAGGATGGCGTGTTCAAGACGACGGTCGGCGACCTGCTGCGCCGCGCGCTGACGCTGAGCGACAATACCGCCAACGACAAGCTGCTGAACCTGGCGGGCGGGCCGGTGGCGGTGCGCGACTTCATCGCCAGCCGGGGTTTGGGCAACATCCGTTTCGGCCCCGGCGAGCGGTTGCTGCAGGCAAAGACTGCCGGGCTGCCGTGGAAACAGGAATATTCGCAGGGCAATGCCTTTGCGCAGGCGCGCTCGCGGCTCGACCCCAATGTCCGCCGCGCCGCCTATCAGGCCTATGTCGCCGATCCGCCCGATGGCGCCGGCGCAGGCGCGATCGCCGATGCGCTGGCGCGGCTGCGCCATGGCATGTTGCTGACGCCGCAATCGACCAGCTGGCTGCTCGACACGATGAGCCATACCCGCACCGGCCGCGCCCGGCTGCGCGCCGCACTGCCCGCCGGGTGGAGCGTCGCGCACAAGACCGGGACCGGGCAGGATCTGGGCGGGCGCACGGCGGGCTTCAACGATGTCGGCATCCTGACCGCACCCGACGGCAAATCCTATGCCGTGGCAGTGATGATCGGCGATACCGCGCGGCCGGTGCCGGAAAGGCAGCAACTGATCCAGACGGTGGTGTCGGCGATCGTCGCGGTGCACGGATAAGCTTTTCTTCAGCCGTATTCCCGCGCAGGCGGGAATCCAGAGCCCTGAGCGTCATCGCTGCTTGACCCTGGACCCCCGCCTACGCGGGGGTACGGTTCATCGTTTTGCCAACACCCGCGCCCCGACGCCCTGCTCGGTAATCACCACCGGCGCGATGCTGCCGTCGGCCCGAAAATACAGCCGGTCGACCGCGATCTCGCGGTGATTGCCGTCGGTCTCGCCCAAGGGCCGCCGGTGATAGACGATGTACCAGTCGTCGGTTCCCGGTATCCGCAACAGCGAATGATGCCCCGCCCCGCGTGCGACCCGCGCATCCTGTTGCAGCACCACGCCGCGCGGGGTGAACGGTCCGACGGCACTCGGCCCGGTGGCATAGGCGACGCGGTAGTCGGGTCCGGTCCAGTCGCCCTCCGACCACATCAGATAATAGACGCCGTTCCGCTTGGCCATGAACGGCCCCTCGACATAATCGGGCGAGGGGGTGATCAATTTGAACGTCGTGCCATCGGCGAAGGGGACGATGCCGGTCAGCGTGTCGGACAGCCGCACGACGTTGCAGTGCTTCCACCCGCCATAATAGAGATAGACCTGCCCGTCGTCGTCGCGAAATGCCATCTGGTCGATCGGCTGCGCGCCGTTCACGATTCTGTCGATCAGCGGTTTGCCGATCGCGTCGCGAAACGGCCCTTCCGGTCGGTCGGCCACCGCGACGCCGATGCCGCCGGTCTGCGCATCGTTCTTGATGTCGTTCGCGCCGAAGAACAGATAATAGCGCCCGCGATGCTCGATCGCCGAGGGTGCCCACATCGAATAGGCCGCCCAGCCGACCCGCTCGACGTCGAGCACGCGCGGATGCCGCGTCCAGTGCACCAGATCGGGCGAGGAAAAGGCGTCGAGAAACGTCTGGCGCAGGAACGGATGCCAGATGTGCGGGGCCTTGCGTTCGTTCGCCTGCCACCGCGTGAAGCGGCTCTGCGGCGCCGGGGTGCCCTTGTCGGCGGAATAGGTCGGATAGATCCAGTAACGGTTGGCGAAGATGCGAATCTCCGGATCGGCATACCAGCCGGGAATCGGCGGATTGGCGGCCAGCGCCGCGCGCGGCAGCACCGCCGAAGCCCCCAGACCCGCCAGCAGCGTCCGGCGATCGATGGTCAGATCAGCGATAGTCGGTAATGGCATAATTTCCCTCCGTCGCGGCCACGCGCGGACCGACGATCGCGATCGCCGCACCCGCCGCCTTGCCCGCCGCGACGCCGGCCGGCGAATCCTCGAACACCAGACAGTCGGTAATCGCCACGCCGAGCCGGTCGGCGGCAAGGCGGAACCCCTGCGGGTCGGGCTTGCCCTGCGTCACGTCCTCGGCGGTAACGAACACCTCGGGCACCGGCAGTCCGACCGCGCGCAGCCGCACTTCGGCAAGATTGCGCGGCGCGGAGGTGACGATCGCCCATTCGTCGCGGCCGAGCCCGTCGATCAGGGCATGGATGCCCGCGATCGGCACGACGCCATCGACATCCTCCAGCTCGGCGGCGTTCAGCCACGCTGCTTCGACATCGATATCCATGCCGGGCGTGGCGAAGCGGCGAACCGTGTCCTCGCCGCGCACGCCATGACAGACTGCGATCAGCGCCTCGGCATCGATGCCGTGCCGCGCGCACCAGCGCCGCCAGACTCGTTCGACGGCTTCGGAGGAATCGAGCAGCGTTCCGTCCATGTCGAACAGGAAGGCGGCGTAGTGGGTGTCACGGAGCAACGGCATACGCCCGGTCGTACCGGCGGCGGCTTGGTAGGCAAACGAACCTTGGAGGGCCTATTCCCGGATGTACCCCCGCGCAGGCGGGGGGCCAGAGCCGCACAGAACCGTGGTCCGCTCGTGTTGCCCTGGACCCCCGCCTGCGCGGGGGTACGCACCCGATCAATGCCGGAAGTGGCGCATCCCCGTGAACACCATCGCCAGGCCGGCTTCATCGGCCGCTGCAACGACTTCCTCGTCGCGGATCGATCCGCCCGGCTGGATCACTGCCGTTGCGCCAGCCTCGACTGCCGCCAGCAGGCCGTCGGCAAACGGGAAGAACGCGTCCGACGCAACCGCCGAACCGATGGTGCGTGGCTCGCTCCAGCCGGCCTTGTCCGCGGCGTCCTTCGCCTTCCACGCGGCGATGCGCGCCGATTCCAGCCGGTTCATCTGCCCCGCCCCGATGCCGGCGGTGCTGCCGTCCTTGGCATAGACGATCGCGTTCGACTTCACATGCTTGGCAACGGTCCAGGCAAAGCGGCAATCGGCCAGTTCCTGTTCGGTCGGCTGACGCTTGGTCACGACCTTCAGCTCGACCTGCCCCAGATTGCCGGCATCGCGCGACTGGACCAGCAGCCCGCCGGCAATGGTCTTGACGGTGAGCCCGCCGCGCGCCGGATCGGGCAGGTCGCCGGTCAGCAGGAGGCGGAGGTTCTTCTTGGCGGCGAACACCGCCTTGGCCTCGTCGTCCGCAGCGGGGGCGGCGACGACTTCAGTGAAGATGCCACTGATCGCGCGCGCCGTCTCGCCGTCCAGCGGGCGGTTGACGGCGATGATCCCGCCGAATGCCGACACGCTGTCGCAGGCGAGCGCTTCCCTGTACGCCTCGATCAGCGTGTCGCCGGTCGCGACGCCGCACGGATTGGCGTGCTTGACGATGACCACCGTCGGCGGGCCGTCGCGGAATTCGCTGACCAGTTCCAGCGCGGCATCGGCATCGTTATAGTTGTTGTAGCTCAGCGCCTTGCCCTGCACCTGCTCGGCCTGCGCGATGCCACGCGCCGCGGGGCCACGTGGAATATAGAGCGACGCCGACTGGTGCGGGTTCTCGCCATAGCGCAATTCCGCACCACGAGTGAAGGCGAGGGGAAGGGTGTCGGGAAATGCCTGTCCCTGATCGGCAAAGGCGAACCACTGCGCGATTGCCGAGTCGTATGCGGCGGTCGCGGCATAGGCCTTGGCGGCGAAGCGGCGACGGGTGGCGAGGCTGGTGCCGCCATTCGCGTCCAGTTCGGCGATCAGCGCGCCGTAATCGGCGGGGTCGGTGACGATCGCCACCGCATCATGGTTCTTCGCCGCCGATCGCACCATCGACGGACCGCCGATGTCGATATTCTCGATGATCGTGTCGCGATCGGCGCCCTTGGCCACGGTCGCTTCGAACGGATAGAGATTGACGACGACGATATCGATCGCGCCGATGCCATGTTCCTGCATCGATGCGACATGTTCCGCATTGTCGCGCACCGCCAGCAACCCGCCATGCACGATCGGGTGCAGCGTCTTGACCCGGCCATCCATCATCTCGGGAAACCCGGTCAGGTCGGAAATATCGCGGACCGTCAGCCCCGCATCACGCAGCGCGGCGGCGGTCCCGCCGGTGGACACCAGTTCGACGCCGTGACGGGCAAGGGCGGTGGCGAGGTCGACGATGCCGCTCTTGTCGGAAACCGAGAGGAGCGCGCGCTGCGGAGTGACATGATCCATGGGCGCGCCCTTTCGCGCGAAAGGGACGGCGGGGCAAGGGGGTGGAGGTTGCGACCTTCAGACGGGTACGATAGCATCGCCGCGGATTCGAGCCGGAGTAGGGAACATGGTCCAGCAGTTCCGCTGATCGGCGGCACCATGCGGCGGTACGATCCGCCCGACGACCCTCTGTATCCGGACTCTCTCATGCAACGTCTGCAATCGAAAATCTGCGTCGTCACCGGCGCGGCGCGCGGCATCGGCCATGCCATCGCCACCCGTTTCCATGCCGAGGGCGGCACCGTCGTCCTGACCAATATTGACGAAACCGCCGGCCGGGCCGCCGCCGCCGCGATCGGCTGTCGCTTCCTACCCCTCGACGTGCGCCGAGAAGACGACTGGGCGCGCCTTGCCGCCGAGGTGCCGGTCGCCGACGTCGTCGTCAACAACGCCGGGGTGACCGGGTTCGAGGGCGGAATGGTCGCGCACGACCCCGAACACGCCTCGCTGGCCGATTGGCGCGCGGTCCATGCCGTCAACCTCGACGGCACGTTCCTCGGCTGTCGCTATGCGATCGGCGCGATGAAGGCGGCGGGGACCGGGGCAATCATCAACATATCGTCGCGATCGGGCCTGGTCGGTATTCCCGGCGCAGCGGCCTATGCGTCATCGAAGGCGGCGATCCGCAACCATAGCAAGAGCGTCGCGCTCTATTGTGCGCAGAACGGTTGGCGCATCCGCTGCAACTCGATCCACCCAGCGGCGATCCTCACCCCGATCTGGGAACCGATGCTCGGCGACGGTCCGGACCGGGAAGCGCGGATGGCGGCACTGGTCGGCGACACCCCGCTCAAACGCTTCGGCCTGCCGGAAGAGGTTGCGGCAGTGGCGGCGATGCTGGCGTCGGACGAAGCGACCTATATCACCGGGACCGAGGTCAATATCGATGGCGGTTTGCTCGCCGGATCGGCGGCGTCGCCGGGGTGATCGCCTACCGCGCCCGGTGGAACCGCCACGAAAAGTCGTGCCCCCCCGGCGGGGTCGCGCCGGACAGGACCAGCTGGAACGTCGCGACGGGCAGGCCGGCTTCGTCGATCCACAGGCTTTCCTCGACGCCCAGCGTCGCGCCCTTGCAGCGGAATTGCCAGACCGGGCCGTCGGGCACGCGCAGGAACGCGGCCTGCCCGTCGGGCGTCGGCGCGATCTCGATCCCCGGCGCGAGATGGAAGCGCGCGACGAAGTTCGTCTCGCCCTTGCGCCCGCGCCGGCCGGTCGGGATCAGCATATCCTCGCCCTGCACGTCGCGACCATCGGCAGAAAGGGTCAGGACGCGGCGATGCTGGAAGCCCAGGCGCTTGGCATAGCCGTCATGCGCGACCTCGATTCGGCTGATCGCGTCGCTTTCCTGTCGCGCCATGTCGACCACGCCGACGCCCTTGCCCAGCGATCCGTCGGCATGGATCGCGGTCGAATTGGCATCGTCGAGCACCAGTGTCGAATGCGCGGCGGTGGTGCGCAGCGCGCGGCGCAGTTCGGGGGACAGCGTCAGCAGCGCCGCGCCCGCCCCGCCGCAATTGACGACGATCCGCTGGCCGTGATCGGACAGTTCGAACGCAAGCGTCGATGCGCAGCCTTCGCGTGCCGCCCGTGCCACCGGCGGCGGCGCTGCATCGACGATCAGCACGGTGCGCCCCGCTGCCAGCCGCTGATAGCCCCAGTCGCCGGCATGGCGTAGCGGCCGGGTACGCACCCCGGTCGCGGCGACGACGTCGGCGATACGCTCGCCTGTCACCGGCCCCGATCCCTGCCAACAGGCAAGCCCGCCCTCGCCATGGCACACGCCCAGCAGCGCCGCGACCATGCGGGTCAGCGCCAGTTGCTGCGCCTCGGGCATGTCGAGCCGCCGCGCCGCATAGATTTCACGCAAGGCCGTCAGCGTCATCACCACGTCGAGCTGGTCGGCGGGCGAACGGCTGACGATACCGCCATCGTCGAACACCCCGGTGGTCAGCGCGCGCGCCAACCCGTTCTCGCCGAAACTGCGCCGCGGATCGCCGCCGGGAATGACGAGGCCGGCGGCGACCACCCCGGCCCAGGCGGTGATCGCGCGGATGCCCCCAGGCGCCTTGCCCGCCTCGCCGTCCAGATGCCGGGCGGCGCGCGCGATCGTGTTGAGCACCCGCGATCGATAGACGAGGTCGGTCGACGACAGGATCAGCGGGGCATGCGCGATCCAGAACAGCAGCCGCCGCCCGGTCAGATGCGGTCCCCAAGCCGGTTCGGACACCCGGTCGCCATGCGCGTTCAGCCATTGCAGCATCAGCGTCTCGGCGATCGGCACCGCCGTCACGCGCGGCGCGACGCTCGACAGGTCGCGCAACCACGCAAAGCCATGGAGATGCTCGGCAAAGGCTGCGGAGAATTTCGGCCGGTCGAGTCCCAGCCGGTCGATCGGCACGCTTTCGCCGCGGAACATCAACTGCCCCGCCAGCAGCGCCTGTCCGCGCGCCAGATCGCCCAGAAACGGATCATCGGCGATCGCGATCAGCTTGAGCGGATGCCGCCCCTTCAGCCGCAGCCCATGCAGCGGCGTGCGCCACGCGAGCCGCTGCAATTTCTCGGCGATGCGTTCGGACAGCGATAGCCCGGTGCCGCCGCCCTGCCGCACCAGCCGCTTGCCGACGTCGATGCCGTCCCGGGGTTCGTCGATCGGCTGGGGCGGGGTCATGCGCCCCGCAATGCGGCGATGTTCGCGGCATAGGCGGTGGGGCCGCCGGTAAAGGTCGCGGTGCCGGCGACCAGGCAATCGGCACCTGCCGCGATCGCCTTGGGCGCAGTCGCGCGGTCGATGCCGCCATCGACCTGCAGGTCGATCGCCCGCCCGGTCGCGTCGATCCGCGCGCGCAACTGTTCGATCTTGCGCAGCTGGCTGTCGATGAACTTCTGCCCGCCGAACCCCGGATTGACGCTCATCACCAGCAGCAGGTCGGTGAGGTCGAGGACATGGTCGACCACCTCGACCGGGGTGCCCGGATTGAGCACGACCCCGGCGCGCTTGCCCAACGTCTTGATCCGCTGAAGCGTGCGGTGAAGATGCGGCCCCGATTCCGGATGCACCGACAGGATGTCGGCACCCGCTTCGGCAAATGCCTCGACCAGCGGATCGACCGGCGACACCATCAGATGAACGTCGAACGGCTTCGCGCTATGCGGGCGCAGCGCCTTCACCACCGCCGGACCGATCGTCAGATTCGGGACGAAATGCCCGTCCATGACGTCGATATGGATCCAGTCCGCGCCCGCCGTGTCGATGGCACGGACTTCCTCGCCCAGCTTGGCGAAATCGGCGGACAGGATGGAGGGGGCGATGCGGACCGGTTGCATGGAATGCGTCCTAGCATGGTCTCGTCATGCGGCAAGGGAAGCGGGCAAGAATTGGTTCGCGCGGAGGTGCGGTAAGAAGACGGCCGACCCGGCACGTGAACCAGCTTTTCCTACCGACGCCGCAACCGAACGATGAAGAACCCGTCCATCCCGCCCTTGTCCGCCAGCATCCCCGGCAGCGTCCGCACATAGCCCTCGCGATGCGCCGCGACGCCCGTGGGCAGTTCGTCCGCCGTCGCCGGCTCGATCGCGTAATCGCTGCGGCTGCCGAGGAACCGGGTCAACTGCGCCTCGCCCTCGGCTGGCTCGAGCGAGCAGGTCGCATAGACCAGCCGCCCGCCCGGCTTCACCCAGTCGGCGGCGCGCGCCAGTAGCCGCGCCTGCAAGGCCGCCGTCTCGGCGATCACGCTCGGCCGCACCCGGTGGAGCACGTCGGGGTGGCGGCGGAAGATGCCGGTCGCGCTGCACGGCGCGTCGAGCAGCACCGCGTCCGCGGGCGCGCTCGGCTTCCACACCAACGCATCGCCGGTCACCACCGAAGCCGCCAACCCGGTCCGTTCCAGATTCTCGCGCAACCGCCCCAACCGACTCTCCGAATTGTCGAGCGCGGTCACGTCCCACCCGGCGGCGGCCAGTTGCAACGTCTTGCCGCCCGGCGCGGCACACAGGTCGATCGCGCTGCCCGGCCCCTTGCCCAGCAGCCGCGCCGGGATCGACGCCGCCAGATCCTGCACCCACCATTCGCCCTCGGCATAGCCGGGCAGGTCGGGGATCGACGCCGCATCGTGCAGCCGCCGGTGGTGCGCCGCCAGCGCCTCGCCCTCCGGCCCGGCCTCGCCCTTCAGCGACAAATCGACCGGCGGCTGCTGTGCGATGGCGCGCGCCGCCTCGATCACGATGTCCTCGCCCCATGCCGCGCACCAGCGCGCATCGGTATCGGCGGGCAGCGCCGCCGCATCGGACAGCCGCGCATTGCCCCGCATCAACGTCCCGAACACGCCATGCACCAGCTTGCGCGGCCCCCCATCGACCAGCGGCAGCACCGTCGCGATCGCGGCATGCGGCGGGGTGTTCAGCACCAAAGCCTGCCCCAGCGCTATGCGCAGCACGAAGCGCGCCTTGGCATCGTCGGGCAGCGGGCGCTGCGTCGCGCTGTCGATCAGCGCGTCGAGATCGGGCAGCCGCCGCAGCACCGCCGCCGCGATCGCATGGGCCAGCCCACGATCCTCACGCCGGTCGAGTTCCTGCGTTGCGCTGGCCAGCGCCGCCTCTAGCGGCAATCCCCGCCGGATGACGGCGTCGAGCAGCCTGAGTGCAGCCCGCCGCGCGGGCACGCCCGGTGGTTCGGGGGCAAGGCGGGGCCGGGCCGCGCGGCGGCGTTCCGGCGAAGTTGGTCGATCGATCACTTGAATCCTGTCGCTGGTCCGCCAAGTGCATCCTGACGAACCGGAAAGGATCTCCTATGGGCGAGCGCCCCCCGCATGTGAAGCCACCCGCGCATCTCTCCAAATCCCCGCCGGTGCCGACGCCCGAACCGATCCCCCCCAAATCGGACGGCGACGATCCCTTGGGCCTGAGTCCGACGCGCTATGGCGACTGGACGCACAAGGGGATTGCGGTCGATTTCTAAGGAGGGAGGGTATCGGCATTCCAGTTTCCTCATCTTAGGAAGGCAATTCCGGGAAACAAGGTTGGGAGCAAGTTCCGGGAAAGCGAAACCAGCCAACATCCTTCGATACGATCGATGCGGCGGGATCGGTGTTACAGGTGCCTACTTAAGGAGGCGCCATGCCCGCATCGTGCCCGATTGCAGAGGGCGGCAGGCAGATGATAGGCAGTGACCGTGATTACGATCCGCCCTGCGGTGCCCGATGATGCGGAGGCACTTACTGATCTAATGCATGGTTCGGCCGCTTACAGAGGCAAATACGCGAGTATCCTTGACGGGTATGAGATCGTACCTTCGCAGATCGAACAAGATGTTTTGCATGTCGCTGAACGTGAAGGCAGCCTGTGCGGGTTTTACAGTTTAACCCTCAACGGTGAACCCGAACTGGACCTAATGTTCATAGCGAATGACCTTCAGGGTAGTGGCTTAGGGTCTATGCTGTTTCGGCATATGATCGAGGAAGCGAGGCGGCGGGGCATTGCCTCGATTAGAATTGTTTCCCATCCGCCCTCAGTCGGCTTTTATGAGGCGATGGGCGCGGTTGTGGTCGGCACGAAACCGCCGACGATAAAGGCGACGTGGAGCCGTCCGATCCTGTCGCTGGCAATCCAGCCGTTTCCCAACAAGGCGATCCGAAACGGCAAAGTGACGTGATCGCAGCCTAAGGCGTGCCAACGGCTACCCCAGCAATTCCATTGCGCCCATGGAACGAACGCCCCCGTTCCGACTTATCGCAAGATGGTCAGGCTATCGCGCCCGTGGCGGTTCATCCTTGGCGGCATCCTCGGCCTCGCGCTCCTCATCCTGCTGATTCTCGCCGCCTTTCCATGGGGCCTGTTGCGCGATCGGGTCAGCGCGCGCCTCGCGCAGCGTTTCGGGTCGGACGTGTCGATCGGCACGATCGAACGGGTCGAGCCGCTGTCCTTCTCGCCGACGCTGATCGTCCGCGACCTGACCATCGCCCAGCCGCACTGGGCCGGAAAGGGCGATCTGGTCCGGCTGAAACGCGTCGATTTCCGCTTCAAGGTCCTGCCGTTGCTGCGCGGCAAATTCGACCTGCAGGCGCTAGCCATCGATGGCGGACGCGTGGCGATGGTGCGCACCCGCGACGGGCGCAAGAACTGGCAGCCTGACAAGCGCGGCGACAAGGGATCGGCGGCGGCGATCACCAGCCTGACGATCCGCGATCTCGTGATCGATTATCGCGACGCGGTGCAGAACCGCCGCTTCGCCGTCACCGTCGCCTCCGACGCAAACGGTTTTCGGGCAGAGGGCAACGGCGCGATCGACGAACACCCGGTACAGGTCGCGCTGACCGGCCCGGCCATTCGGGGCGACGGGCAGTGGCCGTTCGCTGCGCGGGTCGATGGCCCGACCATCACCGTCGATGCGAAGGGCGTCATGGCCTCGCCGCTCGGCACCGACCGCATGACCGTCGATCTGACCGCACGCGCCAACGACCTCAAGACGCTCGACGCGCTGATCGAGGCGGGGCTGTTCGGTACCCAGCCGGTCAGGCTCGCCGCTCGCATCCGCCACGACAACCCGACCTGGGTCATCGAACGCCTGTGGGGCACGATCGGTCGGTCGAGCCTGAGGGCGGCGAAGGCGACGATCGGCAAAGACGGCGAACGCACGAAGATCGACGGCAGCCTGCATTTCGCCGACCTGTCGTTCGACGATCTCGCCACCGACGAAGGCCGCGCCCGCGCCATCGCTGTCGAACGCCGCATCGGCCCGCGTGTCGTACCCGGCACCCGCATCAATCTGGAAAAAATGGGCGGCGTCGACGGGCGACTGGCGATCCGCGTCGACCGGCTGCTCGACATGGCGGGGTTACGCAGCCTCGATACCGTGCTGGCGATCGACCATAGCCGCCTGACCGTCGCGCCGCTGACCGTGCGGCTGGCGCAGGGGCGGATCACCGGGCAGGTCGTGGTCGACCAGCGCGAGCGGACGACGCCTCGCGCGACCTTCGACCTGAAACTGGTCGATTCACGCATCTCGACCTTCGCCGGCGGTGCCCCGGTCGATGCGCCGTTGCGCGCGCGGCTGAAGCTGGTCGGTAGCGGCGATACGATCCGCGACGCGATCGGCCGGTCGGATGGCATGATCGGCTTTGCGGCAGCGGGCGGCACGCTGCCGGCGAAGATGGCGTCGCTGCTCGGCGCCGATGTCGCGCGCGGGCTGACCACCGACGAGGATGCGCGCGCCCGGCTGCGCTGCCTCGGGCTGCGGCTGGACGTGACCAACGGTATCGGCCGGATCGACCCGCTGCTGATCGACACCTCGCGCGCGCAGACGCGGGGGCAGGGGGTGGTGCGCCTGTCCGACGAACGCCTGTCGATCGCGCTGACCGGCAGCCCCAAGCAGCGCACGCTCCTGCACCTCGACCAGCCGGTGCGGATCGGCGGCCGGATACAGGACCCCGACATCCGCATCCCGCCCGGCGTGAAAAGCGCTGGCGGCATCCTGCGCATGCTGGGCCATGCGATCGATGGCGACGACGAACATCGCGCCGGCAATGCCGATTGCGGCGCGCTGGTCCGGCGCGTGTTGGGATAGCGCTTTCCTACACGGCGATCCGCTGTCAGGCTCGCGGTCGACGCAGTCGCGTGCCCTTGCGCCGGAACGTCGCGCCGCAAACGTCGCTACGTGTAACCTTTGCCAACTTCCGGCCGTGCCGGTGCCCCGTGTTCGGCGACCATCCGCTCGCCATCGATCACGATCGGGCTGGCGAGGCCGGGCAGCCCATCGGGGCGGATCGCCATGCCGCGCGCCACCACTTGGCGGTCGGCGAACACGTCATCCAGCGCGTTGATCGGCCCGGCGGGGATGCCGGCGGCCTCCAGCGCCTCGTGCAGTTCGGCCTTGCGCCACGTCGCCACCGCCGCCTGCATCGCCGGGATCAGGTCGCGGCGATGCACCACCCGCGCCGGATTGGTCGCAAAGCGCGCGTCGTGGTGCAGATCAAGCCCTAACACCCCGCACAGCCGTGCGAATTGCTGATCGTTGCCCACCGCGATGATGAGCGCGCCGTCCGCCGTCTCGAACGCCTGATAGGGGGCGAGATTGGCGTGGCCATTGCCCATCCGCGTCGGCACCACCCCGCTCGCCATCCAGTTCAGCGCCTGATTGCCGAGCACCGCGACCTGCGTGTCGAGCAGCGCCATGTCGATATGCGCCCCTTCGCCGGTCAAGTCGCGACGGCGCAGCGCCGCGAGGATCGCGACCACGGCATAGGTGCCGGTAAAGATATCGGCATAGGCGACGCCCGCCTTTTGCGGCGGTCCGTCCGGCTCGCCGGTCAGCGACATCGCGCCGCCCATCGCCTGGATGATGAAGTCGTATCCGGCGCGGTGGGCATAGGGCCCGTCCTGCCCGAAACCGGTGATCGAACAGGTGACGAGCCCTGGCCGCACCGCCGACAGCGCCGCATGGTCGAGGCCGTATTTGGTCAGGCCGCCGACCTTGTAATTCTCGATGACGATATCGGCCTCTGCGACCAGCGCGCGGACCTCGGCCTGTCCCGCCGGCGTCGCGATATCGATCGCCACCGACCGCTTGCCGCGATTGGCGGCGTGGAAATAGGCGGCGTCGCGGTTGCTGCCGTCGGGCGCGGTGACGAAGGGCGGCCCCCAGTGGCGGGTGTCGTCGCCCGCGCCCGGCCGTTCGACCTTCACCACCTCCGCCCCGAGGTCGGCGAGCAATTGCCCGCACCATGGTCCGGCAAGGATCCGCGCCAGTTCGACCACCCGGACACCGACCAGCGGCTTCACGCGCGGCGCAATTCGTAGATGGCACGCGGCACGATCTGTCCGCCGCGTTCGACCATTGCATCCGGCAACTGCACCGCGCCCAGTGCCTCGATCGCGCGCCGCGACCGGTGGTTGTCGATGCCGGCGCTGAACCGCACCGCACCGACCCTCGCCAGCGCATGGTCGATCATCAGCCGCTTCAATTCGCGATTATAGCCCCGCCGCCAATGGCTGCGCGCGAGGAAGGTCCAGCCGATCTCGACAGCCGCATCCCCCGCCGCGACATAGCGGGTCGCGCCGATCACCGCACCATCCGCCGCATCGCGAACGGTCAGCATTCCGCCGGTCGCCAGCCCTTCGTCGAAGAAGGCGCGGAACACCGGTTCCCGCCAGCGGTCGTGCGCGGGATGCTGGTCCCAGATCGCCGGGTCTGCCGCGACGCCATACAGCGTGGCATAGTCGTCGGCGGAGGTCGGCGCGATATGCACCAGTTCCCCCCGCAACTCGGGCTGACGGTCCATCAGAAGGCGGCGATCCCGGTGATCGCCCGGCCCTGGATCAGGCCGTGCACGTCATGCGTGCCCTCATAGGTGTTGACCGTTTCGAGATTGATCGCATGGCGCATCACATGGAATTCGGCGGCGATGCCGTTGCCGCCATGCATGTCGCGCGCGGTGCGGGCGATGGCCAGCGCCTTGCCGCAATTGTTGCGCTTGATGATCGAGATTGCTTCGGGGGCCAGCGTCCCCTCGTCGAACATCCGGCCCGCGCGCAGCGCCGCCTGCAGCCCCAGCGCAATTTCGGTCTGCATGTCGGCGAGCTTCAGCTGCACCAGCTGCTTCGACGCCAGCGGCACCCCGAACTGCTTGCGGTCGAGCGTATATTGCCGCGCGGCCTGCATGCAGAATTCGGCCGCGCCCATCGTCCCCCACGCAATGCCGTAACGCGCGCGGTTGAGGCAGCCGAACGGCCCCTTCAGCCCCTCGACATTGGGGAGCAGCGCGTCCTCGCCGACCTCGACCCCGTCCATCACGATCTCGCCGGTGATCGACGCGCGCAACGACAGCTTGCCCTCGATCTTCGGCGCCGACAGCCCCTTCATGCCCTTTTCCAGCACGAAGCCGCGGATCTTGCCGTCATGCGCGTCGGACTTGGCCCACACGACGAACACGTCGGCGATCGGCGAATTGGTGATCCACATCTTGGCGCCTGAGATGCGGTAGCCGCCATCGATCTTCTCGGCCCGGGTGCGCATCCCTGCCGGATCGGACCCGGCATCGGGTTCGGTCAGCCCGAAACAGCCGACCCATTCGCCGCTCGCCAGCTTGGGCAGGTACTTGCGGCGCTGTTCTTCCGATCCATAGGCGTTGATCGGATGCATCACGAGGCTCGACTGCACGCTCATCGCGCTGCGATAGCCCGAATCGACCGCCTCGACCTCGCGCGCGACCAGGCCATAGGCGACATAGCCGAGGCCGGCGCCGCCATATTCGGGATCGATCGTCGGCCCCAGCAGCCCCAGCGCGCCCATTTCCGACATGATCTCGCGCGCGAAATCCTCGTCGAGGAACGCGCGGGTGACGCGCGGCAGCAGCTGTTCGCGGGCATAGCCATGCGCCACGTCGCGGACCATCCGCTCTTCGTCGGTCAGTTGCGCGTCGAGTGCGAACGGGTCTTGCCAGTCGAAGCGGCCCATCTCGGCCATGTTCTTGTTCCTCACAGCGTCGGGTCGGCAGGATCGGCGGCGACCGGGGAAGCGGATTGCGGCGCGGCCTGTACCGGGGCGGGCGGCGCGACGGGCGCCGGCGGCGGGGCGGTCAGCGCGACCGATTCAAGCTCGATCAGCGCCTTGCGCGCGTCGACATAGCGTTGTGCCGCTGCGGTCCAGCTGCGCGCGCTGGCAGCACCGGGCATGCGTTCGATCTCGGCCATCGCTAGCTCGACCTGTCCGGTGTCGAGCCGTCGCCGGGCACGGTCGAGCCGGTCGATCGGGCGGCTGCTGGGCGTCGGTCCCTGGCGCAGCACGATCAACTGCCCGAATTCACGGCGCAGCCCGTCCCAGAAGCCCTCGCCCGACCGGCCGGCGACCAGTGGCGTTGCAACCGCGTCGAGCGCGCTGCGCAGGTCGTCGAGCGTCACCGGGTTCTGCGCAGCGGCGATCAGCGTACGGACCGCGTCGGGACGGCTGGTGCCGAAGCGGTCGCGCAACTGCCCCTCGAGATAGTCGAGCGGGCGACCGCGATCGAGCGCGCGGCGGGTGGCGACGACCACCATCATGTCCTCGGCCCGCGTCGCATAGCCGGCCGCATTGCGCGCGCTGGTGTCGAGCCCGACGATCCGCGTCTCCAGTTCGCCGATCCGCGCTGCCAGTGCCGCCTCGCGCGCCGACAGGATCGGCAATGCGCTGGCTGCGACCGGTTGCGGCGTTGGGGTGGCGGTGGGTTGCGCGGCGGGCGTCGTGGCCTGCGTCGATCCGCTCCAGCCGAGCCGGGGGGCTAAATAGCGCAGCACGGCCAGCGTCGCGCCGATGCCGATCAGGAAGGCGAGCAGGGCGATGAGGAGCCATCCCCGGCTGCGTCGCTGCCGGTACGGGCGGCTGGTCGTCGCAAAGGACGGGTCTTCGCTCATCATGCCGCCTTATCTCCGCGCCCGTGCGCCGGGTCAATCGCGAGCGAGCGTGTCAGCAAGCATGATGGCAGCGGCGATGACCGCGGCATCCTCGGGCCGCGCCGCCACCGTCACCGCCCGCCAGCCGCCGCCCAGCCCGCTTGCCGCGGCATCAGAGATGGCGGCGATGGCGATGTGACTGCGGTCGTTGACGATATCCGCCATCCGCTCGGCTGCACGCCGTGAATGGACCAACGCGACCGATCCGGCGAGCGGCGTCGCATCGACCCGGTCGATCGCCTCGCTGGCATAGACCGTCGCGATCGCGGACACCGCCGGGTGGGCCGCCACCGCCCGGTCGCGTGCGGTCAGCAGCAGTGCGGCCCGTACCCCGCCATCCTGCGCGGCATCGAGCAGCGCCTGGCCATCGCCGCTGCCGGTCGCGACGACGCGCAGTCCCGCCGCCCGCGCTGCCGCCGCCGTCGCCGCACCCACCGCATGTACCGGCAGCGCGGCATAGCGGGCGAGTGCCGGACCGGCGTGGCGCACCGCATTGGCACTGGTCAGGACCAGCACGTCATGGGCGGCTGGGTCGGGACCGTCCCATGGCAACGGCACGATATCGAACAGCGGCAGCCGGATCGCGCGCCGGCCGAGCGCCTCGATCGCGGCGGCGGTCGCGGCATTGCCCGGTTCGGGACGCAACACCGCGATCGGCAGGGTCATCGCGCGAACAGCTTGGCGACATGCTCCGGTGCCTGCGCCAGCAGCGTTTCGGCAAGGCCGCGCGGCAGGTCGATATCGTCGATCGCGCCGCTGACGCTGCCCCGCACCTGCGCGCTGCCGTCCTGCGCCAGCAACTGTCCGGTCAGCGTCAGCACGTCGCCCGCGATCGTCGCCAGCGCCGCCACCGGCGAATGGCAATCGGCCCCCAACGCCGCCAAAAAGCCGCGTTCGGCGCGCACCGCCTGATGCGTCGGCGCATGGTCGATCGCGCGGACGAAGGCGAGGGTGCGCGCGTCCTCCGCCCGCACCTCGATCCCGACCGCGCCCTGTGACGGCGCGGGCAGCATGTCGCCGATCGCCACCGCCGTCCCGACATCGGGCCGCCCCAGTCGCGTGAGGCCGGCAGCGGCGAGCAGCGTCGCGTCGACCTCCCCCGCCGCCAGTTTGCCGAGGCGCGTGTCGACGTTGCCGCGGAACAGCACGATCTTCGCATCGGGGCGGTGGTGCAGCACCTGCGCCGCCCGCCTCGGGCTGCTAGTGCCGACGACCCCGCCCGGGGGCAGTTCGCCGAGCGACGCGATCCCGACCAGCCGGTCGCGGACATCGGCGCGCGGCAGCATTGCGGCGATGCGGATCTCGGTTGGGCGGATCGTCTCGACATCCTTCATCGAATGGACCGCTGCGTCGATCTCGCCGCAGCACAGCGCCCGGTCGAGTTCCTTGGTCCACAGCGCCTTGCCGCCGATTTCGGCCAGCGCGCGGTCCTGCACCCGGTCGCCGGTGGTCTTGATCGTCACGATCTCGATGGTCGCCGGATCGATCTGATGCGCCATCGCCAGCGCATCGCGCGTGGCATGCGCCTGTACCAGCGCCAGCGGCGATCCGCGCGTGCCTAGTTTGAAGGTCATGGTCGCTCGCTATCCGTCGCTGTCGGCCGGGGCAAGGTGGCGCAGGGTTGTTCACGCACAGGCGCGAAGACAATTCCCGCTCTTACTCCGCGTCTCCGCGCCCTCGCGTGAACCGACCTTCCTCCCGCCCCCCAATCCGCGCTAAGGCCGGACGGATGGCCAACCCCCTCATCCTCGGTATCGAATCCAGCTGCGACGAAACCGCCGTCGCGCTCGTCCGCGGCGACCGCACGATACTGTCGCACCGCCTTGCCGGACAGGAAGCGGCGCATGCCCCCTATGGCGGGGTCGTGCCCGAAATCGCCGCGCGCGCGCATGTCGAGATCCTGCCGTCGCTGGTCGAAGGGGCGCTGGCCGATGCCGGTGTGAAGCTGGCGGAGGTCGATGCGATCGCCGCGACCGCCGGGCCGGGGCTGATCGGCGGGGTGATGGTCGGGCTGGTTACTGCCAAGGCGCTGGCGCTCGCGGCGAACAAGCCGCTCGTCGCGGTCAATCATCTGGAGGGGCATGCGCTGTCGCCGCGACTGACCGATCCCGACCTCGCCTATCCCTATCTGTTGTTGCTAGTGTCCGGCGGCCATTGCCAGTTGCTACGCGTCGACGGCGTTGGCCGCTATCGTCGGCTGGGCACCACGATCGACGATGCGGCGGGCGAGGCGTTCGACAAGACCGCGAAGGTGCTGGGGCTCGGCTATCCCGGCGGCCCGCGTGTCGAGGCGGCGGCGCTGGACGGTGATGCGCGGGCGGTACCATTGCCCCGGCCGCTGATCGGTACGCCCGACCCGCATTTCTCCTTCGCCGGTTTGAAGAGCGCCGTCCTGCGCGCGCACGAGGCGGGCAGCCATTCGGTCGCCGATATCGCCGCATCGTTCCAGCAGGCCGTGGTCGACTGCCTGCTCGACCGGACGCGGCTGGCGCTGAAGCTGGCCGGGCCGGTCACCGCGCTGGTCGTGGCGGGCGGGGTCGCCGCCAATCGCGCGGTACGCGGTGCGTTGGAGCAACTGGCCGCAGCCAACGACCTGCGCTTCGTCGCGCCGCCGCTCTGGCTGTGTACCGACAATGCGGCGATGATCGCCTGGGCCGGCGCGGAGCGGTTCATGGCGGGCTTCAGCGACCCACTCGACGTGGCGGCGCGGCCGCGCTGGCCGCTCGATCCGTCGGCGGAAAAGGTGCGCGGGGCAGGAGTGAAGGCATGAGGATCGGGGTCATCGGCGGCGGCGCATGGGGCACCGCGCTGGCACAGGTCGCTGCGCGCGGCGGCGACGTGACGCTGTGGGTGCGCGAGCGCGACGTCGCCGACGCGATCAACGACCGGCACGAGAACCCGGTATTCCTGCCCGGCGTCACCCTGTCGCCCTCCATCCGCGCGACGACCGACAGCGCCGACCTCACCACGGCGGAGGCGCTGTTGGTGGTCACTCCGGCGCAGCATGTGCGCAGCATATTGTCGACGATCGACGTCGGCGAACGTGCTCTGGTGTTGTGCGCCAAGGGGATCGAGGCGGGCAGCCGGATGCTGGTCGGCGAGGTCGCGCGCGCGGTGCACCCGCAGGCGCCGGTCGCGGTACTGTCCGGCCCGACCTTCGCGCACGAGGTCGCGGCAGGCAAGCCGACCGCGGTCACCCTCGCCTGCGCCGATGCGGACTTGCGCGATCAGTTGGCCGAACGGCTCGCCGCACCGGGCTTCCGCCCCTATGCCAGCGACGACGTGATCGGTGCGGAGATCGGCGGGGCGGTCAAGAACGTACTCGCCATCGCCTGTGGCGTGGTCGAGGGGGCGGGGCTGGGCCAGAATGCCCGCGCTTCGGTGATTGCACGCGGCTTTGCCGAAATGACCCGTTTCGGCCTCGCCCGCGGGGCTCGTGCGGAGACGCTGGCCGGGTTGTCGGGGCTGGGCGATCTGGTGCTGACCTGTTCGTCGACCGCCTCGCGCAACTATTCGCTGGGCGTCGGGCTGGGGCAGGGCCGCGCCGCCGCCAATCTGCTCGCCGATCGCCGAACGGTCGCCGAGGGCGCGTTCACCGCGCCGGTGCTGTGCGAGGCGGCGGCCGAAGCGGGCGTCGACATGCCGGTCACGGCGGCGGTCGGTGCGCTGCTCAACGGCATCCCGGTCGGACAGGTGATCGACACGCTGCTCAGCCGCCCGCTGCGCCGCGAGGGGATGTGATTATTTGACGCGCTCGATCAGCGCCTGTGCGCCGGCCGGTGCCCTGACCTTCGCGCCATTGATGAAGAAGATATAGGTCTCGCGAGGCTGTCTGGGCGGCGGGGTCGGGTCGGCATAGGGCAGGCCGTCGGGCGCACCGCCCACTGCCCAGGTCCGTGCCGCCTCCGCCCAGCGATCGAGCGCGTCGTCGTCATAGCCGGTAGCAACGTCCTCGACGGCATTTTCCAGCCGGGCATAGACGAAGTCGCCGGTGACGTCGGCGATGGCCGGATACTCCGCCGCATCGGCATAGACGATCGCGACCCCCGCCTTGCGCGCCATGGCGACGAATTCGGGGACATGGAAACTGTCGTGGCGGACCTGTACCGCGTGGCGCAACTTCACCCCTGCTTCGGTTGCGGGGAGGAGGGCGAGGAAGGCGGCGAAGTCGTCGGTGTCGAATTTCTTGGTCGCCATGAACTGCCACAGGATCGGGCCGAGCTTGTCGCCGAGTTCGGTGATGCCCGAGCCGATGAACTTCGCGATCGATCCGCCGGCCTCGGCCAGCACCTTGCGGTTGGTGCAGAAGCGCGATGCCTTCACCGCGAAGACGAAGCCGTCGGGTGCGGTCGCGGCCCAGTTGGCGAAGCTCGCCGGTTTTTGGGTGCCGTGATAGGTCGCATTGATTTCGATCGCGGTCAGCGCTTGGGCCGCATATTCCAACTCACGCTTTTGCGGCAGTTTCTCGGGATAGAAGCTGCCGCGCCACGGCGGGAAGGTCCAGCCGCCGATGCCGATGCGAATGGGTGCGTTGGACATGGTGACGAAGGTGTCGCGTAGCGGCGTCGCTGGCAAGCGTCAGTGGGCGGTTACGTCGCTGGAAGTCGTCAATATTTGCGGGTCGACGGTCAGCACCGGCGGCTGTGCGGCACTCCAAGTTGCCAGTGCCGCGCGATATTGGTCATAGGCGCGGTAGAAATCGACGAACGGCTGATCGAGCGCCGCGATTCCGGGCGCTGCAAAGGCGTCGAGCCCGCCCGCCGGCATATCGGCGACCTGTGTCAACATCGGCAGCGCCCGTGCGCAAAAGGCGTCGCGGACCGGCGGCTGGGCGAAATAGTTGTAGAGGCGGGTCATCGCGTCGTCGAACCGGTCCTGCCAGTCGCCGCCGCCGCGCCTATATTCGGTCTCCAGCGCCTTGAACGCGGCGGCGAAGCGCGCGGCATGGACCTTGAGCAGCCGGTTATAGGCCGCGACCACCGCCGGATCGTCAATATTGCACTGGAGCGCCGCGACATTCAGCGCCGCGCGCAAATGCCACAGCGCGGCATCGGTCGTCAGCCCGCGGTTGAGCGTCGCATAGCCGCCATCGGGCGTCGCCGCCGGGATGGTCAGGTTGGGCGCCGCCCCCTGCGGCGGCAATGGTTTCGGCGCGGGCGGGGGGACCAGCACCGGCGGCGGGGTGACGGTCGCCACCTCCGGCGTCTTGCGGGCGCACCCCGCGAGGAGCGACACACCGCATGCGATGGCCAATAGCAGGCGGGTACGCATCGTCCTCACTCCCCTTCTTCCCCGGCGCGATCAGCGTCGCAGCAGGAAGACCGCATGTTCGGCGCGGAAATTGGCCGCCGCCGCCGTGGTGCGCTTGCCTCCCGACAGGAACCATGCATCGACGACGGTGATCCCCCGCTTTGCGACGAACGCCCGGAAATCGTCGATGGTCACGTGGTGAATGTTCGGCGTCTCATACCATTCGAGGGGCAGCAGCCGGGTCACCGGCATTCGTCCGCCCCACAGCAGCGAGGCGCGCACTCGCCAATGCGCGAAGTTCGGGAAGGACACGAACGCCTGCGCGCCGATGCGCAGCAGATGGTCGAGCACGACATGCGGCCGCATCGCCGTCTGCAACGTCTGGCTAAGGATCGCATAGTCGAAGCTGGCATCAGGATAGTCGGCAAGGTCGCGATCGGCATCGCCCTGCATCACCGACAACCCGCGTGCCATCGCATCGGCGACGTTGCCCGGATCGATTTCCAGCCCACGCGCATCGACGCCGCGCGTGTCGCGAAGCGCCGCCATCAACTGCCCGTCGCCGCAGCCGACATCGAGCACGCGCGACCCGCGCGCGACATGCGCGGCGATGATCGCAAGGTCGGGGCGCAGGCTCATATCGTCGCCTCCAGAAAGCCGCGCATGATCCGGTCGAGTTCGGGCGAATCGAGCAGGAATGCGTCGTGCCCGAAGGGCGAGGACAGTTCGACAAAGCTGGCCGGCGCCCCGGCGGCGTTCAGCGCGTGGACGATGTTGCGCGATTCGGCGGTCGGATAGAGCCAGTCGGTATCGAAGCTGACGATGCAGAACCGCGCCTTCGTCTGCCGGAAGGCGTTGGCGAGCACGCCGCCATGTTCCTCCGCCAGATCGAAATAATCGAGCGCGCGGGTGATGTAGAGATAGGAGTTGGCGTCGAACCGGTCGGTAAAGGCCAACCCCTGATGGCGCAAATAGCTTTCGACCTGGAAATCGGCATCGAAGCCGAAGGTCTTGGCGCCGGCCTGTCCATCGGCGCGCGCCTGCAGCTTGCGGCCGAATTTGGCGGTCAGACCCGCTTCGGACAGATAGGTGATGTGCGCCGCCATCCGCGCCACCGACAGCCCGGCGGCGGGCGGCGATCCGTCGGCATAATAGTCGCCGCCGCGCCAGTTGGGATCGGCCATGATCGCCTGTCGCCCGACTTCGTGAAAGGCGATGTTCTGCGCCGAATGCCGCGCGGTCGACGCGATCACCACCACCGCCGCCACCCGGTCGGGCAGCGTCGCCGACCAGGACAGCGCCTGCATGCCGCCCATCGATCCGCCGACCACCGCGCGCAACCGGTCGATGCCGAGATGGTCGAGCAGCATCCCCTGCGCGCGCACCATGTCGCGGATGGTCAGCACGGGGAAGCGCATCGCCCATGGGCTGGCGGTCGCGGGATCGATGCTGGCCGGACCCGACGACCCCATGCAGCTGCCCAGCACGTTCGAACAGATGACGAAATGCTTGTTCAGGTCGATCGGCTTACCCGGACCGACCATCCGCGACCACCAGCCGGGCTTGCCGGTGCGTGGATGGGTGGAGGCGACATGCTGATCGCCGGTCAGCGCATGGCAGATCAGGATCGCATTATCGCGCGCCGGCGACAGCGTGCCATAGGTTTCATAGGCGATATCGATCGCGGGCAGGGTCGCGCCGCCATCCAGCGCCAGCGGGGTGGCGAGGGTCGCGCGGCGATCGGGACCGAAACGGGAATCCATGGGCGCTGCGGTAGATGTGCGGGGCGGCGGGTTCAAGCGTTGCGGGGTTCGACCGAACGGCGGACGCCGCTACGCCGCCAGCGGAAAGCGCAGCAACCGGTCCTCGAGCGCGATCAGCGCCTCGGCACCGCTGCCGACTGCACGGACGATTTCGGGGTGATGCGCGTCCAGCCCGCCGGTCAGCGATCCGAAGGCGGGCAGGATCAGCTTGGTCGCGGTCGCCACGAAACAACGCCGCGACACGCCGCGGCCGCGCAGCTTCACGCGCAGCTTGGGATGGAAATGGCCCGACAGTTCGGCCCGGGTCTCGCGCGGATCGGCTTCGTGGCGCAGCACCAGTCCATCGACCACGGCTTCGTCGATCACCCGCCCGCCGCAATGATCGGCGACGATCCGGTCGTGATTGCCGGTGATCCATGTCCAGTCGCTTGCCGCCGTCAACGCGCGCAACCGCGCCTGCGCCTCCTCGGACAACCGGTCGCAGCCGCCGATATCGTGGAAACTGTCGCCAAGGCACCAGATCTGCGCCGGCTGCGTCCGCGCGACCACCGCCTCGATCCCCGCCAGCGTCTCCAGCGTGTCATAGGGCGGCAGCATCTGTCCGAACTGCGCGAACCAGCTCGCCTTCTCGAAATGCAGATCGGCGAACAGCAACGCCCGCCGCGCCGGCCAGAACAGCGCACCGGCGGAAAGGGCATCGAAAGCGTGGCCGGCGAACGAAAGGCGAACCATGGCGTGCCTATAGCGCAGCCGATGCGACGCTCAAGCCACAGGGGCGTAACGATTTCGGCGGAGCGACCACGCCGTCGGCACAGGCGCTACGACATGGTGAAGGGCACCCGGCGACGGTACGACCGTCACCCCGGGTTTGGCTCGAGACCTATGCGAACGTCCCTCCTCGTACCCCGGCGAAGGCCGGGGCCCAGTTGGGGGACGTCGGCGAGGTGCGGAAAAGCCCTCCCAACTAGACCCCGGCCTTCGCCGGGGTACGACAGTTTTCAGATGATCGACCGACTTTTGCAGAGGTTTTGGCTTGAAACGGGGTCTCGCTTCTTGCGGCGGCCAGATGAAGAGGTGGGGCCGCCGATCAAGTCCGGGGCAACGACCAGGACGCTGCGGGCGGTGCCGAATTGCGCTACAGCCAAATATCGACGACATGGATCGCTAGGCCCACCGTGCCCCCGACCAGCGTGCCGTTGATGCGGATGAACTGCAGATCGCGACCGACCGCATTTTCCAGCCGGCCGGTGATCGTCCGCGCATCCCAGCCGCGTACCGTGTCCGACACCAGCCGGACGATGCCGTCGCCATAATCGGCGACCGCGCCCACCACCGCACGGCGGACGAAGCGGTTGACCTTGGCCTTCAACACCGGATCGCTTTGCAGCGTCAGGCCCAGTTGCCGCATCGCATCGCCGATCGGTCCGGCGAGCGCACGGTCGGGATTGCGGGCGGCATTGAGCAGGCCACCCCGAATCTTTTCCCACACCCCCATCCACCACCCAGCCAGCGCCGGGTTTTCGATCAGGTCGTTCTTAAGCCGCTCGACCTTCGCCTGCATCTCGGAAGAATGCTGCAGGTCGTGGGCAAGCAGCGCCAAGCCCTCGTTCGCCTTGGCGCGGAGCGGATGGGCAGGGTCTTCGGCGACCTCGGCCAGCATCTTGTGCAGGCCGTTCAGCACCGATGTCGCCAGCGTCGCGTCGAGCCCGGTCCAGCGTAGCACCGCCCCGGCGCGCTTCTGGATCATTGCGCGGACCAGTTCCTCGTTCGCGTCGAGCGTCTTGGATGTCCAGCGGATGATCGCGTCGACCAGCGGCAGGTGGCGATCCTCGGCGATCGCCGCCTCCAGCGTGCGGCCGAGTGCGGGCGACACCCGCATCGCCCGCAAGCGGTTGGCGAGCGCGCCGCGCACCATCGTCCCGAACTGATCGGGGTCGAGCCCTTCGAGCACGTTGACCGCGAGGCGCGAGGCGCCGTGGCGCAGCCGTCCGCTGCGCGTCGCCGGATCGGCCAGCCAGCGGCCGGCAATGGCGGCGGCATCCATCCGGTACATGCGCCGCGCGACGACATGCGCGGTCAGGAAATTGTCGCGCAGGAAGGCGGCGAGGGTGTCGCCGATCCGGTCCTTGTTGCGCGGAATGATCGCGGTATGCGGGATCGGCAGGCCGAGCGGATGGCGGAACAGTGCGGTGACCGCGAACCAGTCGGCAAGGCCGCCGACCATCGCCGCCTCAGCAAAGGCCTGGACGAAGCCCCATGCCGGATGCACCCCCTCCATGCGCCGCGACAGCAGGAACAGCACCGCCATCGCCACCAGCATCAGCGTCGCGACCCGCCGCATCCGCTTGAGGGGCAGGGGCACCGCGTCGCTGCCATGGGAAAGGGTCGGGGATCGTGGCATCGGCGAAACAATCGCCGGCCGCGGGGAAAGTTCAACGGGGTCGCCGCGTCGCCCTGTCCCAAAGACGTCACCCCAGCGCAGGCTGGGGTCTCTCGCCGCGCCTGCTGCGCGCTCTCACCGGAAGACCCCAGCCTGCGCTGGGGTGACGTTCAGGGTTAAGGGGCGGCGGTATCCTACTCCGCCGCCGGCAGCGACTTCGGCCCGTCGCCCGGCGGCAGATGCCCGCCCGGCTGGTGCTCGATCGCCGGACGGTCGGCGTCGCCCGGACGATAGGTGAGCAGCCGCCGTGACAGGTGCGGGCCGACCCAGCGCTCCAGCCCGACCGCGAGACTGAACGCGCCCGGTACGATCAGCAGCGTCAGCAGCGTTGAAAGGGTGAGGCCGCCGATCACGGTGATGCCCATCGGCCCGCGGAACGATGCGTCCCCCGACAGCGCGAGCGCGGTCGGCACCATCCCTGCGACCATCGCGACCGTGGTCATCACGATCGGCTGGGCGCGCTTGTGCCCGGCGTCGAGGATCGCGACCTCCTTGTCGACGCCCTTCTCCATCTCCTCCAGCGCGAAGTCGATCAGCAGGATCGAGTTCTTGGCGACGATGCCGAGCAGCATCAGCAACCCGATATAGACCGGCATCGAGATGGGATTGCCGGTGACCCAGAGCGCCAGCAGCCCGCCGAGCGGGGCCAGCAGCAGCGACCCCATGTTCACGAACGGCGGCATCACCCGCTTGTAGAGCAGTACCAGCACGCCGAAGACGAGGAAGATGCCCGAGATCACCGCGACGATGAAGTTCTGGATCATCTCGCCCTGCCACTTCGCCTGACCGACGGTCAGTTCGGTGACGCCGAGCGGCAGGTTCTGCATGATCGGCAGGTCGTGGATCGCCTTCATCGCGACGCCCGACACGACGCCCGGCGCCAGATCGGCGCCGACGACCAGACGGCGTTGCTGGTTGATGCGGTCGATCTTGGTCGGACCCGCGCCGAAGCCGATGTCCGCCACGACCGACAGCGGCACCGATCCGCCATTGCCGGTCGGGACCGGCAGGTTCTGGATCGTCGACAGCCGCGACCGGGCGTCACGCGACAGCGCCACGCGGATCGGGATCTGCCGGTCGGACAGCGAGAAGCGCGCGCTGTTCTGGTCGATATCGCCCAGCGTCGCGATGCGGATCGCCCCCGACAGCGCGGCGGTGGTGACGCCCAGGCTGGCCGCCAGGTCGCTGCGCGGGCGGATGATGATCTCCGGCCGCTTCAGGTCGCCCGACACGCGCGGGGCGACGACCATCGGCAGCTTTTCCATCTGCTTGACCAGTTGGTTGGCGGTCTCGTTCAGCTTGACCGGATCGTCGCCGCCCAGCGTGATCGACAGGTCGCGGTTGGACCCGCCCCAGCCGAATTGCGACCGGAACGACACCCGCGCATCGGGGATCGCCGCCAGTTGCGGGGCAAGGCCGCGTTCGAATTCGGTGCTCTTGGTCGTGCGCTTCGCGGCATAGGTCGCGTCGTCGACCAGGCCCAGGCTGTGGCGCAGCCGTTCGCCAAAGCTCGGCTTGTCGATCAACTCGGCGGTCACGCGGCCATTGCCGGCATAGCTCGACGAATAGACCGATTTGACCAGCGGCTGGGCGCGCAGCAGATTCTCGACGCGCTTCACGACGACCGCGGTCTGTTCGAGCGTGGTGCCGGGCACCATCTCGACGCTGGCGGTCACGCGTTCGCGGTCCTGCGGCGGCTGGAAGGTCTGCGGCAGGACCATGAACATTACCACGGTCAGCGCGAGGGCGACGACCGCGCCGACGATCGTCGACCAGCGATGGCGCAGTGTCCAGCGCAGCACGCCCATATAGCGGTCCATCAGCCAGCCTTCACCATGGCTGGCATGCCCGTGCGCCTTCAGGAAATAGGCAGCGATCATCGGCGTGATGAGGCGCGCGACGGCAAGGCTCATCAGCACCGATGCGACGACGGTCAGGCCGAAATTCTTGAAGAACTGACCCGAAATGCCCGGCATCAACCCGACCGGCAGGAAGACGGCGACGATCGCCATCGTCGTCGCCAGCACCGCGATGCCGATTTCGTCCGCCGCGTCGATCGATGCCTGATAGGCGGATTTACCCATGCGCATGTGGCGGACGATATTCTCGATCTCCACGATCGCGTCGTCGACCAGCACGCCCGCGACCAGGCTGAGCGCGAGCAGCGTCATCTGGTTGAGGGTGAAGCCCAGCATGTCCATGAACCAGAAGGCGGGTATCGCCGACAGCGGAATGGCGAGCGCCGAGATGATCGTCGCGCGCCAGTCGCGCAGGAACAGGAACACGACGACGATCGCGAGCAGCGCACCTTCGACCATCGCGGTCATCGCCGAATGATATTGGATCTCGGTAAATTCGACCGAGTTCGACAGCAGCGCGAAGCGGACCTGCGGATTGCGCTTCTGCAATTCGGCGATCCGCTTTTCCGCCTCGTGGAACACGGTGACGTCGGACGCGCCCTTGGCACGCTTGATATCGAACGCCAGCACCGGGCGGCCATTATATTCGGCGCGGCTCTTCGGCTCGGCATAGGCGTCGCGAACTTCGGCGATATCGGCGAGGCGGACCGAACGGCCGCCGCCGACCGGCACCTGCGTCTGTGACAGGGCATAGGCGGTGGCGGCGTTGCCGAGCACGCGGACCGATTGCTGCGATCCGGCGATCTCCGCCTGTCCGCCCGCCGCGTTCAGATTGACCTGGCGCAGCGCCTGGTTGACCTGGCTGGCGGTCAGGCCCTGCGCCTGCAAGCGCGCGGGATCGAGCGTGACGCGGATCTCGCGGTCGACGCCGCCGACCCGCTCGACGGTCGCCATGCCGTCGATCGACAGCAATTCCTTGGCGACGGTATTGTCGACATACCAGCTGAGCTGTTCGGGCGTCATGTCGTCACCGATCGCGGTCCATGACGCGATGTCCGAATCGGTGGTGTTGGCGCGATAGATTTGCGGTTCGAGGATGCCGTCGGGCAACTGGCTGCGAATCTGGTTCACCGCCTCGCGCACGTCGTTGACGGCGCGGTCGATCGGCGTGCCGATGTCGAGCTGGATGACGGTGGTCGAGGTGCCTTCGGTCACGCTCGATTCGATCTGATCGATGCCTTGGAGCGCGCGCACGGCGGACTCGACCCGCTGCGTCACCTGCGTTTCGAGTTCGGTGGGGGCGGCGCCGGGCTGGCTGATGACGACGATCGCAACCGGGAATTCGATGTCCGGGTCCTGGTTCACGTCCATGCGCATGAAGCTGACGATCCCGGCGATCGTCAGCGCGAGGAACAGCACCAGCGGCGGAACCGGGTTGCGGATCGCCCATGCCGAAATGTTGCGAAAGCCCATGGCGCTATTCCTTGCGAGCGGCAGCGGCGGCGGCGCGGACCGGCACCACCTCCTGACCCGGATTGAGGAACGCGCCGGCGCTCGCCACCACGCGTTCGTCGCCCATCAGCCCGGAGGCGATCAGGGCACCTTCGTCCGACACCTCGGCCACGCGGACGTCGCGGCGCACGACCTTGTTCTGCGCATCGACCAGATAGACATAGCTGCCCTTGTCGTCGCTGAGCACCGCCGATTCGGGCAACAGCGGCGCGGTCGACGCGCCGGCGCCGATGCGCGCGCTGGCGAAGCCACCAGGGCGCAGCGCGGGGTCATAATTCAGCGCGATGCGGGCGATACCCTGCCGCGTCTGCGGATCGATGACCGGGGCGACCTGCCACACCTGCCCCTTGAACACGCGGGTATCGCCGACCGGCACGACCTCCGCCGCCGAACCGGTGCGGACATTGGCGAGATCGGCTTCGGAGAGCTGCGCGCGCATTTCCATCTGCCCGCCCATCGCGATGCGGAACAGCACGCCGCTGCTGCCGCCAACGACCTGGCCCGGCTCGACCGCGCGGGTCAGGACGAGGCCGGCGGCAGGCGCGCGGATGTCGAGACGACGGTTGCGTGCCTGCGTCTCGGCCAGCTGCGCCTGCGCCACGCGGACGCGGGCATTGGCCGCGTCGCGGGTCGCGGTCTTGCGATCGATATCGGCCTTCGACACGAAGCCGCGCTCGACCAACTGGTTCGACCGGTCGAGTTCGGTCTGCGCGATCTGCGCATCGGCGCGGGCGACGCGGACCTGCGCCGACAGCGATTCGGCGGTTTGCGCCTGCACCGAACGATCGACCGTGGCGAGCACTTGTCCGGCGCTTACCCAGCTACCCGGCTCGACGAGCACTCGCGTGACCAGACCGCCTTCCCCGACGACGCCGACCGGCATTTCGCGCCGCGCGGCGAGCGATCCGGTGCCGGAGACCGCGCGGGTCACCGTGTCACGGCCCGGCACGACCACCGTCACCTTGGGCAGCGCGCCGGCGGCGGCAGGGGGCGGGCCCTTGGTAGCGGGCGCATCCCCGCCCTTGCGACCGAATGCCCAGACGGCGCCGACCACGACGAGCAGCACGATCACGATCCCGACGATGACGGCACGGCGGCGCGACCGCGGCGCGGCATCGGGTCCGGTCAGCAACTGGCGGTCACCCGCGATCGACGTCGATTCGTAATTCATCCACCCCATCCTGTTGGAGGGCCCCCAGCCCTTCTTGCGCTGTATTACATCAATACAGCACTGCCCTCAAGCATAGACATCGCGTTTTTCGATAAGAACGGCAAGGGCTGCATCGATTGCGTTCATGCCACGTTTTGCGGCGCGTGCGTAACGACCGATCGTTCGTCGTGACTGTATTTGAAAGGGAAATGTCGATGCTCCGTTCCGTCCTGCTCCTCGCCGCCATCGGAACCGCGCTTCCCGCCGCCGCGCAACAGGTCGCGCCGGTCTCGGCACCGGTCCTGACCGACGGCACGCTGCTCGACGTCAGCGCGACGGGGAAAGCGACGCGGGTGCCCGATATCGCGACCATCCGCGCGGGCGTGGTCAGCCAAGCGGCGACCGCCGCCGCCGCGCTGTCGGACAATGCGCAGCGCATGACCCGCGTCGTCGCCGCGCTGCGCAAGGCCGGGGTCGCCGACCGCGATCTACAGACCGCGCAGATCCAGTTGCAGCCGCAATATCGCTATGCCGAGAATCAGCCGCCGGCGATCACCGGCTATCAGGCGAGCAACAGCATCTCGGTCCGCTTCCGCGATGTCGCCAAGAGCGGCGCCATCCTCGACGCACTGGTGGCGCAGGGAGCGAATCAGATCGACGGGCCGACGCTGTCGGTCGATGCTGCCGATGCCGCGCTCGACGAGGCCCGCACCGACGCGATCCGCCGCGCGCGCGCCCGTGCCGAGCTCTACGCCAAGGCAGCCGGGCTGCGCGTCGACCGCATCCTGCTGATTTCCGAGGATGGAGGACAATTGCCACAACCGCCGATGCCGATGCTGCAAATGGCGCGGGTGGCGAAGATGGCCGATTCGACGCCCGTAGCGGCGGGCGAACAGGATTTGACGGTCAACGTCGCGGTCCGCTTCCTGCTGCGGTGAACGGATGTGCTCCCCTGCCGGGAATGGCCATGCTTATCATTCCCACGCCGGCTAAGCTTCCGCGTGAGTCCGCTATACCGTGTCCCCGCGCAGGCGGGGACCCAGAGCGACGATCGCAACCTGTTGTTTTGCTTGGCTCTGGACCCCCGCCTGCGCTGGGTACGGTGGGATCCGGGTATAGGTAGCGGGCTTTTGCAGCGCTCTTCCGAAGCCGGCATCCATCAACGCTGATGTTGATGACCAACGCTGCGTCGGCAGCGTGTACAGACCCCGTCTGCGCGGAGAACGAGCGGCTATTGCGTGAACCGCTCGACCACCTCGGCCGGCACCCGCAGCAACCGCCCGCTGTGCCGGTCGAGCAACGCCCAGGTCGTGCGTGCATCGACCTTCACCCGGCCGTCGGCGCCGGTGAAGCGCATCAGCCGGTCGAACCGCGCGCCCTTCGGTGCATCGTCGACCCAGGTTTCGGCAGTCACCGTCTCGCCCGCGACGACGTTGCCGCGATAGTCGATTTCGTGGCGGGTGATGACCCAGACATAGGCGGCATGCTGTTCGGGGGTGGCCAGCGCGTGCCAATGCTCGACCGCCACGTCCTGAATCCAGCGGACCCAGACCGCGTTGTTGACATGGCCCAGTTCGTCGATGTCGTCGGGGCCGGCGGTGATCGTCCGGCCATAGCGCGGGGAAGTCATTGCGGGGTGGTAGTGTCCGTTACGGGGCGCGGTTTCAGACCGCTATTGTCGATCCGCCATGACCGTTGTTCGGCGGTTGCGCCATCGATATCGCCGGTACGGTGCAGCGTGACCGGCCCGGCGAGCGATATCGGCGTCCCGTCGCGCAGCCGGCCGGTGACGCGCACCGGTATCTCGATGTAGCGCTGCCCAGCACCCGCATCGATCCGGCCGGGCGTGCCGATCGTCGCGCGATAGTCGGCATATTTGGCGAAGGAGTCGGCGAACGCCTGTTCCGACATGCCCGACGCCTCGCCACGGCCGTTCCACAGGCGATAGGCGTCGGCATAGCGCCGGGCGGCGATCGCGGCGAAATACTGGTTCAGTACCGCCACCGCTTCCTGCGGCCCCGCTTCGGTCACGACCGAATTAGGGACGGCGGCAGGCCGGACCTCGTTGGCCGGGGGCGGGGCCGATACGCCGGGAATGCCGTCGCCCGGCGGTAGCGTGGTCGAGGGCGTCACCGGCGTCGGAGCACCGGCGACCGGCGTCGGCTCGGCAGGCGCTACGTCGTTCGTCGCGGTCGCATTACCGTCCCCGCCGCCGCCACAGGCCGACAGCAACAGCGCCAGCCCGGCGATCGCCCCCGTCCTCATGGTTCGATCGCGTCGCGATCTGCGTCGTTCAGGTCGCCGTCCTCGGCGAGATTGTCCTCGTCGAAATCTTCCTGCAATTCGTCTTCGGTCTGGTCACCCTGACCGGTGATCGTCACATCCTCGTCCTCTTCGGCGAGTTCGTCGTCGACCATGTCGAGTTCGTCCTCGTCCTCATCGTCGGACGCGCCGAGATCGGGTTCGAGGTCGGTCAGGATCGTGCCGTCGCTGGGGCCGTCGCGGGTCGCTTCGAGGATTTCGGCGCGCTGGCTTTCGTCATAGCCGTCCTCGTCATAGCCGTCGTCGCCCGACCCCTGACCGTTTACCTGATGACCGCCCATCGAATGACTCCTGCTGGTTAGGACAGGGAAACCCGTTGCGGGCGGCGGCGGTTCCTATCCGCGGCGGAACAGCCGGCCATGTTCGGTACGAAACACGACCAGTACCGCGATCAGCCCGAGGAACAGGAACCCGCCATAGAGCGGTACGGTGGTCCCGTCGAACGCCTGCCCGATCAGTGCGCCCAGCACCGCTCCGCCCAGCATCGACACGAATCCCTGCAACGACGACGCCGTGCCCGCGATCGATCCCATATTCTCCATCGCCATCGCCGAGAAATTGGAGGAAGCGAGGCCGAAACAGGCCATCATGATCGCCTGTAGCACGATGAAGCTGGCCAGTGACTCGATCCCCGCCAGCGTGATCGCCAGATGGATCGCCGCCACCGCGACCAGTCCCAGCAGCGCCGCGTGCGAGATCAGCCGCGTGCCGAAGCGCATCACGATCCGCGAATTGAAGAACGACCCCGCCGCCATCGTGCCGGCGACACAGGCGAAGACGACCGTCAGCAGCTTCGGCTTGCCGAACGTCACCTCCATGATCTGCTGGATCGACCCGACGAAGCCGAACAGCCCGCCCGACAGCAGCGCCGCCGCAACGGTATAGCCGACCGCATAGCGATCGCGCAGCACGATGCGATAGCCCTCCATGATCCGGCCGGGGTCGAGCGGCTGGCGTTCGGACATCGGCAGCGTCTCGGGCATGCGCAGCACGAACCATGCGAACACCGCGGCGGTGACGATCGCGATGCCGCCGAAGATCCACCGCCACGAGGCGAAGGCAAGGACGAATTCGCCGAAGGTCGGCGCCAGCACCGGGGCGGCCATGAAGAAGATGAAGGCGAGGCTCATCACCCGCGCCATCGCCCGGCCCGAATAACAGTCGCGCACCAGCGCCACCGTCACCACGCGCCCACCCGCCACCGCCGCACCGGAGGCGAAGCGTGCGATCAGCAGCAGCAGGAAACTGCCCGATACCGCCGCGACCAGATTGGTGATCGTGCTGGCGATCAACGCGAAGATCAGTACCGGCCGCCGGCCATAGCGATCGGCGAGCGGACCATAGGCCAGCTGCGCGATCGAAAAGCCGAGCAGGAAGGCGGTCACTACGAACTGGCGCGTATTGGGTTCGGCGACGCCCAGCGCATCGCCGATCGCGGGCAGCGCCGGCAGCATCGAATCGATGCCGAGCGCGGTCAGCGCCATCAGCGCCGCGATCAGCGTCACGAACTCGCCGAACGGCAGCGGCGCCCGATCCGCCGAAGCGCTGTCGCCGGGGGTGGGAGCGGCATCGGTCAGCGCGGCGGAGGCGTCGGGCGACAGGGGATCAGTACGTTGTTGCATCGCATCATCCCCATGCCGGAACTCAAGGCCCGCGTCACGCAAAGGATGACCCTGTTCGTGGGCGGGCCGTGCGTCTATCTTCATGGCTTCGTTCCGGTATCTTTCAGGATTTTGAGACCCATGGCCGACACGCCGCTTTCGCAGGTTCCGCTGATTTCGATGGCCCAGGCCGAGCAGGACCCCGACGGCTTCGCCCGCGATTTCGGCGGCTCGTTCCAACGCTTCGGTTTCGCGATGGTATCCGACCATGGCGTCGATCAGGACGTGATCGACCGCGCCTGGGCGATGACCAAGGCGTTCTTCGACCTGCCCGAGGAAGAAAAGCGCCGCTATTTCGTCGAGGGCGGCGGCGGCGCGCGCGGCTATACCCCGTTCAAGACCGAAATCGCCAAGGGTGCGACCCATGTCGACCTGAAGGAATTCTGGCATGTCGGCCGCGAACTGGCCGCCGGCCACCGCTATGGCGACGTGATGCCCGCCAATGTCTGGCCCGACCGGCCGGAGGGGTTTCGGGAGGCGTTTCTCGACCTGTTCGCCGCGCTGGATGCGGCGGGTGACCGACTGTTGTCGGCGATCGCGCGCTATCTGGGACTGGAGCCGAACTGGTTCGACCGCGCGGTGAAGGACGGCAATTCGGTGCTGCGCCTGCTCCATTATCCGCCGGTCCCCGCCGACGCCCCGGAGGTCCGCGCTGGCGCGCATGAGGACATCAACCTCATCACGCTGCTACTGGGGGCCGAGGAAGCGGGCCTAGAACTGCTCGACCGCGACGGCCGCTGGCTGCCGGTCGCGCCGCCGCCGGGGGCGATGGTCGTCAATGTCGGCGACATGCTGCAGCGTCTGACCAACCATGTCCTGCCATCGACCACCCACCGCGTCGTCAACCCCTCGCCCGAACGGCGCGGCCATTCGCGCTATTCGATGCCGTTCTTCCTCCATCCCGCGCCCGATTTCCTGATCGAGACGCTGCCCGGCTGCATCAGTGACGAGCGGCCGAACCGCTATCCGACCCCGATCAGTTCGCACGACTATTTGTACGAGCGGCTGGTCGAGATCGGCCTTATCAAGAAGTGACGGCCCCGGGGTTCCCCTGATCGCCAACCGCCTTTAGAGACACGAAACCGGCCGGAGCGATGCTCCGGCCGCAATTTTGTTACGTCAATCAATTGAGGGATCTATGACCGAACCGCTCCGCGTCGCCATCGCCGGCCTTGGAACCGTGGGTGCGGGCGTGATTCGGCTGATCGAGACCAATGGCGCGCTGATCGCACGCCGCGCCGGCCGTCCGATCGAGGTCGTCGCAGTATCGGCGCGCGACCGGACGCGCGACCGCGGCGTCGACCTGTCGCGCTACCAATGGGTCGACGATACCGCCGCGCTGGTGCAGGCCGGCGATGCCGATGTCGTCGTCGAGCTGATCGGTGGATCGGACGGCCCTGCGCTGACGCTGGCGCGCGGTGCGCTGGCGGCGGGCAAGAGCTTCGTCACCGCCAACAAGGCGATGATCGCGCATCACGGCCTCGAACTCGCCCAGGCTGCCGAGGACAAGGGCGTCGCGCTGAAGTTCGAAGCGGCGGTCGCCGGTGGCGTGCCGGTCATCAAGGGCCTGCGCGAAGGGGCGGCGGCCAACGAGATTTCGCAGGTCTTCGGCATCCTCAACGGCACCTGCAACTTCATCCTGTCGAAGATGGAGGCCGAGGGCCGCGACTTCGCCGAGGTACTGGCCGAGGCGCAGGCGCTGGGCTTTGCCGAGGCCGATCCCAGCTTCGACATCGATGGCGTCGATGCCGCGCACAAGCTATCGATCCTCGCCAGCCTCGCCTTCAACACCCAGCCGGCGTTCGATGCGGTGGCGGTCACCGGCATCCGCCACGTGCTGGCCGCCGACATCGCCGAGGCGGCGGCATTGGGCTATCGCATCCGGCTGGTCGGGGTCGGCGAAGCGGGGCCGCGTGGCCTGTTCCAGCGGGTTCATCCGCACCTCGTGCCGTTCGACCATCCGCTGGCGCATGTTACCGGATCGCTGAACGCCGTGGTGGCCGAGGGCAATTTCGTCGGCCGTCTGTTCTTCCAGGGGCGCGGCGCCGGCGACGGCCCGACCGCCAGCGCGGTGGTCGCCGATCTGATCGACATCGCTCGTGGCGAATTCGGTCCGCCCTATGCGATGCCGGTCGCCGACCTGACCCCCGCCGCGCCCGAACCGACCGGCGAACGCCGCGGCCGCGCCTATTTGCGCCTGCACGTCGCCGACAAGGTCGGGGTGCTGGCCGAGATCGCGGCGGCAATGCGCGATGCCGGCGTCTCGATCGAAAGCCTGATCCAGCGCGGCGCGAATGCCGATGGTAGCGTGCTGGTCGCGATCGTGACGCACGAAGGGCCGGAACGCTGCGTCGCGCAGGCGCTGGAGAAGCTGGAAAGCTCGGCCAGCGTGCTCGGTCAGCCGATGTGGATGCACGTTCTGGGCGGATAAGGCGCCGCCCTAGGTCGCGGCGGTCAGGGCAGCGGGATGCTTTCCTCTGCCTGCCGCCGCGCCCGGCGTTCCGCGCGCGCGGCATTGGCGCGCTGGATGAAGCAGCCGGTCTGTCCACCGACCCCGGCGGTCGAGCAACTGCCGATCCCGCTCGACCCGGCGTTCAGATTGTCCTGCACCCGCGTCGCCCAGCTTTCGCCGTCGCGGGTTGGTTCGACGTCGCGCAACTCCTTGGGGATGCGAAAGCGTTCCTGCTCGCCCCGGCGGACGCAGACCACGATTTCCTCGCCATCGGCGTTGGTCGGGCATTTGTCGTTGCCATAGATGACGAGCGTGCCGTTGCGGACCTGCGCAGCGGCGGGCGCGGCCGGCATGGCAAAGGCGACGATCGTGGCGGCACCGGCCAGAAGCGTGCGGGTCATCACAAAATCCTCCTGTCCGGGTAACGCCCGGACGATCAAATGCGTTTCGAAACTTCGATGGCGATGCGGCAGCCCGCGCGGATCGCTGCCGATAGCAGGGGGTAGGCCGGCGCGCGTTCGGCGCCATGCGCCAGCGCCGCTTCCTTATGCTCCAGCTCCTCGGCCTGGAACTTGCGGATCGCTGCGCCCAGTTCGGGATCGTCGTCGCCCAGTTCGGTCAGCTGGTCCTCATAATGCTTGTCGATTTCGGTCTCGACGGCAGCGGTGCAGGCCATCGCCGCCTCCGGTCCGATCGCCGCGGTCGCCGCACCCAGCGCAAAGCCGGCCACGTCCCAGATCGGCTGGATGATCGTCGGCCGCACGCCACGCTCGGCGATCAGCGCGTCGAAATAGGCGCGGTGCTCGGCCTCCTGCAGCGCCATGCCCTGGATCGCCGCCGACATCGGGCTGCGGTCGCCCATCACCGCCAACTGCCCGGCATAGATGCGCGTCGCGCCATATTCGCCCGCCTGATCGACGCGGATCATCGACTTGATACCGCCGGGCCGGGGATCGCCGGGTCGCCATTTGCTCATGTCCGCCTCCGTGTCGCCAGCATCAGCACCACCAACGCGCCGGCGATCGAAAAGATCGCGTTGAAGCCGGCGAGCGAGATGCCGAGGAACGTCCATTGCGGCACGTCGCAGCGCACCACCGGCTGCCGCACGATCGCCGCCAACAGGTCGCCGCCGGTCGCATGCAGCGTGTTGGCACAGGCCGTCACCCCCTCCCACCAATGATATTCGACGCCGGCATGGAACACGCCGATCAGCCCGCTGGTCAGGATGCTGAGGCCGGCCAGGATCACCAGCAGCCGCTTGGCCGAGGTACGCGGCGCGAAGAAGGACAGCGCGGCCAGCGCGATCGCCGCATAATGCGGCCAGCGCTGCCAATGGCACATCTCGCACGGGTACAGCCCGCCCAGATATTGCGAACCGAGCGCCCCCGCGATCAGCGTGAGCGGCAGCAGCAGCGCGATCCAGCGCGCGAGCGGCAAGTCGTTGGCGCGCATCCGCTCAGCGCTTGCCGGGCTTGGGGGCAGCCGCCGCCATCCGCGTCGTCGGACCGACCCGACCCATCGTCTGGAGCGCGTAATAAAGCTGGAAATCGTCGATGCCGCGCTTCTTGAGCGACTCGGCGGTCTCGGCGAAGCGCGGATCGTCCTTGGTGTCCTCGGTCAGCGTCTTGTCGTCGACCCCGGCTTCGTTGACCAGGTGACGGCGCAGATCGGCCTCGCGATAGACTGGCCGGCTCTTGTAATCGGGGTCCGAAATCTGCGGGACCTTCAGATCGGGGTCGATGCCGCCTTCCTGCACCGACCGGCCCGATGGCGTATGATAGCGCGCGGTGGTCAGGCGCAGCGCGGTGTTCTTCGACAGGTCGAAGATCGACTGGACCGATCCCTTGCCGAAGCTGCGCTCGCCCATCACGATCGCGCGGTGATGGTCCTGCAGCGCGCCGGCGACGATTTCCGATGCCGATGCCGTGCCCGGATTGGTCAGCACGATGATCGGCAGTCCCTGCGCGAGGTCGCCCGGTACCATCTCCTCGGCGAAATAGCGTTCGGTGTCCGCCTTGTCGCGCCCGCGCTGCGACACGATCTCGCCGCGCGACAGAAAGGTGTCGGACACCTCGATCGCCTGGGTCAACAGCCCGCCGCCATTGTCGCGCAGGTCGATGACATAGCCCTTGGGCTTGTGCCCCAACGCCTTGTCGATCCCGGCGATCGCAGCGCGGGTGTCGGCGCCGGTCGTCTCGCTGAACGTGTTGATGTTGATGACGCCGATGCCGTCCTTCACTTCCCACTTCACCGGCTTCTGCACGATCGTGCTGCGCACCAGTGTCAGTTCGATCGGCTTGTCACGGCCGGGGCGGACGATGGTCAGCGATACCTTCGACCCCGTGGGGCCGCGCATCTGCGCGACCGCTTCGTCGAGCGTGCCGCCGACGATCAGCTTGCCGTCGACATGGGTGATGTAATCGCCCGACTTGATGCCGGCGCGGGCGGCGGGCGTATCCTCGGTCGGGGTGATGACCTTGACCGCACCGTCCTCCAGCGTGACCGACAGGCCCAGGCCCGAATAATTGCCGGTCGTGGCGATGCGCAGATTCTCGAAATCCTTGGCGTCGAGATAGCTGGAATGCGGGTCGAGCGCCGCCAGCATGCCGCGCATCGCCCCTTCCATCAGCGTCTTGTCGTCGACCTTGTCGACATAGGACGCCTTCACCCGGTTATAGACGTCCATGAAATTGTCGAGTTCGCGGAAACTGCCGGCGTCGGCCTGCGCCATCGCCCCGGTGGCGACGGGGACGAGCGCGAGCGCACCGACGATCGCGGTGGCCTGAAGAAACGAACGGGACATACGCATATACGCTGAATGCTTTCGACTGCGGTACGGAAGCCACACTAGCGGGAAATCGTTCGACGATCAAAGCGCTGTCTCGCTGAACCGGACGTGACGTTCGGCCACGACCGGGCAAAACCGACGACGGATGCCTGCATCGGGCCAGCACCTGACCATCTTGTCGTCCCATTCTTCCCTCTCCTCTGGACCGGGGGAGAGGGGATAAGGGCTTATCAGAATGTCGATTGGCCCTAGAATGCCGACCAGTCGTCCTCCGCCATGGCCAGCGCGGTATTGCCGGCGACGTGCGGACGCATCGGGACGACGCTTGCCGGACGGGGTGCGGGTGCCGGGACGGCGCGGACGGGAGCGCTGCGATGGCCGGTGTCGCCGAGGCGGAAGCTGCTGATCTGTCGCGCCATGCCGTCGGCGTCGTATGCGAGGCTGCGCACCGCCGCGGTCGCTTCCTCGACCATCGCCGCATTCTGCTGCGTCATGCCGTCCATTTCCGACACCGCCGTATTGATCTGGTGCAGGCCCGTGGCCTGACGCTCGGCCGAGGCGGCGATGCTGGCGACCAACTCGTCGATCTGCCCGATACGGCTGATGATCCGCGCGAGCGCGTCGCCAGTATCGACCACCAGCTGCACGCCGGTGTCGATCTGGCTGGACGATGCGGTGATGCGGGTCTTCACGTCCTTGGCGGCATCGGCGGAGCGCTGTGCCAGCGCGCGGACCTCGCTGGCGACGACGGCGAAGCCCTTGCCCGCATCGCCCGCCCGTGCCGCTTCCACCCCGGCGTTCAGTGCCAGCAGGTTGGTCTGGAACGAGATGCCGTCGATCACGCTGATGATGTCGCTGATCTCGGTGGAGGCGCGTTCGATGCCGTGCATCGCCTCCACTGCGCGACGGACGATCTCGCCCGACTGGTCCGCCTCGGCGCGCGCCTCGCTGACGATGCGGTTGGCCTGTGCCGCGCCGGCGGCGGTTTCGCGCACGGTCGACGTGATCTCGTCCATCGCCGCCGCCGTCTCTTCGAGGCTCGCCGCCTGTTGTTCGGTTCGCTGCGACAGGTCGTCGGATGCCTGGCGGATGTCGTCGGCACCGTTGTTGATGCTGCCGGCCGCTTCGGTCACCGTCGTCAGCGTCGATTGCAGCGCGGCGACGGCCGAATTGAAGTCCGCCTTGATGCCCGCGAACGGCCCGCTCAAATCGGCATCGACGCGCGAGACCAGATCGCCCTGCGCCAGTCGCGCGAGTGCCGCACCGAAGCTGTCGACGATCAACGTCGTCTGCTCCTCCTTGGCCCGTTTGGCCGCAACCAGTTGATCGCGCAATGCCCGGGTCGCGCCGGCGAGCTGCCCGAGTTCGTCGCGCCGGCTGCCGGCCGGGATCGCGACCGCCATGTCGCCCGACGTCATCCGCTTCAGCGCCTCGACCAGCGCCAGCAGCGGCGCGACGACGAACCGGCGGGTGGCAAAGCCGATGGCGAGAACGACGACGAGGGTCGCGCCGGTCGTGAAGGCGAGCAGGATGTTGGCCAACCGCGCGATCGCGTTCGCCTCGGCGCTGACCTGGGCCAGATGCGCTTCAATCGCATCGGACAGGGTGCTCATCCCGCCCTCCAGCGTTTCGAAGGCGTTCAGAAAGCCGGGCAGCAGCGCCGTGGCGCGGGCAGGATTGGCGGCGGCGGCATCGGCGATCCGTTCGGCGGTGGCGATATAGGTTTCGACCAACGGCTGGATATTGCGGGCCCGCGTCGCGATGGCGGGAGCATCGGCATAGGCGGCATCGGCCGCAAGCGCCTTGCGCAGCGCCGCCGAATCATCGGCCAGCGCCTGACGGTTTGCCGCCAGATCGAGATCGCCGGTCGAGCTGGCCCGCAATACCGACAGCACATCGCCGCGGATCGCGTCGTGCATCATGTCGGCGGTCATGTGGTTACGCAGCAGGGCCGTTCCCTGGCCGATACTGGCGCGCGCATCGGATTGGCGGGCGTTGGACCAGACGCTGGCGCCGGCCGATCCCAATACCAACAGCCCGATCGCGGTGATTGCCGCTAATACCATCCGGTTGATCGATTGCATGCGGACGTACTCCGATTCGTTCGTTCGGTACGGCATGGACTGAATCGGATAATATACGGTTATCGCGTCATTGACTGTGCGGCCTACAGCATAGCGGCCAAGTCGACCGGTACCCCGTGGCGGCGCAGTTCGATCGTCACCGGCGGCCCGTCGCCCCGCGGCGCGCGACCGATCGGCGTACCGGCGGCGACCCGCGCGTCAACCGGCCCGACGCTGGCGGCGAGACCGGACACCGTCGTCGTCCAGCCGTCGCCATGGTCGAGGATCACCACCCGGCGATAGCCGCGAAACCGCTTGCTGAACGCGATTCGTCCCGGCGCCGGCGCGACGACGGTGGCCCCCGGCGCGACGGTCAGAGTCAGCCCGCGCGCGCGCACGCCGCTGTCGCTGATTTCGCCGAAACCGGTCGCGACAGCGCCCCTGACCGGCAGGCGATAGGCGGCCGGCGGCAGCGCCGGCGTGGCGACATCGGGCCGGGGGAGCGGCCCGGGCAGGGCGGCCAGCGCCGCGCGGGTGTCGCGCGCCTCGCCCAGTTCCTCCAGCCGGTCGACGATGTCGCGCGCCTGTTCGCCGAGCGCAATCGCCCGGTCCGATTCGATCAGCGCGCCGCGCGCCAGCGCCCGCGAACGCAACCGCTGTGCCGCCTCCGCCTGCATCAGCGCGAGGCGCTGGCCTTCTAGCCGCGTGTTGCTTACGGCCAGCGCCTGCAACGCGACGCCGGCCTGCGAGCGCAGTCGCGCCGCATCGGCGATGCCGGCACGGACCGCAGCGGTGCGCTGCTGCATTGCCGGCACGACGGTGCCGAGCACGGCGCGGACATGGACCAGATCGTCGGTCGATCCGGGCTGCGCCACCGCCAGCCATGCCGGGCGGCTGGCCAGCGACTGCAACGCCCCGACCAGCCGCGCGACCGGGGCCTGCCCGGCGGCCAGTTCGGCGCGGCGGCGGGCGAGCAGTTCGCCGATCAGCGCGACGCGCGCCTGTGCGGTCCGGCGGTCGGCCTCGGCGGCGGCGATGCGTGCGGCGAGCGCCGCCTGTGCCGCACGACTACGCTCGGCCCCGGCGCTGGCGGCGCGCGCGGCGCGGTCGAGCGCTTGCGATCGTGCGCTGGCCGTGGCTGCCGCCCGCCGCGCGCTTTCCAGCCGGTCGCGTCCCGCAGCGACCGGATCGTCCTGCGCCCACGCCGCCGCACCCGCCAGCGCGGCCAGGGCGGCGATCAGGGCGAGCGCGCGCCTCATCCCTCGCGGTGATAGGGGTGGCCGGCGAGGATGCTGGTCGCGCGCCACAATTGTTCGGCCAGCATCGCGCGCGCCATCAGATGCGGCCATGTCGCCCGCCCGAACGCCAGCAACAGATCGGCTCCGGCCCGCTGCGCATCGTCGAACCCGTCGGCAGCGCCCAGCAGGAATCGCGTCTCGCGCACGCCATCATCGCGCCAGCGGCCCAGCTGCGTCGCGAACGCCATCGACGGCAGGTCGCGGCCCTTCTCATCGAGCATTACGATGCGCGTGCCCGGATCGACCGGCGGCACCTTGCCGCCGGTATCGGGCAGTTCGGTGATCTTCGTCGGCCAACCGACGCGCTTGAAGTAGCGGTCGATCAGTTCGGCCTCGGGACCACGCCCGATCCGCCCGCGCGCGACGATATGCAGCAGCACGGGCGGACCGGCTTTATGCGTGCGCGGTCGGGTTCAGCGTGTCGCCGAACGCCCACATCCGCTCCAGATTGTAGAAGGTGCGGACTTCGGGGCGGAACAGGTGGACGATCACGTCGCCGGTGTCGATCAGCACCCAGTCGGCGGTCGGCAGCCCTTCGATGCGCGACGGGCGGCCGAACTCGGCCTTGACCCGCTCGGCCAGCTTGGTCGCCATCGATGCCACCTGCCGGCTCGACCGGCCGCTGGCGATCACCATGTAATCGGCGATGCTCGACTTGCCCGCAAGCGGGATCGACACCGTCTCGACCGCCTGGTCGTCGTCGAGGCTGGCGAGCACCATGCGGTGCAGCGCTTCGGTCTCGCTCATGGCATCGGTCGGGTCGGTAGGAGTCGGCAAGGGTGTCAGCTTTCAGGGGCCTGTGCGCCGGACCGGGCGGGCGGAATTACCCGACGGTGCCAGGCGGGATCGGCGGCGCGGATCGCGGTCGCCGAGCTCGGATCGGGGCGGAAGCGCAAACGGACCAGCGCCGGCAAACTCCACATCGTCCATCGTCTCGCCTGGCCTGCGGGCCGCGCATGGCGCCGCAACCAACCCATCGCAGGACTAGCGAGGGCGCGGCTATCATAGCCCGGACGCGCGACGACCGCAATCGCCACCGTCCGCGCAATGCCGCGCCAGTTCCGCCAGCGGTGAAACTCGGCCAAATTGTCCGCCCCCATCAACCAGATGAAGCGATGCTGCGGGTACAACCGCACCAGCTTGCGCAGAGTATCGGTTGTATATCGTGTTCCCAACCGGCGTTCGATCGCGGTAGGCCGGATCGGCGCATGCCGCGCCACCCGCCGCGCCGATGCCAGCCGCACGGCCAGCGGCGCCATGCCGGCGGCGGGTTTCAGCGGGTTGCCCGGTGACACCAGCCACCACACCTCGTCGAGCGCCAGCGCGTGCTTGGCGGCAAGCGACACCCGGCGATGCCCGCGATGCGCCGGGTTGAACGATCCACCGAGCAGGCCGATGCTGCTCATGCGTCCCGATCCTCGCGATCATGGCGAACGCGCAGGATTTCGACGCGGTCCGGCAGGATGCGATAGAATAATAGGTACGGCGTGCTTCGAACGCGCCATTTGCGAACCGAATCTGACAGTATCGTCGGTCCTGCGGACGGATGTTCGCGAAGAAAATTTCCCGCCTGCTCGATCCGTTCGATCATGCGGTCGGCTAATGCCACGTCGATGGCGGAAAATCTGTCATCGATCGCGTCAAGGTCGATAGTGGCCGGTACGGACCATTCAATACCGATCATTCGCTGCGAAGGCGATGTCGTCGTTCCCGTAACTCGGCGAAAACGACGTCCTGCGGGATGAGGTCGCCGCGATCGGCAGCATCGATCCCTACCTGAACGAACGCTGCCAGCTCTTCGTCCGCCTGCACGGCACGACGCAGCGCATCGGCGGCAAATTCGTCGCGCGTGATGCCACGTCCGGCGGCCAGGCGACTGATCGCTTCGTCGGTCGCGGCATCGACGGCAGTCGTGATCGGGCGCATTTCCATTCCCGCAACCTATTCCGCGTCGGCTCCGCCATCAAGGTCGGGTCTGGCCGGTCCCGCGCACGATCCACTTGTAGGTCGTCAACCCCTCCAGCGCGACCGGGCCGCGCGCATGCAGCCGGCCGGTGGCGATGCCGATCTCCGCGCCCAGCCCGAACTCGCCGCCATCGGCGAACTGGGTCGATGCATTCCACATCACGATCGCCGAGTCGACGCGGGCGAGGAACTGTTCGGCGGTCGCTGCGTCGGACGTGATGATCGCGTCGGTATGGTGCGATCCATGCGCGGCGATATGGGCGATCGCTTCGTCGACCCCGTCGACCAGCTTCACCGACAGGATCGCGTCGAGATATTCGGTGTCCCAGTCGTCTTCATTGGCTTCGAGGATATCGCCGTGCAGCGCCCGCACCTCGGCATCGCCGCGCAGCTCGCAACCGGCATCGAGCAGCCCGGTCAGGATCGGCAGCGGATCGGCATAGGCGCGATCGATCAGCAGCGTCTCGGTCGCACCGCACACCCCTGTTCGGCGCAGCTTGGCGTTGACGACGATGTCCTGCGCCATCGCCGGATCGGCGGCGCGGTCGACATAGCTGTGGTTCAGCCCGTCGAGATGCGCTAGCACCGCCACCCGCGCTTCCGACTGTACCCGCGCGACCAGGCTCTTGCCGCCACGCGGCACGATCAGGTCGATCAGCCCCTCGGCGGCCAGCATCGCGCCTACCGCCGCCCGGTCGGTCGTCTGGATCAACTGCACAGCGCCGTCGGGCAGTCCGCCCGCGACCAGCCCTCGCACCATCGCCGCATGGATGGCGCGGTTGCTGTGGATCGCCTCGCTCCCCCCGCGCAGGATCGCCGCGTTCCCGGCCATCACCGCCAGCGCCCCGGCATCGGCGGTGACGTTGGGTCGGCTTTCGTAGATGATGCCGATCACCCCGATCGGCACGCGAACCCGCGTCAGCACCAGCCCGTTGGGTCGCTCGCTGCGGTCGATGACCTCGCCGACCGGATCGGCCAGTCCCGCCACCGCCGCGACCCCCGCCGCCATCGCCTCCAGCCGGGCCGGGTCGAGCCGCAGCCGGTCGAGCAGGGCGCCCGACAGGCCGTTCGCATGCGCAGCGGCGGTATCGCGTGCGTTGGCCGTGAGGATGGCGGCGGCGTCTTCCCGGATGGCAGCGGCGGCGCGGCGGAGCGCGGCGGCTTTGGTCGTGGTGGGCGTCGTGGCAAGTTGCTGCGCTGCAATCCGGGCGTCAGCGCCATAGCGGGTGATCATGTCGGCGGTGCTGTGTTCGGCGGTCATCGCGCTACCCCATCGGTTTGCGCCGCTTTCGCGCAACCGGCAGGCCGCGTCCAGTCGACAAAAAGGGGGCGCCCTTTCGGACGCCCCTTCCTGCCTTGGCGCTATCGATCAGAAATTGACCCGCGCACCGGCATAGAAATACCGCCCGGTCACCGGGAAGATTCCGCTGTCCGACCCGGTGCCGGTCAGGCCATAGGGCGGCAATTGGTCGTTCACATTGTCGACGCCGACATAGAGGCGGAAATTCTTGTTGGCGCGAATGCCGAACTGAATGTCGTGAATGAACACTTCCGGCAAATAGATAATCGGAAAGGCGTCAGCATTGGTCGGTGGCCGATCCTGTTCGTAATTCTGCAGGTTCCACGACCCCAGTGTCTGGCGGCCGATATACTGGGTGGTAAGCGCGATATCGAACGGCCCGGCAAAGAAATTGGCCGAGAACAGACCGCGCCATTCGGGATCGCCCAGCACATTGTTCCGGCGTGTGTAGCGGTTGGGATCGGTCAGGAACGTATATTGCCGCCGCGTTTCCAGCCAGCTCACATTCGCCGACAGATTCAGGCGGATGTCGTCGGTGAAGCTATGACGATAGGCGACTTCGGCATCAATGCCCGACGTGGTCAGCTTCGCATAGTTGAATGGCCCGTTGGTGAAGCCATTGCCCTGCAGGCCGATGTTGAAGTCCGGGAAGCCGGCGAAGCGACGGCCCTGCTGGCCCGCAAAGGTGAAGTCAGCGATCAGATCGCTCGACCGGCGGCGAATGACCTGCGCGCAGAACGGATTATTGATGCCGCCCGGATCGTCATAGCAACGATTGACCAGCGCCTGCGGAGTGATTGTGTCGATCGCCTGCTTGATCTCAATATTATAGTAATCGACCGTGACCGAGAAGCCCGGCAGGAAAGGCGGCGCGACCACGCCGCCCAGCACGAAGCTGCGGCTGACTTCTGGTTGGAGCCCGGTATTGCCGCCATTGGTGCCGAGGATGCCCGAGGTGGGCGCATTGGTCCACGGAACGACTTGACCGTCGGGTAGGGTGATAGTGGTCGGGATGCCCGCCGCCGCGCAGTTGCGCGCCCGGTTCGGGTCTTGGTTGATGACCGTCTGGCTACACGGATCGGTGAAACTGTTGGCGAAGGTCTGGCTGGTGCCGGCATAGAGTTCGGCCAAATTCGGTGCGCGAGTCGCCTGTGCATAGCTGGCCCGGAATCGCAGACCGCGCACCGGCGAATAGATGCCGGCGACGGTGTAGGCATAGACCGCGTCTTGGAGGAAATTATACTTGGATGCACGTCCCGATGCCTCGACCGACAATTCCTGGACGAAGGGCAGGTCTGCCAGGATCGGTACGCGGATTTCGCCGAATGCTTCCGTGACGCTCACCGCATCAGGGTTCGAATCCTGGATCGAATTCAGGAACGTATTGGATTGGCCTGGCGCATATTCGCCCTTGGTGAATTCGTCATATGCGGAGAAATAATCCTCGCGGCGATATTCGACGCCGAAGGCGATGCCGACCGGACCGCCGGGCAGGCGTAAGAATCCCGATGTGTCGCCCGACACCGAATAGACCGCGTTCAGCTGTTCGGCCCATTGCTTGCGCGACGAGGTGTAGAGCGAATAGGCAATACCGTCGGGCGTGGTCAGCGGGGCACCTTCGCCGAACAGGTTCAGCGGTCGGCAGCTTGCGTCATCATTTGCCGCGCTGGCATCGGCGTTGATACGACACACGATCTGGCCCGATACCGGGTCGCGTACGGCATTGGCGGCGTTGTTGAACTTGCGGATGTCAACGTTGCCACCGGTTTCGTAATAGGTTTCGGTCCGGCCGTAATTGACGAACGCGTCGTAATTCCAGTTGCCGGTGTCGAGCAGCACGCCCCGCGCACCGACGACCGCGCGATAGGTCTGGCGTTCATGCTGTTCGGCGCGGGTGCCGATGTCGTTGTTGAAGCGGAAGAAGGTGAACGCGCTGCTATTGTCGGTCGCGGCTAGTCCGTTGAGCACGCGGATCGTCGAACGTGCCTGTTCGGTTAGATACGGATTGTCCAGGTAGAAGGTCGGCGTCAGGCGACCATTGACAAAGGTCGGCTGGGTCGAGGTCTGGTTGGCGGTGACCTTGACGTACTTCGCTTCGATATAAGGTTCGAACGCGCTCGACACCTCGAAACGCGACAGCAGATTGACGTTGATGCGGTCCAGCCCCGGCAGGAGCATCGCGCCTTCGACGCCGCTCGCGGTGCGGCCGCCCAGGACGCCGCCGCCAGTCGGGCGAAGGTCGATGGTCGGCATATCGCGGACCAAGGTGCCGTCGGGCAGGAAGATATAGTTGCTGTTGATGCGTCCGTTGGTCGGCGACAATTGTCCGGTGCAGACCGCGGCACGGCGCGCGCCGTTGGTCGCGGTCGCGACCGGGCAGGCGGTGATGACGGTGCCGCCCAGCGAGATGATGCCGAACTTCGATCCCGGGTTGCGGAAGAAGGTCGTGTCGGGAATGCCGTCCCCCGCCGGCGGTTCGTTGCGCGCCGTGCCGTCCGGGTTGACGAAAGTGGTGCGCTGCGTCTGATAGAATCCCGGAACGCCCGAGAAGGCGCCGGTCTGCTCATCCCGGTCGCTGAAGAGGACCTGGTCGGAATAGGCATATTCTGCCGAGATCGCGATGTTGCCGCGGCCTTCAGCGAAATTCTTGCCCCACAAACCGGTCACCAGATAGGATCCGCGGTCGCCACGGCTGGACACGCCGCCCTGCACGCGGGCGTCGAAGCCCTCGTAATCGCGCTTCAGCACGAAGTTGACGACGCCCGATACCGCGTCCGACCCGTAAACGCCCGAATTGCCGCCGGTGACGGTTTCGACGCGTTCGAGCAGGGCATTCGGAATGGTATTGGTATCGACGCTGAAGGTGCCGGGGTTGCCCGATACGTGGCGACGGCCATTGACCAGTACCAGGGTTCGCGCGGGGCCGAGCCCGCGCAGATCGAGCGCGTTGATGCCGGCAGTGCCGATGCTCGCGGTCGAGTTCGCTTGGTTGAAGGTGGAGCGTAGCGCGGGCAGGCGGTTAAGTGTTTCGCCGACCGACACCTGACCGACATTTTCGAACTGCTGCACGGTAAGCGTTGTGACCGGAACGGCAGTATCGAGGTTCGGCCGCGCGATGCGCGATCCCGTGACGGTGATGACCTGCGTCGGGTCCTCGGCATCGTCGGTCGACCGGCATTCGACGCGCGTATCGCCGGCGATGCAATCGGCGGGACGCTGCGATGTCGTGGTGTCGGTGGTTTGCGCAAAGGCGAATTGCGGTAGCAGCGCGACACCGGCAAGCGCCGTCGCACCGAGAAGACGGTGTGTTTTCATTGATTGCCCCGTTTTGAACGTGGGGAATACCCAGCGTTTGCAACAGGAAAATCAATAATTGCGGCCCTGGCAAGCCGTACACGGCCTTCCGTACGACGAGGCAACAAATTGTTACAGAAATGTGGTCAACACACCAAAGCGCCGTGCAGCGCTCGCAACATCGATAAAAAATATATCTCGCGATTATAATAATGCTGCACGGCAACGCTTTGTTACAAGGGTAGAATCACCGTTCGACGCACATCGCGATACCCATGCCGCCACCGATGCACAGAGTCGCCAGTCCCTTCTTCGCGTCACGGCGCTTCATTTCGTACAGCAGCGTGGTCAGCACGCGCGCGCCCGATGCGCCGATCGGGTGGCCGATGGCGATCGCGCCGCCGTTCACGTTCACCTTGTCGGCGCTCCAGCCCATGTCCTTGCCGACCGCCAGCGCCTGTGCGGCAAAGGCTTCGTTGGCTTCGACCAGATCGAGGTCGTCGACGCTCCAGCCCGCCTTTTCCAGCGCGCGGCGCGAGGCGGGGACGGGGCCGATGCCCATGATCGACGGATCGACGCCGGCGGTCGCCCAGCTCTTGATCGTGGCAAGCGGTTCGAGGCCGCGCTTGGCCGCTTCATCGGCCGACATCACGACCAGCGCGGCGGCGCCGTCGTTCAGGCCTGATGCGTTAGCGGCGGTCACCGACCCGTCCTTCTTGAACGCCGGGCGCAGGCCCGACACGCCGTCTATCGTGGCGCCGGCGCGGATATATTCGTCCTGGTCGACGACGGTGTCGCCCTTGCGGCCCTTGATCGTGACCGGCGCAATCTCCTCGGCGAAGCGGCCCTCGCCGCGCGCGGCTTCGGCGCGGTTCTGCGAGCGGACGGCGAACTCGTCCTGCTCGCCGCGGGTCACCTGATACTGTTCGGCGAGATTTTCGGCGGTGATGCCCATGTGATAGCCGTTGAAGACGTCGGTCAGGCCGTCCTTGATCATGGTGTCGACCATCGGCGCGTCGCCCATCTTGGTACCGGCGCGCATCTGCACCGCATGCGCCGACAGCGACATGCTTTCCTGTCCGCCCGCGACCACGATCGTCGCGTCGCCGGTCTGGATCGCCTGTGCAGCCAGCGCCACCGCGCGCAGGCCCGATCCGCAGACCTGGTTGATGCCCCATGCCGGCACTTCCTTCGGCACGCCCGCCGCCATCGATGCCTGGCGCGCCGGGTTCTGCCCCTGTCCGGCGGTCAGCACCTGGCCGAGGATCACCTCCGACACGTCCGCCGGCGCGACACCGGCCTGGTCGAGCGCGGCGGCGATCGCCTGCCGTCCCAGCTCGTGCGCGGGCACCGCGGCAAAGGCACCGAGGAAGCTCCCGACCGGGGTACGCTTGGCAGCAACGATGACGACGTCGGACATGGGCAATCCTTCTCCTACAGGTTCACGCGCTCTTTACTGCCGGGAACGGCGCATAGCCAGCGTGCAAGCGGTTCCCACAGGACGCTTCGACCCCGCCCGCCGACGATCATGCCGACATGGCCGGCGGGCACGATCCGCCGGTCGGGCAGGCCGATCGCGCTGTCAGCGGGAACGATGCGGTCGCTCTCCGCCACGAACTCGACCATCGGCACGGCGTGGGTGGCCGATGCGATGCCGCCCGCGACCCGCCAGCGCCCGCTGCCCGGCAGGTCGGCGTCGAACAGGTCGTCGAACAATTCGCGCCCCGCCGCATAGGGGAGCGGCGCGCCGGCATTGGCCCAATCCTCCAGCGCAAGGAACGCCTGCGCCTTGGCCGATGCCGGATCGAGATCGGCGAAGGCGACATATTTGTCGACGGTGCGCGCGGGATCGAGTTGCCAGAACATTGCCTGGAGGAACTCCATCGGCACGAGGCCCATCTGCTCGGCGGTGGGTTGCGCCACGGTCCACTGGTCGGCGATGGCGGCGCGGGTCGCATCGCCGAAGCCGGCGAAATGCCACGGCGTCGCGATCAGCGCGATGCCGGCGACCTGCACGAACCCCGCGGTCGCCAGCGCGATCGTCCCGCCAAGGCAATAGCCGACCAGCAGCGGCGGCTCCCCGAGCGTCGCGCACAACCGCGCGGCTGCCTGCGCATGGTCGCCAAGATCCATCGCCCGGTCGGCGGGCGTGGGCGTCCCCCAATCGACCAGCAGCACCCGCAGCCCCTGTCCGGCCAACCAGTGCAGCAGCGAATTGTCGGGCGACAGGTCGAGGACGAAGGGCGGGTTGATCAGCGAGGGGATCACCACCACCGGCCGTCCGGTCCCGCCATAATCGCGCAACATTATGCGCCCGTCGTGCGCGACCGGTTCGGGCATCGGTGTGCGGGGCAGGCGCGGCGCGTCCTGATAGGTGCGCAGTCCGGCCAGCGCACGGGTCCGCCGGGCGGGGTCGCCGGCGGTTTCGCTGCGCAACATCGAGAGAAACAACGGTAATGGCCGTGGCCCGTGTTGCGGCGCGGTATCAACCGGTGTAGCCATGGCAATATCTTTCGCGCAAGGATTTCGCATGAAGAAGGCAGCGGCCGACGGCAGCCCCGTCATCATCAAGAAATACGCCAATCGTCGGCTGTATAATACCGAGACGTCGTCCTACATCACGCTCGAGCATCTGGCGGCGATGACGCGCGAGCATCGCGATTTCAAGGTCGTCGATGCCAAGACCGATGACGACATCACCCACAACGTGCTAACGCAGATCATTATGGAGGAAGAGAGCCGGGGACAGACGCTGTTGCCGGTCAGCTTCCTGCGCCAGCTCATCACGCTGTACGGCGATTCGATGCAGGCGATGGTGCCGGGCTATCTCGAGGCGTCGATGGACAGCTTCCGCCGCAACCAGGAACAGTTCAAGACCGCGGTCGAAGGTGCCTTCGCCCATTCGCCCTTCGCCGAGATCGCCAAGCGCAACCTGGCGATGTTCGAAGCGGCAGCACACGCGTTCCAGCCAGGTGCCGCGGGCACGCCGACCCCGACGCCCGCACCCGCGACCGAAGCGCCCGCCGCAAAGGTCGACGAAATGGCGGCGCTGCGGGCCGAACTGGCGCGGTTGCAGGACAAGGTCGACAAGCTGGGTTGAGCGGGGCGGGGGCGGGCTCCGTCCAGCGCGCCTCCATTTGCACCGTTCGGTTCGAGCACCTTGAAGCTTGTCGAGAAGCGTCCGTCGAAAACGCGTGGCCGGGCAAGCCATGCGAGATACGCGCTTCCGGCGTTGCGAACCGGCCACATGAAGAGAACGAGGCGGCCCCCCGTCCGTTCGTCCTGAGTAGCCGTTGAGCGAAGTCGAAACGGCGTATCGAGGGACCCCCGCGCGGGTGCTTCGATACGGGCTTTCGACAAGCTCAATCCCTACTCAGCACGAACGAGGGATACTTCATTTCCCCCTCACTTCGGCTTAACGAAGCGCAGCGTCATCCGGTCGCTCTCGCCGATCGCGGCATATTTGGCGCGGTCGACATCCTTCAGCCGATAGGTCGGCGGCAGCGTCCACACGCCCTGCGGCCAGTCGGCGGTGTCCTTCGGGTTGGCATTGACGTTCGACTTGCCCGCCAGCTTGAACCCCGCCTTCGTCGCAAAGGCGATGACCGAACTTTCCTTCATATAACCCGACTTTTCTTCCGCCGCCGCGTCGCGGCTCTCCGGCAAGCGGTGTTCGACCACGCCCAGTACGCCGCCGGGTTTCAGCATGCGGAACATCGCGTTGAACGCCGCCTGTGCCTGATCGGCGCCGCCGAAGCGCCAGTTATGGACGTTGCGGAAGGTCAGCACCTTGTCGGCGACGCCGTCGGGCACGCCCGCCTGTCCGCCAGCGGCGGGGAAGGCGACCGCCTGCACCTTGCCGAACCCGGTTGCGTCGCGTGCCTGCAGCTTCGTCACCATCTCGGCAGTGCGCGGCAGCGGACCGGCCGCGACATACCGTCCCTTGTCGCGCAGCATCGGCGCGAGGATCTCGGTGTACCAGCCATTGCCCGGCCAGATCTCGACTACCGTATCGGTCGGCTTCACCCCGAAAAAGGCGAGCGTCTCGACGGGATGGCGATAGCGGTCGCGCGGCGTATTGGCCGGATCGCGGACCGGCGATGCGACCGCGGCGGCGATCGGCCCGCGCGGCGCCTGTGCCGGGGCGGGGGTCAAAGCGAGGAGCGCGACACTCAGCGCTGGCAGCAACACGGCGGTTCGACGCATGGCGATTCTCCGGTAAGGGCACAGGGTGGACGACGGTACGATGATCTTATGGACGATTGCGGCGGGCGCGGCGATGCTCTTCGCAGCATCGGTACTGGCCGAACGCCGGCGCAGCCACAGGCGCGACCCCGACCGGGTCGGGTGGGTGCCGTGGACGCTGCTGCAACTGCTGGCGGTGCTGCTGATGGTGTTCAGCGTCGCCATGGCGCTGGCGCGCAAATAGCGGGCAGCGTCGCCCGCGGCCCTTGCGTCGTTCAGTAGAAGCGCGCCAGCGTCAGCGTCCGGGTCGCGCCGTCGCACAGCGTCAGCCGCACGACCCGCCCCGGCGCATCGGTGCCCCAGCGGACGTCGACGCCGCCATCGGGGGTCAGCGCCACCGCCTGTCCGTCGACCTGACAGATTAGTTCGTCGGCCTTCCACCCCGCCTTCGCCGCCGGGCTGCCGGCCATGACGTGCAGCACCCGCAACCGCGCCCGGTCATAGCCCAGCAGCAGCCCGCTGGTCGATTTGAGCGGGGCGGGCGGGGCGTAGGGATTGGGCGAGAGCAGCATCTGCCCGGCCCCCGGATCGAGCAGCACGCGGTAGCGCAGCAACAGGGCGGTGCCGACCCGCCCGACGACGCGGACCTGCTTCGCGAACCCGCCATCCGCCTCGATCCGCAGCTCGATCGGTCCGGTCTTCAGGTCGCCCAGCGACACGGCGTCGGTGACGGTCAGCCCGGCATCGACGATGCCGCCCGCGCCATATGCGATGGTCGAGGTGACGCGCGCGCCTTTGATCGCCGCCGCCTGCCACTGGGTGCGCGCGATGCTGAGCGCACCGCCGTCGCCGGTATCGACCAGCAGCGGGCGGATGCGCGTCTTCCCCAACATCGCCTGCGTCAGATACAAGCCGCTGCCCGATTGCAGCGACATCGGCACGCGCGTGCCGGTGAACGGCATCCGCCCGCTCGGCAACAGCCGGAACCGGCGACCGGCGAAATCGATGTCGAGCGCGTGCGGCGCGATCAGGTCGGTCCCGACCAGCACATCGGCATCGCCCGACGCGCTGGCGAGCAGTTTGGGCAGGTCGATCACCGCGACCCGCCCGCCGCTGCGACTGAGCGCGCCGAACGCGACCGCCCGGGTCGCCGCCCAATCGACGCGGATCGACCCGCCCAGCGCCACCCCCGACGCGGCGCCCTTCGGATCGATGGGCAGCTTCGCCCGGCGGGCAAAGTCGCGGCTGACCGCCGAATGGTTGAGACCGGTGTCGAGCAGCGCCTGTGCCGGAACGCCGTCGATGGTCATCGCGAAGCGGAGATGGTTGGCGGCGGTCAGGGTGAAGGGCACCCAGCGCGCCTCGGCATCGGCGGACAGCGTGCCCTGCGCACGGGCGATGGCGGGCGCGCAGAGCAGCAGCGCGAGGATTAGGCGGAGCAACACCGCCCGCATGTAGGGCGCGTGTTTCCCAAGCGCTACAGGCACGCCTCCAGCAGCGCTTGGTCGAAGCCATATTGCCGTGCCTTGTCGAGCGTATAGGGGCGCATTCCCATCGATCGATATTCGCCGATGATCTTGCCGTCGGCGCTTTCGTCCAGATATTCGAACTTGAACAGTTCCTGGGTGACGATCACCGGACCTTCCATGCCGATGACTTCGGTGATGTTGGTCACGCGGCGCGAGCCGTCGCGCAGGCGCTTGACCTGTACGATCAGGTCGACCGAGTCGGCGATCTGGCGGCTGATCGCTTCCTTGGGCACCTTGATGTCCGACATCATCACCATGTTCTCCATACGCGCGAGGCATTCGCGCGGGGAGTTGGCGTGGAGCGTCGCCATCGAACCGTCATGGCCGGTGTTCATCGCGGCGAGCAGGTCGAAACACTCGCTGCCACGAATTTCGCCGAGGATGATCCGGTCCGGCCGCATACGCAGCGCGTTCTTGACCAGATCGCGGATGGTGACTTCGCCTTGCCCCTCCAAGTTCGGCGGACGCGTTTCGAGCGGCAGCCAGTGCGGCTGTTGCAGCCGGAGTTCGGCGGCGTCCTCGATCGTCAGCACGCGCTCGCCAGGGTCGATCATCTTCGACAGGGCGTTGAGCATCGTCGTCTTGCCCGAACCCGTGCCGCCCGAAATCACGATGTTGAAGCGGCTGGCGCCCGCGACCTTCAGCGCGGTGGCCATTTCCTTGCTCATCGAACCGAAGCCCGCCATCATGTCGATGGTGATCGGTTTCGCCGAAAATTTGCGGATCGAGATCGCGGTGCCCTTCAGGCTCAGCGGCGGTACGATCACGTTGACGCGGCTGCCGTCCTTCAACCGGGCGTCGGCGAGTGGCGTCGTCTGATCGACGCGGCGTCCGACCGAGTTGCAGATGCGCTGCGCGATCTGGAACAGATGCTCCTCGTCGCGAAACGCGATATTGGCCAGCTCCAGCTTGCCCTTGCGCTCGACGAAGGTCTGTTCGGGACCGTTGACCATGATGTCGCTGACCGCCGGATCGGCCAGCAATTCCTCGAGCGGCCCCAGGCCCAGCAGCTCGTCGACCAGCACCTTTTCCAGCGCGAACTGTTCGCGCCGGTTCAGCGTCAGCTTCAATTCGGCGAGCACCTCGCCCACGATCGGCCGGAATTCCTCGGCCAGTTCGTCCTTGCTGAGCGTCGCGGCGGCCTCGGGATCGACGCGTTCGAGCAGGCGCGGCAACACCTGTTCCTTGATGCGGTGGATCGAGGATTCGAACCCCTCGACCCGGCTGTTGCCGGCATCGCCCGACAGCGCCTGCCGATCGGCCAGCCGCTGCATCGCGTCGCCCACCCCCTGCGGCAGGCTGCCCGCCTGTTCGCCGGGCATCGGCGCGAAATCGTCGCCCGACAGCGGTATCTGGGTCAGCGGCGGGAATTGCGAGGCGAGGTCGAGATCGGCGGCGCGCGCCGGACCCGATCCCTGCATCGGCCGCGCCACCCCGAAGGACGGCCTGCCGCCGCCCGCTCCGCCCATGCCGCTCCGCCGCCCGAATGCGTTCACGCTCGCCACCCTTCTGATTCGTGACGAGCAGGCTAAGGGGGAAGCTTTTACAATTGCCTAAGCATGTCTGGGCGGGAGTTCTCCCCTCCCTGGAAGGGAGGGGGCGGGGGTGGGTAGGTTTGCGAGGGAAAGTGTGCGCCCCACAATCGGCCAACCCACCCCCAACCCCTCCCTTCCAGGGAGGGGAGCAGGTGGGCAGGCTATGCCCGACAACGAAAAGGGCGGAGCATGCCGCCATGCCCCGCCCCCAATGTCGCGTTCGCGGACCCGATCAGATGTGGATCGGCTTGCCCTGCACCGCCATCGCCGCTTCCTTCAGCGCCTCGGCATGGGTCGGGTGTGCGTGGCAGGTGTAGGCGATGTCCTCGCTGGTCGCGCCGAATTCCATCGCCTGTGCCGCCTGCGCGATCATCGTGCCGGCAAGGCTGGAGACGATCCACACGCCGACGACACGGTCGGTCTTGGCATCGGCGATGACCTTCACGAAGCCGTCGGTGTCGCGGTTGGTCTTGGCACGGCTGTTCGCGGCGAACGGGAACTTGCCGACCTTGACCTCGCCCTTTTCCTTGGCGGCTTCCTCGGTCAGGCCGACGCCGGCAATTTCGGGCATGGTGTAGACGACGCTCGGGATCACGTCGTGGTTCACGATGCCGGTCTGGCCGGCGATGAACTCGGCAACCGCGACGCCTTCATCCTCGGCCTTGTGCGCCAGCATCGGACCATGGACCACGTCGCCGATCGCCCAGATGCCGTCGACCTTGGTGCGGAATTCGTCGTCGATATCGACCTGCCCGCGCTGGTTGACCGCGAGCCCGGCCTTGTCGAGCGCGAGGTGTTCGGTGTTCGCACGGCGGCCGATCGACACCAGTACCGCATCGGCGGTCAGCGTCGTCGCCTCACCACCGGCTGCGGGTTCGAGCGTCAGCGTGGCGGTGCCGCCATCGACCGATGCCGCGGTGACCTTGGTCGAGGTCTTGAGGTCCATGCCCTGCTTCTTGAACAGCTTGGCCGATTCCTTGCGGACCTCGCCGTCGAAGCCGGGCAGGATCTGGTCAGCATATTCGACCACGGTGACCTTGGCGCCCAGACGGCGCCACACGCTGCCGAGTTCGAGGCCGATCACGCCGCCGCCGATCACCACCAGATGCTCGGGCACCTTGGGCAGGGCGAGGGCGCCGGTCGAATCGACGATCACCGCCGCATCATTGTCTACGGTCACGCCCGGCAGCGGGGTGACCGACGAACCGGTGGCGATGACGATGTCGCGCGCGGTGACGGTGCGATCGCCGACCTTGACGCTATGGTCGTTTTCGAACGAGGCATAGCCCTTCAGCCATTCGACTTTGTTCTTCTTGAACAGATATTCGATGCCACCGGTCAGCTCGCCGACCGCCTTCTTCTTTTCGGCGTGCATCTGGTCGAGATTGAGGCGGGCGCCGTCCAGCTCGATGCCGAACTTGGCGAGCGCGCCGTGCGCGGCTTCTTCATAGATTTCTGACGCATGCAGCAGCGCCTTGGACGGGATGCACCCGACGTTGAGGCAGGTGCCGCCCAGCGTCTCGCGACCCTCGGCGCAGGCGGTCTTGAGCCCGAGCTGTGCCGCGCGGATCGCCGCGACATAGCCGCCGGGGCCGGCACCGATCACGAGGACGTCGAAGTCATATTCAGCCATAGTCTCTATCCCGTCCTAGTCGTTGTGGGCGATCACGCGGATCGCGCCGTCGCCGGTACGGCGGCACTGTGCCGCAAATTGGCGCAGGGCGGGAATGCCCTGCATCACATAATCGAGTGCATCGGCGCTGCCGAAGCTGTCCGCCAGATAGACATCGGCCTTTGCCATCGCCCGCGGGTCGAAGCGGCGAGCAAGCGCCGCGTCGTCGAGTTTGTCGAGCGCGTCGGCGAATGCATGCATCAGCGGCGGCGCGATCAGGCCGATCCCGCCCTCGCCATTCTCGTCGGCACCCAATTCGGGCAGCGCGGCGATGATGATGCCGAGCGTGTGGCCGATATCGTCAGCCGACCCGGTCAGCAGGTAATGGACCGCATGCCACGCTTCGCCGAGGTCGAGGAAATCGAGATTCTCGACGCCTTCCTCGAACAGGAAATCCTCGAACACCGATGGGTCGGCGACCAGCCGGTCGATGTCGGCATCGCCGGCCCGACGCAGATAGATCACCATGCCCATCGGTTTCGCGTTCGCCCTTAAAGGTCGATCAGCAGGCGGGTCGGATCCTCGATCGCGTTCTTCAGTGCGACGAGGAAGGTCACCGCTTCGCGACCATCGATCAGGCGATGGTCATAGCTGAGCGCGAGGTACATCATCGGACGCACCACGACCTGTCCGTTACGGACGACCGGGCGTTCCTCGATGCGGTGCAGGCCCAGCACCGCCGACTGCGGCGGGTTGATGATCGGGGTCGACATCAGCGATCCGAACACGCCGCCGTTCGAGATGGTGAAGGTACCGCCCTTCATCTCGTCCATCTTCAGCGTGCCGTCCTTGGCGCGCTTGCCGAAATCGCCGATCGTCTTCTCGACGCCCGCGACCGACAGCTTGTCGGCGTCGCGGATCACCGGGACGACCAGACCCTGCGGCGCGCTGACCGCGACCGAGATGTCGGCATAGTCGTGATAGACGATCTCATCGCCCTGGATTTGCGCGTTGACCGCCGGAATGTCCTTCAGCGCCATCGTCGCGGCCTTCACGAAGAAGCCCATGAAGCCGAGGCGGACGCCATGCTTCTTCTCGAACAGGTCCTTGTACTTGGCGCGCGCCTCGATCACCGCCGTCATGTCGACGTCGTTGAAGGTGGTGAGCAGCGCGGCATTGTCCTGCGCTTCCTTCAGGCGGCGGGCGATCGTCTGGCGCAGGCGCGTCATCTTGACGCGTTCCTCGCCACGCGCCGGGGCGGCGCTGGCGGCCGGCGCGGGAGCGGCGGGGGCGGCAGCCGGCGCGGCGGCGGCCGACTTGTCACCGGCGGCGGCGACCACGTCTTCCTTGGTGATGCGACCGTCGCGACCGGTGCCCTTGACCTTGGCCGGGTCGACACCGTGTTCGAGGATCGCGCGACGCACCGACGGCGACAGCGCGGCGGCGTCGACATTGCTGTCGCCGCCCGGCGCCTGCTGTGCGGCGGCCGGTGCAGGGGCGGCGGCTGCTGCCGGCGCGGCGTCGGCCTTGGGCGCTTCCGCCTTCGGCGCTGCGGCGGCGCCGTCGCCCGATTCGATCGTCGCGATCATCGCGCCGACCGATACGGTGTCGCCGGGCTGCACGGCGTGCTGCCCCATGACGCCCGCCACGGGTGCCGGCACCTCGACCGACACCTTGTCGGTTTCAAGCGAAGCGATCGGTTCGTCGGCGGCGACCGCCTCACCGGGCTTCTTCAACCATTCGCCCAGCGTCGCTTCGGTGATCGATTCGCCCAGCGTGGGGACCAGAACTTCGGTTGCCATCGGATCTTCCTCATCTCCCCCGTGTCGGGGGTAATAACACGGTTAGGATGCGGCCTTGCCGGTGGCGCGATCGCCCTCGGCCTGACGGGTGCGGCGGATTTCGTCGCGGACATTGTGGCCGAGCGCATCGGCGACCAGCGCGCCTTGTTCGGCCTGGTGGCGCTTCATCAGACCCGTAGCGGGCGATGCCGCCGCCGCGCGACCGGCATAACGGGCGCGTGCGACCGGTGCACCGGCCTCGGCCAGTGCTTCCTCGATCGCCGGTTCGACCAGGAACCACGAGCCGTTGTTCTTCGGTTCTTCCTGTGCCCAGACCACGTCGGTCAGGTTGGGCAGGCGCTTCAGCCGCTCGACCAGCGCGTCCGACGGGAATGGATAAATCTGTTCCACACGGACGATCTGGGTCTGCGTATCGCCTGCCGCGTCGCGCGCTTCGATCAGGTCGAACGCGACCTTGCCCGAACACAGTACCAGCCGGGTCGTGTTCGCATCGGCCGGCGCCGACGGATCGGACAGCAGCCGCTTGAAGTGGGTACCCGGCAGGAAGTCCTCGGTCTTCGACACCGCCAGCTTGTGCCGCAGCAGCGACTTGGGCGTCATGATGACCAGGGGTTTACGGAAATTGCGATGCATCTGCCGGCGCAGCAGGTGGAACAGGTTCGCCGGCGAAGTCACGTTGGCGACTTGCATATTGTCGCCTGCGCACAGCTGCAGGAAGCGTTCGAGACGCGCCGAGCTATGCTCCGGTCCCTGACCTTCGTAGCCGTGCGGCAGCATCATCACGAGGCCGTTGGCGCGCAGCCACTTGGCTTCACCCGCGGCGATGAACTGATCGATCATGATCTGCGCACCGTTGGCGAAATCGCCGAACTGCGCTTCCCAAATGACCAGTGCCTTCGGATCGGCGAGCGCATAGCCATATTCGAAGCCGAGCACGCCATATTCCGACAGCGGGCTGTCGAGCACTTCGAAGCTGCCATGCTCAATATTGTTGAGCGGCACGTATTTGTGCTCGTCGGTTTGGTCGACCCACACCGCGTGGCGCTGCGAGAAGGTGCCGCGACCCGAATCCTGACCCGACAGGCGGACGCCGAAGCCTTCCGACAGCAGCGAGCCGAAGGCCAGCGCCTCGGCGGTCGCCCAGTCGAAGCCCTCGCCACCCGCGAACATGGCGCGCTTGGCATCGAGGACGCGCGAGAGCGTCTTGTGGATCTGGATGCTGTCGGGGACCGTGGTCAGCGTGCGGCCGAGCGAGTCGAACAGCTTCTGTTCGATGCCGGTATCGACCGAACGGCGCGAGCCCTCCGCATCCATCGGCGCGTGCAGCCCCGACCAGCGACCGGCAAACCAGTCGGCGCGGTTGGGCTTGTAGCTCTTGGCGTTCTCGAATTCGCCTTCGAGCAGCTGGGTGAATTCGGCGGTCTTGGCGCTGACGAAGTCGCCATCGATCACGCCTTCGTCGGCAAGGCGCTTGCCATAGATTTCGCTGACGCCGGGATGGCCCTTGATCTTGGCGTACATCAGCGGCTGGGTGAAGGACGGTTCGTCGCCTTCGTTATGACCGAAGCGGCGATAGCACCACATGTCGATGACGATGTCGCGCTTGAACTGCTGCCGGAATTCAATCGCCATCTTGGTGGCGAAGGTCACCGCCTCGGGATCGTCGCCGTTGACGTGGAAGATCGGTGCCTGCACGCCCTTCGCCACGTCCGACGGATAGGGCGAGCTACGCGCGAATTGCGGGCTGGTGGTGAAGCCGACCTGGTTGTTGATGATGAAGTGGACGCAGCCGCCGGTATTGTAGCCGCGGATGCCCGAGAAGCCGAGGCATTCCCACACGATTCCCTGGCCCGCGAACGCCGCGTCGCCATGGATCAGGACCGGGAGCACCTGTTCGTGCTTTTCAAGGTCGCCGCGGAAGGTCTGCTGTGCGCGCACCTTGCCGAGCACCACCGGGTTGACCGCTTCGAGATGGCTGGGGTTCGCGACCAGCGACATATGCACCGACACGTCGTCGAAGCTGCGGTCGGTCGAGGTGCCGAGGTGGTATTTCACGTCGCCCGACCCGCCGATATCGTCGGGGTTGGCGCTGCCGCCGGCGAATTCGTGGAACAGGACGCGGAACGGCTTGGCCATGACGTTGGTCAGCACGTTCAAGCGACCGCGATGCGCCATGCCGTAGACGATCTCGCGCACGCCGAGCTGGCCGCCGTACTTGATGACCGCTTCAAGCGCGGGGATCATCGATTCACCGCCGTCGAGGCCGAAGCGCTTCGTGCCGACATATTTGCGGCCGAGGAACTTCTCCCACTGTTCCGCCTCGATGACCTTGGCGAGAATCGCCCGCTTGCCCTCGGGGCTGAACTGGATCGCCTTGTCGCGGCCTTCCATCCGGTCCTGCAGGAACTTGCGCTCCTCCACGTCCGCGATGTGCATATATTCGAGGCCGACATTGCCGCAGTAATTGGCGCGCAGGATATCGACGATCTCGCGCACGGTCGCCCATTCAAGGCCAAGCGTACCGCCGAGATACACCGGCGTGTCGATCTCGGCGTCCGAGAAGCCGTGATATTCAGTGCGCAGGTCCTCGGGCAGTTCGCGGCGCGCGAGGCCCAGCGGATCGAGATTGGCGGCGAGGTGGCCGCGCACGCGGTAGGTGCGGATCAGCAGCTGCGCGCGGATCGCGTCACCCGCCGCCTTCGCCACATCGACCTTGGGCGCTGCGGGTGCAGCGGCGGCCGGAGCGGGCTTGCCGCCCTTGGCGGGCTTGGGCGCCGGCTCCATCTGCGTCGGGTCGAGCGCGGCGGTCAGCGCGTCGGTGTCGGTCAGCGGCCAGCGCTTGTTCGCCCAGCTGGGATGCTGGGTCGCACCCTCCAACCCGTCGAACCACTGACGCCAGCCGGCATCGACCGACGAGGGATCCTCGCGGTAGCGACCATAGAGCGTTTCCACGAATGCCGGGCTGACGCCGGCGGCGATGTCGAAATCCTGGCCTTCGTAGCCCATGGTCACATCCTGTCCGCTTGTGCCCGGTTCAACCGGGCGGTGCCCCGTGCGCTTGGTCGCACGGGGCAGGTCACCTTCAACCGTTCAGCACTTCGAGCAGCGTCGAACCCAGTTCGCTGGGCGATGCCGCAACCTTGATGCCGGCGGCTTCCATCGCCGCGATCTTGCTTTCCGCATCGCCCTTGCCGCCCGACACGATCGCGCCGGCATGGCCCATGCGACGGCCCGGGGGGGCGGTGCGGCCCGCGATGAAACCGGCCATCGGCTTCTTGCGGCCACGCTTAGCCTCGTCGATTAGGAACTGCGCGGCCTGTTCCTCCGCATCGCCGCCGATCTCGCCGATCATGATGATCGACTGGGTTTCGTCGTCGGCCAGGAACAGTTCGAGCACGTCGATGAAGTTCGTGCCGTTGACCGGGTCACCGCCGATGCCGACGGCGGTCGTCTGGCCCAGGCCGGCGTTCGAGGTCTGGAACACCGCTTCATAGGTCAGCGTGCCCGAGCGCGAGACGACGCCGACCGAGCCCTTCTTGAAGATCGAACCCGGCATGATGCCGATCTTGCACTCGCCCGGCGTCAGCACGCCGGGGCAGTTCGGGCCGATCAGTCGCGACTTCGAACCCGACAGCGCGCGCTTCACTTTGACCATGTCGAGGACCGGAATGCCTTCGGTGATCGCGACGATCAGCGGGATCTCGGCATCGATCGCCTCGAGGATCGAGTCGGCGGCGAAGGGCGGCGGCACGTAGATGACCGAGGCGTCGGCGCCGGTCTTCGACTTGGCTTCGGCGACGGTGTTGAACACCGGGAGACCCAGATGCTCGGTGCCGCCCTTGCCCGGCGTCACGCCGCCGACCATCTGCGTGCCATATTCCAGCGCCGCCTTGGTATGGAAGCTGCCGGTTTCGCCGGTCATCCCCTGGGTGATGACCTTGGTGTTCTTGTTGACGAGGATGCTCATCTTCGTTTCCCTTGCGTGCTCCGTCGCCGGAGCGAAAATCAGGTCAGCTGTCCGAACAGATCGTGCCAGCCGGGGTTGTTCTCTTCGATCAGCCGCAACTTCCAGTCACGGTTCCATTTCTTGATCCGCCGCTCGCGAAGTCGCGCTTCCTGCAGATCGTCATGGCATTCGTACCAGACCAGAAGTGTGCAGTCGTGTTCGCTTGTAAATCCCTCAATCGTCCCGTTGCGATGCTGATGAATGCGCTGGATCAGATTGCTGGTCGAACCGGTATAGATCGTTCCGTTCCGGCGGCTGGCGACGATGTAGACAAAGCCGGCCTTCACCCTGCCACACTTTCGTATCCCCGCGGAGGCGGGGATCCAGAGCCAGAAGCGTCACGCTCCGTTACCCTGGACCCCCGCCTGCGCGGGGGTACATGTTCGTGTCAGACCAGCGACTCGTCGATCCCCTTGCAGGCGACCAGCAGTTCCTTGACCGCGTCGACCGAGACCTGAAGGTTCGCCTTGGCTTCGTCGCCCAGCTTCACTTCGACGATCTTCTCGACGCCGCCGGCACCGATCACGACGGGCACGCCGACATACAGATCGTCGACGCCATATTCGCCCGACAGATAGGCGGCGCAGGGCAGGACGCGCTTCTGGTCATAGAGATAGGCTTCGGCCATCGCGATGCCGCTGGTCGCGGGCGCGTAGAAGGCCGAACCGGTCTTGAGCAGGCCGACGATCTCGCCGCCGCCGCCACGGGTCCGCTTGACGATCGCGTCGACGCGCTCCTTGGTCGACATGCCCATGTCGATCAGGTCGGTGACCGGGATGCCCGAGACGGTCGAATATTCCAGGACCGGGACCATCGTGTCGCCGTGGCCGCCCAGCACGAAGCTGTTGACGTCCTTGACCGAGACCTTGAACTCGTCCGCGAGAAAGTGGCTGAAACGCGCCGAGTCCAGCACGCCGGCCATGCCGACGACCTTGTTATGCGGCAGGCCCGAGAATTCGCGCAGCGCCCACACCATCGCGTCGAGCGGGTTGGTGATGCAGATGACGAACGCGTCGGGGGCGTTGTTCTTGATGCCCTCGCCGACGGCCTTCATCACCTTCAGGTTGATGCCGAGCAGGTCGTCGCGGCTCATGCCCGGCTTGCGGGCGACGCCGGCGGTGACGATGATGACGTCCGCGCCCGCGATATCGGCATAGTCGTTGGTGCCGGTGATCGTGGCGTCGAACCCTTCGACCGGGCCGCACTGCGACAGGTCGAGCGCCTTGCCCTGTGGCACGCCGTCGACGACGTCGAACAGAACGATGTCACCCAGCCCCTTCAGGGCAGCGAGGTGGGCGAGCGTGCCGCCGATGTTGCCAGCGCCGATCAGCGCGATCTTCTTGCGAGCCAAGACGTCTCTCTCCGTAGCAAGTCGGGCGCGGTCCTGCCGCGACGCGGGCGCTGTACGGCGTTTTCGATCGGGAAACAACCCTAAAGCGTGGTTTAATGATAATGGATCGCAAGTGCAATATGGCGCGCGGATTGCGGAAATCTGTGGTTTTGGACCCGGCGTTGCTAAAACTTCGCGACCATCTCGGTCGATCAAGGTCACAAAGCGCGATTCGGTGCGTTCGAACGTGCGACTCTGCTGGCAAGCGCCGCGGGCTTTGCTATGCAGGCGGGAAAGTCCGATCGCTATTCAAGGTTTCATCCATGCCCAACGCCCGTATCTATCAATACCCGAAGAACGCGATGCAGTCGGGGCGTGCCAAGACGCAGATCTGGATGCTGGAATTCGAACCGGCCGAACCGAAACAGGCCGATCCGCTGACTGGTTGGGCAGGATCGGGCGATACGCGCGAGCAAGTGAAGCTGCGCTTTCCCTCGCTCGACGCGGCGACCGATTACGCAAAGCGCGAGGGGATCGACTTCCACGTCGTGCCCGCGCCCGAGCGCAAGCTGAAGCTGCAAGCATATGCCGACAATTTCAAATGATGCGGTCGTCATTCCTGGTCGGCGCGTTGCTGCTGGCCGCGCCAGCGTTCGCTGCGACGCCGATCGCCGGCCGCTATGTGACCGAGGACGGGTCGGGTGTGATCGAGATCGGCCGCTGCGGCGCGACCGTCTGCGGCAAGCTGGTCCGCATCCTCAAGTCCGAGCCGAACGCACCCAAGACCGACGTCAATAACAGCGACGCGGCACTGCGATCGCGGCCGATCCTGGGCATGCCGATCCTGAGCGGCTTCACCGATGCCGGTAAGGATTGGCGCGGGCGCATCTATGATCCGCGCAACGGCAAGACGTATAAGTCGATCGTGTCGAAGAATGGCGACGGCACGCTGAAGGTGCAGGGGTGTATCGCGTTTCTGTGCCAGACGCAGACGTGGAAGCCGGTAGGGTAGGGGTTCGGTTACAGCGTGGCCAACATGAAAAGGCCGGGAAGGGGTGTCCCTTCCCGGCCTTTTTCTTGCGTCTGGATCTGGCGACGGCGAAGCCGCCGCCCGTCGGTCGGGTGCAGGCACCCGCCGGCCGGATCGACGTGCGTCCTGCGCGAGCCAGTGCTCGCGCAGGCCACGTTCGATCAGAAGTCCATGCCGCCCATGCCGCCCATGCCGCCGCCGGCGGGCATGGCCGGGGCCTTGTCCTCGGGCAGTTCCGAAACGGTCGCTTCGGTGGTGATGAGCAGGCCGGCGACCGAGGCCGCGTTCTGCAGCGCGGTGCGGACGACCTTGGTCGGGTCGATCACGCCGGCGGCGACGAGGTTCTCATACTGGTCGGTCGAGGCGTTGAAGCCGAACGACGTGTCGCTCTGGTCGAGCAGCTTGCCCGAGACGACCGCACCATCATGGCCGGCATTCTGCGCAATCTGACGCACCAGCGCGGTCAGCGACTTGCGGACGATGTCGACGCCGCGGGTCTGGTCGTCGTTCACGCCGGTCACGCCTTCGAGCGCCTTGGTCGCGTACAGCAGCGCGGTGCCGCCGCCCGGGACGATGCCTTCTTCGACGGCTGCGCGGGTCGCGTGCAGCGCGTCGTCGACGCGGTCCTTGCGCTCCTTCACCTCGACCTCGGTCGCACCGCCGACCTTGATGACCGCGACGCCACCGGCGAGCTTCGCCAGACGCTCCTGCAGCTTCTCACGGTCATAGTCCGACGAGGTGACTTCGATCTGCTGACGGATCGCGTCGGTGCGGCCCTTGATCGCATCGGCTTCACCCGCACCGTCGACGATGGTGGTGTTGTCCTTGTCGATCGTGACGCGCTTGGCGGTGCCGAGCATGCCGAGGGTGACGGTCTCGAGCTTGATGCCCAGGTCCTCGCTGATGACTTCGCCCTTGGTCAGGATCGCGATGTCTTCCAGCATCGCCTTGCGACGATCGCCGAAGCCCGGCGCCTTGACCGCTGCGACCTTCAGGCCGCCGCGCAGCTTGTTGACGACGAGGGTCGCCAGCGCTTCGCCTTCGATGTCCTCGGCGATGATCAGCAGCGGACGGCCCGACTGCACCACCGCTTCGAGGATCGGCAGCATCGCCTGCAGCGACGACAGCTTCTTCTCGTGGATCAGGATGTACGGGTCGTTGAGTTCGACCTGCATCTTTTCCGGGTTGGTGATGAAGTAGGGCGACAGATAGCCGCGGTCGAACTGCATGCCTTCGACGACGTCGAGTTCGAATTCGAGACCCTTGGCCTCCTCGACGGTGATGACACCTTCCTTGCCGACCTTTTCCATGGCTTCGGCGATCTTTTCGCCGACTTCACGGTCGCCGTTCGCCGAGATGATGCCGACCTGCGCGACTTCCGACGAACCCGAGACGGGCTTCGAACGGCTCTTCACGTCCTCGACCACCTTGGTCACGGCGATGTCGATGCCGCGCTTCAGGTCCATCGGGTTCATGCCGGCGGCGACCGACTTCATGCCTTCGCGCACGATCGCCTGCGCCAGCACGGTGGCGGTGGTGGTGCCGTCGCCTGCGATGTCGTTGGTCTTCGAGGCCACTTCGCGCACCATCTGCGCGCCCATGTTCTCGAACTTGTCCTTCAGTTCGATTTCCTTGGCGACCGACACACCGTCCTTGGTGATGCGGGGCGCGCCGAACGACTTGTCGATGACGACGTTGCGGCCCTTCGGCCCGAGCGTCACCTTCACCGCGTCGGCGAGGATGTCGACGCCGCGCAGGATGCGTTCGCGGGCGTCACGACCGAATTTTACGTCCTTGGCTGCCATGGTGGCTACCCTTTCCAGATGTCAAAGTTCACTAAGTTCACACTCGCGACGCAAGTGTGACGGGATCAGAACCGGTCGCTCAGCCAACGATGCCGAGAATGTCCGATTCCTTCATGATGAGCAGGTCTTCGCCGTTGACCTTGACCTCGGTGCCCGACCACTTGCCGAACAGGATGCGGTCGCCGGCCTTGACGTCGAGGGGAGCGACTTCGCCCTTGTCGTTCTTGGCACCGGCGCCGGCGGCGACGACTTCGCCTTCCTGCGGCTTTTCCTTGGCGGTGTCGGGGATGATGATCCCGCCGAGCGTCTTTTCCTCAGCCTCGACGCGGCGGACGAGCACGCGGTCGTGCAGCGGACGGAAGTTCATGCGCGGTTCCCTTTAGTATGTTGAACGGTCTTGGCACTCGCCGACCGGGAGTGCCAGCGCGCCGGATATGTGAAGCCGTTCATCCACCGTCAAGCGGGGCGGGAACAATTTTGATGGTGATACGTGGCCCCGATCAGACGGGCCGAACGAGGCCGAGCCGATCGCGCCGCCGCCACCGGTCGACCAGCAGCAGCGCGACGGCGAGCAACCCTAGCGCCAAGCCGATCCATACCCCGACCCCGGCCAGGTCGGTCCAGAAGCCGAGCGCGACCGAGGCGGTGAAGCCGATCCCCCAATAGCCGACAAAGGCGATCACCATCGGCACCCGCGTATCCTGGACGCCACGCAGGACGCCCGCTGCAACCGCCTGTGCGCCATCGGCCAGCTGGAAGATGGCGGCGATGGCAAGATATTGCAGCGCCAGCGCGACCATCGACGCATTGGCAGGCGCACTGGCGTCGATATAGACCGACAGGAAGGCGCGCGGTGCGATCCACAGCAGCAGCGCAGTGAACCCCATGAAGCCGGTGCCGACCGCCAGCGCCGCCCAGCCGGCCCGCCCGATCCACATCCGGTCGCGCGCGCCATAGGCGAGCCCCACACGGATCGTCGCCGCCTGCGCGATGCCGAACGGCACCTGGAACAGGAAGGCGGCGATCTGGAGCGCGATGGCGTGGGCCGCGACCTCGGTCACGCCGATCCGGCCCATCAGGAAACCGGCGGCGGAGAACAGCGCGCCCTCGAACGTCATAGTGGCCGCGATCGGCACGCCAAGGACGACGATCTGGCGCAGGCGCGCCCATTCGCCGCGCCACCAGTTGCCGAACAGACGGAAGCGCCGCAGCCGGCGATCGGCAACGAGGACGATCGCATAGGCAAGCATCATCGCGATCGCGGTGGAGAGGCTGGCGATCGCCGACCCTTCCAGCCCCAGCGCGGGTAAGCCGAGATTGCCGAACACCAGCAGCCAGTTGGCGAGGATCGAGACGACAAGGCCGAGCGCGGTGATCGCCATCGCCCAGCCCGCGCGTCCCAGTGCCGACGCGGTGATCCGCATCACATTGCCCGCCAGCGCCGGGATCATCGCCCAGAGCAGGATGTCGAGGAATGCATCGGCCCGCACCGCGACGCGCGGGTCCTGTCCAGCGAGCAGCAACAGGCTTTCACCATGCGCAAGGAGTGCCATGAACGGCAGGCTGCCCAGCACCGCGATCCATGCGCCCATCCGGAACGAGCGCCGCACTTCGCGCACCGCATGGCGGCTACGGCCGAGTTCGGCGGCGATGATCGGCGCGGCGGCCCCGACCAGCCCCGACATGGCGAACAGAATGACGCTGTAGATATAGACGCCGAGGGTGGCGGCGGCGAGCTCGACCTCGCCGAGCCGCGCGACGAACACGACGTCGACGGCATACACCGCCATCTGCAACAGGTTCGCGCCGACGAGCGGTGCCGCCAGCCGCAGCGTCGCAGCCAGTTCGGCGCGGGCGCTGGCAGGTGCGGAGGGGGCGGCGGCGTTGGTCATGGGCGCGCGTGTAACGGCTTCGGCGGGGGGAGGCCAGTTGAGGGGATTGGGTTAGCGCGCTCGTCATTCCTGCAAAGGCATGACCTCCGCAAACGTCCACCACACCGCGTCCCCGCGAAGGCGGGGACCCAGGGCCAAACTCGCCAACCTTTGTTCTGCTCGGCTCTGGACCCCCGCCTTCGCGGGGGTACGGTTGGGTTTCAGGAAGGCGGAAGACTTTTGCGGAGGTCTCGCGAGGGTGAGAGCCCTGACACGCTGATATCTTGGAAGGCTTCGCACCAGTAGCGTTTATGGACTCCCGCCTTCGCCGGAGCGACGAACGGAAGGTCCGATGACGACGCCTGCAAATCCCGGTAGGACAAGGCGATGAACGACAATGCCGGGCCACGGCCGAACCGCGCGCCGCGGCGCGATGCCGCGCTTCGGCGCGATGCGCTGATCGATGCGGCGGCGGCCTGTTTCGCCGAACAGGGTTACGGCGTGCCGCTGGAAACCGTGGCCGCAACGGCCGGGGTCGGGCGGGCGACGCTGTATCGCAATTTCGACGATCGCGAGGCGCTGGCGCTGGCGATCTTCTCGCGTGAGGTCGACCGGCTGGCGGCGATACTCGACCCCGATGCGCCGATCGCGCAGACGATCGCGACGATGGTCCGGACCGGGGCGGGGGCATTTTCGCTGTTCGCGCGGATTTCGGCCGAGCTGCATCTGGACGATGCCAACCGCGCCGCATTTCAGGCGCTGGGCGTCCGGATGGAAGCGATTTTGGCACCGGCGCTCGACGCGGCGCAACGGCGGGGCGAGGTGCGGGCCGACGCAACGTCGCGCGATCTGGTGATCGCGCTGCGCATGGCCGGCAGTCTCGTGCTGCCGGTGATGAACGATGACGAGGTCAGCGTGCAGATTGAGACGGGTCTGCGGCTGTTGTTCGCGGGCTTGCGGCCGCGCTGACCGCGTCGGTCCAGCCGAGGCCCAGCGCCTTGTTCACCGCGATATAGCTTTGCGTCAGCCCGGCGCGCGCCTGGGCGACGGCGCTGGCGGCCGAGACCTGCTGGCGTTCGACGTCGAGCTGGTCGATCAGCGTTGCGGTGCCGGCGGCGACCCGCTGGCGATTGAGCGCGGCGGCGCGGGCGGCGGTCGCCTCTACCTGGACCAGCTGGCCCAGTTGCCGGCGGCGGTTGCCGAACCGCGACAGCGCCGTTTCGGCATCCTGCAACGCGTCGAGCACGGTGCGGCGATAGGTCGCCTCCGCCTGATCGCGTTGCGCCTCCGACACGCGGGTCGCGGCCTTTGCACGGCCGAAATCGAGGAACGACCAGTTGAGCGACGGCACGGCGAGCGCCGCGAGATTGCCGAGGTCGAATATCTTTTCGGGCGAGCTGCCGCCGAGGCCTAGCAGCCCGAGGAAGCGGATGCCGGGCAGTTCGCGCGCCTTGGCCGTACCGATCGCGGCGGTGCCGGCGGCGAGCTGGCGTTCGGCGGCGCGGATGTCGGGGCGGCGGGCGATGAGCGCGGCGGGATCGCCGACCGCGACGCTTTGCGGCGGCAGGGGCACCGGGGCGGGCGGGGTCAGCGTCGCGTCGAGCGTGCCGGGGGTGCGGCCGGTCAGGACCGCCAGCTGGTTCAGATATTCGTCGCGTTGTGCGGCGAGCGGGATCGCCTCCGCCTGCGTATTCTCCAGCTGGGTCTGGAGCCGCTCGATCGCCAGTTTGGAGGCTGTGCCGGCGGCGAAGCGCTGACGGGTCAGGTCGAGCTGGCGCTGTTGCAGGCGGGCGTTGGTGTCGCTGAGCGCAATGCGCGCCTGGACGTCGCGCAGCGCGACATAGGCCTGCGCGACCGCGGCGGACAGCGATACCTGTGCATCGGCAAGGTCGGCGCGGCGAGCGCCGGCGGTGGCCTGCGCCTGTTCGACCGTGCGGCGGCCGCCGCCGAACAGATCGGCCTCCCACGACGCATTGAGGCCGAGATTGTAGAAGCTGGCGGTGGTGCTGCCCGATCCCGGTTCGAGCGGGGGGAGTTCGGCGAAGATGGCAGTGCCGTTGGCGCTGGCAGAGGGAAGCTGTCCGGCGCGTTGCTGGCCGAGGCGCGCCTCGGCTTCGCGTAGCCGGGCGGTGGCGAGGTCGATGGTCGGGCTATGGGTCAGCGCGTCGTCGACGAGGCGGGTGAGCAGTGGGTCGCTCAATCCTTCCCACCAGCGGGCGAGGCCGGGGGCGGGGGTGAGCGCCGCATCGGTCGCACGGACGAAGCGGGTCGCATCCGACGCGGTCGCGGGCGGGCCGGCATAGTTCGGGCCGACAGTGCAGGCACCGAGCAGCAACAGGGCGAGCAGGGGGGAAGATCGCGTCATCAATGCACCATTGCCGGTTCGGCGCCCGTGGGCAGCGGCCGCAGAAACAGGACCAAAGGCAGGACGGCGAAGGCGCCGACGCCCATGATCCAGAAGATGTCGTTATACGTCATGGTCAGCGCCTGCTGCGCGATCTGTTGCGACAGGAGGCGTAAACCGGCGCTCTGGTCGCCGACCGACTGGCCGAGACCGGTCACATAGGATTGGACCGACGGGCTGTTGGCGCTCAGCGTTTCCTCGATCCGGCGCGAATGGAAATACATGCGCTGGTCCTGCAGGATCGAGATGCCGGCGAGCGCGAAGCTGCCGCCGAGATTGCGCACCGCGTTGAACAGGCCCGATGCATCGCCGGCATCCTCGGGCGGGACCGAGCGGACGCAGGCCTGGCTGAGGAACAGCATCGCCAATATCTGGCCGACGCCGCGCAGCAGCTGCGACGCGGTGAAGTCGGGGCCCGACGACTGCGCGGTCAGATTCGCGTCGAGCAGCGCGGCGCTGCCCATGATGAGCAGCCCGGCCGATACGGCGATGCGGATGTCGACGCGTTTGAGCAGGATCGGAACCATCGTCATCAGGATCAGGCTGGGGATGCCCGACAGCAGCACGACCTTGCCCGCCTGCAACGCATTGTAATTGGCGAGCGCGGCGAGGAATTGCGGGATGGCGTAGCTGGTGCCGTAGAGGACGATGCCGAGGACGACGCCCATCAGCGCGACCGATCCAAATTGCCGGTCGAGCAGCAGTTTCAGCTTGATGATCGGGCGCGGCGACGTCGCCTGTCCATAGAAAAGCAGGCCGAAGCCGACGGCGCTGACGAACGCCATCCAGCGGATCAGTTCGGAATCGAACCATTGTTCGCGCTGCCCGTCCTCAAGCAACACGGTCAGGCCGCCGAGGCCGAGCGTGAGGCCGGCTATGCCGAACCAGTCGGCCTCGCGGAACAGTTCCAGCTTCGCCTTCTCATGCGGCAGACCGACCAGGAGCAGCGTGACGAGGATCGCGCAGATCGGGATGTTGAGGAAGAAGGCATAGTGCCAGCTGATATTCTCGGTCAGCCAGCCGCCGACCAGCGGCCCCAGCACCGGCCCCAGGATCGCGGTGACGCCGAACACGGCGATGCCGATCGGCTGCTGCGACCGCGGCAGGCGCTGGGCGATGATCGTCTGCGCGGTCGGGATCATCGCCCCGCCGGTGAACCCCTGTCCGACGCGGCCGATAATCATCATTGGCAGGGTGGTGGCGATGCCGCAGACGACCGAGAAGATCGTGAACAGCCCGGCGGCGATCAGCAGGAAGGTGCGCAGGCCCAGCATCCGCTGCAACCAGCCGGCCATCGGGATGATGACGATTTCGGCGACCAGATAGGCGGTGGCGATCCACGTCCCCTCGGTCCCGCTGGCGCCGATCTCGCCCTGGATAGTTGGCAGCGCCGAATTGACGATCGAGATATCGAGCGTCGCCATCAGCGCGCCGAGATTGCCGGCGATCACCGCCAGCCACGCGCCGAGATCGGCGCGCTGTGGCGGGGCGGCCGTCATCGCCGCGCTGGCCATGTCAGCGGCCCGCCTGCTCGCGGAGCTGTTCGATCTCTTGCCTAGCCGATCTGGTGTCGACGGTGACGGTCACCGACAGGCCGGGGACCAGCAGGCGGCGGGCGGCGGGCGTCGCCTCGATCGAGACGCGGACGGGAACACGTTGCGTGATCTTGGTGAAGTTGCCGGTCGCGTTCTGCGGCGGCAGCAGCGAGAATTGGGCACCGGTGCCCGGCGCAATGCTTTCGACCCGACCATTGACCGGCACATCGTCGAGCGCGTCGACATGGATGTCGACCGGCTGGCCCGGCCGCATCAGCGCGAGCTGCGTTTCCTTGAAATTGGCGGTGATATAAAGCCGGTCGAGCGGTACGATCGACATCAGCCGCGTGCCGGCCTGGACATATTGGCCGATCGTCACCGTCCGGTCGCCGACCCGCCCGCCGATCGGCGCGGTCAGTTGCGTCGCGCCGACATCGACGCTGGCGGCGGCAAGCTGGGCACGGGCGGCCTGTCCCTGTGCACGGCCCTGCGCGACCTGGGCGTCGAGCGAGCCGACGCGGCGCTGCTGCGCGGCGAGCGCGGCTTGCGCCGCGCGGACATTGTCGGCCGACTGGCGCGCGGTGACTTCGAGTTGGGCGAGCGTCTGGCGGGTTTCGGCGCCCGAGGCGGCGAGCGGGCGATAGCGGGCGACCTCGGCCGCGTCATAGGCGGCCTTGCTGCGCGCGGCGGCGAGTTGCGCGCGCGCCTGCTCGATCGCGGCATATTGTTCGGCGATCTGGGCGCGGGCGGCATCGGCCTGCGCGCCGGCGACGGCGATCTGCGCCTCGGCCTGCGCCGCCTGTGCGCGCGCGTCGCGCGGGTCGATGCGGACCAAAGGCTGGCCGGGGCGCACGTCCTGATTCTCGCGGACCAGCACCTCGGCGACATAGCCCGACACGCGCGGGGCGATCGTCACCATATCGGCCTGGACGGTCGCGTCATTGGTCTCCTGCATATATTTGCCGTGGTTCTGGTAGTTTACGTACCACCAGATGCCCGCGACCAGCGCGACGACGAGCAGGAGCAGCAGGATGACCTTTGCCCGGCCGTTCTTGCGGGTCCGGACGGGTTCGTCCTGCACGGTGGCAGACGCTTCAACGGGCTGCTGGTCGGTCATGGGTCGTCGTTCCGGAGAGTCGCGGAACGCCCTGTCGCCCGCTGCACCGCACAATAAGCGGACAAAGTGTCCGGTTCAAGGGCGAGCCCTTAGATTCTTTACGTCAGGATCGACGGGTCGGCGGTGCGCAGCGTCGCGAGGATCGTCGCGATCAGCAGCTGGTCGTCGTTGCGCAGGAAATGGCCGCCGGGGAGCCCCACGACCTGCGCACCGCTGCCGCGCAGGGTCGGGCACAGGCTGTCGGATTCATCCTTGCCATAGATGCAGATGACCGGCGCCCAGTGCAGCGCGCGCATCGCCGCCTCCGGATGCGCGTCGGGCGTGCCGTGATAGAGGATGCCGGTCGGGTCGGAGCGGAAGAAGACCGTCTGTGCCGGCACGACGACGTTGATCGCCGCGACCTTCGCGCGCAGGTCGGCGGGCAGGTCGGGGGCGATTGCCGAGACGATATCGGCGCCGAACGACTGGCCCATCAGGATCACCCGGCGCGCGCCGGTCTGCGCCAGCGCGGTGCGGATCGCGCCGGTGACGATGGCATCGGCCTGTTCCCGGCTGCGGGTCGTGCCGAAATTGACCGGCGAGCTGACCCCGATCACCGGTATGCCGTGCGCGGCGAGCGCGGGCACGACCTTGCTGCCCATGCCGAAGCGCAGCCCCATGTCGCCCGAGAAATAGACGGCGACGACGTCGGGATGCTTGCGCCCCTGAAAGAAGCGGATCGACTGGGTATCGATCAGGTGGAGCGCGGGCGCGGCCAAGGCGAGCAGCATCAGCAGCCCGGCAAGCAACGCGCCGATGCCGATCCGGCGGCGCAGGCGGTGGCGGCGGCGGGCGCGTGGCGACAGGGTCATGGATGGACTTTCGCTTCGTCCGAGGGGGCGCCGGACGCGGGGGCGGGGGGCAGATATTGGGCGGGCTGCGGCCGGCCGATCAGGCGGGACAGGTCGCGCAGCGCCTGCAACAACCCGATGCCGCCGGGGCCGGCGATGTAGCGCGGTTCCCAGCCCGGTGCGAACTTCTCCTTGTAGGTGCGCAGGCCCCGGAAGCCGTAGAAACGCTCGCCATGGCGGAAGATGAACGCCGCTGCCTTGGCCCAGGCGGGGGCGAGCCGGCGATCCTCGATCCCCGACAGCGGCGCCATGCCGAGCGAGAAGCGGGCATAGCCCTGTGCCTGCGCCCACAGCATCAGGTCGACGAGCAGGAAGTCCATCGTGCCCGGCGGCGCGTCGCTGCGATGGCGCATCAGGTCGACCGAGGCCTCGTTCTTCGACGCGGTCAGCCACAGATTGGCGAAGGCGACGATGCGGTCGTCGATCGTCACCACCGCGACGTCGAAATGGCTGAGATAGGCGCGGTCGAAATGGCCGAGGCTGAAGCCCTTTTCGCGCTGCGCCTTGGCCGCCAACCATTCGTCGGACACGCTTTCAAGTTCGTCGATGATGGTGCCGAGTTCGCTGGCGGCGACGATGTGCAGCGTCGCGCCCTTGCGTGCGACGGCGCGTTCGGACTTGCGCAGCGCGCGCAGCCGCGGGGTGTCGAGGGTGAAGGTCGTGAGGTCGACCACCGCATCCTCACCATATTTGACGATGTTGAGGCCCATGCCGATGGCGATGTCGAGGACCGGCGAGGAGACTTCGTAAAGCAGCAGCCGGCCCTGTTCGCGGTCGGCAAGGTCGCGCAGGTTCCAGAGCAGTTCGCCCCATGCCGCGCGGGGGCCGACCGGATCGCCCATCGCGATCCAGCTGGCACCGTGCACCTGATACATGACGAAGGCGTCGCCCGCCTGCGACAGCAGGAAGCGTTTGTCGCCGGTCAGCGCCAGCATCGCATCGGTGCGGTTGGCGGCGTTCAGGATGCGGCGGACGCTGGCGGCGTCGATGGCGGAGGGCGCGGCTCGCAGCGGGGCGGCGGTCGGTGCCATCAGCCGCCAGATACAGGCCCCGCCCAGCATGACGATCACGCCCAGCGACGCACGCAGGAAGCGGGGCGCATCGCTGTGCAGCGCGAATTTCCACCACAGATTTTCGGAATAGGGCACGTGGCGATAGGCGAAGAAGCCCGCCCAGATGGTCAGCGCGATGACCGCCGCGACCGACGCGATCCAGCCGGGGCCGATCGGCTGGCTGGTCAGCGTCGTGCGGCGGTAGAAGGCGCTGCGCGTCCATTGCAACAACGCGGCGACGGTCAGGCAGATCGTCGCTTCCTCATAATCCAGCCCCTTGCCGATCGAGAAGATCGCGCCGACGATCAGCAATCCACGGGCGGCGACGAACGCCCCGTCGAGCCGGCGATACAGAGCCGGGGCCAGCAGCAGCAGGCCGGTGCCGGTCAGGCTGGCGGCGATGCTGCTCGCCTCGATCATCGGCAGCGGCAGGATCGCGGCGAGGTCGCCCATGCGCGCGCGGACCGACGGAAGCGATCCCGACAGCAGCAGCATCGCGCCGGTGGTGAAGGTCGCGGCACTCAAGGCGAGCGGGGCGACGCCGGTGGCGACCGCGCGCACGCCCGACAGGAAACGGACCGAGCGCCGCCGCTGCCGTGCGCCCTCATGCCATGCCAGCACGAGGATGCCGAGCGCGAGCGGCAACAGGTAATAGAGCACGCGGTACGCGATCAACGCGGCGAACAGCGTCGCGCGACCGGCGGGGACGACCGCCAGCACCACCGCCTCGAACACGCCGATGCCGCCCGGGACATGGGTGACGACCGCCGCGACGATGCCGAGCGCATAGGCGAGGATGAAGGCGGGGAGCAGCGCCGGGGTCGCGCCGGGGATCAGCACGAACAGCGCGGCGCTGGCGCAGCTGATGTCGATCAGCGCAATGGCGATCTGTAAAAACAGTTGCGTCGGCGTCGGCAGCGGGATGGTGAAGCCGAACAGGCGGATCGGGCTGCGGACCAGTGCGCAGGCGGCGAGCGAGGCAATGGCGAGGATGGCGATCGTCCAGCCGGCGAGCGCGACCTGCATGGCGCTCAGCTTCAGTCCGACCAGATCGAGCGGGCCGTGGTGGAGCAACAGCGCCGCGCCGGTGACGCTGACGACCCCGGCCCAGAAGGTGCCGCTGGCGATGGCGACGACGCGCGCGACATCGGGGCCGTCGAGCCCGGCGCTGGTGTAGATGCGGTAGCGGGCCGATCCGCCGGTCAGGAGGGCAAGGCCGAGATTGTGGCTGAGCGTATAGCTGGTGAAGGAGGCGAGCGCGGCGGTGCGCCACGGCAGCGGGCGGCCGATGACGCGCAGCGCCAGCAGGTCGTAGAAGGTCAGCGCCAGGTAGCTGCCCGCCGTCGCGACCAGCGCCAGCACGATCCGGTGCGGCGACAGCGCGTGCATCGCCGCACGGACATCGGCGAAGCGCACCTCCTGCGTCAGATGTTCGAGCGCGGCGAAACCGAGCCCGATCAGCGCGAGGACGACCAGCACCCCGAGCGGGGTGCGATAGCGTTCGATCCAGCGGCGGAGCTCAGCCATGCGGCACCTGGGCGATGCGGGTCCAGCGCTGGGTCCGGCACAGCATGTCGCCGATCAGGCAGCCGCGGATCTGCAGGCGATCGGCGGTGGCGAGTTCGATGCGCGAGGAAAAGCGCCGGCCCATGTCGGGGACGAACACCGTGCCCGACCAGGTACCGCGCCCGTCGGCACGATAGTCTTCGAGCAGTTCGGTGCCGATCAGCCGGTCGGTGCCGCCAGCGCGGGCATCGGCCTCAGCAGTGGCGCTGGCCCACACGACCCAGCCGCACAACCGGTCTCCGCACGGCGCGGTGCGGACCGCCACGTCGTGATGCGGGCTGATCCACAGGCCGGCGGGTGCCTCCGCCGCCGAGGCCGGCACCGCCAGTGCCGCCGCCAGTATCGCCAACCACCGGCACGTCGCTCGTATCCCGTTCATGCTACGCCGTGTAGCCGCCGCATTCTTGCCGGGCGTTCAGCGCGCGCTGAACAATCGGTAATCTATTGGTTGAGCGAATAGGTGATGAGGAAACAGGCGGCGGTCAGCAGCAGCATCGCCGAGATGAACGTCGCATCGGCGATCCGCTCCAGCCAGTGCAGGCGGCGCACGCCCTGGACGCGCAACGCGAAATAGGAACTGAGCGTCGCGATCAGGAAGATCAGCGCGTCGATCGACAACAGGTCGTCGGCGATGGTCTGGCGCGCGCGGAAGGTGATGGTGACATGCAGCAGGCCGATGCCGGTCAGGCAGACGCCGACCATCGCCGCGGCGATCGGGCAGATCATCTGGCAGGTTCGCTCGTCGAGCGTGTCGCGACGGTTGCGCCGTCCGGCGCGCGGCGGATCGATGCGGTTGGTCATGACGGTGCTGCGGTGCGGCGAACCGGACAGCCACGTCAAGCAAAGAAAAGGGCGTGGCCGAGGGATCGGCCACGCCCGTCAGTTGGGGGAAGGGTAGGCGCGATCAGAAGCGACCGCGCACGCCGACCAGCAAGGTGCGGCCGGGATTGTATTCGTTGAAGGTCGCGTTCGGGAACTGGAAGTAGCTCGACTGCGCTTCCTTGGTGATGTTGATGACGTTGACGACGACGGTCGGCAGGTAATCGTTGCCGAGGATCTTGCCGAGGTCGAGATTGCCGGAGAAGTCGAGCTGCCCATAGCTGCGCCCGAAGATCGCGGCGGCGGGCAGGCCGTTCTGGTTCAGGCCCGAGCCCTGCGATCCTTCGTTATAGGTATAGGTTAGCCGCGCCGACAGGCCGTTGCCTTCATAATAGCCAGTCAGGGTATAGGTGGTCGGCGCGACGCCCAGCGCGATCGCCGGTGCGCCCTGACCCTCGCCGCGCTGGTCGATCAGCGTCAGATTGCCCTGCACGCCGAAGCCTTCGACGCCGATATAGCGGGTCAGGAAGTCGAGCGGTTGGGTGACCTGGAATTCCAGGCCATTGACCTTCAGCTTGCCGTCGGCGTTCACCTGCTGCTGGATCTGCACCGGCACCGCTTCGGGCGCGATCCCCGCCGGACGGGCGCGGTCGAGCAGCGCCTGTTGCTGTGCCTGGGTCAGCGAGGCGAAGGTGATGCCGAACGGTTCGAGCGTCGAGAAGGGCACGGTGGTGATGCCGTTGACGGTGAAGCCGGTGATCGATTTGCGGAACGCCGCGAACGCGATGACCCCTTCACCGCCGGTATAATATTCGAAGCCGAGATCGATATTGTCCGAGATGTACGGGCTGAGCGCATTGTTGCCGAGCGTACCGACATCGGCCGAGGGCGATGTGAACGACGCGCCGGGCAGCAGCTGGTTCGGATCGGGCCGGGTCATCGTCCGCGAGATCGAGCCGCGCGCCACCGCCTTGCGCCCAAAGCTGTAGGCGACGCTCGCCGAGGGCAGGAAGTTCGAATAGAGCCGGTTCGTCTCGGTGAAGTTGATGATCGCCGGATAGCACGACCCGTCGAGCGCGAAGTTGTTGGCGCTGCTGCCCGGGCAGGTCACGCCGCCCCGCGTATTGAGCGGGTTGGGGATGGTGGTGCGCCCGCCGACGATTTGTTCGGTACGGACATAGCGCACGCCGCCGTTGAGCCGCAGCGTGTCGTTGTCACCGATATCGATGACGTCGTTCATCTCGATGAAGGTGCCGGTGACCTTTTCGCGGATGAGGCCGCCATTCGCGCCGCTGCTGCCGGACCCGATTTCGGTCGCGCCGGCGAGCAGCTGGTCATAGCCGGTCGCCGCCTTCACCTTGGCCCAGTCGACGGTGATGAAGCCGTTGTCGCCGGGCAGCAGGAACGAGGGCACGGCAGCGGTCGGGATCAGCGACCCGCCATAGACCAGCGGCTGGCCGCCGGCGGTAAAGCCGGTGCCATAGCCCGGATAGGTCGGATAGCCGCTGGGCGCGACCGTTCCTGGCTGGTTTGCGCCGTCGCACAGCGGCTGGCGGTTCGGACCCGGCAGGATGACGTTCGGATTGTTGCCGCAGATCGCGGCCTGCCACGGATTGGTATTGTCGAACGGGGTGATACGACGCTGCGTATCGTCATAGGCGCCGCCGACGCGGACGCTGAAGCGCTGGTCGTCGCCGAACAACAGGCTCCCGCGCACGCCGCGCGTCTCGGTCCGGCGTTCCTCGCCATTCAGGTTGACACGACCGCCGCCGGCCCAGCCGAAGTTGCGCGGGTCGTTCAGGTCGATGTTGCTGGTGATCGAGGGGATGCCGCCATCATTCTGGTAGGTGACGGTCGTGCCGCTGCTGGCGGGGGTGATCACGAGGAAGGTCGGGCTTTCGCGGCGAAAATTGCTCTGCGTGTAGTTCGCCTGCAGGTCGCCCTTGATGAAATCATTGACGACGAATTCCACGCCGGGGTTCACGCCCCAATAGTCCTGCGTGTCCTTGTACGGGCGATATTCGAGGAAGAACTGGGCATTGGCATAGGTGCCGCCGGTGACGGTGCAGCCGGCCGCGCAGTCGGTCTTGTCATAGGTGGTGTTGAGCGGGATCGCGGCGCCGTTGCGCACTGCCCAGTTCATCGCGTTGCGCGTGAACTCCGTATCGCGCTTGGCATACATGCCGTCGACATAGAAATGCAGCGCGTCGCTCGGCCGCCATTCGAGGCTGACAAGACCGTTATAGCGGGTGCGCTCGCCGATTTCGGTGCGCGGGCGGCCAAGGCGCGGGAGCAGGCCGTTGTCGATCTGCTGGATCGTCGCACCCGGATTGTTGCGCAGCAAAAACGCTTCGTCGATGACGGTGCCGGGGATCAGCCCGTTGCCGGCATTGGCAGGCACCGTGCCGGGAATGGTGAAGTTGCCGCCGCCGGTCGCGTTGCGCGTCGCGCTGCTGCTCTGCGCCGCGGTCAGGTTCGGGTTGGTCCAGCCGATCGTCTCGAACCCGTCGACGCGGAACTGGTTGTGGACCGCCGCACCGCCGACGAGGATGCCGAAATCACCGAAGGTGGCGCTGGCCAGCACATGGCCGCGATAGCCCCATTTGTCGGCGCTGCTGACCTTCGACCCCTGCAGACCGTAGCTGATATAGGGCTTGGGATTGTCGAAGGGGCGCGCCGAGCGCAGGTTGACGGTGCCGGCCGCACCTCCTTCGATCTGGCTGGCGGTCGGCGACTTGCTGACGGTCAGCTGGGTGAACAGCTCGGTCGGGATCAGGTCGAGATCGACCTCGCGATTGGTGCTCTGCGCATCGAAGCGGACCGAGGCGATCGCGACCGGCGCGCCGTTCAGAAGCACGCGGGTGAAGTTGGTGCCGAGGCCGCGGATCGCGACGTTGGCGCCTTCGCCGGTGACTTCGCGGCTGATCGTCACGCCGGGGATGCGGTTGACCGATTCGGCGATGTTGGTGTCGGGGAACTTGCCGATATCCTCGGCAAAGATCGTGTCGGTGAAGCCGATCGAGTTGCGCTTGGCATTGGTCTGGCTGGCGAGCGACGCGCGATAGCCGGTGACGACGATTTCGTCGTTGCCGGTCAGCGACGGATCGGCCGGGGCCTGATCAGTCGAATCGATCGCGGTCGGCTGGGTCGCGCCGGCGCCGTCCTGCGTCTGCGTGGTCGGGGCCTCGTTGACGGTGGTGGTCGCGGTCTGGGCGAGCGCGGGCCAGGCGGTGCCGGCGAGCAAGAGCGCCGACACGGTACCGGCACGGCGCAACAGGGTGTTCGTCAACATCTCAACTCTCCCACACCAACGCCCCGAATTCGGGGTCGCGTCCATTCGATGCGAATGACTTGTTATGACTGGTAGCGCTATCACCATCAGTCCGTCAAGCCAGTCAGCTTAAATTGGTCGGGCCGGTCGGGCGGGTGCTATTGGCGTTGATTGGCTGGCTTCAGAATATTGGCTGGCAGAAGCGACCCCCCGGTCAAGGTCCGGGGTTTTGTCGAAGGTCGGCATGTCCGAAAAGGCATTCCGGTCAGGACACTGCGATAGATTGGAATGGCAAAATCGGTCCGGCATGGTTGACGAGGGGCGATCGGCCAAGGATGATACCGGTAACGAAAAGCGGCGGCCGGAGCAGTTTCGTCGCGAACCAGCGATCCCGGAGAGGCGATGCGGCATCTATTCAGCCCTGCGAACTGGCCCGTCGCGACCCTGTCGATCGGCATGGTCGTCGCCATGGTCGCGCCGGCCGTGGCACAGGCGCCGCGCGAACGCATCCGCATCGACAGCGACTGGCGGTTCCAGCGGGGTGATCCGGCGGGCAACCGCGTCGATCTGCGCTACGACGTGCGGCCGACGGTCGAACGCAGCGCCGATGGCAAGGTCGCGGACGCCGAACCCGAGGCGGCGGCGGCGGTCGCGGCCGGCGGCGCGCAGGTGCTCAAACCCTGGATCCTGCCGAGCGCCAACGCCTTCATCGCCGATCCGGCCAAGCGCCATGTCCGCCCGGCAGGCGACCCCGGCAGCGACGTCGCCTATGTCCGCGGCGATTATGACGACAGGGATTGGACGCGCGTCACGCTGCCGCATGACTGGGCGATCGCCGGGCCGTTCCTGAAGGATGGACCCTATGGCGGCATGGGGCGGCTGAAGAGTTGGGGGATCGGCTGGTATCGACGGACGCTCGACATTCCGGCGAAGGACAAGGGCAAGTCGATCTTCCTCGATGTCGATGGCGCCATGTCCTATGCGACGGTATGGCTGAACGGAAAGCTGATCGGCGGCTGGCCTTATGGCTATAATAGCTGGCGGCTCGACCTGACGCCGCATGTCGTGCCCGGCGGGCGCAACCAGTTGGCGATCCGGCTCGACAATCCGGGGGAATCGGCGCGCTGGTATCCGGGCGGGGGGCTGTACCGCGACCTGTGGCTGGTGAAGACCGCGCCGGTCCATGTCAGCCAATGGGGCAGCATCGTCCGAACGCCGACCGTCAGCGCAGAGCGCGCCGAGGTGACGCTGGCGCTGACCATCGACAATGACGGGACGACGCCGGCGCAGGTCGAAGTGGCGAGCGAGCTGTTCGCGCTCGATGCGGCGGGCAAGCGCACCGGCGGCGTCGTGGCGCGCGTCGCGCCGCTGCGGCAGACGGTCGCCGCGAAGGGTAGCGTGCGCTTCGATGGCAGCACAATGCTGACCAATCCCCGGCTGTGGGGACCGCCGCCGACCCAGACCCCCAACCGCTATGTCGCGTTGTCGACCGTGCGGGTGAACGGACGGGTGGTCGATCGCTACGAAACGCCGTTCGGGGTGCGCGACATCCGTTTTGCGGGGGCGCAGGGGGTGTTGGTGAATGGTCAGCCGGTGCGGCTGAACGGGGTCAACAACCATCATGACCTCGGCGCGATCGGCGCGGCGTTCAATGTCCGCGCCGCCGAGCGGCAGTTGGAGATATTGCGCGAGATGGGGGTGAATGCGATCCGCATGAGCCATAATCCGCCCGCGCCCGAACTGCTCGACCTGACCGATCGCATGGGTTTCCTGGTGATCGACGAGGTGTTCGATTCGTGGGAGCGCAAGAAGACGCCGCTCGATTTCCACCTGATCTTTCCCGACTGGCACGAGGCCGATCTGCGCGCGATGCTGCGCCGCGACCGCAATCACCCCTCGATCATGCTCTGGAGCGTCGGTAACGAGGTCGGCGAGCAATATACCGGCGAAGCAGGCGCGAAGATCGCGCGCGAACTGGTGTCGATCGTGCGGCAGGAGGATACGCGTCCGGCGACCAGCGCGATGAACTATGCCAAGCCGGACATGCCGTTGCCTGCCGAAATGGACGTCATCAACATCAACTATCAGGGCGGTGGCATCCGCACCCTGCCGGGGCAATATCCGGCGTTCCGCGCGAAATTCCCGACCAAGGTGTTGTTCCAGAGCGAGAGCGCGTCGGCGCTGAGCAGCCGCGGCGAATATCTGTTCCCGGTGTCGGGCAGCATCAGCGGGCCGGTCCGCCCCGGTTCGGGCGGCGATCCCGATACGCATCAGGTGAGCGCCTACGAACTGCACGCCGCCGATTTCGGATCGTCGCCCGACCGCGAATTTTCGGCGATCGACCAGAATCCGGGGGTGGCGGGCGAATTCGTGTGGACCGGCTTCGACTATATCGGCGAACCGACGCCCTATTATACCTCGCGCAGCAGCTATTCGGGGATCGTCGACCTAGCCGGTTTCCCGAAGGACCGGTTCTGGCTGTATCAGGCGCGCTGGCGGCCCGAGCTGAAATTCGCGCACATCCTGCCGCATTGGAGCTGGCCGGGGCGCGAGGGACAGGTGACGCCGGTGCATGTGTTCAGTTCGGCCGATGAGGCGGAGCTGTTCGTCAACGGCGTGTCGCAGGGGCGGCTGACCCGCGCGCCCTATGCCTATCGCTTCCGCTGGGATTTCGTCACCTATCAGCCGGGCGAGGTGAAGGTGGTGACGTACAAGGGCGGCCAGCCATGGGCGACCGAGCGCGTCGTCACGACCGGTCCGGCGAGCGCGCTGAAGGCGAGCGTCGATCGCGCACGGATCGCCGGCGACGGGCGCGACCTGGCCTATGTCACGGTCGATGTGGTCGATGCACAGGGGCGGATCGCTCCGCGCGCGAAAAACTCGGTGCGCTTCCGGATCGAGGGGGCGGGCGAACTGGTCGCGACCGACAATGGCGACCCGACCGACCTGACTGCGTTCCCTTCGGCTGTCCGCAACGCCTTTAACGGCAAGGCGCTGGCGATCGTGCGGGCGCGCTCGAGCGGGCCGATCACGCTGATTGCCGAGGCCGACGGCCTTGCCCCGACGCGCGTCGCGATCACCGCGCTGCGCTGAATTCATACGAAGGAACTGTCGATGCGTACCTGCCTGCTGGCCGCGACGATCGCGCTGCTTATCTCCACTCCCGCGCTGGCGTGCACCGGCAGCGTGGCGGTGTGCGAAACGGCGTCGAACGGCGCGCTGACGCTGATCGAGGGCGGGGTGCCGGCATGGGTCGTGACCGAGCCGATGGCCGATGCCGGGGTGCGCGATGCCGCCGAGGATCTGGCGCACGACCTGACCGGCCTTGCCGGCCGCAGCGGCTGGGCACAGGATCGGGCGGTGCTGATCGGCGTGCTGGGACAAAGCCCGGCGATCGATGCGCTGGTGGCAGCGGGCAAGCTGGACGTATCGACGCTGAAGGGGCGCTGGGAGGGTTATGTCCAGCAGGTGGTCGAGGCGCCGCTGCCGGGGGTCAAGCGGGCGCTGGTGATCGTCGGCGCCGACAAGCGCGGCGCGATCTTCGGCACCTATGACCTGTCGCGCCGCGCCGGCGTGTCGCCCTGGAGCTGGTGGGCCGATGTGCCGGTGCCGGTGCGCCCGAACCTGTATGTGACGGCGGGCCGGCGGATCGATGCGCCGCAAGTGCGCTATCGCGGCATTTTCCTGAACGACGAGGAACCGGCGCTGGGCGAATGGGCGCGCAGCAGTTTCGGCGGGGTCAATGCGCGCTTCTACCAGCGGGTGTTCGAACTGACGCTCAGGCTGAAGGGCAATTATCTGTGGCCGGCGATGTGGGGCAAGTCGCTGTGGCAGGACGATCCCGCGAGCGCAGCGCTGGCCCAGCGGATGGGGATCGTGCTCGGCACCTCGCACCACGAACCGATGCAGCGCGCGCATGTCGAATGGGCGCGGGGCAAGGGCGGGGCGTGGGATTACACGACCAATGCCGAGAAGCTGCGCGGTTTCTGGCGCGAAGGGATCGTGCGCAATGCCGGGCGCGACGCTGTGGTTACGGTCGGCATGCGCGGCGACGGCGACGAACCGATGACCAGTGGTACCGCGACCAAGCTGCTCGAACGCATCGTCGCCGACCAGCGCGGCATCATCGCCGAAGTGACGGGCAAGCCGGCCGCGCAGACGCCGCAGGTCTGGGCGCTCTACAAGGAAGTGCAGGATTATTACGATCAGGGCATGCGCGCACCCGACGACGTGACCCTGCTGTTCGCCGACGACAATTGGGGCAATATCCGTCGTTTGCCGAAGGCCGGGGAAACGCGGCCGGGCGGATACGGCGTCTATTATCATTTCGATTATGTCGGGGGCCCTCGCAATTACAAGTGGCTCAACACCAACCAGATTTCTCGAACCTGGGAACAGATGGCGCTGGCCGACGCGCATGGCGTCGAGCGGATGTGGATCGTCAATGTCGGCGACCTGAAGCCGATGGAGCTGCCGACCAGCTTCTTCCTCGACATGGCGTGGAATCCCAAGGCGATGACGATGGACGCGATGGCCTACTATCATCGCCGCTGGGCCGCCGAACAGTTCGGGGCGGGGCAGGCGGCGGCGATCGCATCGATCCTCGACCGCACGACCCGCTATCTGGCGCGGCAGAAGCCCGAACTATGGTCGCCCGACAGCTGGAGCCTGACCGACGGCACCGCCGATCGGGTGCTCGCCGAATGGGCGGCGCTCGATTGCGATGTCGCAGCGGTGCGGCCGAAGGTCGCCGCGCAGGATGCCTTTTACCAACTGGTCGCGCATCCGGTCGAGGCGGCGGGCAATCTCGCCCGGCTGTATGTGACGGTCGCGCGCAACCGCGCGGCGGCGGCGGCGGGCGATCCGGCAGCCAACCGCCTTGCGGATGAGGCAGAGCGGCTGTTCGCCAACGATCGTGCGATCCGTGTGCGCTATGAAGGGCTGAACGGCGGCAAGTGGCGGCACATGATGGCGCAGACGCATATCGGCTATACCAGCTGGCAACAGCCCGACACCGATGGGATGCCCGAGGTCCGCCGCGTGGCGCCCGGCACGCCGCGCACACCGGTCGCGGTCCAGCCCCCGGCGAAGGCGAAGGCGACCGAGATCGACGCGGCGGCGTTCACCGCCACCCGCCCCGCTGGGGCGGTGCGCTGGGTGACGGTCCCCGGCCTCGGCATTGCCGGTCGCGCGGTGATGCCCTGGCCGCAGACCGCGGCGGCGCAATCGCCCGGCAAGGGACCGGCGCTCGACTATCAGGTCACGCTCCCCGCCGGCACCGCGACGATCGAGGTGCTGGCGGCGCCGTCGCTCGACGTCACCGGCAGCGGGCGACGCTATGCCATCGCCATCGACGATGCCGCGCCGCAGGTGATCGACCTGTGGCAGGGGACCGGCGAGAAGGAATGGGCGGAGGCGGTCAGCAACGCGGTGCGCGCGACCCGGTCGCGCCATCCCGTGGCGAAGGCCGGGCGGCACCGCATCAGGTTGTGGATGATCGATCCGGGCGTGGTGATCGAACGGCTGCGCATCCTGCCCTGACCGGCATTTGGCGCGCATAGTGTGGCGGGCCGGTGACGCAGGCGTTCCGGAATCGTACGCATATGCGCGGCATATCGCCAAAGCATCTTCCATCCGCTATGGGCGCCTCGCCGATCGCGATGCCGACGCGGGGGCGGTGTGGAACTGTCACACTTCGCCAGTAGGGCGATTCGTCCATTCGGCAGGGGAATTTCGATGACGAGCGCAGCGCTGGAGCGGGATGGACGCCCCGGCCCGAAACTGGACGACGGCTTCGGCCGCGCCGGTACGTTTGGATTCGCCACGGCGATCGTCGCCGCACTGGGCTATGTCGTCTACAACGTATATCATGATGCGGCGGCGGCCAGTGTCGATCCGCTGACGCTGATGCCGTTCGCGCTGCTGGTGCTCGCGCTCATCATCGCGCTGGGCTTCGAATTCGTGAACGGCTTCCACGACACGGCCAATGCGGTCGCGACCGTGATCTACACCAATTCGATGCCTGCCCATGTCGCGGTGGTGTGGTCGGGTTTCTTCAATTTCCTAGGCGTGCTGCTGTCGACCGGCGCGGTCGCGTTCGGCATCATCTCGCTGCTGCCGATCGAACTGATCCTGCAGGTCGGGTCGTCGTCGGGCTTTGCGATGGTGTTCGCGCTGCTGATCGCGGCGATCGTGTGGAACCTCGCCACCTGGGCGCTGGGCATCCCGTCGTCGTCGTCGCACACGCTGATCGGATCGATCATCGGCGTCGGTGTCGCCAACGCGATCCTGCAGGGGCGCAACGGATCGGCCGGCGTTGATTGGGACAAGGCGACCGAGATCGGCAAGGCGCTGCTGATCTCGCCGCTGATCGGGTTCGGCGTCGCCGCTTTGCTGTTCCTCGCGATGAAGACGCTGGTGCGCAACCGCAAGCTGTACGAGGCTCCGGTCGGCGACACGCCGCCGCCGCTGTGGATCCGCGCGCTGCTGATCTTCACCTGCACCGGCGTCAGCTTCGCCCACGGGTCGAACGACGGGCAGAAGGGCATGGGCCTCATCATGCTGATCCTGATCGGCACCGTGCCGACCGCCTATGCACTCAACCGCGCGGTTCCTGCCGAATATGAGGCGCAGTTCGCGGCGCACAGCGCGGCGGCGGTACAGGTCCTCGCCCCGCGCGGCCCGCGCGTCGCGCTCGACGACACCGCCGCGCGCAACCAGACCCAGCGCTACATCACCGAGCGCAAGCTGGACGCCGGCACCGTGCCCGCCGTCACCGCACTGGTCGGCACGATCGACCGGCAGGTGCGCGAGTACGGCTCGCTGGCCAAGGTACCGGCGGCGGTCAGCGGCAATATGCGCAACGACATGTATCTCGCCTCCGAAGCGGTGAAGCGCATGGCGAAGGAAAAATCGCTGGGCCTGAACGATCGCGATCAGCAGGTGCTGACCGACTATCGCGGTTCGCTCGACGCCGGCACGCGCTTCATCCCGCTATGGGTCAAGGTCGCGGTCGCCTTCGCCCTCGGCCTCGGCACCATGGTCGGGTGGAAGCGGATCGTGGTCACCGTCGGTGAAAAGATCGGCAAGACCCATTTGACCTATGCGCAGGGCGCGTCGGCCGAGCTGGTGGCGATGGGCACGATCTTCGGCGCTGACAGCTTGGGGCTTCCGGTATCGACCACCCATGTCCTGTCGTCGGGCGTCGCCGGCACGATGGCGGCGAACCGGTCGGGGTTGCAGATGGGGACGGTGCGCAACCTGCTGATGGCATGGGTGCTGACGCTGCCGGTGTCGGTGCTGCTGTCCGGGTCGCTCTACCTGCTGCTCAACCGGGTCTTCTGATCGGATGACGGCGGTGCCGGTCGTACCGCTCCGCCGCGATCCCGTCGCGTGGCTGATCGCGCTGCTGGTCTGGTTTTCGTGCGCCTGGTTCGGATCATGGGAGTTCAATCCGAACAACGCCGTGCGCATGTTCGCCACCCTCTCGCTGGTCGAACAGGGGGACGCGACGATCGACGAATTCGCAGCCCTGACGATCGACAAGGCGCAGTTCGGCAACCATTATTATTCGGATAAGGCGCCGGGGATGACCGTGCTCGGCATCCCCGCCGTCGCCATTGCCGACCGGTTGTCGGGGCAGCGCGCTGACGACTTCGTCCCCGGCTTCGAGAATCGCGAGTTCAACCGGTTCCTGAAGATCCGCATCCGGCTGGTCGCGGTGACGATCTGCGCGGTGCTGAGCGCGCTGGCGGCGATGCTGCTCTACGATCTGGTCCGGCGGGCGACCGGCGATGGCGAGGCGGGCGCGGTCGCTGCGCTGGCCTATGGCCTTGGCACCACCATCTGGGGCTGGTCGACGACGATCTTCGGTCATGCTCCGGTCGCGGCGTTGCTGCTGATCGCCGCCTGGGCGGTGTGGCGGGGCACCGGGGCGGAGCGGTCGCCCGGTCATGCAGTCGTTGCCGGGCTGGCGCTCGGCTGGGCGGTGCTGATCGAGCATTCCGCGCTCATCGCCGGCTTGCCGGTCGCGGGCTTCGCCCTGTGGCGGCTGCGGACGGTCGCGCGGGGGGAAGCGGTGCGGACCGTCGCCATCGCGCTGGCGGCGGGGGCCAGCGCGCTGGTCGTGCTGCTCGCCTATAACCTGATCGCGTTCGGGACGGTGTTCCGGCTCGGCTATTCGGGGGTCACCGATTTCGCGGGGATGCAGGAGGGGCTGTTCGGGCTGACCTATCCCAAGCCCTATGTGCTCTACGAACTGATCCTCGGCGAGCGGCGCGGCATGTTGTGGGTGGCGCCGATCCTGGTCGTCGCGCCGTTCGGCCTGGCGATGCTGGTGCGCAATCCCGCGACCCGCGACCTCTGCTGGTTGGCGGTCGCGGGGGCGGTGGTGCCGTTCCTCATCAACGCCTCCTATTATTACTGGGACGGCGGCAATGCGACCGGACCGCGCCATGCGCTGCCGGCGGTCGGGTTCCTGTGCATCGGCATCGGCGCGTTCTGGGCACGCGCGACGCGCTGGTCGCGCCTTGCCGTCGCCGCGTTGCTGGCCGGATCGGTCACGCTCAATATGGCGATTGCGAGCGCCGAGATCACCGCGCCCCAGAACGAACCGCGCGCGCTGGCCGTGGCGGTGTTCGAGGCGCGGTTCGATCCGGGCTATCTGCGCACTGTTGCCGATGAATGGTTCGGCTATACGCCGTGGCAGGGGCTGGCGATATGGGCGGTCGTCGCCGGGGTGTTGACGGTTCTGCTGGCGGTATCGGTGCGGCGGGCGAAGGGTAGATAGGGTTTACGCGGAGGCGAGGAGGGGCTTAACCGCGAACGCAACCCCTCCGCGTCTCCGCGTCTCCGCGTGAACCTACTCCGCCGCCTGCGCCTGCGGTTCGGGGATCATGAAGCCGTAGCGCGCCTCGACCGCCGGATCGAGCCATGCATGGATATGGGCGAGATCGGCGTCGGATACGGGCGCATAGGCGGTCGGGGTAAAGGCGCGCCGGCCCTGGCCCTTATACGTATCCTGCGCGACGAACGGTTCGGCCATTGCCAGACCCGTGGCGGCGGCGAGATCGGCGATTACCCCCGCCGGATCGGCACAGAATGCTTCGTGGCTCAGCAGCGCCACATGGTGCGCCCGGTCGTGCAGTCCCGCCCAGTGGCGCAGCTTGGCAGTGCGCTTGGCGAGCGGGTTGGCGAAGCGCTCGCCGGTATCGGGGCAGCGTTCGTGCAGCATCTCACGCCCCAGCACCGGGTGATCGTCCTCGACCCCCCAGAATTCGCTGTCCCAATAGCTGTGCCACGGCGCGCGAATGAAGTCGGAGAAGCCTAGTTTCTTGAGTTCGGGATGGGCGTGCCATGGCTGGCGATGCAGGCTGCGCACCCAGTCGACGGGATCGCGCGCGACCGCCAGCACCATAACGTCGCGCGGGAACAGGACCTGTTCAGGCACGAACCAGTGTTTAAAACCATGTTGTTCGGTAAAGGCGGCGCGGCCGAGATTGGCCTCGATCGAACGGATCAGGACGTTGGTGCCCGAACAACGCTGGCCATAGACCTGGATCGCACGGATCGGCGCGTCGCCGCGGCGCAGGATCGTCAGGCCGGGGCGCGGATTGGACCAGCCGTCATGCGTCGTCATGCAGTGCATATTCCCATCTGAATCATCGGAAATCGTTGTGATTCCGAAATAATTTTCGTCATGCCGGTTACGCGGGGAGCCGGCAACGGTTCCCCTGCGTTGCTGCGCTTGCAGAAAATCGGGTTTCTCCGGGGGGGCAAATGACGACGACGCGGCCGATCACCTTCTTCATCCATCATCAGGGCCGCGGCCATGCCAATCGGGCGATGGCGATCATTCGCGAACTTCCCGCCGACCGGCCGGTTACGATCCTGTGCGCGCGGCCCGAATTGTTCGACGGCTTCGACCGACCGAGCGAGATCGTGGCGCTGCCCAACATGATCGGTGCGCCGGTGCCGACCCGGGCGCTGTTCGAGCAGCCGACGCCCGAGGTGCTGCACTGCGTACCGTTGGGCGTCGAGGCGACGCGGCGTACGATGCGGACGATCCTCGATCATCTCGACGATGCAGCACCCGCACTGTTCGTGGTCGACGTGTCGGCGGAGATCGCGCTGCTGTCGCGCATCGCCAGCGTGCCAGCGATCAAGATCCGCATGCATGGCGACCGCACCGATCCGGGGCATATGGGCGCCTATCAGGCGTGCGTCGGGCTGCTGGCACCGTTCGATCAGCGAATCGAGCAGGACGATTTCCCCGACTGGGGCCGGGCCAAGACCTGTTACACCGGCGGGCTGTGCACGACGACCGATGCCGTGCCGTCCAAGGCCGAGGCACGCGCGAAACTGGGCATCGATCCCGACAAGGAAGTCGTGCTGGTGCTGACCGGTGGCGGCGGGGCGGGGACGCCCTATGCCCCGTTGACCATGGCGGCGCGGGCGGTGCCGGACGCGCTGTGGCTGGTGATCGGGCCGGTCCACCGCGAAGGGCATGAGACCGATTTCGGCAATCTTGTCGAGCGCGGCTGGGTCGATGGGGTTACTGACCATATCGCCGCCGCCGACGTCGTCATCGCCTCGGCCGGCGACAATACGGTGCACGAGATCGCCCGCGTTGGCCGTCCCTATATCTGCGCGCCCGAATGGCGTTACTTCGCCGAACAGACGCGCAAGGCCGACCGGCTGGCCGAGGTCGGCGCGGCGGTGGCGCTGCACCAGTGGCCGGGGTCGCTCGGGCCGTGGCGTGGCTTGCTCGATCAGGCGAAGGCGCTCGACCCGGCGGCACTGGCGGCGCTGTACGACGGACAGGCGGCGGCGCGGGCGGCGGATTATATCGAAGGGCTGGCGGTGCGGCTCTGGGCCGATTGACGCGCGGCGCGGGCGAACAGCCAGGCGCTGGTCAGCCATAGCGTGCAGAAGATGCCGGTGCCCAACGTCACCTCATAGACCCCGGCCCTGCCCGGTGATGCCCAGCCGAGGCTGTAGCCGATGACCCCGGCGAGCGCCTGTGCGGCGGCGGCGACGGTCATCGCCTGCGCCATGCCGCATGCGGCGAAGCGGGCCAGCACCGCGCCGCCCAGCGCCACCAGCAGGACGATGCCGAACACCGCGTTGGCCGGATTGGCCTCGTTCCTCAGAAACCCGACCGCGGCGTTGACCCAGATCAGCAGGAAGGAGGTGACGACCGCGACCATCGTGCCGAGGCGATAGGCGATGTTCGATGATGCGAGCAGCCCGAGTTCGATCGCGCCCCCGGCGAGCGCGAACAGGATCGCCGCAAAACCGTAATCGGACAGCGTCCAAGGGGCGCCGAGCAGCGCGGGTAAGGTCAGCAACAACAGCACCCCGCCCCAGCCGAGCAGGTGCGGATTGATCGATCGGGGCATGGCGGTCCTTTCGCAGTCGTGTCGCCCGACCTTGTGCCGGCCCGATGTCGTCCGCGAATGGATGGCCTGTGCAGATCCGGTGAAGAATGATCCGCGCCTGCGGGGAAGTGGGGCGGCCGATGCCGCCCCACGACCTCATTTGATGTCGAGCATCACCACCGACTTCGCCGGCAGCGTCACCGTCAGCGTGCCGTTCGCGACCTGTGCGCCGGTGAAGGCGGTCGGGGTCACGGCGTTCGGATTGTCGAACGTGTTGTGCGCGGTGATCGTCGGCGCGGTCAGCACGCGGCCGGTGACGGTCGCGCCGTTGATCCCGGTCAGCGCCGCCGACACGGTGGTCGGACGGTTCGGATCGGCGTTCGACATCGCGACATGGACCACGCCGTCCTTGCCGCGCACGGCCGAAGCCGACACCGCCGGCATCACCCATTTGTCCCGCGAATAGTACGGGCTGTTGATCGTGATCGGCAGCACCGTGCCGTCCATGAACGGCTTGTACATTTCGAACACGTGATAGGTCGGCGTCAGGACCATCTTCGGCCCGTCGGTCAGGATCATCGCCTGCAGCACGTTCACCATCTGGGCGATGGCGGTCATCTTCACCCGGTCGGCATGCTTGGCGAAGATGTCGAGGTTGATCGCGGCGACCAGCGCGTCGCGCAGCGTGTTCTGCTGCCGCAGGAAGCCCGGCGTCGTGCCCGGATCCTGTGCATACCAGGTGCCCCATTCGTCGACGGCCAGCCAGACGCGCTTTTGCGGGTCGTACTTGTCCATCATCGCGGTGTGCTTGGTGATGTATTCGTCCATCCGCCACGTCAGCGCGAGCGTTTCGGCCCAGCCCGCTTCATCGAACTGCGTCGGCGACGCGCGCGGCGGCCAGCTGCCCGGCACCGTGTAATAATGGAGCGACACGGCATCGATCTGGCCGATCGCTTCGCGCATCATGACGTCGGTCCAGTTGTAATCGTCGTTGTTGGCGCCCGACGCGATCTTCAGAATGCGGCTGCCGGCCGGCGACTTGATGAAGGTCGCGAAACGGCGCGTCTCGTCGGCGGCATATTGCGGCCGCATGTTGCCGCCACAGCCCCACAGCTCGTTGCCGATGCCGAAATAGGGGACCTTCCAGGGCGCCTTGCGGCCGTTCTTCGCGCGTTCGTCGGCAAGGGTGCCCGCCTCCTGCGTCATATATTCGACCCATTCGGCCATTTCGCGCGGGGATCCGTTGCCGACATTGCCCGAGATATAGGCTTCGGCACCGACCTGTTCGGTCAGGTCCATGAATTCATGGGTGCCGACCGCATTGTCCTCGGTCACGCCGCCCCAATGGTTGTTGATCTTGACCGGGCGCTTGTTGCGGGGGCCGATCCCTTCGCGCCAGTGATATTCGTCAGCGAAGCAGCCGCCGGGCCAGCGGATGACCGGCACACCGAGGCGCTTCAGCGCGGCGACGACGTCGTTGCGGAAGCCGCGGGTGTTGGGGATGCGGCGATCGTTGCCAACCCACAGCCCGCCATAGATGCCGTTGCCGAGATGCTCGGCGAACTGGGTGAAGATGCGTCGGTCATAGGTCGGACCCTGCTGGTCGCCGCGGATTGCGATCTGTGCCGGCTCGCCTGGCTGTGGCGTCGGGGCTGGGGTCTGTGCCGATGCGGTCGCCGCGATCAGCAGCGAAGCGGTGCCGAGCACGAAATTGCGCGCGCGGGTCCGCATCGTGCAGCGCATAGTGGATTGATTACGCATGGGTTATCGCCCCCTCCTCTGTTCTTGTCGGACTATTGGGTAGCGGTCATGGACAGGGGGATCAAGCGCTGATCGACATGCGCAGCCGCTTTGCTTGCGTGGCGGCGGCGGGTAAGAGGGAGGCCATCCAATCATCCGTGAGGTTAGCTTTTGACGTCTTCCCCCCAGTCGTGCGGCCTTGTCGCGATCCTTGGCGCCCCCAATGCGGGCAAGTCGACGCTGGTCAATGCGCTGGTCGGACAGAAGGTCGCGATCACCAGTCCCAAGGCGCAGACGACGCGCACCCGGTTGATGGGCATCGCGATCGAAGGCGATACGCAGCTGCTGCTAGTCGATACGCCCGGCATTTTCGAACCCAAGCGGCGGCTCGACCGGGCGATGGTGTCGGCGGCATGGGAAGGGACGGCGGGCGCGGACGCGATCGCGGTGGTGGTCGACGGCAAGGGCGGGATCGGGCCGAAGGTCCGGGCGATCGTCGAGCCGCTCGCCGCGCGCAAGGAACCCAAGCTGCTGATCCTCAACAAGGTCGACATCGCCGACAAGCCGCGCCTGCTCGACCATGCCGCGCGGCTGCACGAGATGGCGGCGTTCGAGGAGACGTTCTTCGTCAGCGCGACGACCGGCGATGGCCTGGCCGAGATGAAGGCGGCGCTGGCCAAGCGGATGCCCGAGGGACCGTGGCATTTCCCCGAGGATCAGGTGAGCGACGCCACCGACCGCATGCTGGCGGCAGAGGTGACGCGCGAGCAGCTCTACCATCAGCTGCATGAGGAACTGCCCTATGCCAGCGCGGTCGACACCGAACGCTATCTCGAGCGCGAGGACGGGTCGGTCGAAATCCACCAGCAAATTTATGTCGCGCGCGACACGCAACGCGCGATCGTGCTGGGCAAGGGCGGGCAGCGCATCAAGGAAATCGGCGCGACCGCGCGCAAGGAATTGCAGGAACTGCTGGGCGTGCGCGTGCACCTCTACCTGCATGTGAAGGTCAAGCCGAACTGGGAAGAGGACCGGATGCTGTACCGCGATATCGGGCTGGACTGGGTGGAGTAGGAGGCTTTCCCCTGAAGGGGGGAAGCTTCAGAACAGCTTGCGCACCGACAGCTTCACGATCCGGCCATAGGCGTCGAGGAACGCCGGCTGGAAACGGAACGGCACCGCGCCGTTCCGGTCGCGGACGTCGGGGCGGTCGTTGAGCAGGTTCCGGACCTCGAACTGGAAGGTCATGCCCTTGGCCCAGGCGGCCTTGGGCGCCAGCTGCTGCCCCTCCAGCTGCGAATAGATGCCCATGGTCGTCGCCGGCGTGAAGCGCAGGTCGGATTCGGCGATGCTGCTGCGGATGCGGGTGGGTGCCCGCCAGAACAGATAGGTGCCGAGCCGCAACGGGCCGTAGGAGCCGCCGATATTGGCCTGCACTTCGTAACGCGACCGCCCGCTATTGCCGTCGAGCGATGCGCCGTCCAGCAGGTCGAGTTGCGGCTGGCCGGGGCGGAGCACGAGTTGGTCGTCGAGCCGCGCGGTGAAGGTCGTGAAGCTCCACAGCATCGGCCGTTGTCTGGGCGGTGGCGGCGGCGGGGCGTCCTTGGCCGGGGGCGTCGGCGCGGGTGGCTTGGGGCCGATCTGGCCGAAGAACGACCAGCTGGTCGTGATCTTGCGCTCGCGTTCCTGGAAGGCGTTGATCGGGCGCAGGTCGGCACGCAGCAACTGTCCGAGCGCATCGCGTTCAAACCGGTCGGGAAAGGCGGCCTGCAATTCGGCAGTGGCGCTGCCCGGATAGACCAGCTGATCGGTGATGCGCGTGTCGACATAGGCGAGGTTCAGGCGCAGTTCGCGGCCCTTGATCGGTTGCCAGTCGAGACCGAGCGTGCGGATTTGCCGTTCCTCGGGCGCAAGGTCGGTGTTGCCGCCGCTGGTCACCGCGATCAGCGCGCTGGCGCCGGTCACGAAGTCGAAGAACGGCGTGTTGGGAACGGTGACGATCGGGTTGGTCAGCGCGGCGATAGCCGGCGGAGTCTGAGCGGTGTTGATCGACGCGGTGATCTGGATCGGGCGCCACGGATTCCAGCGCAGCGCCAAGTTGCTGCTGGTCAGGTTGCCATAGTCCGACACGCCGGTCACGCCGAAGGTCGCGTTGGCCGAAACCGTCCCGATCGTGTCCAGCACGCCGCGATCGGCCGAGGCGATCGGCAGGTCGAGACTGGCGCTGCCGCCGGCGATCGTGCGGGTCAGCGCCGTCGCCGCTCCGGCATTGTCGGCTAGCCGGCCGTTGCTGTCGGAATAGGCGTAATCGGCGTTGAGGGTCAGCAATGCCTGACCGGCGGGCAGGCTTAGCAACGGCCCGTTGGCGGTCGCCTTGGCCTTGGCGGTGTTGGTCAGCGTGCGGCTGCGGACGATGGTTCGATCCGCGGTGGCGATCCGGTCGGACAGGTCGTACGGATCGGCACCGGCATCGACCGCCGCCTGCAACACCGCGGGATCGACGCCGCGATCGACCGCAGCACGCGCGCGGACGCGGTCATATTCGCCGCTCACCGTCCATATCCAGCGGCCGATCCCGCCCTGTACGGTCGATCCGGCATGCAGCGTCAGATTGTCGGTGCGCTGGATCAACGTGCCGGCTTCGTCGACATAGCGGTAGAGCAGCACGTCGTCGTCGAACGGGCTGGCCGGATTGGCGGCGGGCAGGCGCAGCGCGGCGCCCTGCAGCCCATTCCATTCATAGCCGCGCTGGGCGTCCATGATTAGGTTCAGCGACCCGGTCATGGTCTTGCCGATCGGGACGGCGTGAGTCAGGTCGACCTTCAACTGGTCGCGCGACGGCAGCGACAGGAAGGGCGACAGGTCGGTCGCACGGGTCGTGTCGGCGGCATATGCGCGCACGTCCGCGCGTACGGCCGGATCGGTCGGCACGGCAGCGGCGGTGACCGGCCGGCCGGCGAGCCGGTCGAGCGCCGGATCGATGCTGCCGCCATTCAACCCGCGCAGATTGCCGGTCCGATCGAACAGCGTGTCGTTGTCGACCTGATAGGGGCGTTCGGTGGCGAACAACTGGTTCTGCCGGTCGTAGGTGATCGCCAGCGTGGTGCGGCGATCGCCCTCGATCCGCGTCGCGCCGACTTCGGCGGCGAGCGTGCCGCCGCCGCCATCGGTCGTGGTGCCCGCCCCCTGTTCGATCGTCAGTGCGCGGAAGCGTTTCTTGGTCACGAAATTGACGACGCGCACCGTGGAGGGAAAGCCGAAGCGCGCCGAATCCTGTTCGTTCAGGATCTCGGTCCGCTCCAGCGCCTCGGGCGGGAGCGTCTGGATTTCGCGATAGCCCGAGATGCGCCGGCCGTTCAGCAGGAATACCGGTTCGCCGCCGCTGTTCGACGTGGTCAGCGGTTTGAGCAGATTGAGCAGTTCGTCGATGCTGGTCACGCCCATCGCGCGGATCGCCTCGGCATCGAGCACCGCGACCGGGGCGGCGTCGCCCAGCGCCGATCCCGGCGGACGCTTGCCGATGACGACGATCTCTTCCTTGGGCGTTTCCTCGCCCGGCTGCTCGGTGTCGTCCTGTGCCGGTGCCGCGACCGGGCTGACAAGGAGTGCCGCACCGGCCAGCGTCCGCCAGCCGTACCGCCCGTATCGCGCCATGCAAGCTACTCCGTCACCGTTGCGATGGCGGAATAAGCGCGGTTTCCGGCCGGATCGTGGCAGAAGGAGGCGATGGCGCGGCAGGCCGATTTACCGCGGTACCGCGTTAATATGTAGCGGTAGCGACAGCGCAGTACGGCGATAGGCCGCGCGCATATCGTCGAGCGCTGCCTCGACCGAAAGCGCGTTCAGTCTGTCGACAGCCGGGTCATAGGCGGCGGGCCAGATTTCCTGCCCGGTCAGCACCGCCGCCCAACTCGGCATCGCAAAGATATCGCCCGGCTGCGGGATCAGCCGGCCCTGCGCGCGCCATAGTTCGATGCGGTGCGCCAGGCTGTCGGGGACGGTCATCGCCTGCATCGCGCGCCAGAAGTCGCTGTCGTCGCGGGTCGTCGCCTTGTAATGCAGCACCACGAAATCGCGCACCGCTTCGAACGCGCGCGCCATGTCGGCATTATAGGCGCCGCGCTCGGCCGGATGGACCGCGGCCCCCGGAAACAGCGCGATCAGCCGTTGGATGCCATGCTGGATCAGGTGGATGCTGGTCGATTCGAGCGGCTCGACAAACCCTGCGGCCAGGCCCAGCGCGACGACATTGTGCGACCACGCTTGCCGCCGCATGCCGGTGGTGAAGGACAGCTGTCGGACATCGCCCAGCGGCTCGCCCGACGCATCGGCGCGCAACAAGCGTTCGGCATCGTCGGCGGTGGTGAAGCTGCTGGCGAAGACATGCCCGTTGCCGGTGCGATGCTGCAACGGAATCCGCCACTGCCACCCGGCGGCATGGGCGGTGGCGCGGGTATAGGGCGGCAGCGGGTCGAGCGCGGCGGTCGGCATGGCGAGCGCGCGGTCCATCGGCAACCAGTGGCGCCAGTCGTGATAGCCGGTCGCCAGCGCGCCCTCGATCAGCAGCCCGGCAAAACCGGAGCAATCGACGAACAGGTCGCCGGTGATGGTCCGGCCGTCCGCCAGCCGGACCGCGGTCAGGTCGCCGCCGGTGCCGTCGCGGTCGACGCGGACCACGCGTCCTTCGTGGCGGACGACGCCCTGTCCCTCGGCGACGCGGCGCAGCAGCGCGGCATAGAGCGTCGCGTCAAAGTGATAGGCATGGGCGATATGGGCGAGCGGGGTGCGGTCGCCATTGCCCGCGATGCCGAACCGCCCTTCGCGTGCCGCCACGGTGCACATCGAATAATCGGTCAGCCGCGTGGTGCCGCCCCGTGCGCGGTGGCGCAGCCAGAGCTGGTGGAACGGCACGCCGTGGAAATCCTGCCCCGCCGCGCCGAAGGGGTGGAAATAGCGCTGGCCGATCCGGCTCCAGTCGACGAATTCGATGCCGAGCTTGTAGCTGCCCATCGTCGCGCGCAGGAAATCGGCCTCGGCGATGTCGAGCATGGCGTTGAACGCGCGGATCGGCGGGATCGTCGCCTCGCCGACGCCGACTGTGCCGATCGCCTCTGATTCGATCAGCGTGACGGTGCGGCCGATGGGTGCGAGGAAGCGCGAGAGGGCGGCGGCGGCCATCCAGCCGGCGGTACCACCGCCGACGATAACGACTTGCCGTACTAATGGTTCTTCCGTCGTTATTCCGCTCACTGGCGCCTATTCCGCGATGTGCCGCTCAAATCCTACCCCCTTAGCAATATTCTTGCGTGCAATGCGATTATGGCGACTGGCTAGGCGCATCCGTATCAGCCATAGTCGTATACGAACAGGCGGTGCGCGCGGTTGATAGCGATATCAGCAATGCTCTAGCAACAAATACCCCTTGAAAGTACGACAAATACCGAATAGCAATTTGTCATACAGAACATAGAATACCAAATAAGGGGGGGTATCAATGCGTCGTTTCACGCTGCTGGCGTCGGTCGCCGTCGTGCCGTTCATGCTGGCTGCAACGCCGGGCCTTGCGCAGACATCGCCGATCGATAAACCCGCCGGCGCCGATGCCGGCGAAACGGTCGAGGTGCCGGACGCCACCAAGAAGGACGAGGAACAGTCCGAAATCCTGGTGCGCGGCCTACGCCGCAGCCTTGCCAGTTCGCAGGCGATCAAGCGCAATTCGGATTCGATCATCGACGTGATCGTCGCCGACGATATCGGCAAGCTGCCCGACTACACCGCCGCCGAAAGCCTTGCGCGCATTGCCGGTGTACAGGTGACCCGCTTCAGCGACGAAGTGAATGGCGTGCTCATCCGTGGTTTGCCCGATGTCGCCACCGCCTATAACGGCCGCGAACTGTTCACCGCCGAATTGCGCCGCGTGCAGCTACAGGATTTCCCGGCACAGGCGATCGCCAGCATGGAAGTCTATAAGTCGGGTACCGCCGATCTCGTCGAACCCGGCCTGGCCGGCCTTATCAACGTGCGGACCCGTCGTCCGCTCGACTTCAACGGGCGCGTCATTGCCGGGGGTTTCCGTGGCACCTACAACGACCAGAGCCGCAAATATGATCCGGGCGGCAACGTGCTGGTGTCGGACCGCTGGAAGGTCGGCGACGGTGAAATGGGCCTGCTGGTCAACGCGACCTTTGCGCAATCGCAATATTATAACGGCGTCCGTTACAATGCGAGTTACGTTCGTGACTCCTATTATTCCGATTACCTGACCCAGGGGCGCAAGGTTCGCGAGAATCTGCCGGGTGGACTGTTCTTCTTCCCGAACAATGTCGGCCTGTACAATGACGGCGGCAAGCGGTTCCGCCCATCGGGCAATTTCTCGCTGCAATACAAGCCGAACCCCGACACCGAACTCTATGTCGAGGGTATTTACCAGGGTTATCGCGGCCGCGGCTATGCCGACAATTTCGACGTGCCGCTGGAACAATGGGGTCCGAATTCGACTCCGCCGGTATTCACCAACGTCGTGCTGGAGGACGGCAAGTCGTACAGCGATATCAAGCTGCGAGCCGGTCAGAATCCGGCTTACGACGTGACCACCGTGCCACAGGCGGTGTCGCTGTCGAAGACGTCGGGTTCGGAGCCGCAAGGCTATCGCAACACGACCCAGGATCAGACCAACACCTATCAGATCGCAACGGGTGGCCGCTGGCAGACCGATCGTGCGGTGCTGTCGACCGACTTCGCCTATAGCTGGAGCCGGTACAACCGCGACAATTACAGCCTCGACTTCCGCACGGTCGGCGCCAAGACCGTCGACGTCGCGTTCAATCGCGACGGCGGCGTGGCGTTCAATTTCCCGAGCTGGGACCCGTTCAATCCGGCCAACTACATGTTCCGCGGCTATTACGAAGCTACGTACGACGTGAAGGGGGATGGCTGGCAGTGGCGCGGCGATCTTGCGCTCGACACCGACATCAGCTTCCTGCCCAAGCTGCAATTCGGGTTGCGGGCGACCGGGCATCACAGTGAAAAGACGACAGACGGGGCGCGCTATGCCGAATTGTCGGCGGCGATGATCCCCTATTCGTCGCTTCCGGTCGGCGAGTTGTCGAAGACGATCGATCCGTTCCGCGGCAGTGCACAGGGGTTCGTGTCGTATCTGCAGCCGCCGCGCGCCGGCATCTATGACAATCGTGCAGCGCTGCGCAAATTTACCTACGACACGCTCGTCCGGCTGGTGGCGCAATTCCCGAATGATCAGGGGTATAAGGACCGGCTGGCGGAATGGAGCACGGATAACGTGCGGCCGCCGACGACGTCGGGCTGGCAGGCCGACGAAAGCACCTACGCGGCCTATCTGCAAGGCAAGTATAATTTCGCGTTGGGACCGATCGAGGTCGATGGCGTCGCCGGCATCCGTGCAGTGATGACCAACGGCACCAGCTTCGGCGTTTCGAGCATCTGTACGCTGAACAATGGCGGTACGCCCAACGATCCGCGCGACGATACCTGTACCCGGTCGCTCACCGAACGGACCGAAAAACAGGACTATCTCGACCTGCTGCCCAACATCAGCGCGCGGATCAAATTCACGCCCGAATTGCAACTGCGCTTCGGCTATACCAAGACGCGGACGAAGCCGGATTTCGGTCTGCTCAATCCGGCGCTGAATATCCAGCCGATCATCTATCAACCCTGTCTCGAACCGACGGCGCCGAACTACAACCCGACCGATACGACGAGCTGCCGGATCCCGGGTCGGGTCTATGCCAATTACGCGGGCTCGCAGGGCAACCCGTCGCTGAAGCCGTTCACGTCGACGAACTACGACATCAGCCTCGAATGGTATTTTTCGAAGACTGGGTTCATCAGCGCGGCGGTGTTCCAGCGGGACATTTTCGGTTTCACCACCTGGGTCACGCGGTTCCGCAACGATCCGCAATTCGGCATCCTGTCACTGTCCAGCCCGATCAACGCGGGTGACGCCAACATCAAGGGCGCGGAAGTCAATTTCCAGACCTTCTTCGACTTCCTGCCCGGTGCGCTCAGTGGGTTCGGCGTGTCGGCGAATGCGAGCTATCTAACGGGAAAGAACCGGTATCCGAACGGCTATAATCCGCAGACCGATCAGTTCGAGGGGGAGGGCGAGTATCTGACCATCCCCGGCCTGTCGAAATGGACGTACAATGCGGCACTGTTCTACGAAAAGTCGGGTCTGATCGCACGTATCTCGTATAATCGCCGCTCCGATTGGGTGAACCGGTACAATACCGATCCGCTGAACGGTTTCCAATATTCGGGCGAATCGACCTATGCTCGCGATCGTCTCGACGCCGGCATCAGTTATGACCTCAACAAGAACCTGACCGTCAGTGCCGATATCGGCAACATCCTGGCTCGGCCGTTCCGCAACTATGTGAACTTCCAGCCGGGCCGGTCGTCGCCGATCGATGTCCGCGACGAGGGCCGCTATTACGGCGTCGGCCTGCGCTTCCGCTTCGGCGACTGAGCGCACTCAAAAGGCCGGCCCTTCCTGTCGGAAGGACCGGCCATTCCCGTAACCCCGTTACGCCACTGGGGGTCGGGAAAGCGTTAGCGGCGGCAGTAGCGCGGCGCGTCCGCCTTATCGATCGCGCGGCCGGCCAAGGCACCGACACCGCCACCCAGGATGGTGCCGAGCAGGCGGTTGCCGTTTCCGCCGACCTGGTTGCCGAGCAAGCCGCCGGCGATCGCGCCGATCACCGTGCCACCGTCGCCATTCTCGCAGCGCTCGCCGCGACGGTTGACGTAGCGGTTGTTGTAATAGCCGCGGTCGCCGCGATATTCGCGGTAGCTGCGGCCGTCGCGATAGTCCCGCTCATAGCGGTCCCCGCGCCAGCTCTGTGCCGAAGCGGCGGTAGGGGCGGCGGCAGTGGCGACCGTGGCAAGCGCGGCGGCAGCGAGCGTCAGCTTCTTGAACATCGTTCTTCTCCCTCAAATCTGGTGACGGTTCCCGTCGGGGAAGTCCGTCTGTGATTTGGGGTATGCCCTGATTCGCTTGAGCCGATACTGAATGCGCCTGTTAGCTGCCGTTCATTATCGGGCCGGAACGGTCGCGCCGCCGGTGCGGGTTTTGCTTTAGTTCCCGCCCGCAAAACCCTATATGCTCGCTATGGCAACGAACCCTAACCAGAACGACTACGGCGCAGATTCGATCAAGGTGCTCAAGGGGCTGGACGCCGTCCGCAAACGCCCCGGCATGTATATCGGCGATACCGACGACGGCTCGGGCCTGCACCATATGGTGTTCGAGGTCAGCGACAATGCGATCGACGAGGCGCTGGCCGGACATTGCGACCGCATCCTCATCACGCTGAACGCCGATGGTTCGGTCTCGGTCGAGGATAATGGCCGCGGCATCCCGACCGGCATCCACAGCGAGGAAGGCGTATCGGCGGCCGAGGTCATCATGACCCAGCTCCACGCGGGCGGCAAGTTCGAGAACACCAACGACGACAATGCGTACAAGGTGTCGGGCGGCCTGCACGGCGTCGGCGTGTCGGTGGTGAATGCGCTTTCCGACTTCCTCGACCTCACGATCTGGCGCGACGGGCAGGAGCATTACATGCGCTTCCGTCGCGGTGATGCCGAAGCGCCGCTCAAGGTAATGGGGCCGTCGGACAAGCGGGGCACGCGCGTCACCTTCCTGCCGTCGCCCGAGACGTTCAAGATCGTCGAATTCGATTTCGACAAGCTCGAACATCGCTTCCGCGAGCTGGCGTTCCTCAATTCTGGCGTGCGGCTGGTGCTGGTCGATGCCCGGCACGAGGAGCCGCGCGAGGTCGAATTGTTCTACGAAGGCGGGATCGCCGCGTTCGTGAAATATCTCGACCGGACCAAGACGCCGTTGATGCCTGATCCGATTGCGATCCACGGGTTCCGCGACGATGTAGGCATCGACGTCGCGCTGGAATGGAACGACAGCTATTACGAAAACGTCCTCGCCTTCACCAACAACATCCCGCAGCGCGACGGCGGCACGCATATGGCGGCGTTCCGCGCGGCGCTGACGCGGACGCTTAACAGCTATGCCGACAAATCGGGCATGCTGAAGAAGGAGAAGGTCAGCCTGACCGGCGATGACATGCGCGAAGGCCTGACCGCGATCGTCTCCGTCAAGCTGCCCGACCCGAAATTTAGCAGCCAGACCAAGGACAAGCTGGTGTCGTCGGAAGTGCGCCAGCCATTGGAAGCGCTGATGGCCGATAAGCTGGCCGATTATCTGGAGGAAAATCCGGGCAATGCGAAGGCGATCATCCAGAAGGTGATCGACGCCGCCGCCGCGCGCGAGGCCGCTAAGAAGGCACGCGAGCTGACCCGGCGCAAGGGCGCGATGGACATCGCCTCGCTGCCCGGCAAGCTCGCCGACTGCCAGGAACGCGACCCCGCCAAGTCCGAACTCTTCTTCGTCGAGGGTGACTCGGCCGGCGGTTCCGCCAAGCAGGGCCGCGACCGGCACTTCCAGGCGATCCTGCCCTTGCGCGGCAAGATCCTGAACGTCGAGCGTGCCCGCTTCGACCGCATGCTCGCCAGCCGCGAGATCGGCACGATCATCACCGCGCTCGGCACCGGCATCCGCGACGATTTCAACCTCGACAAGCTGCGCTATCACAAGATCGTCATCATGACCGACGCCGATGTCGACGGCGCGCATATCCGTACGCTGCTGCTGACCTTCTTCTACCGCCAGATGCCCGAGATCATCGAGGCGGGGCATCTCTATATCGCGCAGCCGCCATTGTATAAGGCCACCAAGGGCCGGTCCGAAGTGTATCTTAAGGACGACAACGCCCTCGACGAATATCTGGTCGAAGGCGGCGTCAGTGCGCAGGTGCTGGAAACGCCGGCGGGCGCGCGTAGCGGCGACGATCTGAAGGCGCTGCTCAGCCATGCGCGGCGGATGCGCACGCTGATGCGCTATGTCCCGCGCCGCTATGACATGGGCATCGTCGAGGTGCTGGCGCTGGCCGGCGTGCTCGATCCGGCGATCAACGACGCGGATCGCCAGACGCGGTTGCAGGATGCGGTGTCGCGGATCGGCCGGACCGATGTCGAGGCCGAATGGACCGCGCGCGTGACCGAAGACCATGGCCTGCAGTTCCAGCGGCGCTGGCGCGGGGTGACCGACACCCATAATATCGAACCGGCGTTCTTGCTGTCGGCGGAGGGGCGCAAGCTCCACAGCCTCGCCGCCGAGGAAGCGGCCAGCTATGCCGGCGTGTCGAAGCTGGTCAGCGCGCGCAGCGCCGCCGATCCGGTCGCCGAGAGCGAGGAAGAGGCACCGGCGGTCGCAGGCAAGGGCGAGACGCTGGTCGCGCGGCCCAGCCAGTTGCTCGACGCGATCCTCGCCGCCGGGCGCAAGGGGCTGTCGATCCAGCGTTACAAGGGGCTGGGTGAGATGAATGCCGAACAGCTGTGGGAAACCACGCTCGACCCGTCGAACCGGTCGATGCTGCGCGTGGCGATCGATCAGGCCGATGTGGCGGATGAGATCTTCACGCGGTTGATGGGCGATGTGGTGGAGCCGCGGCGGGACTTCATTCAGGAGAACGCGCTGAACGTGGCGAATTTGGACGTTTGAGGCGGGCCGTATCCCCGCGCAAGCGGGGATCCAGAGCCGCAGACGCTGTGCCACGTAACCCTGGACCCCCGCCTGCGCGGGGGCACGCGCGCCTGGGCCTCGGGGACGGTCAGAGATGAGCCTGGACCCCCGCCTGCGCGGGGGTACGCCTCTCATGATCCCGTTCGGTTCGAGCAGCTTCGAGCTTGCCGAGAAGCGTCTGTCGAGAACGCCCGCTTAGGGTAACTGCTTCTCGATTAAGGTTCTCGTCAGGTTCGAAGCGGACAGGAAAGGAAGAGCGGGCGGTAGGCCCCCCTCAATCCAGCGCCATCGCCTGCGCCGCCAACGCCTCTGCCTCGACCAACAGCGCATCGTCGGCCGACCCTTGCGTCACGCGCTCCCGCCCGATCAGCACCAGCACCGGCACCGCGAGCGGACTGACGCGCTCCAGCGTCACATGCCGCATCCGCGCCTGTGCCGTTTCCAGCAAGGTCGCCAGTCGTCCGACATCGGTCATCCGCGCGCGGGCATCTTCCCACGCCGCCTGCAACAGCAGATGGCCGGGTTCATATTTGCGCAGTACGTCGTAGATGAGATCGGTCGAGAAGGTGACCTGCTTGCCGGTCTTGCGCTTGCCCGGATGCTGGCGTTCGACAAGGCCGCCGATCACCGCCACCTCGCGAAAGGCGCGCTTGAGCAGCGCAGACCCCTGTACCCAGTCGACGAATTCATGTTCGAGAATGTCGGGCGAGAACAGCGCATGCGGGTCAGTGATCGGTTCGAGCGCGTAGCAGGCGAGCGCATAGTCGTTCGATACGAAACCGATCGGGTTCAGCCCCAGCGCCTCCATCCGCCGCGTGACGAGCATGCCGAGCGACTGGTGCGCGTTCCACCCTTCGAAGCTGTAGGCGACCATGTAATGCCGTCCGTCATGCGGGAAGGTTTCGACCAGCAGCTCGCCCGCGCGCGGCAGCACCGATCGCCGCGCCTGTATCTCCAGCCATTCGCGAACGTCGTCGGGAAAGCGGTGCCATTCGCCCGCATCGGCAAGGAAGCCGCGCACCCGGTCGGCGAGGTTGGTCGACAGTGCCATGCGCGTGCCGCCATATTTCGGGATGCGCGCCGGCTTGCTGGTCGCGCGGACGACCAGATCGGTCAGCTCGATCTTCTCGACCTCGAGGCTCAGCCCCGAGAAGAAGAAGGTATCGCCCGGCGACAGCGTCGAGGCGAAATATTCCTCGACCGTGCCCAGCCGCCGCCCGTTCTTGAACCGGACGTCGAGCGTCGGCGCATCGACGATGATCCCGGCGTTCAGCCGGTGCTGCGCGATGAAGCCCGGTTTGGTGACGGTCCAAAATCCGTCGGTGCCCAGGCGTAAACGTTTGAATTTATCGTACGCTTTCAGGGCATAGCCGCCCTCGGCGATGTAATGCAGGACGCGGTCGAACGTATCGCTGTCGAGCGCGGAATAGGGCAGGGCGCCGCGCACTTCGTCCAGCATCTCGGCGGCGTCGAACGGTTCGGCACAGGCGCAGCCCATCAAATGCTGGGCCAGCACGTCGAGCGTGCCGGGACGGAAGATGTCGCGGTCGAGTTCGCCCGCATCAACCGCGTCGAGGGCTGCCTGCGCCTCCAGAAATTCGAAGCGGTTGCCGGGCACCAGCAGCGCCTTCGACGACTCGTCCAGTCGGTGATTTGCCCGGCCGATCCGCTGGAGCAGGCGCGACGACCCCTTGGGCGCGCCCATCTGGATCACGCAATCGACATCGCCCCAGTCGACGCCCAGATCGAGGCTGGCAGTGGCGACCAGCGCGCGTAAGCGGCCATTGGCCATTGCCTGTTCGACCTTACGCCGCGCCTCGCGGTCGAGGCTGCCGTGATGGACGCCGATCGGCAGCTGGTCGTCATTCGCCTTCCACAAATCCTGAAAGATCAGCTCGGCCAAGCTGCGAGTGTTGCAGAAGACGATGGTGGTGCGGTGGGCACGAATTTCGCGCATCACCTGTTCGGCGGCATAGCGCCCCGAATGGCCCGACCATGGGATGCGTTCCTGCGGCAACAGGATGCGGATGTCCGGTTCGGCGCCGGGCTCGCCCTGTACCGCCGCCACGGCATCGATATCGCCGTCGGGCGCCAGCCACGCACGATAGCCATCGGGATCGGCGACCGTCGCCGACAGTGCGACGCGACGCAGGTCGGGTGCGAATTTCTGCAACCGGGTCAGGCATAGCGACAACAGGTCGCCACGCTTGTCGGTGGCAAAGGCGTGGACTTCATCGATGACGATCGTCGACAGCGATGCGAACAATTTGTCGCTGTCCGGATAGGACAGCAGCAGACTGAGCGATTCGGGCGTGGTCAGCAGGATGTGCGGCGGCTTGGCGCGCTGGCGGGCCTTGCGATCGGATGGCGTGTCGCCGGTGCGCGTCTCGACCCGGATCGGCAGACCCATTTCGGCGATCGGGGTAAGCAGGTTGCGCTGCACGTCGACCGCCAGCGCTTTGAGCGGCGAGATGTAGAGAGTGTGCAACCCGTCGCGGGGAGTTTCGATCAGGTCGACCAGCGTCGGCAGAAAACCCGACAGCGTCTTGCCTGCCCCGGTTGCAGCGACCAGCAGCGCGTGGCGTCCTGCACGCGCCTGTTCGAGCATGTCGAGCTGGTGACGGCGGGGCGTCCAGCCGCGTGCGGCGAACCAGTCGGACAGGGGAGCGGGAAGGTCGCGCACGAGGGGCGATGTAGGATCGCGGTGGCGCGACTGCAAAGAGGGGCGGGGCTACCCGAGCAGCCCCGTCCCGTTTCAAGCCGGACTTACTTCTTGTCCTGGCCCGATGCGCCTTCGATCGCCGATCCGGCCGACTTCAGATCCTTGCCGGCGCCGTTCACCGTGTTGCACGCACCCAGCGTAACGGTGGCGGCGAGGGCGACGATAAGACCGATCTTGCGGGTCATGATGTTTCTCCTTCCTAATGAAACGGGCCTGATGAAACGGGGTTGTGGCGGGCCGAGATACGCCGACCCGCCACCTACACTCAGCGCAACTTACGACGTGCCGCCGTGGTTGCACCGAAACCTGCCGCAGCCGCACCGATCAGCAGCGCGAGCACGAGGACGAACGAGGTGCCGGCTGCTGCGCCGGCGGCCTTGTCGGTGGCCGACTTGGCGGTCGCGACCGCTTCGTTCTTGGTCTGGACGAATTGCTGCTTGGCGCGCGTGACCTGTGCCTGCGCCTCGGGACGGCTGATCTTGCGCTGCGCGGCGACGATGTCGACGATGCGGCTCTCGCCACGCTGGCCGTCGGCGCCGCCGCGGGCGAGCGCGGGCAGCTGACGGGCGATTTCGGCCTGTGCCTGTTCGGGCGTCATCTGCGCCGGGTCGTTGGGCGCATCCGACAGATAGGCGGCGGCTTCGCTGCGCACGTCCTGCGCGGCGTCCTTCACGTCATTGGCATCGACGCCGGCGACCGCCGCTGCGGCCGGCGCTGCCGACGCGACCGTACCGACCGCGCTGCCCGCCGTACCGGCGACCGCACCGACCGTGCGGAACGCGCCGCCGATGATGCCGCCGACCGCCGAGGTCAGCAGATACAGCGTCAGGATCAGCGTGACGCCCCACACCACCAGCCCATGGACCAGCGCATCGAACCGTTCGGTCACGCCCGACACGCGCGCTGCGGCATAGCCGCCGGCCCCCAATGCGACGACGGTGGTGATGAGCCAGAACAGGCCCGCGCCGATGCCGAAGCCGGCGGCGCCGGGCGTCGTACCGTCGACCGGATCGACCATCGACAGGCCGATGCCGGCGCCGAGAATGCCGAGCACCAGTTGTACCGCGACCGCGATCACCACCCCGGCAAAGATCGCGCCCCACGAAATGCGGGTCGGCGTCTTGTCGACATAAGCGGGGTCGACCGGCCGGTAGCCGGTGTTCAGATTGGTCGCCATAGTTACTCCTGTTGTTACGGATCGCTTGCGGTTCAGGACCGCGAGGATTTGTCTTTGTCGGCCGCCTCACCCGCCGCCTTTTCGGCCGAACCGCGGGCACAGGCGGCGTCGTCGCCGATCAGCTTGCCGATCGCTTCATGGACCGATCCTTTGGCCGCGCGCACCGACGGCTTGTCGGCGGCGTCCCCGACATCGGCGTTGCGGTCGGGGTGATCGGACCTGCGATCGGCGGGTTTCCTGTCGTTCATTCGGCTGCCTCCCGATCGCCGGTTTTTAGCCTGGTGCCGTCGTCGAAGCCGCGGCTGCGCGCCCATGCCACGGCCGCGATCCGGCGATTGACGCCGATCTTGGAATAGATGCGGGCGACATGGTTGCGCACCGTATTAGCCGACACGTCCAAGGTCCGGGCGATCGTCTTGTCGTCCTGGCCCCGACAGATCAGTGCCAGCACGTCGCGTTCGCGCGCGGTCAGGTCGTTCAGCCCCGGACCGGTCTTGTCACCCTGCGGCGTGCGCAGCCGGGCCAGCTTGTCCATCACGGTCCGGCTGAACCAGCTGGTGTCCTTCATGACCGCTTCGATCGCCTCGACCAGTTCGACCTCGGTCGCCTTGCGCTGGGTGATGTCCTGCATCGCCCACAGGATGCAGGCACCGTCGCCCAGACGGATCGCCTCGGTCGATACGATGCAGTCGAGGATCGCGCCGTCCTTGGCATGGATGCGCACCTCCTCGTCGCGCAGGTCCTGCCCAGCATCGATCGCCGCTTCGACCCGGCGCCGGACCGCGGCGCTTTCCCACAGGCCGACGTCACCGAGGGGGCGGCCGATGATCTCGTCGGGGGCATAGCCGGTCATCTGCGTGAAGCTGGCATTGACCTCGCACAGCAGATGCCCGTCGCGCGCACCGATCGCCATCGGTACCGGCGCCATCTGGAACGTCCGGGTGAAGCGTTCCTCGCTGTGGCGCAGCGCCTCCTGCGCGCGGCGGCGGGGTTCGAGATCGGCGAAGGTGAACAGCAGGCACGGTTCGTCGGCCATCTCGATCGGTTGCCCGGCGACGATCACCAGCTTGGTCTCGCCGCCGGGCAAGTCGAGTTCGGCCTCCATCTGCGGAATGGTGCGCCCCTCGGCCAGCCGTTCCTTGGCCAGATCGCGGCGTTCGGCACGGCGCAGCACGTCGATATCGTACACCGTCCGGTCGAGCACCTGGTCCCTGGCGTATCCGGTCATGTCGAGAAATCCCTGATTGACCTTCACGAACCGCAGATCGCGCAGGCGACAGATGATCGCGGGCGCCGGGTTGGCGTTGAACGACTGTTCGAACCGGTCCTCGGCCTCGTACTGCGCGGTCACGTCCTGCACGATCAGCACCAGACAGGTCGGTTCGCCATCATCGGCATCGTTCAGCACCAGGCTGCGCACCTGATGCGTCCAGCGTGGCTTGTCCTCGCCGGCCACGGTCACCTCGACCACCACTTCCGAAAAGCTGTCGCCCGACACGACCCGGTCGATCGGATAGTCGTCGGCCGACAGCCGGTGGTTGTTGCGATAGTGGAGCTGGAAGCGCGACCGATATTCGTCGACGGTCGCGCCCAGTTCGGCAAGCTCGCGCACCCCGTGCATCGCGAGCGCGGCGTCGTTCGCCCATAACAGGCTCTGATCGGGATCGATCAGGATCACGCCTTCATCGAGACCGACGATGATCTGCCGCAAATGCCGCAGATCGGCCGTCTCGCGCAGCGATTTGAACGACGCCTTCGTCATGATGCGATCAGTCGTGCCGCCCGTGGATCAGCCAGCCCAAACCATAGCCGAGCGCGATCGCGCCCAGCGCCCAGACCAGCGGCTGTTCCTTCGCGGCGCGCGCGGTCGTCCTGCCGCCGCGTTGTGCGGCATCGGCGACCTGCCTGCCGGTCACCTCCAGCCGGTCGCGCGCGTCCTTGATGAGGCCGGGGGCGCTGTCGATCGCGTCGTTCAGGATCGACTTGGCGCGGCCATAGCTGTGCTGCGCACCGCCCGCGACCTGATCGATCACGCCATCGGCCTGCCAGTCGCGGCGGCCGGCGACATCGCCCACGGCCTTTTCGACCTTGCCGGTCGCATAGCGGACACCGCCTTCGAATTCATCGCTGTTCATCGAATTGCTCCTCTGGTTGCGAATGGGGACCGGTGCGTCACGGCAGGACGTTGCAGCCCGCCGCAGCCTTGCCGACCGCCAGCGGGATCGCCGGATCCTTCAGCTCGCCCGCGACCCGGATGAGGTCGCCGACGGTCAGGACGCCGGGATTGGGATCGTTCTTGCCATAGGCGGCGGCGGCGCGGCCGAGCTGCTGCAACTGCCCGAGCGACAAATCGCTCTGCAGGCGCGTGCCGACGCAATCGGCGCGTTGCGCATCGAGACCATAGCGCTGCAACCCGGTAGAAATACGGGTGGCGGGTGCAGCACAGGCCGATAGCGTGGCCGCACCGATCAAGATCAGCGCCAATGGTTTCATGGTCGGTTCCTCCGACCGGTGCGCGGGGGACGCGTCCGGTTCGGGCGCATCAACCGTCCGAAAGGACGAGCGTTCCTGGTATTTCTGCCAGAGGATATAGTGGTAAAGTACCAATAGTATCGGCATGCTTCGCGACGAGTCGTGACAATTTCGACGTCAGGCGAATTGCAAAACGATGATTACGCAATACTATCAGCCATTTGCCGTGCGCCGCCGACCGTTGCGCCGGCGGGTGGCCGGCCGGCTGGTGCTGCGGCGATCGTTGCGCACCCGGTCCGGGCGTACGGTATCGCACGCTCGGCCCCTACCACAGATCGGCGATCAGTTCGTCCAGACGCGCCTTGCATTCGCGGGTGAGCGCGATCCAGCTGCGGCGGCCGTCGGTCGGATCGGGCCGGCGGACGACCAGCCCGGCCTCCTCCATCAACGCCACCCAGCGCAGCCAAGTGGTTGAAGGAACCCGGATCATCGGCGCCACCGCCGATACCGACATCGGCCGCCCTTCCTCCTCGGCGATATAGAGGTGGAACAGCGCGTCATAGACCGGGTCGGTGACCTTTACCGGATAAAGACCGGCAATCCGGTCCTTCATCGCGATCAGGCGGCGGGCGCGGGCGGCGTTTTCCGGCGTCGCGTCCTCGACCAGGCCGGATCGTACCCGTCGCGGCGCAGCCGGTGCCGATGGCGCAGCGTCCCCGCCAGGATCAGCATCAGCGTCGGATAGGCGCTCATTGCGTGCAGGATCAGATAGACTTCCCGGTACGAGCGCGGAGCGTACCAGATCGCCAGTTGCAGCATCACGCCGACGATCAATATTGCGCTTAGCCATAACGGCCAGAACCTTTCCGCCAGCATCGCCAGCGTACAAATCACCAGGGTCAGGACGAGGTCGACCGCGAAGATGCCGATCTCGCGGCTGGTGAACACCTGGCTCGACGCGGCGGCGATGGTCGCGGCCACCGCGAACAGGATCGCGAGCATCGCGATCCGTTCGGGTGCGCCGCCCCGCCACAGCGTCCAGACCGAAACGGTCAGCAGCAGTGCCAGATAGAGCCAGGCGTTCACGCGGTCGCCCGATCGGTCAGGCCGCGAGCGGCAGCGGCGAGCGCGTCGTCTCGCCGGCGCCCGTCGTCGGAAAGACGTCGCCATGCGCATTCGGCGCGAACAGCGCGTGGTCGACGCCGATCTCGTGCATGCGCTTGTGGCAGCGGCCGAGATGGGCTCGCGCCTCGACCGCTAGCATCATCGCCTTGGCCGCATCGGTCAGCGGCGCCTGGATCGTGCCATATTGAAGTTGCAGCTGACCGCGATCGGCGACCAGCGCCTGGATCATCGCCGCCGCCGACACGATCGCATCGTCGTTCGATCGTTCGGCGGTCAGCAGCCCATGGGTAATGTCGGTGACCACCGGATGCAGTGGTGTGTGCATGGAATGCCCCCTTCGTCGCTCAAGGACGCAGGCTCGCAAAGATCGATACGAGGCCCACGGCGGCAACGACCGACATGGCAAGCGCGGTGCATAGCGCCACGACCAGCCCGACGATCATCAACGTGCGACCCCCCACCCCGAAACGATGCGGTTCGGTCGCCCGTTCGAGATGGAGCAGCCGGGACAACCATCCCCCCGGGCCCTTCTCGACCTGCGAGGCGGATGGTGGCGGGGCAGGCGGGGTCGGCTCAACCCGTTCGAACATACCCCTATCTTCGATGGGGGTGGCGGAAACCGCCGTTTCGGCGGGGGAAACCGGCGCGGCGCCCAGCATCCGCGCCGCTTCCTTGCGGTTGCGCGCCCCCAGTTTCTGACGGGCATCGGCCAGGTATCCGTTGACCGTCGCGACCGAAATGCCGAGCTCGGCGGCGATCTGTCCGGTGTCGTAATGCCGCGCCACCAGTTCGAGGCAGCGGCGTTCGCGCGGTGTCAGGCGGGCAAGGGCTTCCGATTCGGTCACAATCGGACCTTTACCGCCATGGCCGACCTTTCCAACGCCCCGGCATATCGATTGCTGGAAAAAGCCGGGGTCCGGTCCGTGCCGTGCCGGCGGCCGGGCACGATCCGGGGTCAGCCGCAGTACGCGGCGATCACCCTGCCGTCGTCATCGACCACGATCGTCAGCCGCCCGGGACGCAGGTCCATGGTCATCGCCTGCCCGCGCCGCACGATGCGGACCTGCCCGGGATGCGCCTGCGCCCGCGCCAGCAGCGCGTCGGGCACCGGCCGTCCGCGTTCGACCTGTTCCGCCCCGCATTTCATGGGGGCGATCGAGTTCGGCCGGGGATCGAAACGGGTCATGGTCGCTGCTCCATCGCGAGGGAGAGGCGCGACCGGTCGGCCCGGTCGTGCGCGCGCATCAGCCGTCGATATCCGCGACGTTCAGGACATAGACGTAGAAGCCACCCTCCATGCCGGCGAACTTGACGCCGACCGCGGGGTCGATGCCGTCTAGCACGACTTTGTCGCCACTGCTCGACCGGTCGAGGTTGAGCACCCCGTCCTTGCCGAAGGTGATGGTGCCATCGCCATTGCGGTCACGTAGCGCCGCGGTCAGCATCAGCTTGTCGCCCTTGCCAAAATCGGTGATGCGGTCGACGCCCGACCTGCTCCGGTTGTCGAAGAAGAAGACGTCGGCGCCGGCACCGCCGGTCAGGATGTCGTTGCCCTTGCCGCCATCGATCCAGTCATCGCCGGTGCCGCCATTGAGCAGATCGTTGCCTCCCAGCCCGAACAGCTTGTCGTCGCCGCGCATGCCGTACAGCTTGTTGGCGACGCTGCTGCCGGTCACGCGGTCGTCTCCGTCGCCGGTCACCGCATTCTCGATCACCGTGCCGCGCTGGATCATGAAGGCGCGGATACCGCCGAAGCTCGCACTGCCCGAGGTGCCGAGGTCGAGCACGACATCGTTCGCGACCGCTGCGGCATTGATCCAGTCGATGCCGCCATTCCTGTCGGTCAGCACCGCCCGGTCGGCTTCTCCGGCGATCGCCGCCATGGTGAAGAATTCGTTGGTGTAGCTATAGACGTCGTCGGCACTCGGCGCCGCGCCGTACAGGTCCATCTTCAGATCGTCGACGGTCAGGTCGCTGACCGCGATCGCGGCCTTCCCGTCGCGATTGATCGACTGGGCATAGGTCGCGACCTCGATGGTCCACGTCCCCTTGCTTTCGACCCCCTGGAAACTGGCGAAGCCGAAGGTGAATTCCTGCATGCCGTCCGCGCCCGCGCGGGTGCCGGGCTGGGCGGTGAAGGCGACGGTGCCGTCGGGCGCGATCAGCCGGATCTGCGCGCCGGTCATCGACGCGTCATAGGTTACGGGGTTGCCGCCATCGGCGTCGGTGACGGTCACCCTGTTGCGGAATCGCAGCGTCAGGTCGACATGCTCGAGATCGATCTGATCCCCGACCTCGAAGGTGTAGCGCACCGGAGTGCCGATGAAGCCGCCCTGCGCCTGACGGCTGACGCTGGCCGCGGCGGGATCGCCGAGTGCGGTGATGCCGACATCGGTTTCGACCGCGGCATGGACTTCGTTCGCCGAGGTCCTGGCCGCGCCGAACAGCGACCACACTTCGGCCATGCGCGCCGCGGCATAGGCATCGACCGCGCCATAGCCATAGTCGTTGCTGTAGTGCAGCGCCCCGCCATTGACGTTCGCCGCCTGGCCCGTCAGCGCGAACCGGCTTTCGTTCATCATGATCGTGCTGCCGTCGTCGCCACGGGTATAGGATACCGGACCGGTCTCGTACACGGTCGGCATTTTCGCCGACTGGGCGAGGATCGTGCGCACGTCGCGCCAGCCCAGCCCCGCATTGGCGTCGAGCATCAGCGACACGACGCCGGTTACCAGCGGCCCCGACGCCGACGTCCCGCCGAACCAGTTGGTATAGTCCGACTTGGCGGCATTGGGATTCTCGTCGTCGAGGCTGTCCCACCAGTTGAAGCCGTCATTGCCGGCGCCGAGAATGTCGGTGGTCACGAGCCCGGTGCCGCCGAGCAAGAAACGGTCGCTGGACGGGGCCGACACCAACAGATTGGGACCGGCGTTGCTGTAGCTGGTCGTGACGCCGTCGATCTGGCGATAGGCGCCGACGATGATGGTGTAACGCGTCGTATCCTCACCAGTATTCTGGTTGTCCTCCGCGGAGTTGCCTGCCGATTTGACGGTAACCGTGCCGAGTCCGTCGCGGCCCAGCTCGGCGAGCGCGGCCCAGCCCAGTGTGAAGCGCGACGCCCGGCTATCCGCAAACGAACGGGAATTCTCGGTCGAAATCGACGCGTTCTCGCCGCCCCAGCTGTTGTTGATGACGTCATACTGGTTGCCGGCCGCCTTCAGCGCCTTCCAGAAATCCCAGCCATTGACATAGGCGGGCGACCAGTCGCTGTAGATCGATCCGACCGCCGTGATCTTTGCGTCATAGGCGATACCGACGCCGCCCCGGTCGTTGCGTGCCGCCGCGATCAGGCCCGCGCCCGCCGTGCCGTGATACGGGCCCCACCAGCTGCCATCGACGGTATAGCCATCGACATTGAGATTGTTGGACGAGTCGTAGTTGGGGGCGAGGTCCCAATGCCAGCCCTGAATGCCGTCGTCGAACACGCCGACCCGCACGCCCTTGCCGGTATAATCGTCCCACACCGATGCGATGTCGCCGAAATATTCGAGATGCCATTGCGGACCATATTCGGCGTCGACGTTGCCGGGATCGTAGAGCGGCATGGCGAGCGCGACCGCCGCGCCGGTCTTCGTATCGAACGACGCGTCGATCGGTGTGGTGATCGCGGTCGGTTCGGCAGCAGCGGTCGGCGGCGCAGCCGGACCGGTGAACAGGGGTTCGATGTCAAACGTATCGAGGCTGATCGTGCGAATGCCATTGCGGTGCGGTACCACGTTGAACAGTCTCCCAAGGTCATTGGGCAGGAAGCATGGATGCAGGGTCGCCCGGTCGTGATCGCCCGCAATGCCGCCGGCGTCGTCGCGGCATCACCGACCGCAGCTGGTCGAGAAACGGGCCCGAATCGCTCCGGGCCCGCCGCCCTCAGCCGTGCACGTCGTTCAGGACATAGACGTAATAGCCGTCTTCCATGCCGGCGAACTTCAGGCCGGTCGCCGGATCGACGCCGTCCAGCGTCACCCGGTCGCCCCTGCCCGACGCATCGAGGTGCAGGATCCCGTTCGACGCGAAGGTGATGATGCCGTCGCGGTTGCCGTCGCGTAGCGCCGCGGTCAGCATCAGCTTATCGCCCTTGCCGAAGTCGGTGATGCGATCGACGCCCGACGTACCCTTGTTGTCGAAGAAGAAGACGTCGTCGCCGGCACCGCCGGTCAGGATGTCGTTGTTCTTGCCGCCGTCGAGCCAGTCGTTGCCGGCACCGCCGTCGAGCGTGTCGTTGCCGCCCAGCCCGAACAGCTTGTCGTCGCCGCGCATGCCGTACAGCTTGTTGGCGACGCTGCTGCCGGTGAGCATGTCCTTGCCATCGCCGGTGACCGCGTTCTCGACCGTGCTTCCGGCCTGCAGCGTGAACGCCTTCTTCCCGCCGAAGCTGGTGTCGGTGCCGGCCGTCAGGTTCAGCACGACGTCCTTCGACACGGCAGCGGCGTTGATCCAGTCGTTGCCGCCATTCTTGTCGACCAGCACCGCGCGGTCCGATTCACCCGCGATCGCCAGCATATTGAAAAATTCGTCGGTATAGGTGTGAACGTCGTTGGTGCTGGTCTTCGCGCCGAACAGGTCCATCTTCAGGTCGTGGATGGTCAGCTTGTTGATCGCTTCCCACGCACCATTCTCGTCGGCGCCGGTGTGGCCGAAGGTCGAGAACTGGAGCGTCCACGTACCCTTGCTATCGACACCGTGGAAACCGGCGAGCCCGAAGGTGAATTCTTCCTTTTCGTCCCCCCCGGCATAGCTACGGTTCGACGCCCAGAATGCTTCGGTGCCATCGGGTGCGATCAGCTTGATCTGCACGTTGCTCAGTGCGATGAAAAATTCATTGCTCGTGGTGCCCTGGGTGGCTTTCATGATCTCGGTGAACATTAGCGACAGGTCGACATGTTCGACATCGATCGATTCCTTGACGTCGAACTGGAAGCTGACCGGCGCCGCCTGGAAGCTGTTATAGACCTGGAGATGGCTGAGATCGCTGTTGCCGGTGCTGATCGCGGTAACACCGACCGCGGTCTCGACCGTGATATGCTCCTCGTTCGCCGACGTCTTTGGCCCACCGAACAGCGACCAGACTTCGGCCATGCGCGTTGCCGCATAGGCATCGACCGCACCATAGCCATAGTCGTTGCTGTAATGCATCGTGCCGCCGTTCCAGTTGGCGTTGGCACCGCCCAGCTTGAACTGGCTCTCGTTCAACGGAACGGTGATCTGGCGTCCATCGTTCGAGAGGGTGAACACGACCGGGCCGGTTTCGAAGGCGATCGGCATCTTTGCCGATGCGGCCAGAATGTCGCGGACGTCGCGCCAGCCAAGATTCTCGTTGGCATCGAGCATCAGCGCAACCACGCCGGATACCACCGGCGTCGCGGCAGAGGTCCCGCCGAAATCATCGGTATAGGCGGCAGGGTTGGCCGGATCGACGACTTGGTTGTAGCCACGCCAGCCGAGCAGGTCGGTGGTCGTCATCCCCGATCCGCCGATCGTCAGGTAATCGTTGGACGGTGCCGACACCAGTAGATAGGGGCCGAGGTTGCTGTAGAAGGATGCCGCGCCATCGGCCTGACGATAGGCGGCGACCGCAACGGCGTGGCGCGTCGTGTTCAGCCCATCGGTGGCATTGTCGACGCTGTCGTTGCCGACGGCCTTGACAAAGATCGAGCCGAGTCCGTCGCGCCCGGTTTCGGCAAGATCGGCGAGGACGTCCATGGCGGATTTGAAGCTATATTCGCTGGAGCGCGAGAAGCCCGAGGTCGCAGGCAAGAACGCCGGATAGCCCCAGCTGTTGCTCAGGACGTCGAAATGACCGCCCTTGGAGATTGCCCAATCGATATTGGCCGCCGGCGATTGATGGTCGAAGATATTTACGCCGGTCAGCCCGGCTTCATAGGCTATGCCGATGCCGCCCTGGCCGTTGCGCGCCGCGCCGATGAGGCCGGCGGCCGCCGTACCATGCGCACCGTCCGTCCGTTTTTCCGAAGAGTAATAGACTGGTTCGCCGCTCAGGACGTTGCCGTTATCATCCACCAGTTGCTTCGACGTGTCGATATTGGCGGCAAGATCCCAATGGGCGCTTTCGGTCCCCTCATCGTAAACGCCGACGCTCACGCCCTTGCCGGTATAATCTTTCCACACCTTGGCGATGTCGCCCAGATAGCGCAGATGCCACTGGCCATAGGCCTCGAAATTGCCGTTGCCGGGCGAATACAGATTCATGCTGAGCGTGATCGGCTTGCCGGTCGTCACATCGAATGCCATGCCGACCGGTGCGTTGGCGATATTCTGCTGGATTTCGGACAATGCCATGCCGCCGATGTCCATCGGTTCGGCGAAGGTCGAGACATAGGCGGTCTGCGGCTTCGCCGCGCCCATTTCCTTGGCCGCGACCATGGAGGTGAACGGCGTGGCGGTGATCGTTGGTTTCTGCAATGATGCCCCCTGTAGTCGGCGTTGAAACATTTCCGCGCCCGCTCGTCGTGAACAGGACGCATTCCCCCGGCCGATGCAGTCGCCCGCATCGGAAGATCCGTCCGAACTTTCCAGTCCCCGACCGCGCTACGAACCGATGCGCAAATATTGGCGCATCCATGCCTGACGTCCATTCTTCGCAATCAGGCTGAGAAAGCGGACGAGGCGAGCTTTCCCGACGCGCGGGAATTATGGTTCTGGCAGAAGGGGTTGCTAAATTATCCTTGCTTGGTTGCGAAAGGATTAAGTCACTAACGAAATCTTGTGTCAACGGATACGATTGTCGGATTTTGGAACAATGTGAACCGCATCACCATAAATTGGTGGGCGGAATCGAAAATTGTCGAAGGTTTCCAATGCTCGATAAACATTTAGTACGACATGTTTCTTCTTGCTCTAGCCGTTGCGGGGTTTGATCGGGACCGGCCCGTGGAACGTCGTTGCTGCTTGTGCACGAAATAATTAGCACAATTTTCAACGGTCGCGTTGCGCCATGGCCGTCCAGTTCGAACGGCGACGTCGCCCGCCGGCTGCCTCGATCGCGGTTGACCCGGTGCGTGCCGTGCCTAGTCTGTCGGAGTAGACGCGGTTCGGATCGGGCGCGGACGGGGGGAGGGCGCGATGATCGAACCGTGGCGAACGTTACTGATCGTCGTCCTGTCGATCGCTGCCGTGGTCGGGCTGGTCTTGCGGGTAAAGCTGCCTGCCTTCCTCGCGCTGCTGATCGTGGCGCTCGCCACCGGCCTCGCCTTCGGCGCCGAACCGGCCAAGGTGCTGGAGGCGGTGCGCAAGGGATCGGGCGAGGCGCTGGGTTTCGTCGCGGTGGTGATCGGGCTGGGGGCAATGCTCGGTGGACTGCTCGAGGCGTCGGGCGGGGTGGCGACGATCGCCAACCGCCTGCTCGACCGGTTCGGTGAGCGCCGCGCACCCTGGGCGCTGACCGCGATCGGCATCCTCGTCGGCATCCCGCTGTTCTTCGACGTGGCGTTCATCATCCTCGTGCCGCTGCTCGCCACGCTTTCCCAACGCGCCGGGCGGCGTGTGATCTATTTCGCGCTGCCGGTGCTGGCCGGACTGATGACGATGCATGCGCTGCTGCCGCCGCATCCCGGGCCGGTCGCGGTCGCCGAACTGCTCGGGGCCGATTACGGGTTACTCGCCGCCTACGGACTGGTGTGCGGCATCCCGGCCGCCATCCTTGCCGGGCCGGTCTTCGCCAAGGTGGCGCATGGCGCACCGGGCTTCGGTGCGTTCGCCGCGCCGCCCGCCTTCGACGAGGATGCGCCGCGCCTGTCGCCGCTCGGCTTCGGCTGGGCGTTGGTCGGCATGCTGGTGCCGCTGCTGCTGATCCTGACCGCAGCGGTCGCGGGTGTCGTGCTGCCCGACGGCACGGCGCGCGACGTCAGCGGTTTCATCGGCCATCCGTTCGTGGCGCTGGTTCTCGCCTGCCTGCTCGTCACCGCGGTGCTGGTGCGTGGAGGGACGGCGATGGTGGTCGCGTCCGACGTAATGACCCGCGCACTCGCGCCGGCCGGACTGATGGTGCTCGTGGTCGGGGCGGGGGCGGCGTACAAGGAGGTGCTGATCCAGTCGGGCGCGGGGCAGCAGGTGTCCGACGTCGTCGCCAGCGCGCAGTTGCCGGTGCTGTTCTTCGCTTTCCTGATCGCCGGCTTCGTGCGGCTGGCGCAGGGGTCGGCGACGGTGGCGATGGTGACTGCCGCCGGGCTGTGCGGGCCGATCGTGACCGCCGCCGCACTTTCCCCCGGTCGCATCGCGCTGGTGACGATCGCTGTCGGCGCGGGCGCGTCGATCGCCAGCCATGTCAACGACACCGGCTTCTGGCTGGTAAAGCAATATCTGGGGCTGACCGAGGCGCAGACCTTCCGCAGCTGGACCATCGCCTCGACCATCGCCGGCGTCACGATCTTCGCGGTCGCCGCCGGGCTGTGGCAGTTCGTCTGATCGGCGTCGCCCGAACTGCTAATAGGAATTTATCGCAACAAGATTGACACTGCGAGTAAGTCGCAATAGCTGGCCTCCGCACAAGGGGGACCAGAATGAACGATAAGATGCGTTTTCTCGCGATGGGCTGTGTCGGCTTCATCGCCACGGCACCAGCAATCGCTGCGCCCAAGACGAAACAGGACCGCGTCGACGACCGCGACGTGATCGTCGTCAACGGGCAGAAGCCAGCGGAAGCGAAGCTCGAAAGTCCGAAGGCGACTGCGCCGCTCGCCGATGTGCCGCAGACGATCATCGTTCTGAACGACCAGACGATCCGCAAACAGAACCTGCAGACGCTGCGCGATGCATTGCAGACCATCCCCGGCATCACCTTTGGCGCGGGCGAGGGTGGCGGCGGCTATGGCGATTCGATCAACCTGCGCGGCTATGCGGCGGCGAACGACATCACCGTCGATGGCGTGCGCGATTCGGCGCAATATAGCCGCACCGATCCGTTCAACCTGCAACAGATCGAGGTCTATAACGGCGCCAACACCGTCTTCAACGGATCGGGATCGGTCGGCGGCACCATCAATCTGGTGTCGAAGGTGCCGGGCATCCAGGACCTGTCGATCGCGCAACTCTCGGTCGGCACCGACGACTATCGCCGCGCCTCGATCGATGCCAACCGGCGCGTGTCCGATCTGGTCGCGGTGCGGCTGACCGGTGCCTATCACCATAACCGCGTGCCCGGACGCGATGTCGAGAAGTTCGAACGCTGGGGCATCGCCCCGTCGGTGACGATCGGCATCGGTGGCCCGACCAGCCTGACGCTCGCCTATGTTCATCAGGAGGACCGCAACGTCCCGCTTTATGGCGTGCCCTATTTCCAGAGCCCGATCGGCGGCGGCGTGCTGCCCGGTGTCGACCGCTCCGATTACTACGGCATCGCCAATCTCGACCGACAGGACCAGACGGTCGACCGGCTGACCGCCACCTTCCGCCATGCCGTCGACGATCGTCTGTCGGTGCGTAACCTGACCCGCTGGCAACGCGTCGCGCAGGACAGCATCACCAGCGCGCCGCAGGGCACCTATTGCCTCGCCACCACCGGGCTGCAACCGGTCGGCGCCAATGCCGCGGCAACGGTCGGCCTCGCCTGCCCGACCGGTCTCGCGCGCGGCAATTGGCGGCCGTCGGGGCCGCGCGGGCTGTCGCGCGATCAGGTAAACGACCTGCTCTACAACCAGGTCGATCTGCGCCACGAAGCGGGCAGCAAGGGCGGCCTGCACAATGTCGCCAATATCGGTGTGTCGGGCACGATCGAGACGTATCATATCACCAGCGGCAGCTTGTTGCGCACCCCGGCCGGGGTTGCGGTGACCGCGCCCGACCTGCCGATCGCGCAGCCCGACACGCGCTGGACCGGGCCGGTCAACCTGACCGTCACCGCCCAGGCGCGTTCGGAAACGCACAATGTCGCGATCTACGCCTTCGACACGTTGGAGATCGGCCGCTGGTTCGAACTGAACGGCGGGGTGCGCTGGGAGGTGCAGGACGCGCGCTTCCGCAACCTGCCGCTGGCGGTAGTGCCGCCGGGCACGACCGCGCTGACCGCGCTGCAACAGCAGGTGCAGCGGTCGAACGAACGGCTGTTTTCCTATCGTGGCGGCGTGGTGTTCCATCCGGTCGAAGCGGTCAGCCTCTATGCCGGCTATGGCAAGGCGAAGACGCCGTCGTCGCAGACGGTGCGGCTGGGCTGTGGCGTGCCGAGCGTCGTCGGCGGCGCCGACCCCTGCGCCGTCGCCCCCGAAACCGCGCAGAATATCGAGGCGGGGGTAAAGGCCGCGCTGTTCGGCCGCCGGCTGGAGGCGACCGCAGCGATCTTCCGCAACGAACGCACCAATTACCGCGTGCCCTCGAACGATCCGGCCCTGCCCGCCGGATTGCAGGTGCTCGACGGCCGGGCGCGGGTCGACGGCATCGCCCTCGGCCTTTCGGGATCGATCGTGCCGGCGTGGACGATCTTCGCCAACTACACCTATCTCGACGGACGGGTGCGGCAGTCGATCTCGAACCGCGACCAGGCGGCGGGCGTCCTCGATCCGCAGGCCGATGCGTGGCTGGTGCAGACGCCCGAACATTCGGGGTCGCTGTTCACCACCTACAAGCTGCCCTTCGGCCTGGAGGTCGGCTATGGCCTCACCTATCAGGGCAGCATCGCACTCAACGTGCCGACCGCGCTGCAACCGGTGCAGTTCCGCGCGGACGATTATCTGATCCACCGCGCCTATCTGGCCTATACCATCGCCGAACGGGCAACGGTGCAATTGAACGTGCAGAACTTTACCGACGAACGCTATCTGACCGGCGTGCGCAGCAACGTCAACGCCACGACCGGGGCGGTTTCCGGTGGCTGGGCGATGCCGGGCGACCGGCGGCAGGCGGTGCTCAGCCTGTTCTATAACTTCTGACCTGGGGGCGGCGGCGATGCTGATTGCGATACCGGAGGTTCTCGACGCCGCCGCCCTCGACCGGGTGCGCGCGCTGATGGCGGGCGGCGACTGGACCGACGGCAACGCGACGTCGGGGCCGCAGGCGGCGCTCGCCAAGCGCAACCGGCAATTGCCCGAGGATGGCGATGCGGCGCGCGCGGCGGGGGCGATCGTGCTCGACGCGCTCGGCCGGGCGCCGCTGTTCATCGCCGCCGCGCTGCCGCTGAAGGTCTTTCCGCCGCTGTTCAATCGCTATGCCGGCGGGGAGGCGTTCGGGCTGCACGTCGACAATGCCATCCGCATCAAGCGCGGCACCGATTTCCGCATCCGCTCCGACCTGTCGGCCACCCTGTTCCTCGAAGACCCGGCCAGTTACGATGGTGGCGAACTGGTGATCGAGGACCGGTTCGGGCCGCAGACGGTGAAGCTGCCCGCCGGGCATATGGTGCTCTATCCCGCGTCTAGCCTGCACCGGGTGACCCCGGTCACGCGCGGCGTGCGCACCGCCGCCTTCTTCTGGTTGCAGTCGATGGTCCGCGACGATGGCGCGCGCCGGATGCTGTTCGACCTCGACCAGTCGGTGCAGACGCTGGCCGCCGAGCGTGGGCAGGACGATGCGGTCGTCGTGCAGCTGACCGGCCTGTATCACAATCTGTTGCGGCGCTGGGCCGACGCCTGATCCCGATGAGTCAAAACCATGTCGGCGCGCGCTAAACCGAATGGCGGACATTGCGGGGCGGCGCGGGCGGTGCGACACAGTCGCCCTCCCTGTATCCCTGGAGCCGTCATGCGCCTGTTTCCCGTTACCGCCGCCGCCACGATCCTGATGCTGTCGACCACCGCCATCGCCGCGCCGCTGCCCGCGACCAACCCGTTCGCGCGCGCCAGCACCCTGCCGTTCCAGGCGCCGCCGTTCGACCGGATCAAGAGCAGCGATTACGGCCCGGCGATCCGTGCCGGCATGGCCGAACAGCGCGCCGAGATCGCCGCGATCACCCGCACCCGCAGCGCGCCGACCTTCGACAACACGATCGCGGCGATGGAGCGCTCGGGCCGGCTGCTCGAACGCGCCAGCCTCGCCTTTTACGGGGTGGTCGGCGCCAATACCGACGACACGCTGCAACGCACCCAGGCCGAACTCGCCCCCGAATTCGCCGCGCACCAGGACGCGATCAACCTCGACCCCGTCCTGTTCGCGCGGGTCCGGACGCTGTACGACCAGCGCCAGTCGCTGGGCCTTACCGCCGAACAGTTGCAGGTGCTGACGCTCACCTATCAGAACATGGTCCGCGCCGGGGCCTTGCTGTCGCCCGCCGACAAGAAGACGCTGAGCGGATATAATGCGCGGCTCTCGACGCTGGAGACCGCGTTCCAGCAGAAGCTGCTCGCTGCGGCGAAGGCCGGCGCGCTGGTGGTCGACGACCGCGCGAAGCTGGAAGGCCTGTCGGAGGGCGAGATCGCCGCCGCCGCCGATGCCGCGAAGGCGCGCGGGCTCGCCGGCAAATATGTCCTGACGTTGCAGAACACGACGCAGCAGCCCGAACTGGCGACGCTCAGGAACCGGGCGACGCGCGAGGCGCTGTTCAACGCCAGCTGGACCCGCGCGGCAAAGGGCGATGCCAACGACACCCGCGCGACGATCGTGCAGATCGCGGCACTGCGCGCGCAAAAGGCGAAGCTGCTCGGCTTCAAGACCTGGGCCGATTACGTGTTGCAGGACCAGATGGCGGAAAATCCGCAGACCGCGCTCGCCTTCATGCGGCAACTGGGCACGCCGGTCGCTGCCGAACAACGGCGCGAGGCGGCGGAATTGCAGGCGCGGATCGCCGCGACCGGCGGGGATTTCAAGCTGAAGCCGTGGGACTGGGACTTTTATTCCGAACAGGTCCGCAAGGCGCGCTACGACCTCAACCAGGACGAGCTGAAGCCCTATTTCGAAATCGACAAGGTGCTGACTGACGGCGTGTTCTATGCCGCCAACCAGCTCTACGGCGTGACGTTCAAACGGCGGACCGACATCCCGGTCTATCAGCCCGACGTCAGCGTCTACGAGGTGCTGGAGGCGGACGGCACGCCTGTCGGGCTGATGTATTTCGACCTGTGGAAGCGCGACAACAAGAATGGCGGCGCATGGATGTCGAACTTCGTCAACCAGTCGAAGCTGCTCGGCACGAAGCCGGTCATCTACAATGTCAGCAACTTCACCAAACCCGCCGCCGGCCAGCCCGCACTCATCAGCTTCGATGACGTGACGACCATGTTCCACGAATTCGGCCATGCGCTGCACGGCCTGTTCGCGAACCAGACCTATCCGAGCATTTCAGGCACCAACACCGCGCGCGATTTCGTCGAGTTTCCGTCGCAGTTCAACGAACATTGGGCGCTCGATCCCAAGATCCTGCCGCATTATGCCGTCCATTACCGCACCGGACAGGTCATTCCGCAGACGCTGATCGACAAGATCAAGCGCGCCGGCACGTTCAATTCGGGCTATTCGTTCGGCGAGGCGCTGGCCGCCGCCGAGATGGACATGAGCTGGCATTCGCTGACCGCGGCGCAAGGGGGGCAGGACGCCGATGCGTTCGAGGCGAAGGCACTGGCCGAGACCGGTCTCGACATCGCCGACGTGCCGCCGCGCTACCGCTCAACCTATTTCCTGCACATCTGGGGCAATGGCTATGCGGCAGGCTATTACGCCTATAGCTGGACCAAGATGCTGAGCGCGAACGCGTTCCAATGGTTCGAACGGCATGGCGGCCTGACCCGCGCCAACGGCCAGCGCTTCCGCAACCTGATCCTGTCCAAGGGCCATACCGAGGAGTATGCGACGATGTTCCGCAACTTCAACGGCGCCGACCCGCAGGTCGGCCCGCTGCTGCGCGACCTTGGCCTCAACGCCGACGGATCGCGCATCGCAGCCGACGGGGCGGCGGCGAAGTAGCCGCCCTGTGCCCGATCCGGTGCAGCTTCGCCGGATCGGGTGCCGATACCGGAGGGTGCCGGCGCGCAATCTCTATGGTCGGGAGGGTGATCCCTGCGGCCGGTATTCCGCGCGAAGTCCGCGGTGGTGGGCGCTGACGGGCTCGAACCGCCGACCCTCTCGGTGTAAACGAGATGCTCTACCAACTGAGCTAAGCGCCCCCGGGTGGGGAAGGCGGCGGAATACCGTGCTTTTTGCCAGATGCAATAGGGATTTCAGCGGCGACCATGTGAACGGAGGGGAAACGCGGTGACAACAGAGTCCCGAACTATCCCCGAACCGGCCATTGACCGAGTATGCAATCCCCTCCCGCGAAGGAGCCGAAATAATGAAACTGCAACCAATCGAGACCGCGCCGAAGGATGGGACGTGGGTGCTGCTTTTTGGCGGACGGACGAACGAGGAAGAAGGCGAGGTAGCGGACGCTGATATTACGCGCCCCGTCGTTGGTGCTTGGAACGAGGATGTATGGACCTTCGCTCATTGGGATAGCGGATGGGGCGGCTCGTATTACGACGATCCTACGCACTGGCTGTCGCTTGACGCGTTGCTTCCCCCGCCGATCACAAACCGGAATGAGGCAAACGAACAGGCCGCGCGGGATGCTTGGAAAATGCAAGGCATGTTCGGCAAAGAGGATGAGCCGGGCCTCGAAAGCGATCCTATTACCGAAGAGGAGGCCGAGCAGCTGCGCAAGGCGCGCGACTGGACCCCGCCGCGCACTGCTGACGACAAGATTCATTAACTTGCCCGCTTTTGCTCGCGAAGAGGCCAAGCCGTTGACCGGTTGGCACAATCGGGCACAGTGCCGGCCGCAACGGAGCACTGACCCATGACCGACCCCCATGCCGAAATCGCCCTGAACACCGCCATCGCGCGGCTACAGGACTTCATCGACACCTACCCGGACGGCGAGCAGATCGACGGCGACATGCCGCTGACGGTCGACGACGTGCGGATGGTGATCGAGGCGGCGAAGCGTGGGGCGGGCGTTGTTGAGGTTCCCGGAATCGATCTGACGAAGCCGGCCGTGGACGCCGCCGATCGCTGACGAAGCGCTGCGATGTCAACGAAACGCTGTAGCGCCATAACCACGCTTTTCCGTTGTTTCTGACCTCGCAAGGCAGCGAACGCGGTAGGCACAATCGGCCGGGAACGACAAGTTTTACCGCAATCTTACCGCACCTATTCCCGCCACGCGCCGGACTGGCGAAGCTGGTGCACGATCCCATTGAAGGCGGCTGTCACAGTCTGGGCGCGACCCAGTTCATGGTCGCCGCCAGCGCCTTCCCAATATGAAACCAGCGGCCATCGCTCCCGACAATGTGGCAGCAGGCAGCGCAGCGCGAGGCGGATTGCAGGCGTGTTAATCCGCTCTTCCCCGCATCGAGTGACCCCGTGACGAAGCACGGCGACTGCCAATTCGATGATGACTCGCTCGTGCCGCCCCATTCGCCTATGGAACGAAAAAGGAACATCAACGCAAGGATTCGATATGGCGTGCCGGCTTTGTACGACGAACGATCGCGAGGCGCTGGTCGAGCGCGTTGCGGAGAAGATGTGGTACAGCCGAATGGGAGAGTTCGAGGTTGCAACGCCGTGGGCGCAGGCGGGCGCTACATGGCAATCGAAGTTCCGTGAGATGGCTGTCGTGGCAATGATGGCGCTCGAACGTTAGATCATGTCGCGGCGTTGGATCCGGCCAGCAACCGCCGGCATTACTTCCGGTATCGAAGCGTCAGCGCTCCGATAAGACCGCTCGACATTCGTCAACAAATTCGGCAACCATCTGAGGTTACCTTCAAGGCGCGCTCACTCTGAAAAGTTAGTGTGCCGCACATTCGGATGGTCACTTGCGCGTAAGCGCTTTGAGTAAGGAGATTGGATGATTAGCTTGGTAGGTATAGCGCTCGTTGTCGGCAACCTGCTTATCAGTGTTGGCTTAGTTCTCGTAATGCGTGCCACGGATCCGGAGTTTGGAGGATCGAATGAACAGGCAGCATCGCGACGCGTTCCCGGCGCCGCAATTGCTTTAGCCGGAACAGTTTTGACTCTATCGCCTGTATTTTTCGCGTCACCGCTATGACGGACGTGACTCGGCACCGTCGTCAGTTGCCGCTAGAGCAGAAACTGATCAACGTTATAGCGAAGGTTAAGCTCCCATCTGCTGGCGCGGCAATGGACTTTGACGACGCGGTAGAGGTGGCGCGCTCAATCATGAGCCAATTGCAGTCGCTATCTTTAGATGACGACGATGCTCGCGACATTTTGCGGGACCAAATAAAACAATTTGGCGGACTGGTTAAGTGGGCGAACCTGAACGACATACCGATCAGTCGGGTGAGTGAATTTAATACTGGGCGTCGCTCCGCATCGCCGGCAATTTTGGTCGCGCTCGGATTGCAAAGAGTAATTGCTCCGTTAATCCATGGCTCTACGGATTCGGAAACTAATCCCGCAGCCTAACCCGTTCGTCGAGCCCTTGCGGGCGACCAAATTCCGCCCAAAGCGCGCGAATTTGGCGGTCATTTGCGCCATCCCAATTATTATGCACGAGCCCGCTTTCCTGGCTGCCTTCGGTGTACAGCAAATTGGTCGTGTTCTCACCGACTTTGACGTGTGTCGTGCCGGCGAGGCGAGCCATCCAGTAGAACCACGCATCGTCCGCGGTCGGCGCTAGCCGTTTAGCGGTGTCGATATCAATTGCCTGACTGTCCAGCGATCGCGGCGGATACAGCACTCCGCCGACGCCTGTCGGCATAAGGTCAGTGGAAGGCTGACACGCGTATTGGTCTAGTGCGTTAAATTTCCAAGACAAATACGGCAGCAAGTAGCCGTCATGGGAAAACGTAACCCTGTGGCCGCGCAGACAAGAGATTGAGTTGGGGTTGGCAAGTCGCCCTTTTACCAGTTGCTCCACCAAAGTCGCCGAATAGACGATATCGTCATCGACCGTGATAATGTAGGCATCCGGAAAGTCCGTTAAGGCATGTATGAGCTTATCGTACGAACGATTATCATCCCGCCACTCAATCAGGAACCTGTCCGACGCTAGTCTTTTTACCGCGTCCGGTAGTAAATGTTCTTCACCCTTTTTTAAGTATAAAACGACGCGATCAGCCTGAACCGACTGCCAGAGTAGGCTTTGGACAACCTGATGTAGCGTGCCAAAGCGCGGCGCAAACGACGTGAAGCTGATAACAATCTCGGCAGCTAACGGGTTTTGTTGCTGACCAGCGGTTTCCTTGGACGCCTCCAACATATGTCGGATGTTGAGACGTTTCTGAATCTTACGCTTTTGATCAATTAGCCACATCACGTACGATTCCATATGTTCGGCTGGCAGCGCATAGGCCTGCCGAAGCGGAATCGCTATAGGATTTTTATATTCAAGCGTGCCTGCTAGGTGGGGCGGTGAAATGGGTATGCGGGACTAAAAGGGGCCTCGATGATCGGTATACCAGGTAAAGGCGGTCAAGCAGGGCGGTCCGGTTCAAAGCCGATAATAGCTGGCGTAAGGTTGGTGCGTCACACCGTACTTATTCCACCTGATACCAAAATGGCTATGGTTACTGCCGGTCCGGAACAGGTCCGTAGTGTGTTGATGAAATCTTTTCAGCAACCTGAGGAATGATTCCGTAAATCGGAACCGGACCAACTGAGCGCGGATGCCGGCCGCGACGTCCAGAACGTCAAGCTGCGACCCTACCGCCGCTGCGCCGTCTTGCCCGCCGTCAGTGCTGCGCCGGGGCAGGGTCGCCAGTCGCGATAGCAGGCTCGACGGGTTCGAGGTTGCGACGCCGTGGGCCTAGGCGGGCGCGACCTGGCACAGAAGAATCTGCGAGATGGTCGTCGTGGCATCTACGGTGGTCGAGAGGGACTAGAAGGGCCGACGGGAGTACGCCGGCCCTTGGTTCAGCGCAGGCCGATATCGATCTGCACTGTAGCCGTAGCACCCGGCGGGAGGTCGCCAAGCGCGATCGTCACGTTGCTTGTTACGTCGCTCGTCTTTGCTGAGCCGACCGGCTGGGGCGCGTCATACGCCGCAGCGGCGAACGGATCGAGGTTCACGAACCCGTAGAAGGTCGCCACTGCGCCAGCCGTCGGCGAGGACAGGAGCGCCGTCGTACCGGCGCCCATGCCGCGCAGCCCAGCCAGCACAATACCACGCGACGGGATCGCGTTGTCCGTCGAGAAGCTGTTCGCCGCCGTGTAGCGGTTGTCGAGACTGTTCGTGTCGAAGTCCGCGGTGCGCATGTAGCGCAGACCAGTCATCGTTTTGGAGGTCGTGTTCGTCAGCGTCACGTTGAAGCGCAAATGGCTGTCGACCAGTTCGACATCCTGAACGATCGCAAGTCCAGTCGGCGTTGCGCCGGTCCAGCGCGCTCCGTCGTCGAACTTGCCGGGCATCTGATAATATCCGGTCAGCAGTTGGTTGCTGTACAACACCCGCGATCCGCCGATCGAATATCCGATGTTGAAACCCTCGATCGAGCGACCATTCAGGTTCGCTTCGATGTTGCTCGACGGCCGGTAAATGCCAGCGCGTAGGAAACCATAGGATTTCGCGGTCGATACGCCCGGCGGCGCATTGTACAGCGTGCCGATGCCACCGAAGTCGTTGAGGCCGAATACGATGTCCTTGCCGACGACGTAACGCTCGGTGCCCATCCGTACGACCTTGAAGATCGGATTGGGAGCGGGCGCCACGACGACAGGCGGTTGCACGACGACCGGTGGCGTCACCACCACGGGCGCGGTGTCCTCGGCGCACGCCTGCCGCACGCGATAGCTGAAGTCCGGCAGGCCGGGGCACGGACCATAGATGGTCGTTTTGCGCGGCAGCTTGGGGCTGACCTTCAGCGCCCATCCGTCGAGCTTGAGTATCCCGTCCTTGTTGCTGTCGGGGATCAGGATGGGACTGGTGACGATGCTGCCCGTGGTGGGCTGGGCATCAGCGACGGCCGGCATGATGTAGGTGCACAAAATTAGCAGCGCGGCCGAAAGCCGCGCCGGGAAGGCGATCTTCAACATTCGATTATCTCCGGGACAGGGGATCGCGACGCCGCACATGCGACGCCGATGGACCGCTATTCGCCATCATTGGGGGCGTTACGGTCGCATTGGTGGGACAGGCTTAGCGCGGTCGTTCCCCTTCAGGGCCGGCCGCGCAATTACCCTAGAGGTGGTATTTCCACTCCGTCTTCATATCGGCGCGGAATTGCGTGATCTCCGCATCCGACTGGGCGGCGGCAGACAGCAAGTCCTGCGCAATCTCGCCTGCATGGCCGGTCGATGGATAGCGGCTTGCAGAGTTGGTGGCGCCTTGCGCGTTACCGATCGAATACCGCGCGGTACCAGTCCATGCCGACACAGACGTATGAGCGGCGGCCGTGACTACGCGAGTATCGTCAACCCAGACATCGCTGGTCCCATCGCTGTTGTGTCGGGCTACGATCAAGTGCCAGACGCCTTCGGTCAGCCGACCGATATTAACGTCTGCGGTGCTGGCGGTGTTCGCGCCATAACGGAACGAGGAGTCGGACGTTGCGGGATCGCGCTTGACGATTGTCATGTTGCGCGTAGCCGTGCTGCTGACCTGTTCGGACAGGCCGCCGATGATACAGGTTCCTGACCCGACATCGAACCGGACCAGCCACGCTTTTGTGAAGGCGGTATTGCTTCCCGACAGGACCGCTGCTGCCGGCACAACGGCGCCGGGTGCGTTCTGGGCGGATTCCAACACAGTGGTGCCAGCACCATCGACGCCGTTCTTGGTGAAGCGAGCGACAGACTTGCCGTTGAGCGCGTTTGGCACCCGCGACGGGCTTGGCGTGACAGTTGGAGCTTTGGCGAGATCGCCACCGCCGGAAACTGCGTTCCCAAGCGCCGTAAAGTCGCCCGATGCCACCGCATACGAGGCGTCCCGGCTCATGTCGAAGTTCGCGACAAGTGCCGGCCACGACTCGAAGGCGTATTTCCCAGCGGGTGCTGGCGCGACAACCCGCAACGTACATTCTTTGGTGGCGCTCTGACCGACGCTGTTCGTGCCGGTGATCGTCAGTGTACGGTTGCCGGCCGCGCTGGGGGTCCCGTCGATCAGATAGGAGGTTCCACTATAGGGGAGATCAGACGGTAGCCCGGACACCGATACCTGCTTAGCCCGCTTGCCGTCATTCCCCGTTACCAGCACGCCGCAGTTCACCAGCGGGTACAGGTCCAGCTTGTACGGCTTTCCCTGCTCGATCGTGATTATGGAGGGGATGTTGATGACCGGCCCGACCTCGATCGCGATCCGATACGTCTTAAAGGCGCACCCCGACTTGATCCCGTACAGGCCAAGGTTCAGTCGGCCCGGTGTCGTGAGGTTGACCGTCAGTTCGCGCGTTGTTGCATTATAAGTCACGCCCGGTGGCAAATCGAGATAGAATTGCCCCGTCGTCGTGCCGCCCGGTTCGTTCGGCTCCACCATGCAGGCTTCGAACTTTTCGGTAAGGCCGGTTTCACCCCAAAGAGCCATTTGGCTCGGCAGGGCGACAGTCTTGCTTTCGCCGGACGCAACTTGGATCAGAGTCGGTAAAACCAGCGGCCGATAGAACTTACCGGGAATGTAATACTGAAAAAATTCATATTCCAACCGACTGACACCAGCGGGACGCGAAACATTGTACATGTGATGGCTGGCGACAGGATGCTTCGGCTGAGCGAGCACGTCGGCCGATCTCTTGCTGTACTGATACGACAGCACGCCTTCGAGGTAGAAGTTTACGACGCCCTGCGCATCAATGTGCATGGTATGGGTTTTCGGCGTCGACCAATCGACGGTAATGGGATCACTACCTGCCGAGTCCGTTTCGGACCGCTCCACGCCGTTCCACGCGTTTATGTTATGCTCAAGCTGGCGACCGTCGCCCGTACCGTTCTTTTTCGACGCAGCTTCGTAGTCAATTTCGATATCGCCGCGCGTGAAGCCCATGAAGGCCATCCACCACCACGTCGCATGGTCGCGATAATTGCAGAACCTTTGCTCGCGAGCCTTGGCTACAAACGGTGGGGTAATCATCACGTCGAACGCGCCATGGATCATGCTGCTCATGACGTTCTGGTTGTTGATGCCAACATGCGCGGCCTCGCCCGCCACCATGTCGCGCTGGCGTAGTGAAATCTTGCCGTTCTCTTGGACAATGATGTCCGACAGCGACGCGATTGGCTCGCCTCGATTACTGTCGAAATGCCCAGTCCAATAGGGGTCGGCATCCCATCCGCCGAGACCGGTCGACCCACGCGGCTGTTGGCCGGGGTCATAGATCAAATAATTGCCACGCGTGGTGGCGTAGCGACCGAACCGCTGCGACGGGGCCGGCCCCATGATGTCGAGCGGTCCGTCGAAGTCATCGCCATAGACCAGCGTCATGCCCGCTTCAGGGCCGGACGTGGCAACCGTGCCGATCGCTACGCCGCCGATCGTCGTCGGAAAAGGCGCCGGGGTCGGGGTGCCGCTAGACGCCCCCTTTGAGACCCCCTTGGCAACCGATGGTGCCACAGCGAGCGGCACGCCGACCGGCGCACCGGGAAGGTTCGGTAGAGAAACCATGATTTTCCTTTCAGGACGGAAGGGTCAGCGCGGCCACGCGTCAATCGCGAGGCGGCGTTTGTCGTCGCAGGCGGCCAGATCGAACCGGCCGTCGCGGATGGTGGCGTCGTCGTCGGCGGCCGTGGCGCTACCGTCCGCTTGCCGGTGCTGCGGCGTCGGCCGGCACGGCTCGGTCGCGGCGACCGGGGGCGGCGGCAGCTTCGGCAAGGCGGGCGTCGAGCAGATCGATTGCTTGCACCCGGTCAGCAGCGCGACAGCGCACGCGACCAGCATCAGTCTGGGCATATTCCCTCACGGTGTTCGTGCTTTCGAGTATGACCGGCGCGCGGTTGGCGAGCCGATCGGCGTAGGACATCGCCGCCGCAGCGACCCGATCGGCGGCGTCCCGCTCCGCCTTCAGCTTCGCCTGCTCGGCATCGGCCCGGTCCTGCGTCCAGACCTGCCGTTCGCGGGCGAGGGTCAACCGCACGTCGGCAAGCTGGCGATCGGTCCACCACCATCCGGCCGCCAGCGCCGCGATCGGCACCAGCCACCAGACGCGGCGGAACAGCGCGAGCGCGGCGGCCATCAGCGACACCCCACGCGGTGCCACAGCGCGATCAGCAGCGAGGCGACGACCATCATCACGATCAGCGCCAGCGCCGGCAGCCAGCCCAGCGCGATCATGAGCACGGTGCTGGTCGGCGTATCCGCAGAGCGGTCGTTGCGCAGCCATGCGAAGGCCGCGACCGCGACCAGCAGGTACAGGGCGGCCCAGACCATCACCGGTCGAGCTCGAAATGCGGGCTGTCGGTCTCGCCCCGCTCGCGCGGCTTGCCGTCGCGATCCCAATCCGCGCCCCAACGGATCGCCACGCCCTCGACCTTGGCCGCTTCCAGCATCAGCGCGGCGACCCGGTCGAACCGGGCGAGGTCGTTCCAGTCGATCGGGAACGGCGCGAGGTCGACGGCGTGGCTGTAACCGTCCGGGCGGGGATAATGCTTCGACGCCAGCGGGTTGCCGAGCCACGTCACCTTGGCCGTGCGCGGCGCGGCATAGTTCGCCGGCACCTTCGCCGCCTTGCACTCCGCCTCGGTCCGCCCCTTGCCGAAATTGGTGAAGCACTGTTCCTTCGTGCGGACGCCTTCCAGCACCGTGAAGTCGTCACGCGCGTCCGCCATGGCCGCCGCGCGCTCCACGACGCGCATCAGATCGGGATGCACGCGTTCGAGCCGCGACCGCGAACGCGGCCCCAGTACAATTGCCATTGCCTTACCTTTCAGGAATGCCGCGCGCGGCGGCGGAAGATCAGTTTTCCGGCGGGGTCGGCCCGCTCGACTGGCGCAGCCAAGCCTTGGCGATCGTCGTCAGCCCCGCGCCGATCGCGCCCGGCCGCTGCAACCACGACAGCGCGACCGAGATGATGCCGGCGCCCAGCGCTCCGATCCCCGTCCCGGTCATCAGCGCCCCCAATGGTTCCGGCCGCTGCGAGATGACCATGCCGGCGGTGAACAGCAGCGTCAGCGCCGATACTGGCACGTCGACCGTCCAGCGGTGCGCCTTGCGGTCGGTCTGAACGACGTAGAACCGCACAGCGAGGCACGCGCAGACGCCTGCGATCATGCTGCCCGCCTCGAACGGATAGCCGAGAAAATGCCAGACGGTCGGAACCGAAACAGCCACCGTCGCCCCCTTGTCTTGCCCCATCGCAGCCGCGACTGGCGCCAGCGCCGCAAGTGGCGCCACCACCTTGCCCATCATCGCGTCGCCACCACGCCCAGCGCCGCGAACAGGCTCAATCCGACGATCCAAGCCGGGCGCTTCAGCAGCGGCAAAGCGGTCCAGAAATCGACCGGGTGCGGCTTGCGACGAAGCTGCATCACCATGCCCGGCGCGGCCATGTAGGCGAGCGCCAGGCCGGAAAGGCCGAAGGCGACCGCGATCGGGTCCATCAGCCGCTGCAACAGCAGCAGCGTCCCCGTGCCGGCCGGGTTGAGCGGGTTCCAGCCCCACAGCACCATCGCCGCGCCACCGGATCGGATCGCGATACCGGTGGCAAAGCACAGCACCATGCCGCGCCATACCGTCACCGGGTGGCACAGCTTGTCGAGCGCCCGCCGTCGCCAGATATGACGGATCAGGTCGACCGCCATCATCGTCGCGAGCACCAGCGCGGCGGTCATCACCGCAAGGTTGACGACGACCAGCCAGCCTTGCCCGTCGAAGCTGGGCGGCGCGACCGTCGCCGGCCCGTCCGCCACGGCACGCGCGGCATAGCTTTTGGCGGAAGCGGCCGAAATCATGCGGACGCGCTCCAGCGCGCCCGTGCGAGCGTCATCATACGATCAGTCCTTTCGATGTCAGTTCAGACGCGGGGCGCTATTGCCACTTCACCGCCGCGTAGATCGCGCGCATCTCGGCAACGGTCTTTGCCGCGTTCAGCTTGTCGACGGTGAACTGCTCGATCGCCTCGATCCGGGCAGCTTCGGCGTTCGAGGCGTCCGCACCAACGGTGAACCGCTCGATCGCCTTGGAAATATCTGGTTCGCCACGAATGGCAGCGTCCGCAATGGCATACCGGAACTTGCGGGCGCGAACCGCCGATTCCAAACCCAGCAGCGCCGCCAACCGCCCGGTCAGCGAGGAGCCGAGCGCCCGGAACGCCTCGACCTCCGACTGCTTGTTCGAATAGACGGTTTTTTTCGATCCGCCAGGTGACATGACCCGCATCCGCCACCCCTCCGCCGCTGATTTGACACTGGCGACCAGATCAGCCCGCAGGTCGGCGGGTAGCGGTTCGGGGATTGGCAGCTTCGAAAACCCACCGCTTTTCCATTGCCAATCGTCCGGCACGACTGCTGGATCGGGGCAGGGAACCGGATCACACCCGGCCGGGCAGTTCATCATCAACGTGCTGATATCTTCAGCGCTGACGATGCTACGCACCAGCGCGTCGGACTGGCGGACGATGGCGTACCGCTTCACTTCTTGAACTCCGAAATCGCCATCAGGATCGAGGACAGGCGGAAGATGCGGTTGCCCGAGTCCGTGGAGATGACCAGATCGTAGACCAGCGGCCCGGAAGGCGGGGTGTCGAGGAAAAAGAACGACACAGGTTCGCCGGTCGACGCCTGCGGCTGCACGCCCAGAAAGCGACCAACGGTAACGTCGCCTCGACGGACGAAAACGCGAGCGGTCCCGGTGGTGCCCTGTGGGTTGACGCCCTGATCATATTGCAGGTCGACACGAACATATCCCAACCCCGACGGGTTGAATGCCACGCTACACGCGACCTTCGTTTCGCCGTTTGTCGCGGTCGTCAGGCCGGCGGTAACGGCCACGTTCGACGTGACCGCTTGGTTGGCGATCTTGATTGTCTCGACCTCAAGGTCACCGATCTTGGCGGAGACGACGGCGAGGTTGGCGATCTTTGCCGACCCGATCGCAGCATCAGCGATGTACGCTGTGTCGATAATATCGACCGCGGATACGGCGCCAAGGATCTGCTCCCAGAAACTGCCGTTCCATTTCTTCCAGATGCGCGGCGGGGTGCGGGTGACCCAAGTGTCGCCGACAACCTGTCCCGTAGGTTCCGCGTCCTGCTGGAAGACGATCGCGTCGCGGCCGGCAGCGCCGGGCGAACCGGCATCGCCCTTGTCGCCCTTGTCCCCTTTATCGCCGGTATTGCCCTTGTCGCCTTTGTCGCCCTTCTCACCGTCCGTACCGGCTTGTCCGGCTGCGGCGAAGCCGATCGAGTTCAGACGGACACCGGGGCCACCGGCAACGGCCGCGTCGAAATACATCAGCAGGTTATCGGCGACTGCGACCCTGTGATATTCAACGCCATTGTATAGCCATGCGACCGATTTATTGTCGTAGATGACTTGAAAGGTTCCGGTCCCAAAGCCGGGAATGTCCGCCGCGATATGTGACCCGTTCGAATAAATGTACGCGTGGCCGTTGGATGCCATGAACCAAGCGTAATCTATCGAGACGTAGTGGTTATCTGCTGACGGGTCGGTATTCAGCCCCGCCATAATATCGGTGCCCGCGACATCGCCGGAGACGAACGTGCATTGCGCGCCACCTCGAAAGCCTTCGGTCGAATAGCCCCCGCCGCTGCCCCAGCCACCAGCACCTTGCTTAACCAGCGAGTTGCCCGCGACGTAGGTATCACCACCGCCCGTCAGACCGAAAGCCGGCGGCCCCTTGTAGGGTACCCACGTATATTTCCTGTAATCGCCACTGTCGGCTTCTTCGAAGTCGGTATAGCTGCCCTGCCATGCCCGACCGCCGGGCACGCGGCCGGCATTGAAGTTGACTGACCCGTCCGGGCTGTCGGCATAGGCGAAATGGACATAGGACGTTTTACCGTCCGCGCCGTTCTGGCCCGGCGCACCGTCAGTCCCATCCTGCCCCGGCGCACCGTCACGCAGCCGGACAATGGAGACCGTGTCCCTGACCTCGGTCCCGTCGATCCGCACCAGATAGGTTAGGCTTTCGCCGCCGTGCGTGGCGAGGATATCGTGATACTTAGTCGCCTCGATCTCGACTGTGAAATCGTCGATGCGGCGCGTGGCAGCGCCGACGGCAGCAAGCGTCGCTGCATCCAGCCAGTTGGTCAGCGATCGGCCGTCACCAGCGTTCAAGCCCCATACCACGCCGGCAGCGCTGTTCTGAACCCGCGCAGTCAGGCGGATGGTCTTAGCGCGCGCCGCGCCGTTGGTGTCGAGGCTGAACGACTGATCGGACGCGGTCAGCGTCACCAAGGGCGGGCTGGTGCCGTCCGTACCCGCCTTCGATCGGGTCGCGGACAGCTGCTTGGCGATCGCCCGACCCTGAAACACGGCGATGATGAACGCGTAGCCGCTGTCGTTGCCGAGATACGTGGCGGAATAGTTGCCGGCGGCGTCGACCGTCAGGTCCAACCAAAACGGAATCTGCTTGGTGAACGTGCAAAGCGCGGTAACATCGCGGCTGCCAAGAAAGACCCGCATCTGCCCATCGCCGACGCCGCTGGTGATCGCGGTCGGCGCGCCGTTCGCGTCAGTTGGATGCGAGAAGGTTTCGTTGGTCAGATAGGCGGAAAGCGCTTCCTGACCATCCTGCCCGCTGATCCGAACCGGTGCCGACCACGCACCGGCAAGGCTGTCGTCGGCGTTCCGCTTCGCTCGCGACACAAAGAGCGGCGGCAGATTGTCGATCCGGTAATGGTAATCGATCTGGCCGAAGCCTTCCCCGGCGTCGATCTGCGCCCACGGCCGCATATAGGTCGCATAGGATGGAACGACGATGTAGCCGTCGATCGCGCCAGCTTGGCCCGCCGGGATCGATCCGGCTGCGTTCCACCCATAAGTCGCCCCATCGGCGGGATTGCCAGCGAAATTCAGGCCTAGGGCGCCAGCGGCGTTCGCCTGCGTTGCATTGAGGCCACCGACGATCCGATAGACCTCACCCGGCTGTACGCGGAGCCACTGATCGCCACTGATATAATCGTCGCGACTGGTCGACACCCGGCCGGCGATCTGCGTCACGGCGGGCGCATCATACCATTCAACGGGCGCCACACCGGCAGGCGTTGCGGGTACCGTCGAGCTATAGCGGAACCGACTGTCCTCATACCCGCCATCGGCACCGCGCACGCCGTCCTCGCCAACGCCGAGGATTGCCGGCCCCCACGTCGCACCGCCGTCGTTGGACTGCCGATAGTAGCGGTCGGCACCGAAGAAATAGTCGTGCCAGTTCGTCGCCCCGTCGATCGACCACTGCGTGCGGACAAGCGGTGCCGACAAACCGTCCCTTCCATCGCGACCGTCCTTGCCGTCCTTGCCGGGCTGGCCAGCGCCGAACGGCTCCACCTTGGCCGCTTTGGCCAACCCCTCGATTTGCAGCGACAGCTTGCTTGTGGTCTCTCCGACTTCGATCGAGAAATCCTTGAAATAGCCATAAGCGATCAGCGCATCAGTGCCATCGTCGCCAATCCACAGCGACGGCAAGGCACGGACCATAGCGATCCGCTCGAACACGAGGTCGAGCGCGTCGGTGCGGAACAGCGTTCGAGCCGACATGCGCTTCGCCCACGCCCGCTCGACGATCGTCACATCGCCGAAATCGTCGGTATCCTTGCGGCTATAGTCGGTGATCGCGGCGGTCGGGCTGGTCTCGGTCACGCCCAGTGCGACGATCCGGCCGAACAGCAGCGTGCCAACCGCGACCGTGCCGGTCCCGCCGATCGACACGACGATGTCGCCAGCGGGCAGACCATCAAAGAGCATGGTGCCGTCGACGGCCCGCTCTTGGTCATAGCCAGCGCCCTGAACCCGCACGGTCGCGCCAGTCACGTCGAGCAGCGCCAACGCGCTCGCACCGACCAACGACACGATCACGACGATTCCGTCCGCCGCCGTGGTCGCGCTACCAAGCGCCTGATCGAACATCGCGAACCGGTTGGTCGGCGCAACGTCCAGCCACTGCGTCGACGGCGGGGTGTTGCCGACATTGCCGTCGATCAGGCTTTCATAGACCCGGTGGTCGTCGACGACCCGTGCGCCCTTGGCATAGGTCGCACCGACCGCCCAAGCCGGCGCATCATCTTCCTCTACCGAACTGGCGCGCAGGACGGCATCGGTCACGGTGACGGGCTGCAACAGGCGGAAGGTCGACACTCCGCCGACGGCGGGGTCGGACCCATCGTCGGGATAGTCGAGCGTTTCAGCGAACCCGTCGATCGTCAGCGTGCAGAAGCTGCACGGCTGCGACACGACATCGATCGAGAAATCCTTGTAGAGTCCGGCGACCGACAGCGCCCGGAACCGGTCGTCGGCAATCCACGTCGCCTTCGTCGCGCGCAGGTCCGCCAGTCGCGATTGCAAGGCGTCGACCGCTTCGAAGGGCACCGCAAAGCGCAGCGACAGGCGGCGGGCAAACCCACGCTTCACGACGGTCGTGACGCCGAAATCATCGGTGACCCGCCGGCTATAGTCGGTGATGCTGACCGTGGGCGTCGTCTCGGTAATGCCAAGGTCGACGATCGGCAGGTTCGGGACGGCGACCCTCATGCGGCGTTCGCCACGTTGATCGCGTCACCGCCGCTGGCCGACGATACGTCTTCCAACACGCGTGCGGCCCGCGCGGCATGGCCCGCCGTGGCGGCATGACCGGCGGCATTCTCACTGCGCAACCCTGCAACCTCCTGTCGAAGCCGCTCGACCTGTTCGGCCAGCATGGTGGTAGTATCGTTCGCCGCCGGCTGACTGGCCGCCGCCGCCGTCCCCGACGCGGCGAAGATTGCGGCGTTGGTCGCGGCGGTGGAGCGGCCGGCAATCGCCGCCTGCACCTGTTCGAGGCTGCTCGCGGTCTGCGCTTCGATCCGCGCCAGTTCCTGCCGCGAGGTCGCCTGTTCGGCCGCTGCCTTCAGCAACGCCTGCGACAGCCCCGGCAGCGTCATCGCCCCTGCTCCTTGGCGAGAGCGGCGGCGCGGCCACGTAAGCGGCGTGCCTTGCGTTTGCTGATAGGATCGGGCGTCACGATGTGCGTGACCTCACCACGCAACACGTTGAACGCGGGCTTTCCGCTGCGCTTCGCTTTGCGCGAGCCGAGCCATGGTGAGCGGATGTGGTCGAGCAAGGGATCGATCATCACCATGCGAGCGACAAGCATTGGCTCGTCAGCACCGTGGTAGATTGTCAATCCATGGTCCCGTTCTGCGAACAGCCGCTCCATGACAGCAGCGTCCATAAGATGGTCGCTACCGATCACCACAACGTCCGCCTCGCTCAGCACCTGCGATACGGGCGCGGTCATGCGGGCGTCAGTTTCCATCACGGTTCTCCCGTTCGATCATCGCCCAGATGCGTTCGCGGCAATGCGCGTCACGCTGGGTCAGTCGGTCGTTGAGTTCGGCTTGGCTGACCGTGCGTTCAGCTTCGTAGGGAGCCGGATCGCGCCAGTAGGCTTGCAGGTTGGGGATCATGATTGCCGAGCCATCAATGAAAGTTACTTGCATTTCGCGGCTCCCCTTTTCCGGCGTTGATAGTTCCGAGCCGACACACGGCCGCACTCGCGGCAAATCCTGTTTCCACGGAGCATGTACAAATTGTCGCCAGAGAACGGATGCCCGGCGTTGCAATGAGTTTTCCGTGCGTTGACTGCGGACGCTCCGTCGCTGCGAAGTATGTTTTCGCGTGAAGTTACCGGCTCAAGATGATCTGGATTGACGCACGCCTTATTCTTGCAGAGATGATCAATCGTCAAATTGTCCGGTATCGGGCCCTTGAATGTTTCCCAGGAAAACCGGTGCGCTTTATAATCCCGGCCACGAACCTTCACGCGCCCATAACCTTGTCGACTGATGCCGCCCGTCCAAACCCAGCAGCGTGACGCAACATCAATTGCGATCGTGCACATCACTCGGTAATCGTCAGGCCATTCCCGCATTGTTTTGCGGCGGCCTCGGATCGAATACATTCCGATCAAGTTCGGATTGCCTCGGACGTGAATGTGGTTGCGGCCGCTCATCTCATTCCTCCGTCGTGCGGTCGGTGAGGGGGCGGGCAAGGACGGCTTTGACAGCGCGGTCCCATTCCTCGCGGGCGGTGATGCCGTCGAACATGCGGGTCGCTTCAAGATACCGCGCCTCGTTCGACAGGCCGCTGTAGCTATGGCTGACCGGCACCCGGACGATCGGACGCGGGCCACGCTCGGCTGCGACGATCATCGCGGCTTCGGCGTAGGTCAGCCGGTCGTTGGCGGCTTCGATGCGGGTGTGGATGCTCATGGCCGCACAACCGAAAACGGCTTTGTGACCTGCATCGCGATCTCGTCGACAAGCTCGTCGAGCCGATTGAGGACCGGTTCGAAATCGTCCTGATCCATGGTGCCGACGTTCCATGCCGACCACACACGGGTGCAGTCGTAGACATCGCCCAGCGACGCGAGCAACGCGTCTTGGATGCGGCAGCGGAGTTCGGATACGTCGACTGCGATCGGGACCGCGCCGGCATCAGTCGCCTCACTAAACCCGCGCCGCGACAGGATCGCCAGCACGTCGTCAATTGCAGCGACATAGCCGCGTTCGTGATCGGTGTTTGCCGTCCCACCCAGCGCATCGATTTCGCGGTACAGGGTCACCCCCGCCGCCCCGCCATCCGCCGGGGTCATGCGGAATGCTCCTCAAACCAAGCGTCGATCGCAGCAATCACGTCGTCGCGAGTGCGGCCATGAACGATGCGGTTGTCGTTTGCGTCGTCGGCACCGTCGTAATCGGGATGCGTCGCGGACCAGTCGAAGTCCCGGCACGGGATCGGCGGATAATCGAAGCTGATCGCCCAATCACGATAGCGATCGGCGACCGTCGCGGAATGGATGTGCGCCGACAGAATGCCGGCAAACACGGGATGCAGCGCGCTCATGCTGCCACCAGCGTGCCGTTGACAGCGCGGAACAGGTGCTCTGTGCCATCTTCTTGAATGATGTGGCCAAGTGCGGCCTGCTGGCCACGCGATGCACACCGGAAAGCGGCGCTGATCGCCTTGGCATAGTAGGTGTCGCCAACGAGGGTGCGGCCGGTCCGAGCGTTGCGGACGGTTACTTCGTTGGTTTTGCTAAGCTGTGCCATCTGCCTATCTCCCATCCCGCCGAAGCGGCGCCCTGCGTCGGTGCGGGGCCTGATGAAAGGAATATGCGCTTGATGCATAATGCAGTCAACGCATAAAATGCGCCTAGTGCATATTATTTTTGGCGCGACGAATCAGCGCCGGGCAAGCTGCCCGCTTACCCGGCTGTAGGAAACTGGTTTTCTTGCGAGCCTATTCGTTGGCGAGGAGGTAGCGGACGCCTCGGCCGATCACGAAGCAGATTAGCCCAAAAGCTAGCACCAAGAACGTGCCAGCAAAAGAAAACGTGTGGAGGTAAGGGGGGTACTCGGGCTGCCCCTCCATGATCAGAGCACCCGGCCATTCTCCGTCCTGTGCGTCGCCGATCGCTGCAAAAATCTGAGCATAGCTAGCCCCTTCTGGGCCGATGACCTCACGAACCTTGCCCTTGACCGTTACCTTGTAAAGCCTCTTGCCATCAGTGGTCGCTACGGAGGGCGCACGCTGTTCGTGCCACTCATTATATTCCCGCATGGAACGCTTGGTGGTATCGAACTCATCGACCAAACTGTAGGCGGCACCCGCAATTGATAGCGCGCCGACCGCAGCAAACAGCCAGTTCGCGACACGACCGAGCCGAACGGTGAACCGCGACCCATCAGCGGAGTTGGGCGGCACAAGGCGATGACGCAAGCTCATCCGTCAGTCCCGGTCCGTACCAGCGTTTTGGCGACTTCAACGATCTGTCGGCGCTGCCCCGGCTTAGCTTGGTCCCAGATAGACCAGATCGCATCCGGTTCAGTCGGGTTTCTCATCAATAGGTCAGCGACGGTGCAGCCGTACAAATCGGCCAAAGCTTCCAATAGGTCTTGATTGTAGGGCTGCTGGCCCTTTTCGATCCTCCCAAGCTGCGGTTGGCTGATGTGCAACTCAGCCGCGACCATTTCGAGCGTCCGACCCGGTTTCATCTTTCGCCATTCGCGAAGAAACGTTTTGTGTCGCGTAGGTGTAGCCATGACCGGAATATGCGCCGGTATACGAATGCGTTCGATGTGCGCAGACGCATAATTATGCTTGACGCGCATATGCATGTGGCACATATTCTGTGTCATGACGCTAGACAGCTACCTCGTCTCGAAGGGCATCACTGAACCCGCTTTCGCGGCGATGGTGGGGCTCAACCAGTCCACCGTGAACCGATTGCGGAAAGGATCGGTGCCATCACCGAACGTGATGCGCCGCATCCTCGACGCTACGAGCGGCGCGGTTACGCCAAACGACTTCTTCGGGCTTCAGCCGCAGCCTCGTCGTCGTGCGCAGGTGTCGGCATGACTCATTACGTCTACGGCCTGCGCAACGTCGGCAGCGCAGAAATCCGGTACGTCGGTCAGACCTCGAAGACCGGCGATTTCCGTCTTCAGTACGAACAAGCCCTCGCTCGCAAGCGTAGCGCGAAAAGTGGCTGGGACGTGTGGCTTCTCGGCGGCGATGGCGCGGTCGAGGCGGTGCCCATCGTCATTTGCGCTGATGAGGCCGAGGCGAGGAAACACGAACGCGCCGTCATTGGCGTTCTGACTGCGATCGGTCACAGGTTGTTCAACGTGCAGTGGCGTCCGAAGGCTATCGAGCCGTACCAGCCCCGCACCCCCGCCACTTCCCCTCGACGCGACCGCGGGGATGCGCGGCAGTGACGGACTTCGTCGACAAGCTGCGCCCGCTGCAACCCCAGCGCCCGCCCGTCATCACCCCAAGCGAGGTACAGTAGATGGACCCGTTCCTTATCGTCGCGGTCGCCGTCGGCACGATGCTGCTCGGCTTGCAGATTCTGTGCGACACGGCACCCGAGGGTTACGAAGATCAAGACGGCTTCCACCTTGGCACCCCCGTTTCCCGCAATTTGCGTAATATCCATGGCGACCGGGGTACGTCGCTGTGAGTGGCCCTGTCGTTCCCGCCGTATACGATGTGTCGGAAGCCGAGTTCCACGCGCGTGTCGTTCTGGGACTGGAACGCGCGGCCCGCAAGCTGGGTGGCGATCGTCCGGTAGCTGCTGCGATGGACCTCTCGACCAAGCAGATCGGCAACATCAAGCGCGGCGCTTCGACCGATCCCAAGCGTCTGTTCGACCTGAACCAGAAGTGCCCCGGCGTACTCGACGATGTGGCAGACGCCTATGGCGTCCGCATCGTGCCCAAGGATGCCGTCTGCACGTCGGACGTACGCACTTCGTCGGCGCTAGTCACTCTGCTGGCCAAGGTCATCGATGCCGAAGCTGACGGATCGATTGATCACGTCGAGCTGCTGGCCATGGAGCCGGAGCTTCGCACCGTCCGCGCCATTCTCGATCGCAAGCTGTCCCGCATCGGCGGACTGAAGGCGGTGGCGTGATGTCCGACCTCAACAACACCCTAGCCGAACGTGGCGACCGCTACGGTAGCTTTGCCGATCACGCAGCAATTGCGCAGAACCTGCAACTGGTCATGCGCGGCACCGACGATGCTCCAACCAAGTGGGCATACCTCGCGCCGGACATGGCGCAGGCTCTGACGACCATCGCCGACAAGATTGCGCGCATTCTCAACGGCGACCCGACCTATCTCGACAACTGGCACGACATCCAAGGGTACGCGCGCTTGGTCGAAAAGCGTTTGGAGGACGAGGCGTAATGGACCTCCGCTGCTCCGTCATCATGACCCGCAATCGCGGCAAGGAAACCGTCGCTGCCGATCCGTCTGCGATCGTCGTCGTTGGATCGCGTCGCTTCACCTATCACCCGGTGCTACCGTGCGAGCGGCCCGCTTTTCATCTGGTGCTGGCGTGAGCCGCGCCTTCGCACCCCGCGAATGGACCGAGGCCGAAGATGCCTTGCTGGCTGAGCTGTTCGCTGCCGGCACGCCGCTGTGGAAGATCGGGCAGAAGCTGCATGTCGCGCCGACGACCGCATCCATGCGTCTGCGGTCGCTGGGGCTCAAGAACGCCACCATAGAGCCCATCCGCACCGAGCGCTTCACCTGCGGCCACTGCGGCACGCGCTCCGACGCCGCGCTCGACTTCGGATGTGGGCATTGCCTGCCTTTGCGGAGGGCCGTGGCGTGAAGTCAGACCGCTACGCCCGCGTCCCGAAAGCGCGCACCCGCGAGGATAAGCGTCTCGATGTCGTGCGCTTTCTCGGGATGGCGCAGCCGCACATGATCGCTGCGGAAACGCCGGAGACGCTGGCGAAGCGCTATGACGTGACCGTCGACACCGCCCGCGCTGAGATGCGCAAGGCCGGCCTGCTGTGACCGCCTGGGCCGCCCTTGCGTGCGACGCATCGCCGGTGCCGCTGTTCCCGGTCGAACCAAAGGACAAGGCGCGTGAAAGCGAGGCAGCGCGCCAATCCGGTTTCCGCAAACTCCTGCGCTACCAGGGGCCTTCGGTCACTTCATGGGGCGTGCCGAACGCTGGCAAGCGCGGGCTGAAGGCGCAGGCGCAGTCGAAGCGCGAGGGTCTGACCGCCGGCGTGTTCGACGAGCACTACGCTTGGAACCACGGCATCGCCTTCCTCGAATGGAAGGACGGTAAGGGTGACCTGAGCGAAAACCAGATCGAATGGGGCAACGCCATGCTTGCCCGCGGATTCCGCGTCGCTTGCGTGCGGACGCCCGAGTTCGCGCTGTCGCTGTTCCTCGAATGGGGCGCGCCCGTCCGGGGGCTGCAATGAAGATCGTCCCGCCCGCCTTCACGATCCCCGAGCATCTGACCGCGCTGCAATCGCTGGTCGATCGCTGCCGGGATGCCGAAGCCCGCAAGGCGCTGATCGTGGCGGCGGGTGCTGCCGAGTGCATCTCGCGCGACGATGCCTGCCTGATGATAACCGCTAACCAGTTGGAAACGGCGTGAGCATGGCGATAGATTTCGATGCGATCCGCCGCGACTATCCGCTGGAAACGGTGGTCGCCAAGGTTGTGCAATTGCGTCGGTCGGGCGCGAACAAGGTGGCGTGCTGCCCGTTCCACGCGGACAAGACGCCTTCGCTGGTTCTGTACAAGGATCAGACCTACCATTGCTTCGGATGCAGCGCGCACGGCGACGTGCTTGACTTCGTGGCCGGCACCCAACGCACCAGCATTTCGTGCGCGATCCGTTATCTGACCGGTGGCAATGCCCCGGTGCTCGACGAGATCGACCAGCAACGCCGGGCGCAGGAGATGCGTCAGCGCGAAGCCGCCCAGGCCAAGCACGCGCAGGACGCGGTGCAGGGTGCCCGCAGCCGCTGGCAGCGTGCCTTGCCCGTCGACGGCACCGAGAACGGCTATCTGACGCGCAAGAACGTCGCGCCCTATGGCTGCCGTCGTGAAGGCGACAATCTTCTGGTCCCGATCTTCGACGAACAGGGGTTGATCGCTTCCGTTCAGTCGATCCCGCCAGAGGCTGGCGGCAAGAAGCTGTTCCATGCCGGCGCTCCGGTAAAGGGTGGCACCTTCACGATCGGCGATGCCAAGGACGGCCCGATCGTCATCGCCGAAGGCTTCGCGACAGGTGCTACCGTGCAAATGGCAACCGGGCATCTGGTCGTCATCGGGTTCAGCAAGGGTGCGCTCGTTCGTACCGCCGAACTGGCGGCGAAGCGCTATCCGGGGCGCGCGATCATCATTGCAGCCGATGTGAACGGGGTGGACGAGGCACAGGCCGCTTCCGATGCCGTGGGCGGGCGCGTCGCGCTGCCGGATCTGCAAGGTGCGGACGGCACCGACTTCAACGATCAAGCCGGCCATTACGGGTTGGACGACGTGGCGGCGGTGTTTGTCGATCGCGCGCCATTGCCGCTTGCCGTCCTTTCGCCGGCGGACTGGCAGGGCATTAAGCCGCCTGTCCGTGAGTGGAAGGTGGAGGGGCTGGTCCCGAACCATCAAGCCACGCTGCTGACCGGCGCAGGGGCCGCAGGGAAGTCGCTTCTGTCGCAGCTGCTATGCACTTGTGCTGGTATGGGCATGCCGTTCCTTGGCGTGAACGTCGATCGCTGCCCAACCCTTTACATCACCTGCGAGGACGACAACGATGAGTTGCATCGTCGTCAGCAAGCGATCTGCGACGGCCTCGAAATGCCGTTGGGCGCTACCCGGGGCCACGTCCATCTGCTCAGCCTCTACGGCGAGATGGGCAACGAGCTTTGCACATTCGACGACAAGCGCACGCTGGTGACGGCGAAGCGCTATCGAGAAATCGTTCAGACCGCCCAGGCATTGGGCGTCCGTCTGATCGTGCTGGATAACACCAGCCACATGTTCACCGGCAACGAGAACGCCCGTTCCGAGGTCGCCGCCTTCGTCAATCTCGCCAACGCCATGGCGCGCGATATCGACGGTGCGGTCATTCTCGTGGGCTTCCCGAACAAAGCCGGCGACTCCTACTCGGGTTCGACCGCGTGGGAAAATCAGGTGCGATCGCGCCTGTTCCTTGAAACCCCGAAGAACGAAGACGGTATCGTTATCGACCCCGACTATCGTGTGCTTCGCAACGAGAAAGCCAACTACGCCCGCAAGGGATCGGAGATCGGCTTCATGTGGCAAAACGGCACGTTCGTGCTCCCGCCAAAAGCGGAGGACGGCGCTCCCGCAGGTCCACAATTTACCGACGCCCATGCTTGGGCAGCGCTCCAGGAGATCGACGCACGGTGGCGGGCAAGCAACCCGTTCAGTGCCGCGTATAACTCGCCCGAGCGCTACCTCGGCAACTGGCTGCAATACCGTTTCAAACTGTCGGGCAAGGCCGCATCCGCGCAGATCAAGCGCTGGGGCGCGGCCGGAATTATCCAGACCGAGACGTACGATACGCGCAACGGAAAGCAGGGTCTTCGGGTCGTAAACTGGCCGGATCGCCCTTGCGGAAGTGCGGGAGAAGGCCTTTGAGCACTTCCGCAAAATCGCGCTATGTCATTGAAATTGCTTGCGGAAGTGCTCGCGGAAGTGATTTGCGGAAGTGCTGCGGAAGTGATTTTTGCGAAACAGCTAAACCATTGAAAAACCTTGCGGAAGTGCATGCGGAAGTGCGCGGAAGTGCTGCGGGGGTGTGTGTAGGTACTACGTACCATACCGGGGGCCGCCTTACGGCTGCCTCCCCCGGTAGGTCCGAGTACCGTTCTGCACCCGCGCTCAACCAGATTGGAGATTGAGTGTGGCGGGATCGATGAACCGGGTGACGTTGGTCGGCAACGTGGGGAAGGACCCCGAAAGCCGCAGCTTCGGCAATGGCGGCAAGGTCGTGAACCTTTCCATCGCCACGTCAGAAAGCTGGAAGGACAAGCAGTCCGGCGAGCGCAAGGAAAAGACCGAATGGCACACGGTGGCTGTGTTCACCGAGGGGCTAGTCGGTATCGTCGAGCGGTACGTGTCGAAGGGTTCGAAACTGCTGATCGAAGGCAAGCTGCAAACCCGCAAGTGGCAGGACCAGCAGGGCAACGATCGGTACTCGACCGAAGTCGTGTTGCAGGGACCGGATGCCCGGATCCTGCTGCTGGATGGCGGCAAGGGCAGCGATACCGGTCAGCAGCGTGGCTCAACGCAGCGTGACGCCGGCACTCGCCAGTCGTCGCCCAAATCCAATCAGGGCGGCGGGTTCAACTACGGTGATGACTTGAACGACGAGGTCCCGTTCTGATGGCACGCGCGCCGCTGACCGATTTCCTCATCGCGTTGATGAAGACGCCGCCAGCGGCGCTCGCCAAGGCCGATCCTGAGAAGCTGGCTGCCAAATATTCGATCCGGGCCGATTGGGCGCGGGATTACATCAACATGCGGAAAGGACTGTGATGTTCTCGGAAAAGCGACAGGCGTTGTTTTGGGAGAAGGTCGATCGGCGTGGTCCGGATGATTGCTGGATGTGGACTGCGTTCCGGAACTCGCAAGGTTATGGCCGCTTCTGGGCGCTTGGTCAGAACATCCAAGCGCATCGCTACAGCTTGGCGTTGAAGCTCGGGCGCACCATCCCACACCCGATGATGGCCTGCCATACCTGCGACAATCCTGGATGCGTAAATCCCAACCACCTCTGGGAGGGTACGCGATCTGAGAATGTACGTGACGCGATGCAGAAGGGGCGGATGGTTCCCGTGCCGCCAACGCCTGACACCTACGCTCGCGGTGTCCGCCACCACAGCGCAAAGCTCAACCCGGATATCGTTCGCATCATCCGGTCATCTACCGAAAGCGGGCCGATTTTGGCGAAGCGCTACGGAGTGACCAGGGAACTGATCAGCAGCGTCCGACGCCGGGAAATTTGGAAGGAAGTCGCATGACCGCCCGCGGCTACATCGACATGGCGAGGGGGTGGTGATGACCTCCACACGATTTTTGCGAAAGGGGTAGGCGTCGAGATCGTCAACTTGCCCAACCTGTTCATGACCATCCCCGATGCCGAGAAATGGTGGCTGACGGCGGACAGCGCCCGGCCTGAGACGATCAGCCATCTGCGAGGGCATGGCTTCCCGCGCATCCGGCCAGCTGCGAAGGGCGCGCGTTCGGTCGAGGAAGGCGTCGAATGGCTCAAGAGCTACGACATCGTGGTCCATCCGCGCTGCCAGCACCTGATCGATGAGTTGACCCATTACAGCTACAAGACCGATAGCCTGACGGGTCAGGTGCTGCCGATCCTCGAAGACAAGAACAACCACATGATCGACGCGCTGCGCTATGCCTGCGAAGGTGCCAGGCGGGCGCTCTCGGCCAAGCCAGCGGTGACCAGCATCGCTATCCCCTCCATGGCGACCGCATGGCGACGCTAGGCACCGCAACCCCCTAACAGCGTACCGCATCCGTAATCGCTACCGTGCGCCGCGATGGACACGGATACGGCGCTGGATCAGGACGCTGCACCCGCCAGCGACAAGCTGCGCGAGGTCCATAGCCGTGCCATCGCCCGGTTCGACGATACGGTCCTGCCGCAGCTTGAGATGCGCGCTGAAGCATTGATGGCCCGTCGCTTCGTCAGCATCCCCGGCGCGATGTGGGAAGGGCCGTGGGGCGAGCAGTTCGAGAACAGCATCAAGGTCGAGATTCCGAAGGTCAAGAATGGCATTCGCAAGATCGAGAACGACTATCGCCAAAACCGCATCGTGCCCGATTTCCGGCCGAGCGGTGGCGCCAGCGATCAGGACACCGGCGGTGGTAAGGCCATGCGCCAAGGCGACGCTGACAAGCTCGAAAAGCAGGTCAGCACCGTTACCGCGCTGCGCTCGGCGCTGTCCGGGTTCAAGGACGACTTCGGCGGCAATACGCTGACCGGTGAGACGGAAAACTGGCTGCAAGTCCTGACCGGGCTGGGGACCACTGGACAGCGGGATTGGTGGTCGAACTTCCGCGCGACGGACAACCTGATCCGGAATGAGTTGTTTGGCGCGTCGCTAACTGACGGCGAGAAGAAGGCGTACGACGCGACAACCGTCACTCCCCGGATGGCGCCAAGCGAAATTCGTCGCAACCTTCAACGCCGTGTGAGGATCGCGGAAACCGCTTTAGCGCGTCGGGTCGCCCGGCTGAAAGCCGCTGGCTTCAATTCAGATGAGATCGACGCAGCAACCGGCGGCGTTGCTGCTGGCGGCATTGCGACCGTTCGGACCAAGCAGGAGGCAATGCGCCTGGCTCCGGGCACGTTGTACCGTGCACCCGATGGGAAGGTCCGCCGCCGATGAGTGATTGGCCCGGCACCGTCATTGACGACGAAGCGGTTTTCGCTGCCCCGAAAGCCAAGGATGCCGCGCCAGCGCGTGCGCAAACCGCCGATGTATTCCCCGGTGAAGAACTGCCTACCGACGATCCGCGTCTTGTCGACGGCGGGTATGAGACGATCGGCGGGTTCGCCGACGAGCTGCCGCGTGAAGCGGTCAGCCGCATGTCGCCCGAGGACGAGGCGAAGGTGCGCGAGATGCTTTTGAGCGGCGCGGATGCCAGCGCAGTTCGCGAATTCGTTGCGTCGAAGGGGTTCCAGATGAACAATCTGGATTCTGTCTTAGCGGCACGGGACCAGACCGGGCAGGTTAATAAAAACTCGGTCTATGAGCTGAAGCCGGTCGCCTTACCCGAGGAAGATGGCACGGGCGCCGCCCTTCGTGGCTTCGGTGATACCGTGACGTTCGGCACATTGCCGAAGCTTGGCGCATTGGCGGGAGCGACGGCGGACTGGCTGAGCAGCGATACCGCCTTTGCGGATGCTTTTGCCCGCCATCTCGACGAGAATAACGGCATCATACAGGGCGACGAACGCGATAGTCCGTACCTGCGTATGGGGGGGCAGCTAGCTGGCGGCCTTGTGTTGCCGGCGGGCATCGAGGGCGTTGGTTTCCGCGCGGGTCAGCAAGCGCTCCGCGCCGGCGCCACGATCGGCGAGGCGCGCGCCGCTGCATCGATTGCGGTTCGCAACCGCCTCGCTGGTGTAGGCGGCGGGTACGGCGTTGCCCACGGCGCCGGTTCGGCAGACTCTTTTGGCGAAGCCGCTACTGGCGCGCTGACGGAGGGCGCAGTCGGTGCAGCGGGTGGCTTTTTGGCTGGCGCTGCTGGTCAGGTGCTCGCACCTCGATCAGCGGCTCGCGCCGCTACCGCGCGCGCGGCACCAATCCCGGATTCGACAAAGTTCGCGCAAGCAGCAGAGCGGCAGGGTATCGAATATCTGCCCGCCGACGTGCAGGGCAACCAGGGCAAGCAGATCGCCGCACGCATGGCGTCTGGCATTGCAAACGTCACGCTCGGCGGCATCCCGTTGTCCGAAGCGGCGCAGCGTATCGTCGGCACCGCGAAGGCGGCTCGCGATCGGATTGCGCAGGCGGTCGGCGTGGTGACAGATGGTGCAGGCGTGGGGCAGGCGGTCCAGCGTGGCGCTCGCCAGTTCATGACGGAATCGGAACGGCGTGGCGCGGCGCTATACGACGCGATCCCGATCCCGCCGGAACAGGATGCGGTTCTCAGCAGCACCCGGTCGGCGCTCACGGAACTGACCGCAGGTATGAAAAGCAACCCGCAGCTTTCAAAGCTGGTGGCCGAGAACCCACGACTGAAGGCGATGCTTGATGCCCTTACGCCGAAGGAGAAGGTTCAGCCGGCGACGCCGGAACAGCCGGGTGGCATGGGCTTTGGTGTTGATATCGAACCGATCCCCGGCACTCCCGCTCGTTCGACGGGCGTCATGGAAGGCGGCAAACTGTCGTGGCAGGACCTGAAGCGGTTCCGCACGATCATCGGCGAAATTACCGGACAGCCCACGCTAAGCCCCAGCCTGAGCAACAAAGCGCTACGACGCCTGTATTCGGCATTGTCCGACGACATGCGAGCGACTGCGCAGAAGTCCGGCGACCGCGCTCTGACCGCGTTTGACCGGGCGAACCAGTATTGGCGCGGGCGGCAGGGGCGTATCGACAACGTGCTGTCCGATGTTCTGGGCGACGATCTCCAAAAGGGCGCGGAAAACGCGGCGAAGCAGATCAACACGTGGGCAACACGCACAACCGCCGACAGCAACCGCCTCGGTCGCTTGATCCGCAGTCTGCCCACGGACGAAGCCGACACAGTGCGTGCGTCCATCATCAGCCGGTTGGGACGCGCCTCGTCAGGTCGGCAGGATCAGGGCGGCGAGGTGTTTTCCCCAGCTGAGTTCGCGACGCAATGGGACAAGCTGGACCCGCGCGCTAAGAACATCCTGTTCCAGGGCGAGCACCGCAAGGCGCTGGACGACGTAGCTCGCGTGATGAGCGGTATGAAGGCGTCGTCGCAGTTCGCCAACTCGTCGAAAACGTCGATAGGCACAAATGCCATTGCGTTGATCACGTGGGCCTTTGCGAACCCGCTTGCCGCAGGCGTTGCGGCCGGAACGCAGATCGGCTTTGGCAAGGTCTTGTCTTCAACGCGCTTCGCGAAGTGGCTCGCCGCTGCGCCGAAGAAGCCCAACGGGGCGGCGTTCGTCGATCACGTCGGGCGACTGTCTGGCATCGCCAAGGCGGAGCCCGCGCTCGCCAACGACATATTTGGCCTTCAGGCACGCCTTGGAGAAGCGTTCAGCGCCAACGCACCGGCACGTCTCGCAGCGCAGGAAGGTGGTGATGAAGCCGCTGTAGCTAACGGGCAGGACGGACACCGCCAGACCCCACCGGAAGGCACGCAGCCATGATCGCATCCACGGAAGCTACCCGCCATGACTAGGCTTGCCAACCCCACGCCGCTGTTCCTCGACCGCCGCGGCACGCTGCTGGACGCTGGCCAGATCTATGTCGGCGTGGCTGGCTCCGATCCTGAACTGTCGCCGATCGCGGTGTTCTGGGACAAGGAGCGCACGATCGAGGCGTTGCAGCCGCTGCGCACGCTGGGCGGGGTGATCGTCAATGGTCGCTCGCCGGCTTTCGTCTACACCGCCGCTGCCGACTATTCGATGCGGGTCCGCGATGCCGACAGCAATGAGGTGTCGTACGTCCCATCCTCGGTCGATGCCGCGGGCGACGACTTGTACCAGCCCAAGGACAGCGATCTGACGGCGATTGCCGCGCTGACGACGACCGAGTTCGGGCGGCAGTTGCTGACGCTCGCGAACGCCGCGGCGCTTCGGGACGCGACCGGCATACCGAACAGCCTGCCAATCGCTGGCGGCACGATGACGGGCAACGTCGGGCGGCAGGGCGCCGGCACGCACCTCTATCACATGAACCCGGCCTACACCTCGGGCCGCGTTTTCGGGCCGGAATACACCACCGACCCGACGACGCAGCCGGGCGATATCTGGTTCAAGCCCAATGGCTGAGTTCCGCACCGCCTCTGGCCTGACCAGCGCCACGCCGTTCCTGCGCACCGCGTCGGGACTAGTGAAGGCGACGGCGATCTTCTTCGGTACTGCCGGCCCGGTCGAAGGTGGCGGAGGTGAGGCGCCGGACGTGACGGCAGCGGCCAACCCGGCATCGGTGTTCGGCACTGGCCGCTTCCCGACGATCACCACTGCCTCGACGACGGTCAGCGCATCGGGCGGTAAGGCGCCCTTCGCGTTCGCATGGGCTTTGGTTGACGCCATCGGGTCGTGGGAAGCCACAAGCCCGGCAGCAGCAACCACGGCGTTCCGCTGCACGACGGCGATCGAAGACGAGCCGCAGGACGCGACCTTCCGCTGCACCGTGACCGACGCGAACGGCAAGACCGCTACCGTCGATGTGACCGCGCAAGCCTACCGATATGGATCGAACGATGGCACCATTCAGCGATAGCGTCCGCGACCAGTACAATCGCCCGGTGCTGGGGGCGACGATCCACGTCTTCACGCAAGCGGGTGCGCTGGCGGCACTGTACACGGAGTCGGGTGGTTCGCTGGACAATCCGGTGCTGGTCGATGCGCTCGGCAATTACAGCTTCTACGCCGACGACGCCAAGTATCGCCGCGAGATCCGGCTTGGCTCGCTGCTGCTGGAAGCGTCGGACATCATCGTCGGCAGCCCGCCAGAGTTCCGGGGCGATCCCGGCGCGGCGGACAACACCTATTCCAGTTATGCCGACATGCAGGCGTCGGACCCGACGCGCCTTTCCGCCCGACTGGTCGGGGACACCGATAACCCGCCACACCCCGACGGCCCCTACAGCAACCCGACGCAGACGATCGGTGGCTGGGTGCCGCAGCCCGCGTCCGGTATCGTATTCGATGACCGCACCGTGGATTCCAAACTACGCGATGTGGCCATTACCCCCGACGACTTCCCGCTACTCGCCAACGACACGTTGCGCGTGCAGGCGGCACTCGACGCGCGCGGCCTGATCCAGCTGAACCGCGCGTACGAGATCATGGCCCCGCTGACCATTCGGGGCGGTACGCAGCTTGTCGGTAAGCCCGGCGCAAAACTCGTCTGGTCCGGCACCCCCGCCGACTGCATCTTGCAGGACAGTAGCGCGGCACAGAAGCGCGCGGGACAGACGCCCAGCGACATCAACCTGAACATCCTGCTGGAGAACTTCGAAGTCGTCGGCGGTGGCTTCACCAGCGGCGGCGCATATCAGGTCGGCATCGACTTCTACCGCACCGGAGCCGTGACGATCCGCGGTGTGACGGTGCACGGCATCGGCGGCTCGGGCATCCGCTGGGGCTTCAGCATGGCGGACACGATCGGCGTGCTGGTCGAGAACTGCCGCGTGTACGACTGCCGCTACGGCGATGCGATCCAGGGCGTCGGGCGCAACATCGTCGTGCGCAACAACACGGTCGGTGTCGAAGGCAGCACGAGCGGCAATTTCGGCGATACCGGCATCGCGTTGTTGCACGACTTCAGCAGCGTGACCAACCCGAACGTGGCCTATTCGAACGACGTGTCGATCGAGGGCAACACGATCATCGGCAATTACAACGACAGCGGCACCTATGTCGGGACCGGTCAGCAGATTCAGACGGGTATCGCGTTCGGCCCGTTCAAGATCGGTGCGCGGGCCAATATCCGCGTCGTCGGCAACGTCCTGTCGCGCTGCTACCTGAACCTCTGGGGCATCGTCATGGACGATGTGTTCGTGGCGCAGAATACGTTCGGTCCGCACGCAGCGACCGCGACCGGCAACGTTCGCATGGATGGCGTAACCAACCTTCGCATCGTCGACAATGCGATCGGACTGGCGTTCGCCGGCACGGGGCCGGACTATGCGGGCGTCCTGCTTGTCGCGCAGCGCAATACCTTCGGCGCGTCGGTGTTCGACGCCGATGTGAGCCGGTACGAGGTGTCGCGCAATACGATCACGGCCAGCGCTACAGTACAGGGCGTGCGGGCGACGTTCGAACAGGCCGCCAGCAGCCCGTCCTATGTGTCGCGACTGACGGACGGCAAGGTTGAGGACAACACGTTCAACGGGGTGACGACGCCGATCGCGCTGGCTCCGCAGACGGGCGCGACGGTGAATGTGTGCAGCTCGCTCGTCATGCGCGGCAACCGTCCAGACACGTCGGCTTCCTCGCTCGTCATGGTCGGTGGCAATGGCCCGCAGTACAACGCGGTGCGCCTGCTGGATAACCCGGCGCCCGCCAACGTGCCGCCATGGTCGGGCACCGGCGCGGGGCGGCTGATCGTCCAGCACAAGGCGTTCTCGTCGGTATCGGCCACCAGCGGGACCGCGACGCCGGTTCTGGTGCTGCCGTCACGCTCGGTGCGCGTCGACGTGCATGCCTATGTCGACAACGGTAACGCGGACTTCTCCGCCACTGCCACGATCGCCGTCAATAACGGGGTCGCGTCCTTCAAGCAGCAGGCGGATGGCGCAAAGCTGATGCTGACGCTCGATGGCTTGACGGTGCGCGCCACGCAGACCGCCGGCGGTACCGCACCGATCGACATTACCGCGACCTATTCGTGAGGACCGCATGAACCAGCGTTCGATGAATCTGGCACAGGAAGTGGTCGAGAAGACCACCGACGAAGCCGAGCGCGCCCGCATGGAGGCGCTGCTTGCCGAGACGCCCGAGCCGATCGGCCCGCCGCTCGTGATGCCTGAAGCGCCATGACCACTTTCGCCACCGCCATCACCGCCAGCTTCGAGCGCGCGCCTTGGGGCTGGGCGCTGGCTGGCTCCGTCATTCTCGCAATCATTAAAGGGTGGCCCGCGATCGTAGACGCAAGCCTGCGCGCGAAGATGGCGTTGGGGGACAGGCGCGTGTCGCGTATCGAGAAACTGGAAGCCAAGATCGACGAGCAAAGAGTGTCGTATGAAGCCGAGATCGGCATTCTGCGGCACGAACTGAACAACGTCACGACGGCCTTCGAAGCACTGTTGATGATGATTGAAGCTAAGCCCGAAGCGGCGGCGGAGCATGTCGCACGCATTCGGGCCATGCGGGCGCAGCAAAAAACGGACACGGCGGTGGAGAAGGCGACCATCCGCGCGGCACGGATCGTGGCCGCGTCGCCTAGCCCGGTCACGCCTGCCACGCCGGTCAAGGAGGGCGGGGAAGCATGATGGCGCCACACGAATTCGCGAAAGCCTTCATCCTACGCTGGGAGGACGGCGGCTCGACGGACCCAGCCAAGACGCATTCGCTGGACCGGATCGACACCGGCAATTGGGTCGGCGATCGACTGATCGGAAGCAATCACGGTGTGACCGCACCCGCACTGGCCGCGCATCGCCGTGTGCCGGTGTCCTCGATTACGCAGACCGTCATGCGTGCGCTGACGCTGGACGAGGCGGCGGATATCGCGCTGGGCCTGTATTACCGGCATCCCAAGCTAGACCTGCTGCCGTGGAACCGGGTGACGGCTTCGATCTTCGACATGGGCTGGGGCACTGGACCGAAGCAGGCGATCAAGCTGCTTCAGCGCATGGTCGGCACGGCTGACGACGGGATCATGGGGCCTGCGACGGCCGGAGCCTACAAGGCAATGATCGACCGCTACGGCGAGGCATTCGTGTCGGCGCTGTGGTGGATGCGGCGCAACGACTTCTACGACCAGATCATTAAGACCCGACCGGCGAACGCAAGGTACGAGCGCGGGTGGAAGAACCGCAGCCATTATTTCGTGCCGGGGGACGGTGAGGGCTGGTGGGAAAGGTTCGCGGCATGAACGCCCGCGAACAGCTCATCGCCTACCTCGCCACGCTGGGCGCGCTGGTCATCGTCTTCATCGCCGCACTTGTCGCTGCCGGCCGCGGCGTGACGGTCGGAGAAGCCTTCGGGCTGGGCACCATCACCGGTGGCCTGATCGGTCTGATGCGCATCCCGTCGTCGTCGCGGCCTGCCGGCACACCCAATGACCCTGTTTCTGTTGAGGACGCAAAGCCATGAAAATCAACGTCGGTAAAATCCTGAAGCCCGTCGTCCGTGCCGCCAAGGAGAACCCGGAAACGGCGCTGGCGATCGCAAGCCTGCTGGCACCGGGCCTGTTCCGCAAGCTGGCGCCGAAGGTCGTGCCGATCATCGTCGCGGCGGCGGGAAGAAATGACGGCAGGCACCCGGCCGGGGTGCGTCGGATGGTGACGTGATATTCTCGCCTGCCGTCTGCCCAATCCATGCGACCGGGTGCGGGGAGTATGCCTGATCGCGAATCGCTTGCCAACCCGTTCCCGATCCGTTCTCTGGCAGCATGTCCCGCCATGAACGAGTCGTCATTGAGCTTGCCGTAGCGATCCTGCGCAAAGGCGTGGAGGAATCAGGCAATGCGAAAGTCGACACGATCGCGGTCCGCCTGGCGCTTCGGTGCCTGCTGCCACACTGCCGCGAGACGTGGCCGCTGACGACGTATTGGGAATCTGCGGGCCAAGATAATGAGATAGGCCGGTCGCAGGGCGTCACCGCCGCGTTCAACGGGATTGTCCGGCAGTTGCGGCTTACCGGGGCTTGGCGTGATTAGGTCATCATCGCGATGACGATCGCTAGGCTGGCTAGGGCGAACACGACACCCGCCCAATACTGCCAGCTTGCGAGGATGGGTTTCATTAAGGCTTTCGGTCGAATAGTAACGCAGCGCGAGCAAGTCTGCGCCAGTATGCGCGGCTATCGGAATCGAATGCAGGATCATAGCCTGGGCCGGGTTCCGAGACTTTCTCCCAGCGTACGCCAGCAGCCACCGCAAGCTGCTCTGCCATGGCATCTAATTCGTCGCCCCTTGGAACTACAGAAAACTGCTCGCAGATCGCACGAGCAATTTGCTCTGCGTCGCCGAAATCTACAGGCGTAAGCTCATCACGGCGACACTCACTCAAGATAACTTCGGTCAGCGCCTCTACAGTAGTGGTGGGCGTCATGCCTCGATCCCCTTCACCTCGACAACCTTAGCCCCACGCTTAGCTGCTTCGATGATCATCATTACATCGTCCTTGGTCAGCGGCATGTCGCCGTCGATCTGCTCGCCGTCCGGGTAGGTGTCGATGAAGTCCTGTAGCCGCGCGATGGCGGTGTTCAGAGCGATTTCGGCGTTGGGGTCGGTCATGGGGTATAGGCCTTCTGCTCTTGCGGGCCTTGCTGTTGCCGCTGTCCGCATTTGATGCACACCCGCGTATGGCGGTAAGGCACTGTGGACGAACCGCGATGATACCGCCAGTCCGTCCAATCATGTAGACAGACGATGCCGCTCACCCCTCCACCTTCGCGGGCGGGGATTGCGCTTCCCGTTGCTGCTCAATTTTGCTCCATTCTCGCATTTGCCGAACCATCCGCTTATGGACAGCCTTGTACCGTTTGCGATCTTCCGCCGTCACCGCCACTGCTGATACCGCGAGCATGGCATCGGCGGCGGCTTTCATTGCCTCCTGCGATTTACGGAAGTCATCAAGAAACCGGTAAGCAGTGGGGTGGCTGTCGCCGACGTTGCAGACAATACACATGATCTATTCCTTCGCGGGCGGGGATTGCAGGATCATCATCCATATTGCCGGTGATGCATTGCGCCACTGTGTATATCGGCGATCGAAGCCCAATGAGTTGGCGCTTTGTATTCCTCCCACTGATCGTCATAGAAATACACAGCCCAATAGCCCGGTTCACCGTCGTACGGACAGATGTTCCATGCTCCGATGACTGGCCGTGTTACCGTTGATTCCAAGTGCTCGTGATCTTCGAACCGTTCACGTGTCCGCCCACCAAACAGCATCACCCACGTCCCGTCTTTCGGCGCGGTTTCGATCGGTTGCAGTTCCATTATTCCGCCACCTTCGCGGGCCATGACGTTCCGGCAATTATTTTGAGAATATCGTCTTCGGTTGGCAGGCGAGGTGGATTGTCCACGTCTAACAGCCACATCGACGGAAAGCCTCTATCCTTATACCACGTCATCCAAAAGGTAGACGGATTGAACCCGTCACAGTCATATTCGAAACATGGGTTATCACTGATATCGATAACGACGATGTAATAGTCACCGTCCCTGAAAGTCTTAATATCGGGGTGATCTGTTCTTCCGTAATCGTCCTGTGCGTCCTCTACTGCCTCGCGCAACATTTCCAAGGTTGCGCATCCTCGACCGGGCGGTGTGAACGGTTTACCATCTGGAAACGCGCAAGCGGCATTGGGCCAGCGCAGTTCCGTCGCTGGTATGGCAGCACATGCTTTGCATACTTTGGTCATGTCGCTTCCTTACACCTTCGCGGGCGGGGATTGCAGGGCGGCATCCTCGACATAGCCCCATTCCCGCAGGCACGTCAGGATCGTTTCAGGCTCGAACCCGACCAGTTCGCGCGCTTCCTCTTCGGTCAGACGGCGCGACCGGCTTTGCTCCCCCACCGCTGCGCGCGGGCGGGCGAGGGCTGCTTCTGGCTCTGCATGGACCGGCCCGTAGGTCCCAGCGCCACGCTCTGCGGCTTTAGGTGCCACAAGATCAACAAACTCTCGCATTTTTTCGCGATAGCCTTCCGGCTCGGAAGCCGCCTTGTTGCGGTCGTGCTGTGGCGTTAGCGATTCACGCACAATTTCGAACGCCAAATTGCGAATAGGTGCCTCCATCCCATCCCCGGCAGGCGCGGAGGCGAGGGCGGCAAGGCGGTGGCGGGCGAACCAAAGCACGTTCCGCGTCTGATCCCATTCGCCAGCCCGGATGCGGGCTGCGTCACCCTCGTTGATACGTCCGACCATCAATTCAAAATCGGCGCAACCGTCCCGGTCGCATTGCTCCACCGTCACCGGCGCGTCGTTCGTGGGGGTCATGCGGGGGGCGGTCATGCCTCCACCTCCTCATAAGTAGCTGCGAAGATGTCCGGCTTGCACGGGTAACGCTCACCCTTCACGCCGGTAATGATAAAATCGCCGGGGCAAACAATGTGCCCGCCTTCCAGCGTGTCGATCCAACCATGGTTGTGCATGGTCGTACCGCAATGATCGCACGGCTTTTCGCCCGATACGTCGGGGTGCCGGAAGTAACGAACGACCTCGCCTTCGCGAATAACCTGCGGCCTCTGACCGTTCGGGTAATCGAACATCTCAGTTGCGTTGTCGTGCGGATGGTCGCCGTTCTTATGCCACTGCGACGCTTCAACAACGACTGGCTTCTTACGAAACTTGCTCACTTCGCATTCTCCTGTTTCAGGTGCTGGGCGACGCGGAGGCCGAGGTCGGTGAGGCGGTAATGGCTGCCGAACACGGGGTGATGGATGCTTCCCCGCTCGATTAAGCCGGGGCATCCGCAGTCAGCGCCGTATCCGCCCATGCGCCACTCCCCGGGTACATATCTGGCTAGGTGCCCGCGCTGCTGGTCCGTCAGCCCGGCCGCAATCGCCGCGACCTCTGCGTCAGTCTGCATGTCAGCGTTCTCCGAGGGCTTGGAGGGCGGCGCGGATTTGACGAGCGGCTTGCTCGATCTGTTCGATCGTGCCGTTGAGGCTGGAATGATGCAGCACCATCTCGATAGCGTGATCCACCCGATCCACGTCCGCATCCCGGCCTTCGATCGGCGGGGTGGGGGTGGGAACAGCGGAGAGCATTGCGGACCAGATAACGCCGACATCGACATTATAGCTGTGCGCCGGCAACGCCCAGATACCGTCATCTCGCATCGCCTCTGTCGGCTCGATGGGCACCAGCACCCAGCCCGCAGGCACACCCCCGCTCATGCCGAGGGGCCTGATAGGCGGTAGGCGATGATGCGCCAGAAGGTCGTTCCGCCGCGCCACCAATTGAGGCTTTCGAACCACGACGCGGGTTCTCTACCCGGCCGATTACGAACTTCGCCGTCTCGATGTTGTAGCTGGATCTCGACCAGCACGTCGCCAGCAACGGGCATCTGCCCGCCGTCATGCTCAATCCACGCATTCTCGCTCATGCTGCGGCTCCTTCGGTGAGGGTGGTGATCTCCGCTTCAATCTCGGGCGCAGGCGAGAACCATTCGCCATGCAGGCGGTGGGCGGCGAACCTTTCATGGTACGCGCCTTCTTCCATCGCTGCGCAGCGCTTGATGCAGGCGATCGACAGCTTGTACGGCGAACTGGTTTGCAGCCCTTTCAGCCGTTTACGGACATCGTTGGAAACGCCGATCTTGATCGGGCCAGCCTCGCTGCGGATGAAATAGAGGTCGGCGGAGAACGATGACTCTTCTATCTCCGGGGCAGCCGCCTGCGCCTTTTCAGCCTGCCGCTCTTCCCAAACCTCACGCATTACATCAGGTCTTATTCCTTCGCCCGCCCATGGCGGCCTAGGTTGACCCGGCACGTTCTGAAACCAGCGCGCCACCTTGTATGGTGTATTCGGGATCATGCCGGGATGTTTGGGCCACCCTTCCGGGGTCACCAAATCCTCGACATGGTGCCGCAGGCACAGCGGCACGCAATCGATGTTGCCGGTATCGTCACGGCACCAAACATCGACCCACCCGCCCCAATCGGATTGAGGCGGAAAGTCAGGCCAATTGGCGTCCGCACCGCTCGCGACAGTGGTCCGCGTCTGGTCAGCAGAGTCTTGAGAAGTTCTCATATGTTGCCGCTCCGTTCTTTCGGAAATGCGGCGTTACGAGAGGGCGTTTTGGGACGTTAGCTCGGTGTAAACGAGATGCTCTACCAACTGAGCTAAGCGCCCCCGATCGGGGAGCGGCTGGCATACCGTGGTTTCGGCCAAGTGCAACAGGGTTTTCGTGTGCCTGCTCGGTCAGCGGGTGGCGAAGGGCAGTTGGGGCCGCATGCGTTCGATCATCAGCCGCGATCCGCGCGCGGTCAGATGGCCATAGTCGAACTGGATCGGATTGCCGTCATCGGTCCACAAGGTGCAGCGATCCGCCGGGCACAGCGCCCGATAGGTCGAGACATAGGTCGCGCCGGTCGCCGGCACGCGCACGGCCAACACCGTGTCCAGTCGCCGGCGCGCGGCGACGCGGTGGCGGTCGACGATCGCGGGATCGCGGCGGTACAGCGCCTCGGCCAGGATGCGGGGCAGGGCGCGGTCATATTCGGCGATCGGGCCGAAGACGACGACATGGTCGGTATGACGTCGCAGCAGCGCGATCTGCCGTTGCAGCGCCGGCCAATCGTCGTCGCGCCACAGCGCCGACAGGATCACCGTGTCGACGCGGTGCCTCGGCAGGAAATCGTCGGTCACATAGCGCATCAGCGCGGTGCAGCGCGCCTCGCCCACCGGATCGGCGACCGGACGGCAGCCCGAGGCATTGGCCTGTAGCACGTTGATGCCGGGCAGGGCGGCAAGGCCGCGATAGAAATGCGCGGCATGGCTGTCGCCGAGCAGCAGGACGTTGGGCCTGTCCGGCGACAGGCGCAGGCAGCGGGCTTGGTCGAACGTGCCGAAGCTGTCATGCGTCGTCAGGAAACACTGGCCGGCGCGCGAATTAGGCGCGGCGCGGTAGCGGACGAACTGCCCGACCCGTTCGATCTGCGCCGGCACCTGCCAATAGGCGCGCGCGGCGAACGGGATCGCGAGGACGAACGCCAGCGTCGCCAGCATCGCCCCGACCCCGATCAGGACGGCGCGGCGGGGCGGGATCGCCGGATCGCGCCGGCGGAAAGGCTGTTCGATCCACCGCCATGAGATCGCCGCGACCAGCAGTGACAGCAGCAGGAACGCCGCCGATCCGGTCAGCGACTTGATCTCGCGCACCTGCCCGCCCAGCACCCAGAGCGGCCAGTGCCAGAGGTAGAGTGAATAGGAAATCCGCCCGACGAACCGCGCCGGCGCCAGTCCGAGCACCCGCCCGACCATCGTCGGCCCGGCGATACCCGACCAGATCAGACAGGCCGCACCCAGACAGGCCGGGGCGGCGGCCAGCCCCGGAAAGACGCTGTCGCCGGTCAGCAGCAGGGCGCTGCCGCCGATCAGCACCACCCCGACCAGCGCGACCAGTTCCGCGACGCCGCGATGCCGCACCGCCGGCACCATGCCGAGCGCCAGCGCCGCGCCGATCATCAGTTCCCATGCACGATACTGGACGAGGTAGAAGGCGGCGGACGCATCGTCGGTGACCCGCCACTGCGCCAATGCCAGCGACGCGACCAGCACCACCGCGATCAGCGGCTTCAAGCCGGCACGGAACCGGCGATCGGCGAGCGCCAGCAGCGGCGGGAAGACGAGATAATATTGCTCCTCGACCGAGATCGACCAAGTATGAAGCAGCGCGTTAAAGCGTGATGCCGAGTCGAAATAATCGGTGCCGAGGTAGAAATAGACGTTCGAGACGAACAGGATCGACGCGGTCGCGTTCTTCGCCTGCTGCGCGGTCTCGGCCGGAAACAGCAGCACGAACGACGCCAGCAGCACCGCGACATAGACGGCGATCAGCGCGGGGAAGATGCGCCGGACCCGCCGTTCGTAAAATTGCCAGAGCGAGAAGTGCCCGGCCTGCACCTCGCCGTGCACGATGCCGGTGATGAGATAGCCCGAAATGACGAAGAAGATATCGACCCCGACGAACCCGCCGGGGACGAATTTCGCAAAGCCGCAGTGGAAGGCGACGACCAGCAGCGCGGCGACCGCGCGCAGCCCGTCGATGTCGTCGCGATACCGGATCATCCGGTGCGGCTAGCACGCATCCGGCATCGCCGCATCCCGGCACAATGCGGGGCGGTTGACATGAACCGTCCCGCGTTGCGACCGCGTTAGCGCTGTTCCTTCCACACGTCGACGCCCGCCGCCTTCGGCTCGCCGATTGCGGCTTCGCCGGCGAGGCTGTGGTCGACCTCGTCCTTCAGCGTGTCGAGGTGCATCCACCGCTTCACGATCGGGGAGAGCAGCAGCACGACCACGCCGATGCCGATCGTCCACAGGCCGATGGTGGTATAGACGGCGAGCGTGCCTTCCTTGGTCATCTCGCCGTCATGGCCGCCGGTCGCCTCGCCGATCTTGCCGGCGACGAAATTGCCGACCGCGGTCATGTAGAACCACGCACCCATGATCAGCGAGGCGAGGTGCTTCGGGGCCAGCCGGTTCATCGCCGACAGGCCGACCGGCGACAGGCACAGTTCGCCGGTGGTCTGGAAGAAATAGAACAGGAAGACGAACGCGACCGGCGTCGCGACTTCCGGCCCGACGCTGTTCGCGCCCCAGACGAAGGCGAGGAAGGCAAGGCCGACCTGCATCAGCGCCAGCGCGAACTTGGCCGGTGCCGACGGCTCGCGCCCACGCTTGGCGAGGAGCGCCCAGATACCGGCGAAGATCGCGCCCAAGAGGATGATGTAGATCGAGTTGATCGACTGGAACAGCGCCGCCGGCACCCCGCCGCGATCAACATAGCGGTCGGTATAGAGGTTGAAGCTGCCACCGGCCTGTTCGAACAGGCCCCAGAAGATCGGGTTGAGGGCGATCAGGAACAGGATGGCGAACATCCGGTCGCGGGCATGCGGTTCGAGCTTGAACGCCTCGAACAGGACATAGCCGAGCAATCCGACGCCCGAGATGATGAGCAGCGTCTGGATGACGTCCTGATACTGGATCAGCCCCCACATCACCGCGACTGCGACGATGCCGGTGCCGTAGAGCAGCCATTCGAACGGCATGCCGGCCACGCGCCGCCGGAGTGCGGCCGGATCGGGCGCCTCGCCCTTGCCGCCGAGCAGCCCCTTGCCGACCACGAAGACTAGCAAGCCGGCGACCATACCGATGCCGGCGAGGCCGAAGCCGAACGCCCAGCCAATCGTCTGCCCCAGATAGCCGACAAGGATCGAACCCGCTGCCCCGCCGAGGTTAATGCCGATATAGAAGACAGTGTAGGCCGAATCGCGGCGGATGTCGGTCAGCTTGTAGAGCTGTCCGACCATCACCGAGATATTGGCCTTCAGAAAGCCCGACCCGACGATGATGAGCGCGAGCGCCAGCCAGAAGACGTTGATCGCGGGATCGGCCTGTTTGACCGCGGCGTCGGTGACGCCATCCATCCCCTCGAACGCCATGAACAGATGGCCGAAGGCGAGCAGCACGCCGCCGAACAGCACGGCTTTACGCTGTCCCAGATACCGGTCGGCGAGATAGCCGCCGAGCACCGGCGTGATGTACACGAGCGCGGTATAGCCGCCATAGATCAGGTTCGCCTTGCCGTCGCTGAACAGCCAATGCTGCGTCAGGTAAAAGATCAGGATGGCGCGCATCCCGTAATAGGAAAACCGCTCCCACATCTCCGCAAAGAACAGCATGTAGAGGCCGCGCGGATGGCCGGCGAATTCAGGTTTGCGGCTGAACCCCACCGCCAGTCCGCCCGCGAGGAACGCGGCGAGGATGAAGGTCGCGATCGCCGCGATCCAGTCGGCCTCGTTCCATAGTGCAAAAGCCTTGAATTCAGGCACGCTGTTGTCCCTTGTCTTGGGGTATCGTGACCGGGTCGCGCTGCGCCCGTCTCCTGTCGCCAATTCGTAACGCAAGAAACGGCAATGCCAAGCGCATTGTGCGGAGGCGGGCGGCGCCCTACGTCCCGGCGATGACCTTCAACGACCGTTCGACGCTGCTCAGCCACCTCAAAACCCGCCGTTCGGGCAAGCCGCGCGACATGGTCGCGCCGGGGCCGAGCGACGCCGAGATCGACGAGATGATCGCCATCGCCGCGCGTACGCCCGATCATGGCAAGCTGTCGCCGTGGCGGTTCGTGGTGATCCCGCGCAAACGTCGCGGGGCGTTCGCGGCACTGCTGCGCGACGCCTTTGCCGCGGATAATCCGGGCGCGACCGAAGCGCAACTCGACGCCTGCGACCGCTTCGCGCACGAGGGGGAGGCGTTGATCGTCGTCCTGTCCGCGCCGGTCGACAGCCATATCCCGCTATGGGAGCAGTTGATGTCCACGGGTGCGGCGACGATGAACCTGCTCCATGCTGCGCATGCCATGGGCTATGTCGCGAGCTGGCTGACCGGATGGGCGGCGTTCAGCCGCCAAGTCCGCGACGCCTTCGGATCGTCGGACGAAGCGATTGCCGGCTTCGTCTATATCGGGTCGCCGGGGCGGCCGCTCGACGAACGGCCGCGTCCCGACCTGACGCGCATCCGTACGGTTTGGGCCGGGTGAGCGGTGGACTTTCCCGGCCGTTGCTGTATTAAGTCAGCATGACAGCGATCGACCATGAGGACACGCCCGTCTATCTTCGCCTGCGCGCGCTGATCGCGGCGGCGATCCTGCGCGGCGAATATCGGGCGGGCGACCAGCTACCCTCGGTCCGGGCCTTCGCGGCCGAACATGGTGCCAATCCGCTGACCGTGGCCAAGGCGTACCAGACATTTCAGGACGATGGCTATGTCGAGGTGCGGCGCGGCGTCGGCATGTTCGTGCTGCCCGGTGCGGTCGAGCGGCTGCGCGTGGCGGAGCGCGAGCGGTTCTTGACCGGGCATTGGCCCCGGATTCGCGCGCATATCGCGCTGCTGGGACTTGACGCGCAAAGCCTGCTGGACGAACGGACGCCCGCGTAACCGGAAGTGCGGCGGGCCGGTTCGCGTAACCGTCCAACCGTGGCACAGTGTTCGGAACCTTTGGTGGCTTCGTCTATTTTTCAGCGGCTTCGGCACGGAACTGCGAAGCGGTGGTGGCGTTCCCTTTTCGACAGGGAGAATGCCATGGAACGATCCGTCCAATTCCATACGCGGGTGCCGCTCTACGCGCTGCACGGGCGCAACAACTGCCCAAGCTGCGGCGCCTCGCAATGGTTTGTCGGACGGATCATCGCCGAATGCGCCTGTTGCGGCGATACGCTGCCGATCAACGCCGCCGTCCGCCCGCTGCAGACCCAGGCGTTCGGCATCATCGCCGCCTGATTCATTCCCCCTTCAGCGCCATCGCCCGCGCATAGAGTTCGCGCCGGTCCATCCCCAGCGCCTTGGCGACTTCACCCGCCGCTTTCGATGCGGGCAGCCGGGTCAGCGCCTCGCGCAGCGCCGTATCCGCGTCGGCCTCGGTCGCAGGGGGCGGCGCGCCGGGCGGGGCGACCACGATCACGATCTCGCCCTTGGGCGGGGCATCGGCATAGCGCTCCGCCAGCGTCGACAGCGTGCCGGTCACGCATTCCTCGAACTTCTTGGTGATCTCGCGCGCGACGCCCGCGTCCCGGTCGCCCAGCCCCTCGGCCAGCGCCGCCAGCGTCGCCGACAGGCGGGGCCCGCTTTCGTAAAAGATCAGGGTCGCGCGGATGGCGGCGATCTCGGCGATCGATTCGGCGCGGGCATGCGCCTTGGGCGGCAGGAAACCGGCGAACAGGAACCGGTCGGTCGGCAGCCCGGCGAGCGTCAGCGCCGCCACCGCCGCGCATGGCCCGGGAATCGTCACCACCGCATGGCCCGCCGCGCGGGCATCGCGGACCAACTTGTATCCCGGATCGGAAATCAGCGGCGTGCCCGCGTCCGACACCAATGCCACCGCTTCGGACGCCATCCGCGCGATCAGGCCGGGGCGCATCCCCTCGGCATTATGGTCGTGATAGGGGATCATCGGCCGCTTGACGCCGATATGGCGCAGCAGCCCGGCGGTCACCCGGCTGTCCTCCACCGCGATAATGTCGGCGCGCGATAAAATATCGGCAGCGCGCGGACTTAGGTCTGCGAGATTGCCGATCGGGGTCGCGACGATGTAGAGGCCGGGCTCAAGTTTTTCGGTCATCAGGGATAGGGTCATGGCAGAGACGATAGCGCCCCGGCAATGGCGGCACCATTTCGCGCGCGCCACGGCGCTGCTGGGCGCGGCATTGCTGGCGGGGTGCGCCACGCTCGTGCCCAAGGGGCCGGTCGAACAGGCGCCGCCCGCGACCACCCGTCCGCAACCGACCCGCCCCGCGCCGGTGACCGGCGGCATTCCCGAAGATACGCAGCGCCACCGCGTCGCGCTGCTGGTGCCGATGACCGGTCCCAATGGCGGCGTCGGCCGATCGATCGCCAATGCGACGCAGCTCGCGCTGCTCGACACCCGCAGCGAACGGGTGCGAATCACCACCTATGACACCGCCACCGGTGCCGCCGCCGCCGCGCAGCGCGCGATCGCGGAAGGCAATCGCCTGATCCTCGGCCCGCTGCTCGCCGACGATGTCCGTGCGGTCGCGCCGATCGCGCGCGGTGCGAAGGTGCCGGTCATCAGCTATTCGAACGACGTGTCGGTCGCGGGCAACGGCGCCTATCTGCTCGGCTATACCCCGGCGCAATCGATCGAGCGGGTGGTCGGCTTCGCGCGCACCAGCGGGATCAGCAAGTTCGCCGGGCTGGTGCCGGCGGGCGTCTATGGCCAGCGCGCCTCGACCAGCTTCCTGCGCGCGGTCGAACAGGCCGGCGGACAGGTCGTGTCGATCCAGACCTATGACCGCGGCAGCGGACAGGTGGCGGCCGCCGTCACCCGCCTGTCGCGCACCTCGCCCTATGAAGCGGTGCTGATCGCCGATCAGGCCGGCACGGCGGCGCTGGCGGTACCCGCGATCCGCAAGTCGCCCAGTCGCAGCGCGAAAGTGCTCGGCACCGAACTGTGGAATACCGAAACCGGCCTCGGATCGATGCCGGCGCTCAACGGCGCATGGTATGCGAGCGTGTCGAACACCCTCTATCGCCAGTTCGCGACTAAATATCGCGCGCGCTTCAACGCCGCGCCGTACCGCCTGTCGAGTCTCGGCTATGATTCGGTGCTGCTGACGGTGCGCATCGCCCGCGACTGGCCGATCGGCCGCGACTTCCCCGAAAGCCGGTTGCGCGGGGAGGACGGCTTTGCCGGGCTCGATGGCGCCTTCCGCTTCGGCCGCGACGGCATCGCCGAACGCGCGTTGGAGGTACAGGAAGTACGCACTGGCGGCGCGGTGACGGTCAGCCCCGCCCCGCGGACGTTCGGGCAGTAGGTTGGCCTTGTAAGGCATGTTCTGTTGTCATACATCAAAACATACAACTCCCCCGATCGGCCTCGGCCGTCGGGCGCACGGCGGGCCAAAAGCCCGCCGTTGCTCTTTGCGGGGCTGATGGCTTGAAGACCCATGTCTATATTGACGGGTTCAACCTTTACTACGGCCTGCTAAGGGGTACGCCCTACAAGTGGCTTGATCTGGAGCGTTGGTGCGATCAGTTGCTGCCGCGCAACGACGTCGCCAAGATCCATTATTTCACCGCACAGGTGGATGCCCGGCCGCAGGACCCGGACCAGCCGACTCGTCAATTCGCCTATCTGCAGGCGCTGCGCTCGCTATCGCGGGTCGAAGTGCATCTCGGCACGTTCATGAGTTCGGTCGTCAGCCAGGTCGTCGTGGAGACTGATCCCGCGACCGGACGCTATCTACGGGCACGCGGGCAGCCCGTCCTGAAGTTCGATGCGGCAGGCGAGCCGATCAAAGCATGGACGTTCAAGAGCGAGGAGAAGGGTTCGGACGTCAACCTCGCCGCGCATCTGCTGCGCGACGCCTATCTCGACCACTGCCAATGCGCAGTCATCATCTCGAACGATTCTGACCTGCTCACCCCGATCCGCATGGCGAAGGCCGATTGCGGCATGGTGATCGGTCTGGTGCCGCCCCGGCCAAAGGGCAGCGTCGAACTCAAGGCGCTTGCGGACTTCAAGATCGACCCGCGCCTGCATCTGCTGGCTGGGTCGCAACTCCCCGATCCTGTCGTGAGCCCGACCGATAGGATCCACAAGCCGACAAACTGGTAATCCCTCACGCCACCCCGAACGGCACCACCATGTTGTCGGCATAATGGCCGACCTTCGCGCGTCCCAGATAGGGCACGCCCATCGCGCCGGCCCAGCGGGTGACGATCTGCTCCTCGGTCTCGCCAAAGCCGGTGTCGTCGGGGCTCCGGTCGGTCACCGCGCCGAGGCGGATGCCGGCAATGCCCTTCAGCTGCGTCGCCTCGCGCAACTGCCAGAACAGGCGGTCGATCCGGTACAGGTCCTCGCCGACCTCCTCGACGATCACGACATGGTCGGTCAGGTCGGGCAGCCATGGCGTGCCGATCAGCGCGCACAGGATAACAAGGTTGAAGGCGACGGTCGGCCGTCCGTCGAGTTCGGGTGCCAGTACCGACCGGTCGCGGTTGACCAGCCATGCGAGCGAGCGCGCCGCGCTGTTGGTGCCGCCGGCCTTGCCGACCTGTGCCGCCATCGGGCCGTGGACCGGCCGTCCGATCCGCCGGGCGTAGAGCGCGCCGAGCAGGAACCCCATGTCGGAGAAGCCCACATAGCTTTTCGCCGCCGCCGCGCGGTTTAGCTGCGGCATGACCCGGTCGAGGATGCGGTTCGATCCATAGCCGCCGCGCGCGAACCAGATCGCGTCGAAGCCGGGATCGTTGGCGAATTCCAGAAACGCCGCCGCGCGCTGTTCGTCGGTGCCGGCGAAATGCCCGGCGTCGAGGAAACATTGCGGATGCACGACCAGATCGACCGCGGGATAGGTCAGCGCGGCATAGCCCTGTGTCCGCGCCATCTGTTCCTCGTCCACGCGCCGCGCCGGTGCCACCACCCCGATCCGCATCCTGCAACCCCGCTTGCCACTGAAGGCCAAGGTCGATAGCCCCGCGCAATGCTGTACGGCAAATCCTTCTTCCTCGTCGGGATCGGCGGTTCGGGCATGTTGCCGCTCGCCATGATCCTCGCCGGGCGCGGTGCGACCGTGGCCGGATCGGACCGTTCGCTCGACCAGGCGAGCCTGCCGGCCATGTTCGACGCGCTGCGCGCCGCCGGAATCGCGCTGTTTCCTCAGGATGGCAGCGGCATCGTATCGGCCGACCAAATCGTGGTCGCCTCGGCGGCGATCGAGCCGACCGTTGCCGACATCGTTGCAGCGGACAGGGTCGGGGCGACGCGGATGGGCCGCGCCGAACTGCTCGCGCAACTGTTCAATGCCGCGCCGCTGTCGATCGGGGTGGCGGGGACCAGCGGCAAGTCGACCGTCACCGGCATGATCGGTTATGTGCTGCACGCGCTCGGCCGCGACCCGACGGTCATGAACGGCGCGGTGATGAAGGATTTCGTCGCCGCCGACCGCCCCTTCGCCAGCGCGCTGGTCGGACAGGGCGATGCCTTCGTCAGCGAGGTCGACGAAAGCGACGGGTCGATCGCCCTTTATCGCCCGCAGGTCGCGGTGCTCAACAATATCAGCCTCGACCACAAGACGCTGGAGGAATTGCGCGCGCTGTTCGGCGGCTTTGCCGATCGCGCCGGCCATGTCGTCGTCAATGTCGGCGATGGCGAGGCGGCGGCGCTGGCGGCGGCGGTGCCGGCGGCCAAGCGCACGACCTTTGCGGTCGAGGGCGAGGCCGATCTGGTCGCCCGCGCGCTGGTGCTCGACCCCTTTGCCAGCCGGTTCGACCTGGTCGCGGACGGGCAGGTCCATGCGGTGCGGCTGACGGTGCCGGGGCGGCACAATGTCGCCAACGCGCTGGCGGCGATCGGAGCGGTTGCCGCCGCCGGGGTGCCGATCGCCGATGCGGTCGCGGCGATCGCCGGTTTCTCCGGACTGAAGCGGCGCTTCGAACTGGTGGGCACCGCGCGCGATGTCAGCGTCATCGACGATTTCGGGCACAATCCCGACAAGATCGCCGCGACCATCGCCACGCTGCGTACCCAGCCGGGGCGGTTGCTGCTGTTCTTTCAACCGCACGGCTATGGTCCGCTGAAGGTCATGCGCCGCGAACTGGTGACGATGTTCGCCGGCGCGCTGGAGGCCGACGATCTGCTGGTGCTGCCCGATCCGGTCTATCGCGGGGGCACGGTGACGCGCGAAGTGACCAGCGCCGACATCGTCAACGACCTGACCGTGCAGGGCGCCCCCGCCCGGCATATCCCCGACCGGCTGGCGGCGGCAGCGCATCTGGTGGCGCAGGCGCGCGATGGCGACCGGATTGTGGTGATGGGCGCGCGTGATGATACGCTGTCCGAACTGGCGGCGCAGATGCTGGCGATGCTGGGGTAGGAGCGTTCCGTCACCCCGGATTTACCCGAGACCTTTTCGAAAGCCGCAAGCTTGGCCGGAAACTCGCCGTGCCCCCGCGCAGGCGGGGGTCCAGAGCCAAACAGAACAACGGCTTGCGTTTGGGGCCCTGGACCCCCGCCTGCGCGGGGGTACGGCAAGGGGGCTAGAATCGGTATTTTCCCGCAAGACTCGCTCAAGGTCGAATGACGAGGGGGACTGGTCCGGGACTGGCACATCGCAGCCACCCCGCCTTGACATTCCCCCCGCCCTCGGCGAGCGCTATCAATACCATAAACAAATAGTCGAATTAGTCCGACTAAGGGGAGCGCCGCATTGGCCGACAAACAGGCGGGTTCCGCCACCACCGGGCTGGCATTTGCTGCCGTCACCACCCTGTTCTTCGCCTGGGGGTTCATCACCTCGCTGATCGACCCGCTGGTCGCGGCGGTGAAGGGTATCTTCACCCTGACCGATTTCGAGGCGCAGTTGGCGGCGTCCGCCTTCTTCCTGGCTTACGGCCTGATCTCGATGCCGGCTGCGATCCTGCTCGGTCGGTTGCGCGCGGTGCCGTCGATCCTGTTCGCGCTGGTGACGATGATTATCGGCTGCCTGACGATGCTGGTCGCGGCGAACCTCGCGGTGTTTCCGCTGGTGCTGCTCGGCCTGTTCATCCTCGCGGCGGGCATCACCGTGCTGCAGGTCGCGGCGAACCCGCTGGCGGCGGCGCTCGGTGATCCGAAGCTCAGCCATTTCCGCCTGACGCTCAGCCAGACGTTCAACTCGTTCGGTACCTTTCTCGGGCCGCTACTCGGCGCCAGCCTGTTCCTCGAAGGGGTCGAGGTAAAGGACGGCACGGTGTTGACGGACGCGGTGCGCGCCGGTGCGCTGGCCGGGATCGACCGCGCCTATTTCTGGATCGCCGGGCTGATCGCGGCGCTGGCGGTATTCTTCTTCCTCAGCCGCCGGGTCGTGTCGGCGGCGGTGCCCGCCGCGCCGGCCAAGGTGCCGGGGCCCGGGGCATTGCTTGCCGATGCGTTTTCGTCGCGCTGGGCACTGCTCGGGGCGAGCGCGATCTTCGTCTATGTCGGGGCCGAGGTCGCGATCGGGACGCAGATGGCGCTGTTCCTCAATGCCGACAGCGTCTGGGGCGCGTCGGACGCGCCGTTCGGCGTGCCGCTGCTCGGCTTCGCGATGGGCAGCGACGGCGTGCCCGGCGTGTCGTTGCAGGAAGCGGGCAAGGCCGTCGCCTTCTATTGGGGCGGGGCAATGGTCGGTCGCGCGATCGGATCGGTGCTGCTGTCGAAGGTGAAGGCGTGGAAGCTGATGGCGCTGTTCACCGCGATCGCGGTCGGCATGTGCCTGTATGTCGCGGGCGTGGGCGGGGTCACCGCCGGGTTCGTCGCGCTGTCGATGGGGCTGTTCAACTCGATCATGTTCCCGGTGATCTTCACCCTGACCCTCGAACGCTCGACCGCCAGCGAGGCGGCGACCTCCGGCCTGTTGTGCACCGCGATCTTCGGCGGGGCGGTGATTCCGCCGGTCGTGGGCCTAGTATCGGGGGCGGTCGGCCATGGGCCGGCGTTCCTCGTGCCGGCGCTATGCTATGCAGCATTGTGCGGCTTTGCAGTCGCCGCCGGGCGCACCGCGACGCGCAACGTCGCGTCGGCGAAGAGCCTGCACTGAACCGGGCGTGGGCGGGCGCCGGCGCCCGCCCTTACGCGGCGACGCGCGCCTGCAACGCGTTCTGCGCCAGCGCGATCGACCCGAGCGGCCCCGCCTGATCGCCGAGCGCCGGGGCGACGACATAGTCGCATGCGGGCAGCGGCAGATAGCCGTTGATGCTCGCCCGGAGCGCCGGTTCGATTCGTGCCAGCAGATGCGGCTGCTTGTTCATCACCCCGCCGCCGATCGCGATCCGCTTCGGACCGGTGGTGCACACCATCGCATGGCACATCGCGACGATCGCCGCTTCGGCGCGGTCCCAGACCGGATGGTCTGCCGACAGCGTCGACACATGGACGTCGCCCAGCGCCGCCTTGATGCCCGTCCCCGATGCCAGTCCCTCGACGCAATCGTCATGGAACGGGCAGCCGCTCGGCAGCATGTCGCCGGGCAGGCGCGGGGTGCGCAGATGGCCGATCTCGGCATGGCCGATCCCGCGCGTCGGCTGGCCGTTGACTAGCAGCCCCACGCCGACCCCGGTGCCGATCGTCACATAGGCGAAATCGTCGAACCCCTGCGCACAGCCCCAGCGCGTCTCGGCAAAAGCGGCACCATTGACGTCGGTATCGAAGGCAACAGGCACATCGAACATCGGCGACAGTCGCCCTGCGACGTCGGTCATCGGCCAGTCGGGTTTGGTGGTGGCGAGAACATGGCCCCAGGTCGGCGAGGCGGGATCCAGATCGACCGGTCCGAAGCTGGCAATGCCGAGCGCGGCGAAACCGGTCGTGTCCCACCAGTGCCGCAGGATAGCGGCGATCGCCGGCAGGGTGACGTCTGGATGCTCGGTCGGCACCGTTTCCTGTGCCAGAATCTGGTCGGGCCCGTGCGCCAACGTGCAGACGCACTTGGTGCCACCAAGTTCGATCCCGGCCAACGGCAGATCACTTTGGTCGCGCGCCGCCACTGGATCGAAAACCATGTTCATTCCCGAAAAGCCTATCACAGGTGAAAGTCGTATTAGCGTCGCAGGCTTCGTGGGAAAGCGCAATTAGTAAATTCAGTTTGTTTATTCAAAGACCGGACAATGGACGCGTATTGTTGTGATGTTTTCGACGAGAATCGTATAAGGTCGTCATCGCGCTAACCCGTCGTCAATTACCGCCATGCCATGGTCGCTCGCTGAAAGTGGAGTCGGCGATGCAGGCAGGTGCAAAAGGCGTGGCGGCGGGTGCCAGCGGACGGTTCGAACTGGCCTTTGCCGCGCAGTTCAAGGGCAGCGGCATTCCTTCCACCGCCGCCCTGTCGCCGCCCGATATCCGCGACCTGACCCCGCGCGAGATGGCCGATTACGGCTTCCGCCTGTTCGGCGAGGGCGCGATCGACATCCATACGCTGCACCGCTTCCGCCGCGAACTGATCGCAACCGACGGCACGCCGGCCGCCGACATCAAGATGGATTTCGCCGCACAGGCCCGCGAGCGGCTGGCGCATCTCGATGCGGTGTTCGAACCCAAATCCTCCGCCGCCTATCGCTCGCTGCGCCGGTTGCTGGACTTCGCGCGGCCCTAAACCGCCTCCTCCGCCTTCCATAGCGCGGTCGCGCTCGGCAGCAGGAAGTGGCTGAACGGCAGGATCGCTGCGCCCACCGCGGGGGCGTCCTCGGCCAGCATCGCCCGGCGCACCGGGGCCAGCGCCGGGACGTTGGTCGCCTCGACCCGCAGCCGTTCGTTCAGCCGCTCGGCCAACGTTTCGACATGCCGCCCCGGCAGCCGCCCGCCGACGAAGATCGCCGCCGGATTGATGAGGCAGTTGATCGCGATCATCGGCTCGACCAGCCGGTCGACCGACGCATCGATCCACCTATCGACCACCGCCAGTAGCGCCGCATCCTCGCCGCGTTCGCCCAGCATGTCGGCGAGCGTGAAGCCCGCGCGCTGCAACGGATCCGACAGGCCTGACAGCGATACGCTGTGCTGGATCTGGCTGCGTCCGCCCTTGCCGTCACTGCCGAGCAGGAAGCCCAGTTCGCCCGACCGCCCCTTGGCGCCGCGATAATAGCTGCCGTCGATCACCAGCCCGCCGCCCAGCGCCGACGAGATCAGGACATAGAAGAAGCTCGCCTGATGCTGGCCATGGCCCAGTTGCAGCTCGCCCATCGCCGCTGCCGCCGCGTCGTTCTCGACGAACACCGGCCGGTCGATCGGCGCCGCGAACAGCGTCGCCATGTCGACGCTTTCCCATTCGGTATAGCTGGCCGGGCGGCCGGGCAGGTCGACGGTGCCCAGATCGTCGGGCCGCGCCACGCCGATGCCGACGATCCGTTCGGCATCGACCTGCGCCTCGGCGACCAGTCCAATGATGACCGATCGATAGAAATCGGCGACGTCGTCCGGCAGCGCGAAATCGACGTCGCGGGTGGCGCGCGCCAGCGTCTGCCCGGTGAAGTCGACCAGCACGATCGTCACGTGATCGCGGTCGATATTGATGCCGATCGCGTAGCAGGCGGCGGGATTGACCACCAGCTTGGTCGGCGGCTGGCCGCGTCCGCCGCGCCGCTGCCCGGCCTCTAGGATCAGCCCCTCGCCCAGCAAGCGGCGGGTAATGTTGGCGATCGCCGGCGGGGTGAGGCCGGTGATGTTGGCCAGGTCGATGCGGGTCAGCGACCCCGACACCCGGATGGCATGCAGCGTGATCCGCTGGTTATGGTCGGCGGCACGTTCGAGGTTGGTCCCCGACAGGCGGATCGGCGCACGATCGGTCACGCGCGGAGGTCCCGGGCGGGTAGGGGGCAGGACACGCACTATCTCCCAATCACGGCGGCGCCGTTCGTTCTTTTGGCAGAGCGTGGACCAGTGGATAGGCCAGTTCAATCGGAAACCGTATTGGCGAAACCCTTGTCTGACGATTGACACCGTTGTCGGAATTGGCGAACGGGGACGCAAAGGATCGCACGCGGTGGAATCGCGGGCAGAGGGAGAGCGATGCGATGAAACCGGTACCGCAATTTCTGATGGGCACGATGCTGGCCGGCATGGCGTTCGCGCTGCCCGCCGCCGCGCAGACCGTGCCGGCCCCCGCGCCGGCCGCGACCGTCCACCCCGACATCTGGCCGCGCGCCAATTGGCCGTACAAGGCCGATCCGGCGGTCGAGCAGCGAATCGCCGACATGCTGAAGAAGATGACGGTCGAAGAAAAGGTCGGACAGGTCGTGCAGGGCGATATCGCCAGCCTGACGCCCGAGGATGTAAAGCGCTATCATCTCGGCTCGGTGCTGAACGGCGGCAATTCCGCGCCGAACAACGACGAATTCGCGCCGGCATCCGAATGGCTGAAGCTCGCCGATCGGTTCTACGAGGCATCGGTCGACAAGAGCGACGGCGGCGTCGGCATTCCGGTCATCTGGGGCACCGATGCGGTGCACGGCCACAGCAATATCGTGGGCGCGACGCTCTTCCCGCACAATGTCGGCTTGGGCGCGATGCACGACCCGGCGCTGATGCGGAAGATCGCGCAGGCGACGGCGGCCGAAATCCGCGCGACCGGCATCGAATGGACCTTTGCCCCCACGATCACCGTGCCGCAGGACCTGCGCTGGGGCCGTGCCTATGAAGGCTATTCGTCCGATCCCAAGCTGGTCGCCAGCTACGTCACCCAGTTCATCGAAGGGCTGCAGGGCGCGCCCGGATCGACCAACCAGCTGAAGGGGCCGTACGTCCTCGCCTCGACCAAGCATTTCCTCGCCGATGGCGGCACCTTCGGCGGGCAGGATCAGGGTGATGCGAAGATCCCCGAAACCACGCTGCGCGACATTCACGGCACGCCCTATGTCTCGGCGATCAATGCCGGGGTGCAGACGGTCATGGCCAGCTTTTCGAGCTGGAACGGCGAGAAGGTGACCGGGCACAAGGGGCTGCTGACCGATGTGCTCAAGCAGCGCATGGGCTTTGGGGGGTTCATCGTCAGCGACTGGAACGCGCATGGCCAGGTTGCCGGCTGCACCAATGCGTCCTGCCCGCGCGCGATCAATGCCGGGCTCGACATGTATATGGCGCCCGACAGTTGGAAGCCGATCTGGGAAAACCTCGTCAAGCAGGTCAGGTCGGGTGAAGTGCCGATGGCGCGCCTCGACGACGCGGTATCCAACATCCTGCGTGTCAAACTTCGCGCCGGGCTGTTCGAGGCGGGCAAGCCGTCGTCGCGTCCGCTGTCGGGCAAGTTCGACCTGCTCGGCAGCCCCGAACACCGCGCCATCGCGCGCGAGGCGGTGGCGAAGTCGCTGGTGCTGCTCAAGAACAACGGCTCGGTCCTGCCGATCAAGGCCGGCGCGCGGGTGCTGGTCGCCGGCGATGGCGCGAACGACGTCGCGCGCCAGTCGGGCGGCTGGACGCTGACGTGGCAGGGGACGGGGATCGACCCGAAATATTTCCCCGGCGCGACCTCGATCTGGCAAGGGATCGATGCGGCGGCCAAGGCGGCGGGCGGATCGGCGACGCTGTCGGCCGATGGCAGCTTCACCGGGGCTAAGCCTGACGCGGCGATCGTGGTGTTCGGCGAAACCCCCTATGCCGAGTTCCAAGGCGACATCAAGACGCTCCAGCTGCGCCCCGAACTGCGTAGCCCCATCGAAACGATGAAGAAGCTGAAGGCGCAGGGGATTCCGGTCGTCGCGCTGATGCTGACCGGACGGCCGCTGTTCGTGAACGCCGCGATCAACGCCGCCGATGCCTTCGTCGTCGGCTGGCTGCCCGGATCGGAGGGCGCGGGCGTCGCCGATGTGCTGCTCGCCGGGCAGGGCGGCAAGGCGAAGCGCGACTTTACCGGTACCTTGTCCTTCCCGTGGCCGGCGACGGCCGACGCGACCGGGCCGACGCAATTCCCGATCCGCTATGGCCTGACCGCCGCCAGCAGGACGACGGTGCCGACGCTGTCCGAAGACGCGAAGGTCGCCGAAGCCGATGCCGGCGACGTGTTCATGGACAAGGGCTTGCCCGCAACTGCCTGGTCGCTCGAGGTCGGCGGCGCCGGCACCGGCGGCAACACCCGCATCACCACCGTTCCCGCGCAATCGGGGGCGGGCCGGGTCAAGGTCACCGCGACCGATCACGGTGTTCAGGAGGGCGCGCGCCGCTTCGCCATCGACGGCAGCGGCCCGGCGCAGATCGTGCTGAGCACCCAGTCGCCGGTCGACCTGACCCGTCAGACCAATGGCGACGTCATGCTGGTATCGACGATGCGCGTCGACGCCGCCCCGACCAAGCCGGTCACCCTGTCGCTGCGCAGCGGGCCCGGCGGCGGGCAGGTGGCGCTGGGTCAGTTGCAACAGCTGCCGGTCGGCCAGTGGAAGACGCTGGGCGTGCCGCTCAAATGCTTCGGCGGCAATGTGAACATGGCGAAGGTCGATACCCCCTTCGCTCTGTCGACCGATGGCAAGCTGACGCTGAGCGTCGCGCGCGTCGCGCTGGGTACGACGGCCGACGTGACGGTAAGCTGCCCCCGCTAAATCCTCCCCGCTACGCGGGGAGGGGGACCATGCGCAGCATGGTGGAGGGGAGTGTCCACGCAACGCAACGGTTCCGTATGCGGACGCCCCCCTCCACCAGCTTCGCTGGTCCCCCTCCCCGTGCCGGGGAGGATTTGCTAACCGCTGACTAGCGACATCACACAGGGGCATGGCGATGAAGGCAATCTGGGCATCTCTCCTGCTGGCCACGGCAACCCCCGCCGTCGCACAGGAAGCCACGCCGCCCGCCGCGCCCATCCCCCCGCGCGTCTCGGTCTCGGGTGGCATCGTCGAGGGGAAGGCCGAGCCCGACCGCATCCTCTTCCGCGGTATCCCCTTCGCCGCTCCGCCGCTGGGCGCGAACCGCTGGCGCGAACCGCAGCCGGTGGTCGAATGGCTCGGCATCCGCACGACCACGGCGCAGGCCCCCGCCTGCCTCCAGAACGACTATGCCTGGAACCGCGCCGACCATGTCTATGCGGCAGAGGATTGCCTGACGCTCGACATCGGCACCCCGGCGCTAACCGGCAAGCGTCCGGTGATCGTATGGATTCATGGCGGCAGCAATCGCGCCGGATCGGCGGGCGACATGGCGCTGTCGGCAATCGGCAAACGCGACGTCGTGCTCGTCGCCATCCAGTATCGGCTCGGCATCTTCGGGTTCCTGCCGCACCGTGCGCTGGCGGCGGAGGCGAACGGGACCAGCGGCAATTATGGGCTGCTGGACCAGATCGCGGCGCTGCGCTGGGTCCGCGACAATATCGCCAAGTTCGGCGGCGACCCCGACAACGTCACCATCGCCGGCGAAAGCGCCGGGTCGCAGGACGTCTCGCTCCTGCTCGCCTCACCCCTCGCGCGCGGTCTGTTCGCAAAAGCGGCGATGGAATCGGGCACCTCCGGCTTCGGCCTGCCATGGCGTCCGCTCAAGGAAGCATTCCGCATCGGCGACCAGCTCGATGTGTTGCTTGGCACCCGCGGCACGGCGGCGCTGCGCAGCGCGTCGCCCGCCGCGCTGCTCGCCGCCGACCTGAAGCTGCACGACGCGAAGCTGACCGCCGACGACTATCTCTACCTGCGCACGACCATCGACGGCGCGGTGCTGCCCGATACGCCCGACCGGTTGTTCGTCACCGCGCCCAAGCGGCCGGTCCTGCTCGGCAGCAATATGCTCGAACTCGACCTCCCCGGCGGCCGCCCGGCGCGCGACGGCTTCGTCGACCTGTCGTTCGGTAGCAATGCGGAAGGCGCGCGCACCTTCTACCGCCTCGACGAACCCGATCCCGCGCCGCATCCGCGCATGGGCACCCGCGATCAACAGATCGCGACCGACGCCACCTTCCGCTGCCCGACGGGCACGCTTGCCAATCTGCTCGCCACCCGCAACTGGCCGGTGTGGCGCTACGAATTCGACATGGCCGGCGATGGCGGTCCCGGTCGTACGTCGCATGCCGCCGAGATCGGTTATATCTTTGCCGATCGGCGTGTCGGGCCGGTGTCGATGCAGGATTACTGGCTCGCCTTCGCCACCACCGGCGACCCCAATGGCGAGGGGCGCCCGGCATGGCCGCGCACGACGAAGGGCAAGCCCGCCAACCTCCTGTTCGACGCACGTGGCGCCACGCCGCGCGACGGCGATATCCGTCCCGAAATCTGCCGCCTGTCAGGATCGCTATGACCCCCGATCGTCGCCATTTCCTCGGCCTCGCCGCCGGTGCCGTGCTGCTCCCCGCCGCCGCCTGTGCGCAGGAGGAAAGCTATGAGGTGAAGCGCCAGCGCCAGCTCGCCACCGACTGGCCATGGCTCGGCCGCTACGCCGCCGATAATGCCGCACTCGCCGCATCGGGGCGGCCGACCGACATCGTCTTCATGGGCGATTCGATCACCGAAGGCTGGGTCGGCAAACGCCCCGACTATTTCCGCCCCGGCCGTGTCGGGCGCGGGATCAGCGGCCAGACGACGCCGCAGATGGTGCTCCGAATGATGGCCGACGTCATCGCGCTGAAACCCAAATTCGTCCACATCATGGCCGGCACCAACGACATCGCCGGCAATACCGGCCCGATGACGCCGCGGCAGACGCAGGACAATCTGGCGATGATGGTCATGCTCGCACGGCAAGCGAAGATCGGCGTGCTGCTCGCCAGCGTGCCCCCGGCCGACGGCTTCCCATGGCGTCCCGGCCTTGCCACCGTCGCGCCGATCCGTGCGCTGAACGCGTGGGCGAAGTCCTATGCGGCGCAGAGCGGCGCGACCTTCGTCGACTATACGCCGGCACTGGCGACCGCGGGCGGCGCGATGAAGCCGGGTTTCGCCGATGACGGCGTCCATCCGACCGCCGCCGGCTATGCCGCGATGGAGGCGGTGCTGACCCCGATCCTGCGCGCGAAACGCCTGCCCATCTGACCCTGTACTGCGGCCTATGCCGCGACCTTGCCGATGAAGTCGACCGTGCTGGTCTTGAGCGACCCCAGTTCGCCGTCGAGCGCGGTGAAGCCGTCGCCGACCCGGTCGATTTCCGATGCGACCGTTTCGGTATCCTCGCGGATCGTGGCGATGGTCGACGACATCGAATCGGCGGCCAGCGCGGTTTCGTCGACGGCGGCGGTGATCGCGGTCACCGTCTGCGCCTGCACCTCCATCGCGCCGCGGATGCGGTTGGCGCTTTCCTGTACCTCGCTGACGGTCGCACGGATCGATGCGTTGGTCTCGACGGTCGATCGGGTCGCCGCCTGGATCGCCGCGATCTTGGCGGCGATGTCGTCGGTCGCGCGCGCGGTCTGGCTGGCGAGGCTCTTGACCTCCTGCGCCACCACCGCGAAGCCGCGCCCGGCATCGCCCGCGCGTGCCGCCTCGATCGTGGCGTTGAGCGCCAGCAAATTGGTCTGCCCGGCAATGTCGCGGATCAGGCCCAAGATCGATTCGATCGACTTGGCATGATCCGACAGCGTTTCCGACATGCCGACCGCGGTACCGGCCTGCACCGAGGCGCGGGTCGCGATCTCGGCGGCAGCCTCGACTTCGGTCCGCGCATCCTCGATCGCGCGAATCAACCCGGCGGCGGTGGCGGCCGCCTCGCGCATCGCGACCGCCGATTGTTCGGCGGCGGCGGCGACTTCGGACGCCTTGCCCAGCATGCCCCGCGCGCTGGCCGAGGTGCGGGTGGCATGAACGCGCAGCGAGTCGCTCTCGCGGCTGGCGCGTTCGACGGTCGCGCCGATATTGTCGCGGAATTCATGCGCTAGCTTGTCGCGCGAGTCCTGCAGGTCATAGTTCGCATAGGCATTGTAGAGCGACACGAACACTTCGCATTCGACCGATCGCAGCCGGAACAGCAGTTCGGCGGCATCGCGGAACGCGGCCTCGTCGGCAATTCCGCGGCGCAGCACGTCGAGCAGCGCGCGCGCCCCCGCATCGCCCATCGACAGGATCGCGGTCAGCGGCACGTCGTTCGAAAAGGCGCGGGCGACGGTACGCTCGCATGATTCGACCCAGGCGAGACCGGTCAGGTTGGTGAAGCGGTTGCGCAGATAATTGACGCCAAGTTCGATCATCCGCTCGTAATCGGCCGACATGCTGTCGCGGCCGCCGACCTTTTGCGATTGGTCGAAATGCGCAGCGGCGACGAGTCGCGCTTCCGGTTCGATCACCCGCCACAGTGCGCGGGCGGCGTCGACATCGGCCGACGAAATATTGAACAGATGAAGGCGTTCCTGCAAATCGATCGTCCGGCTGACGCTCTCGGCTGCCGGCAGTGTCTTCGTCGCCACGGTGCGAATCCCCTGTTCCCTCGCGCGGCTGGCCTGCTGTGCCGATGCGCAGCCTCTGGGGTAGCGTGCAGGCGTTAACAGTCCGTTGACCACCCGGTTGCGGGAATGCCGTTTCGCGGATGCACACTTGCATCGGCGCTTGGGGTGCGTAGATAGGCCACAATCGCTGGAAGACCGCATTTGCGCGCGGTCGCACTGCCTGAGGAACGCCCGACTTGGCCATGGTCCGCCCCAAAGCCCGCCCGACGTCGCCCCATCTCCAGATTTGGCGTTGGGGCCCCAACATGCTGGTGTCGATCCTGCACCGCGCCACCGGCGTCGCCATGGGCACGGTCGGCCTCGCGCTGTTCGTGTGGTGGCTGTCGGCACTGGCCGGGGGCGAGGACAGCTATGCGCGGTTCCTGTCGTGGTTCACTGGGCCGTACGCGATTATCGGCTATGTCGTCGGCATCGGACTCAGCTTCGCGCTGTTCCAGCATATCGGCAACGGCGTGCGCCATTTCTTCATGGATATCGGCGCCAATTTCGAACTGAACAGCAACCGCAAGACCGCGGTCGCGACGATCGTGTTCGCGGTGTGCGCCACCGCGGCATTGTGGGGCTGGCTGCTGGTGGGGAAGCACTGATGGGCAACGGAACGAGCATCGGTCGCGTCCGCGGCCTCGGGTCGGCAAAGGCTGGCGCGCATCATTTCTGGCAGCAGCGGCTGACTGCGGTCTCGAACCTCGTGCTGATGCTGTGGCTGGTCCTGTCGATCGCCATCCTGCCGGCCTACGATTATGATACGGTCTATGGTTGGGTGTCGTCGGCTTGGGGCGCGGTGCCGCTGCTGCTGCTCGCCACCTCGGTCTTCTATCATGCCAAGATCGGCCTGCAGACCGTGATCGAGGATTACCAGCACGACGAGACGCGCGTCGTGCTGCTCGTGATCCTGAACCTCGTCTATGGCGCGGGCTGGCTGCTCGCCGCCTTCTCGATCCTCCGCATCGCTTTCACCGGGACGCCCGAATAATGGCCACCGACGCATATAAGATCATCGACCACAGCTATGACGTCGTCGTCATCGGCGCGGGCGGCTCCGGCCTGCGCGCCACGATGGGCAGCGCCGAAGCCGGTCTGAAGACCGCGTGCATCACCAAGGTCTTTCCGACCCGGTCGCACACCGTCGCGGCGCAGGGCGGTATCGCCGCGTCGCTCGGCAACAACTCGCCCGATCACTGGTCGTGGCACATGTACGACACGGTCAAGGGCTCCGACTGGCTCGGCGACCAGGACGCGATCGAATATATGGTCCGCGAGGCGCCGGCGGCCGTCATTGAGCTCGAACATGCCGGCATGCCGTTCAGCCGAAACGAGGACGGGACGATCTACCAGCGTCCGTTCGGCGGCCACATGCAGAATATGGGCGAAGGCCCCCCGGTGCAGCGCACCTGCGCCGCCGCCGACCGTACCGGCCACGCCATGCTCCACGCGCTGTACCAGCAGTCGCTGAAGTATGACGCCGACTTCTTCATCGAATATTTCGCGCTCGACCTCATCATGGAAGACACGCCCGAGGGCAAGGTTTGCCGCGGCGTGATCGCGCTCTGCATGGAAGACGGATCGATCCACCGCTTCCGCGCCCATTCGGTGGTGCTGGCGACCGGCGGCTATGGCCGCTGCTATTTCTCGGCCACCTCGGCGCACAGCTGCACCGGCGATGGCGGCGGCATGGTGCTGCGCGCCGGCCTGCCGCTGCAGGACATGGAGTTCGTCCAGTTCCACCCGACCGGCATCTACGGCGCGGGCGTGCTCATCACCGAGGGTGCACGCGGAGAGGGCGGGTACCTGACCAACAAGGACGGCGAGCGGTTCATGGAACGCTACGCCCCCTCGGCCAAGGACCTCGCCAGCCGCGACGTCGTCAGCCGGTCGATGGCGCTGGAAATGCGCGAAGGGCGCGGCGTCGGCAAGGACGGCGACCATATCTTCCTGCACCTCGACCATATCGATCCCAAGGTGCTGGCCGAACGCCTGCCGGGCATCACCGAAACCGGCAAGATCTTCGCCGGCGTCGACCTGACCCGCCAGCCGCTGCCGGTGACGCCGACGGTCCATTACAATATGGGCGGCATCCCGTGTAACTATCACGGCGAAGTCGTGACCATCAAGGACGGCAACCCCGATGCGGTCGTGCCCGGCCTGTTCGCGGTCGGCGAAGCGGCGTGCGTGTCGGTGCACGGCGCCAACCGCCTTGGCTCGAACTCGCTGATCGACCTCGTGGTGTTCGGCCGCGCGACCGGCCTGCGGCTCAAGGAAACGCTGAAGCCCGGCACGCCGCACAAGCCGCTGCCCAAGGACTCGGCCGATCTCGCGCTCGCCCGTCTCGACAAATTCCGCAACGCGAGCGGCAGCAAGCCGACCGCGCAGATTCGTCTGGAAATGCAGAAGACGATGCAGAAGCACTGCGCCGTGTTCCGCGACGACGCGCTGCTCAACGAAGGCGTCACGATGATGGACGCCATCTACAAATCCTTCGCCGACGTGAACGTCACCGACCGCTCGCTGATCTGGAACACCGATCTGGTCGAGACGCTCGAACTCGACAATCTGCTGGCGCAGGCGATGGTGACGATGCGTTCGGCCCAGAACCGCAAGGAAAGCCGCGGCGCGCACGTGAACGAGGATTTCCCCGATCGCGACGACGCCAACTGGATGAAGCACACCATCGCGACCTTCGACGGCTGGGGCGGCAATGGCGGCATGACCGCGATCGATTATCGCCCGGTGCACGACTATACGCTCACCGACGAAGTCGAATATATCAAGCCGAAGAAGCGGGTGTACTGAACCCGCCTTCGTTGGTTCGGCAGGGGCGATCGGCTTGGCGGCCGGTCGCCTTTTTTATTTCACGCGAAGGCGCGAAGGACGCGAAGAAGAAACAAGTTCGCGCGGAGACGCGGAGGGTCCCGCGAGTGGAAGCCTCTGACCTGACCGACCTGATCGCGGCAAGAACGTCGCCCCGGACCTGATGCGGTGCCTCGCTTCTTCTCCTACCTGGGGAAAACAGGACCCCGGGCCAAGTCGAATCCTCTACGAAAGTCCGCTTCACCGTATCCCCGCGCAGGCGGGGATCCAGGGGCACACCCGCAACCGTTGTTGTGCTTCGCCCTGGACCCCCGCCTGCGCGGGGGTACGGGAGGGTTTCCGGATAGGCTGAGAATTCTCGCAGAGGTCTCGATCAAGTCCGGGGCGACAAAGAAGCTGCCAACTTCTGTTCGCGCGAGCGAGCCTCTCGTATCCCTTCCCCCGAACTCGAACGGCGCAACGGCAAGGCTCACCCGCCAAGACCGGAACCCCTCCGCGTCTCCGCGCAAAACCCTGATCTTCTCTTCGCGCCCTTCGCGCCCAACCAAATCATCGCAAGCCCGGAACCAACCCCAGCCGCACCGGTTACCGCCGCCGACCATCACAAGGGGGACTCCCGCCATGCCCGACACCAACGTCAACGATTACCCGCTGCTCGCCCGCCCCCACGTCCACCTTGCCGGGCCGGTCGACCACGCGATGTACGAGAATTTCCGCAACCAAGTGCAGGACGCCCCTACTGACGGCCCGCTGGTCGTGTCGATCTCGACGCTCGGCGGCGATCCCGAAGTCGCCCGCGCCATGGGCGACGATATCCGCCTGCTGCGCGACTATACCGGCCGCGAGGCGCTGTTCCTCGGCAAGGTCGCGGTCTATTCGGCGGGCTCGACCTTCATGTCGGCCTTTCCGGTCGAAAAGCGCTTTCTGACCAAGGGCACCCGGCTGATGCTGCACGAGCGGCAGATGACCAGCACCATCGAACTGTCGGGTCCGCTCAAAATGCTGGTCGCGACGCTGAAGGCCAAGCTGCACGAGATCGAAACCTCGGTCGAGATCGAGGAAGAGGGCTTTCGCGACATCGTCGCCGGATCGCAGGTGTCCTTCGAGGAACTGGTTCAGAAAGCGCCCGCCAACTGGTATATCGGCGCCGAGGAAGCCAAGGCGCGCGGGCTGGTGCTCGATGTGATCTGACGCCCGCCTCACCCGCTACCGTACCCCCGCCGGCGCGGGACCTACGCAAACGTCCGGTACCGTGTCCCCGCGCAGGCGGGGACCCAGAGCCGCGATCGCAAGCCCTCGTTACGCGTGGCTCTGGACGCCCGCCTGCGCGGGGGTACGGCATGGGGTGCATCACTCCACTGGCCATGCCGTCCAAAAACCCCCATCATCGGAAATACATGGCCGACAACGATTCCGTCCTCACCGCCGCGCACGACTGGGTCGGAGCCCGGCTGGCGCTCGCCACCGTCACCTCGACCTGGGGATCGGCCCCGCGCCCGCGCGGCAGCCATATGCTGGTCCACGAAGACGGCCGGTTCGAAGGATCGGTGTCGGGGGGCTGTGTCGAGAGCGACATCCTCGCCACCGCTGCCGAGGTGATCGCCGGCGCTCCGTTCGCACGCAAACGCTACGGCGTGGCGGACGCAGACGCATGGGAAGTCGGCCTGCCCTGCGGCGGAGAGATCGAGGTGATGGTCCAGCCGGTCGCTGCCGCCGGCTTCGACCTAGCCCTGTTCGATGCCGTCGCCACCGCCCGCGCACAGGGGCAGGCGATCGCGCTCACCACCGACCTCGCGACCGGTCGGACGCAGGTCGGGGAGGGCGAAGGCTTCGTCAACCGCTACGATCCGCCGCGGCGGCTGCTGATCGTCGGCGCGGTGCAGATCGCGCAGGGGCTGGCCGGCATGGCGCGCGAACTGGGCATCGCCACCACGATTATCGATCCGCGCGCACGTTTCCTGACTGAGGAACGCTTCCCCGGCGTCACCCTCGACGATCGCTGGCCCGACGAGGCGCTGGCCGCATTGAAGCCCGATGCCGCCACCGCCGTCGTGACGCTGAGCCACGATATCAAGATCGACGACCCGGCGCTGATCGAGGCGCTGAAAACCCCCGCCACCTATATCGGTGCGCTGGGTTCACGGCGCAGCCATGCCGCGCGGCTCGAACGTCTGGCAGCAGCCGGGGCGACGGGGCTGGAGCGGATCGACGGCCCGGTCGGGCTCGATATCGGCGCGATCGGCCCGTCCGAAATCGCGCTGTCGATCGCCGCGGCGATGGTAAGGAGCTTCCATGCACGCTGAGGATACTGCGCTGATCCTGCTCGCCGCCGGCCGCTCGCGCCGCTTCGGCGATGCCGACAAGCTGGCGCAACCGTTCCTGCACAAGCCGGTCGCCTTTCATGTCGTCACCGCGCTGGAGGCGATCCCGTTCCTCAAGCGGATCGCGGTGATCGACGGGACGAAACTCGACTTCGCCTCGCGCGGGTTCGACGTCATCGTCAACGACGATCCCGCTGCCGGCATGTCGCGCTCGGTGCAACTGGGCCTGCGTGCGGCGCGGGCGGCGGGGGCGAAGGGGGTGGTGATCGCGCTCGCCGACATGCCGCGCATCACCGCCGCGCATGTCTATCGCCTGCTCGATACCGCGCAGGGCGACGATGCGGTGGTCGCGTCGAGCGACGGCACCAAACCCTGTCCCCCCGCCGTGTTCGGGCAGGGGCGGTTCGATTTCCTCGAATCGCTGGAAGGCGATGCCGGCGCCCGCGACCTCGTCCGCGCCGGCCGCCACGTCATCACCACGCCGGCCGAGCTGATCGACATCGACACCCCCGAAGACCTCGACCGCTTGCGCGCCATCGCCGAGTCCCCCGAACAGAATGACGCGATCACCCTGCCGCAGCCCCAGCCATGGCACCGCCCACGCGTGGAATGATTTTCCTACACCGGGCCGGTGCGTTAGGCTCGGTCGGATCGGGTTCACGCGAAGGCGCGTAGGCGCAAAGAGATAGAAGGTTTGTTCGCGCGCAGAGGCGCAGAGTAGCTGGGAATGCCGCGACAGCGGCGCTGCCTCCCATCGGGAAAGGAAAAGGCTTCGCCAGACACGCTGCCACCGCCTGCTTCGCACCTTCGCGTGAAAGCGATCTTTCTACCGTCCGACCAAAACGTCGCCCCAGCAAAGGCTGGGGCATCACTCGGCTCCTGCCGCGCCCGACGATGAACAAATGCCAGCCTTCGCCGGCATGACGCCCGGTCCAAACAGAAGGAATCGTGACCGCCACAACAACGCGGCAAGTGTGAACTTAGTGAACTTTGACCTCACGCCATCGCCGCCGCCGCGCCCTTCAGGTCCTCGACGAACCGCGCAAACTCTTCTTCTGCCTGCACTTTATCCGGCAACCGCAGCAGGAAGCTGGGATGCACCGTGATCCAGGCCGCCCCGCCATCGGCCAGCGTCAGCACCCGGCCGCGCTCGCGCGATATCGTCACCGTCTTGCCGGTCAGCGACCGCGCCGCCGTTGCGCCGAGCGCCACCGTCATCCGCGGTCGCAATATGCCGCGCTCTTGCTCGATCCACCACCGGCACGCGTCGATCTCACCGACGCCGGGCTTGGCATGGATGCGCCGTTTGCCGCGTGGTTCGAACTTGAAATGCTTGACCGCGTTGGTGACATAGACCCGCGACCGGTCGATCCCGGCCTGCGCCATCGCCCGGTCGAACACCTGTCCCGCCGGCCCCACGAACGGTCGCCCGGCCAGATCCTCCTGATCGCCCGGCTGCTCGCCGACGACCATCATCTCGGCATCGACCGGCCCCTCGCCGAACACCGTCTGCGTCGCCGGCTGCCATAGCGGGCAGCGCTGGCACCCCGCCGCTTCGTCGCGCAGCGCCGTCCATGCCGCTTCGCTGTTGGCGCCCGGTGTAGCTCGTGCCGTCTCGATCATCGCCGCCTCGCGTGCCTGTGCCCCCGCGATCAGCGCCGGGACCAGCGCGGTTTCGGGCATGTTCTTCCAATATTTGCGCGGCATTTCCTTCAGCATCGCGCCCGTCTTCAGCCGCGCGGGATTGAAGATCGATGCGTAATAGGTCTTCCAGACTTCCTCGACCGGATCGCCATCGGGCGCATCGGCCTTGGTCGCGGCCGGTCCTTCGGACAGCGTCTCGCCATCCCAGTGCAGTGACACCTCCGGCGTCAGGATCGACCAGTGCATCGCCGCGAACCGGTCGACGAAGAAGCGTGCATTGTGGCGGACGATATGATGTTCGGGTTCGAACCACGCGACGAAGCGGGTCGCATCCTCTTCTTCGACCTCGCGAAACCGCAGAAATGCACGCATCTTGTGGATGTCGCGCCGCACCGCCTTCGCCATCTCCTCCAGCCGCCGCATCGCCGGATCTGCCTTGTCGTCGATCAGCCGCGGCTCGGCGATCAGGCGGGTGAGCATGGCATAAAGCAGCGCGAACCGCTCGGGATCGGCATGCATCGCCACCGTGCGCGCCAGATCGATGAACGCCCGCGGCACGCGCGGGGCGGGGGCGTTGCTGTCGACGATCGCCTCGTCGCCGAACAGGTCGGTGGGCAGGTCGCCGACCTGCCACACCACCTCCGACGGTGCGACGCGCTGCGCGGCGAGCGACCGGGCGGCATCGCGCCACCCGTCGAAATCATCCGCCGCCGTCAGCGCCGCGACGCGCATCAGTCGCGATCGTCGCCCGCTTCCGACGATTCGGCGATCTCCAGTTCCTTGGGCTTGCGCTCTTCGAACACGGTCGCGATCCGCGCTTCCTCCTCGTCGCTCAATTCCTTGGCGGCGGCGGGAAACATCTCTTCCTCTTCCTCGTCGATATGGTGTTCGTAGCGGTGCCGCATCTCGGCAAAGCGCTGGTTCCATTCGTTGCTCGCCGGGTCGAGCTTCGCGATCTCCCCCAGATAATCGTCGATTTCCTTGTGCTCGGACACCGAATGCCGCGCCTCGTCGCGCAGGTCGGGATTGGCGAGCATGGTCGCGTACAGCGCTTCTTCTTCGGCGGCGGCATGCGCCGACACCTCGACGCGGAACTCCTCGAACAGTTCGGCGCGCTCGTCGCCGCTCGCCGCGTCGATCCGCTGGAGCAGGTCGCGGTGGCGGTCGTGATCGGCCTTCAGATCGGCATAGATGCGGGCGTCGGCCATGGCGGAATTCCTTTGCTGGTTCGGCCTGACCAACGGCGGCGGTCGATGGAGGTTTCTCTTGCGAGCGGTTTTCACCGTCAGGCGAAGAGCTCCATCTGGTCCGCCTTCTTGGGCGCCACCACCGGCCTTAATTCCGCACGATCGGACAGGACGACAGGCCGCCAGTCATCGGCGATGATGAACGGGCGCAGCTTGGCGATCGACACCGTCAACCGCGCGACATCGGCCAGCGCCAGCCGCCTCCAGCGTCGCGCGGTCAGGATCGCATTGACCGCCTTCACCCCCAGCCCCGGCACGCGCAACAGCATCTCACGTGGCGCCCGGTTCACGTCGACCGGAAACCGATCGCGAAACTTTAGCGCCCAGGCGAGCTTGGGATCGATATCGAGCGGCAGCATCCCCGTCGCATCGTCGGCCGCCGCGCGCACCTCGTCGGGGCGATAGTCGTAGAAGCGCATCAGCCAGTCCGACTGGTACAGCCGATGCTCGCGCATCAACGGTGGCCGTTGCAGCGGCAGCACCGCCGATGCCTCCGGAATCGGACTGAACGCCGAATAATAGACGCGGCGGAGCGAGAAGCGGTCGTACAGTGTCGCCGCCTTGCCGACGATATCGCGATCGGTCGCGGCATCGGCGCCGACGATCATCTGCGTCGATTGCCCCGCCGGCGCGAATTTCGGCGCGAACTTATAGCGTTTGCGCGCATCACGACCGTCCTCGATCGCATGGGCGACGCCCTGCATCGCCCCCTCGATCTGCGGCCCCGACTTTTCGGGCGCCAGCCGCTTCAGCCCACCGGCGGTCGGCAGCTCGACATTGATCGACACCCGGTCGGCATAGACGCCGGCCAGATGCACCAGCTCTGGATCGGCGTCGGGAATGGTCTTCAGATGGATATAGCCGCGAAAGTCATGATCCTCGCGTAGCGACCGGGCGACCTCGACGATCTGCTCCATCGTATAGTTGGACGATCCGATGATCCCCGACGACAGGAACAGCCCCTCTATATAGTTGCGACGATAGAAGCTGAGTGTCAGTGCCACGACCTCCTGCGCGGTAAAACGGGCGCGGCGGACGTTCGACGATTTGCGGTTGATGCAATAGTGACAGTCGAAGATGCAGCTGTTCGTCAGCAGGATCTTCAGCAGCGAGATGCAACGGCCATCGGGCGCATAGGCGTGGCAGATGCCCATGCCCTCGGTCGAACCGATGCCCTTGCCGTCGCGCGAATTGCGCTTGGCGGTGCCCGACGACGCGCACGACGCATCATATTTGGCAGCATCGGCCAGGATCGCCAGTTTCTGCCGAGTGTCGAGTTGCGCCATGCGTTCAATATATGTTCTGGCACCGGTGTGGCCAAGGGGTAATCAGGTCAATGCCTTGGCCAATGCCGATCGCAACGCGGTGACTTCGGCATTCAGCGCGGCGAGCCGTTCGGGGGCCATGCCGCTGCGCGCGACGATCATCGGTGCAAGGCAGCCGGTCTCGGCCCAGCGCGCGCGGCCCGCCTCGGTCAGGCACACGCGCACCTGCCGCTCATCGGCCGGATTGCGCACCCGCGTGACCAGCCCGGCCGCCTCCATCCGCTTGGCGAGCGGCGTGATCGTGCTCGGCTCCAGCGCCAGCCGCTCGGCGATTGCCCCGATCGTCCGGCCCTCCGCGGCGTCGCTCAACGTCATCAGCACCAGGAACTGAGGGTAGGTGATGCCGAGCCTGTCGAGCATCGGCTTGTATGTCCGGTTGATCGCGATCGTCGCGGCATAGAGCGAGAAGCAGAGCTGGTCGTCGAGGGGCAGGGGATCGGTCATACCTTCCCATAGCAGCTTTTATTGTCGCGATAAATAATACTGGACAGTGAGCCAGCTGGCACGTAAATAGTTATCGCGATAAATAATGGAGTGAAGCGAATGTCCGTCGACGTCAAATACAGTACCACCGCCACCGCAACCGGTGGTCGCGAGGGCCATGCCCGCAGCGAGGACGGCCGCTTCGACGTCAAGCTGTCGACCCCGCGCGAACTGGGCGGCGCCGGTGGCGACGGCAGCAATCCCGAACAGCTGTTCGCGGCCGGCTATGCCGCCTGCTTCATCGGCGCGCTGAAGGTCGCCGGACAGCAATTGGGGACGAAGGTACCCGCCGACGTAGCCGTGACCGCGACGGTCGGCATCGGTCCGCGCGCGGCCGGCGGGTTCGGCATCACCGCCGACCTGCAAGTGGCGCTGCCGGGCGTCGATCGCGACGAGGCGCAGAAGCTGGTCGATACCGCGCACACCATCTGCCCTTATTCGAACGCGACGCGCGGCAATGTCGATGTTGGGCTAACCCTCGCCTGATCCAATATTGGACTGTCCAATATTCGATATTGGCAAGGGGGGTTTACATATCCTATCCCCGTCCGCGAAACCCGATCTCGGATCGGTGCGGACGGGGAGGGTGGCCAGTTGCTGATGACACAGACGATGCGGTGGTTCGGTCCGTCCGATCCCGTGACGCTGGCCGCCATCCGGCAGGCGGGGGCGACCGAAGTCGTCACCGCGCTGCATGAAATTCCCAACGGCACCGTATGGCCGCGCGAGACGATCGCCCGGCGAAAGGCGATGATCGCCGATGCCGGGCTCGGCTGGACGGTGGTCGAAAGCCTGCCGGTCCATGACGACCTGAAGACGCGCGGCCCCGGCTGGGACCGCTATATCGATGCCTATCGCCAAAGCCTGACCAACCTCGCGGCGGAAGGCATCACCGTCGTCACCTACAATTTCATGCCGCTGCTCGACTGGACGCGGACCGACCTTGGCTGGTCGTTGCCCGACGGCGCGCGCGCGCTGCGCTTCGAATGGGAAGCGGTCGCCGCCTATGACATCCATATCCTGGAGCGCCCCGGTGCCGAGCGCGACTATCGCCCGGCGCTGGTCGAGGCGGCGGGGCGCCGGTTCGCGGCGATGGACGATGCCGCGCGCGCGACGCTGGAAGCGACGATCCTCGCCGGCCTGCCGGGTGCGGAGGAAAGCTTCACCTCGGCGCAGTTCCGCGACGCGATCGCCAACTATGCAGGGATCGATGGCGACCGGTTGCGCGCCAATCTGATCGCGTTTCTGGACGCAGTCTGCCCGCATGCCGAGGCGGTCGGCATCCGCATGGTCGTCCATCCCGACGATCCACCCTTTCCGATCTTCGGCCTGCCGCGCGTCGTCAGCACCGAAGCCGATGTCGCCGCGCTGTTCGATGCCGTCCCGAACCCTGCGAACGGGCTGTGCTTCTGCACCGGATCGTTCGGGGTGCGCGCCGACAACGACCTGCCCGGCATGGTGCGGCGGCTGGGCAGCCGCATCGGTTTCCTCCACCTCCGCTCGGTCGATCGCGAAGGCGGCGACATGGCGTTCCACGAGGCCGAGCATCTGCGCGGCGATGCGAACATGGCGGCGGTGGTCGCGGCGGTGCACGACGTGTCGCGGGACGAGCGGCGCAGCATCCCGATGCGCCCCGATCACGGGCACCAGATGCTCGACGATCTCGCCCGGCACACCAACCCGGGCTATTCGCTGCTCGGGCGGATGCGCGGGCTGGCCGAGTTGCGCGGGCTCGAACTGGGTATCGCCCACGCGGCGGCGGGTTGAGCGCTGCCCTATTGTAACCGCCGGACGGCTATGGGATCGGTCGGGCCGATGAAGCAGCGCCAGGAAAAGCTCTACCAGCGGGTTTCGACCGCCATCGCCGCCGCGATCGACGAGGGCCGCTATCCGGTCGGCACGCGCCTGCCCGGCGAGCGCGACCTTGCCGAGACGTTCGCGGTCAGCCGCCCGACGGTGCGCGAGGCGATGATCGCGCTGGAGATTCGCGGGCTGGTCGAGGCGCGGCACGGCTCCGGTCTCTACGTCATCGCCACCTCCGCCGACAGCGCATCGCCCGCCGAACTCGATGTCGGTGCCTTCGAACTGATCGAGGCGCGCATCCTGTTCGAAGGGGAGGCGGCAGCGGTCGCAGCGACGGTGATCGACGACGAGGCGCTGGCCGATCTCGACGAATCGCTCGCGGCGATGGCCGCCGTCGACCCGGCCGATCCCGCTGCGGTCGAAGCGGATCGCCGCTTCCACCTGCGCATCGCCGAGGCGACCGGCAACACCGTGATCGCGGCGGTGGTCGAGATGCTGTGGAACCTGCGCGACCGGGCTCCCTTGAGCGCGCACATGTTTGCCGAGGCGCGGCGCGAGGGCGTGCATCCCCGGGTCGAGGAACACCGCCTGATCGTCGACGCCCTGCGGGCACAGGACCCGGCCTTGGCGCGCCAGACGATGCGCGATCACCTGCGCCGCGTCGTCGACGACCTGCTGGCCGCGACCGAGGTCGAAGTGCTGCGCCGCGCGCGGTCGGAGATCGAGACGCAGCGGGGCATGGTCGCCCGGCGCCTGCGCGTCTGACGCCGGTGACGCGGCCGCCCGCCGGCACCACCATCGCCGATGTCGCCGCCCGCGCCGGCGTTTCGATCCGCACCGTGTCGCGCGTGCTCAACCGGTCGCCGCTGGTCAATCCTGCCACGCGCGAGGCGGTCGAGACGGTGATCGCGCAGCTGAACTTCCGCCCCAGCGCCCGTGCGCGCGGCCTTGCCACCGGACGTTCCTATCTGCTCGGGCTGGTCCATAACGATCGCAACGCGTTGGTGCTCGACCCCTTGCAACGCGGCATGGTCGGCGCGGCGGCGGCGCGCGGCTATGAACTGGTCGTCCACCCGGTCGCGCTCGTGGGCGATCCGGCGGCGGACGTGCGCGATTTCGTGCAGCGCTCGCGCGTCGACGGCGTGGTCGTCGTGCCGCCGGTATCGGGGCTTGCGGGGGTCGCCGACGGGTTGGCCGGGCTGCCGGCGGTGGCGCTGTCGTCGGTCGCGCTGTCGGGCTATGACGCGGTGCTCGTGTCCGACGAACGGGCAGCGGCGCGCGCCGTCGCCCACCATTTGGTCGCGCTAGGCCATCGCCGCGTCGCGCATTTGTCCGGCCCGGCGTCCGCCCATTCGGCCTGCGAACGGCGCGCGGGTTTCGTCGCCGGCCTCGCCGCGCACGGCATCGCCCTGTCGGCCGAGGCCGAGGGGGATTACGGCTTCGACACCGGCGTGACGGCCGCGCAGGCGCTGCTGACCGCCGATCCGCGCCCGAGCGCGATCTTCGCCGCGAACGACGTGATGGCGGCAGCGGTGCTGAAGGTCGCAGCGGGCATGGCGCTGTCGGTACCGCACGACCTGTCGGTCGTCGGCTTCGACGGAAGCATCCTCGCGCGGATGCTCACCCCGGCACTGACGACGGTCCACCGCCCGATCGCCGACATGGCGGCGGCGGTGACCGAACGGCTGATCGACCGGATCGAAGGGACCGCCACCGACGCCCCGCTGACCGCCACCCTGTCGCTCCGGATCGGCGGTTCGTGCGGTCCGGTCAGCCGCTGACCAGCGCGAGGAACCGCACCGCCGCGCCATATTCCGCCGCCCGCGCCGCCCGTGTTTCGGCGGCCAGCGCATCCTCGCCCCATTGCTCGGCCTGCCAGTCCTCGTCGACATGCGCCGCCGCCCATGCCGTATCGGCGGTGATCGCACCCTCGACCACCGCCAGCCCCAGCAGCAGCGATCCGGTCAGCCCGATAATCGGCGACAGCGGTGCCAGCACCCATGGCGACAATGCCACCACCGCCTCGCGCAGTCGCACCAGTGTGCGCGGCGGCTGTTCGACCGGCATCACCCCGTCGGTCACGGCGAAGGTCACGTCGAACCGTGCGCGCGCCCAGTCGAGCACCGGGTCCCACGCCGCCGCCTGCCGTTCGGCCAGCGGCCCTTCGCCGCGATAGCAGAGCAGGTCGCTGCCGCCATAGACCGCCAACCCGCCGGCAAACGCCGCGGGATCGGCTGCAACCCGCTCGATCGCGGCGTTGGCTAGGCCGGTCAGCGGCATCGCCCGCGGGTCGACCGTCTCGCCGACGTCGCGCCACTCCTGCGCGATCGCCGCCGCCAATGCCGGAAAGGGCACGACCAGCGGCAACCGGCCCGGCGTGCGCACCGGCCGCCCGTCGAGCGCGATCTCGCCAGTGGGCGAAACCGTGACGTCCTGCCAGAACCGCTTCACCGGCTGCGCCACTTCGCGATCAGTCCGCGCGGCACCACCGCCATCGCGTACAGCGCCGACAGCACGATCGCCACGCCCAGCACCCGCATGGCCGTATCCGGCGCGCGGGCGAGCAGGATCACCCCGAACACCGCCCCCGTCGCCGTGACGATGCGGATCGCGACCAGAACCAGCCAGCGATTGCGAGCGAGCTTGTCGGCGGGCATCACGTCTCCAGCAGTTCGGGGAGCAGCGCAGCATCGGCGCACAGCCGGTCGGCCCCGGCGGCGGTCAGCTCGTGCGGCGGGTGATAGCCCCATTCGACCCCGATCGCCCGCGCCCCCGCCGTCCGCGCCATCGCCATGTCGAAACCGGTGTCGCCGATCATCACGGTCGTGCCCGCCGTGGCGCCGACCTCGGTCATCGCCGCCTGCAGCATCGCCGGATGCGGTTTCGACGGATGCCGATCGGCGGTCTGGAGCGTGACGAAATGCTGCGCGATCCGGTGATGCGCCAGCAGCAGCCGCAATCCGCGATCGGACTTGCCGGTCGCCACGCCCAGCCGCCATCCCCGGTCGAGCAACGTCACCAGCACGTCGCCGATGCCCGGAAACAACGGTTCCTCGCGCAGCCGCCCGTCGACCCGCATCGCCCGGAAATGCTGCTTGTATCCTTCGGCCACCGCTTCGTGCAGCTCGGGCGTGCTGTACGGCACCAGCCGCGCCACCGCCTGCGGCAGGCTCAGCCCGACGATCCGGCGCACCTGCCGCGGATCGGGGGCGGGCAAGCCGGCATCGGCAAAGGCCAGCGCCATCGCCGTACAGATATTCGCCTGCCCATCGGCCAGCGTCCCGTCACAATCGAACACCGCCAGCCGGGTCATGCCGCACGCATCCATGCTGCCAGCGGATGGTCGCCAAGCGCCGCTGCGACGCGGGCGCGCACCTCGGCGGGCTTGTTCTGGTTCAGCTTGGCCGTGCCGCGCCACGCGGTCGGTACCAGTTCGAACCCGACGATCGCTTCCAGCATCGCCTCCGCCTTGCGCGGATCGATCTGGTCGACCGCCCATTGCGGCTTGACCTCATAGGTTGCGGCCAGCGTATCGATCTGCTCGCGCAAGCCCGCCCGGTCGATCGCGCGCACCACGCCCTCGACCTCGACCGACAGGTAATTCCATGTCGGTACCTCGTCCGGCCCGGCCCGGTACCAGCGCGGCGTGATATAGGCATGCGGACCCTGCACGACGAACAGCGCGCTCGCCCCGTCCAGATGCGGCGTCACCACATTGGCGCGCGCAACATGGAATCGCAGTGTCCCGGCGTCGGTCATCACCACCGGTACCTGCGCCGCGCGTGGACCATCCGGCGTCGCCACGAACAGCACGCCGAACCCTTCGTCGCGCACGAACGCGCGCGCGGCATCGTCATCCATGCGAAAGGCGGGGTTGGGATGCATCAGTCGCGCGACCCTCGGGAACGCCGCTCGCCGCGCCGCTCCTTGCGATAGGTCTTGGCATGCGCCTTCGCCTTGGCCTTCAGATCGGCCTTGGTGACCGGCGGCGGATTGTCGTCGATCATCGCATTGCCCAGACTCATGTCGAACCCCAACAGGTCGATGCTCTCGGCGAAATGGTCGGGCAGTTCGGCGGTCACGTCCACCTTGCCGCCATCGGGATGGTCGATGCGGATGCGCCGCGCGTGCAGGTGCATCTTGCGGCTGACCCCGCCGGTCAGGAACGCGGCCTGCCCGCCATATTTGCCGTCGCCGACGATCGGATGGCCGATCGCCGACATGTGCACGCGCAACTGGTGCGTGCGCCCGGTAAAGGGCTGCAATTCGACCCATGCCGCACGGTTGCCGACGCGTTCGATCACGCGGTAACGCGACCGGGCGGGTTGTCCCTCCGCCTCGTCGACATGCATCTTCTCACCACCGGTCCCCGGCTGCTTGGCCAGCGGCAGGTCGACGATGCCGTCGGCGATCTCGGGCACGCCGACGACCAGCGCCCAATAGACCTTCTTGGCGGTCCGCCCCGAAAAGGATTTGGCGAAGAATGCCGCCGCCCGCGCCGTCCGCGCGATCAGCAGCGCGCCCGACGTATCCTTGTCGAGGCGGTGGACCAGCTTCGGACGACTCTCGCCATCGAACTGCAAGGCGTCGAGCAGGCCGTCGACATGGTCGTGGGTCTTGGTCCCGCCCTGCGTCGCCAGGCCCGGCGGCTTGTTGAGCACGATCGCCTGTTTGTCCTGATGGATCACCAGCGACCGCGCGAATTCGGTCTGTTCGTCCGACAGCGGCGGGCGCGGGGCCTTCGCCTTTGGCTGCGCCACGATCGCCGACTCGGGCGGCGGCACGCGCAGCACCTGTCCGGCGGTCAGCCGCGCGCCCGGCTGGGCCCGGCCGCCATCGATGCGCAACTGCCCGGTGCGCGCCCAGCGCGACACGGTGTTGAAGCTGGTATCGGGCAGATGCCGCTTGAACCAGCGGTCCAGCCGGATGCCGTCGTCGTCGGCCCCGACCGTGAATTGCCGGACGTCGTTGTCGCTCATGCCGCTGCCCCCCGCGTCAGTTGCAGCCCGACGAACAGCGCCATGCCCGCACCGATTACCGACAGCAGCGCATAGCCGATCGCACTGACCATCGCTCCGCGCTCCACCATCGTCACAATGTCGAGCGAAAAGGCCGAAAAGGTCGTGAACCCGCCGAGCAGGCCGACCCCGATCGCGAGTCGAACCGTCTCGCTCCCGCCGCCGCTGCGCGCCAGCGCGCCCATCAACAGTCCCATCGCGAGACCGCCGAGCAGATTGACCCCCAGCGTCCCCCACGGATAGTCCGTGCCGAACGCGGCGGCGGCGATACGACCGAACGAATAGCGCAAGCCTGACCCGAGCGCGCCGCCGGCCATCACGATCAATATGTTTCCCATGATTGGGTTGCGCCTAGCCGATTGCGGCGCGCGATGAAACCGGTGGCACTGATACTAAGGTATCGATTCGGTCCCTAAACCGCATTAATTTTTGCTGAATTGCCCAACGGTTAGCGCGTTTGGCAGATGGTCGGGCGTTGCGAGCGATTTCGTACCGCTTGGCACGACTCCGGGCGAACAGCGCGCATCGCCATTTGGATGACGCCATGCCCCTTGCTGGCAACGGTCGCGATCGTTACAATATGCTGCGATGCACAACGACGCCGTATCCGAGTCCCCGGTGGCCACCGCAGCCGATCGCGCGAGCGAGGAAGAGCGCGCGACGCTGAGCGATATCATCCGTTTCGCACTGATGCAGCGTATCTGCCTGTCGGTGCGCTACAACAACATGGACATGCTGCTTGCGCCGCACATGCTGTGGACCAAGCATGGCGACCTGCACGTCGATGCGGTGACCGTCGAACGCGCCGGCAGCGCACCGAAGATGTTCAAGATCGGGACGTTCAAGCTGGCCGGTCTCGGCAATGTCGCGCTCACCTCGCGCACCTTCGTGCCGCAGCCTGAATTCGACCCCGCCGATCCCAAATATGCCGAGGCTCCGGTCGCGTCGGTCCAGCGCTGAACCGGGACGGCGCGCCCGCGCAATCGCTTGCACATCGTCGGCCACCGGGCCATGGACTCGGCTTACCGGGGTCGTGATCGGGCGGCCTGCGGCATGCAATCGGGCGAGGATCAGTGACCAGCATCGGTATCTTCGGTTGGCAGGGCCGGATGGGGCGCGCGATCGCGCTCGAGATCGAACGGGTCGGTGAAACGCTCGCTGGCGGCATCGACCAGGGCGGCGATCCCGCCGGCCTTGCCGCGCGTGCCGATGTGCTGGTCGATTTCTCGGCCCCCGTCGCGCTGGAGGGCAATCTCGCTGCCGCGCGCCGCGCCGCGACGCCGGTCGTGATCGGCACCACCGGCCTGTCCGAGCGGCATCATGCGATGATCGACGACGCCGCGCGTGAGATCGCGGTGCTCCAGACCGGCAATACCTCGCTCGGCATCGCCCTGCTGTCGCGGCTGGTCCGCGACGCCGCCAGCCGTCTGGGTCCCGACTGGGATATCGAGATCGTCGAGAGCCATCACCGGCTGAAGGTCGATGCGCCCTCCGGCACCGCGCTGATGCTGGGCGATGCCGCGGCGCAAGGGTTGGGGACGACGCTCGCCGACAGCGGCGTGATCGGTCGCGCCGGGCTGGTCGGTGCGCGTGCGGCGGGCACGATCGGCTTTGCCGCGTTGCGTGGCGGCACCATCGTCGGCGATCATCAGGTGGTGTTCGCGGGCGAGGGCGAGCGGATCGAACTCGGCCACCGCGCCGACGACCGCGCGCTGTTCGCCCGTGGGGCGGTTCGCGCTGCGCTGTGGCTGGCGAACGCCCCGGCCGGCCGCTACACGATGGACGCGGTGCTCGGCGTTTGAAGAAGGCGGATATCTTCGAATTCTTCCGCCGGTTGGCGGAGGACAATCCGCACCCCGAAACCGAACTCGAATCAGTCAACGACTATACGCTGCTGGTTGCGGTCGTCCTGTCGGCACAGGCGACCGATGCCGGCGTGAACAAGGCGACCCGCGCCCTGTTCGCCACGGTCGATACGCCCGAAAAGATGGTCGCGCTCGGCCTCGACGGCCTGAAACACCATATCCGCACCATCGGCCTGTTCAACACCAAGGCCAAGAACGTCATCGCCCTCAGCGAAGCGCTCATCGCCGATCACGGTGGACAGGTGCCCGAGGACCGCGCCGCCCTCGAAAAGCTTCCGGGAGTCGGGCGCAAGACCGCCAACGTCGTGATGAACGTCGCCTTCGGACACGAAACCTTCGCGGTCGACACCCACATCTTCCGCGTCGGCAACCGCACCGGCCTCGCCCGCGGCAAGACCCCGAACGCGGTCGAATCGGTGCTGGAACGCGTCGTCCCCCAGCCGTTCCGGCTCCACGCGCATCACTGGCTGATCCTGCACGGCCGGTACATCTGCAAGGCGCGCCGTCCCGAATGCTGGCGCTGCCCGGTCGCCGACCTGTGTGCCTTCCGCCCCAAGACACCCCCGCCGGTGCAAAAGGCGGCGAGTGCCTGAAAACGGCTGGTCATGCCGCGAAAGCTTTGCTAGGCGCGTGCCTCCACGGCCAAGCACCCGTAGCTCAGCTGGATAGAGCGCTGCCCTCCGAAGGCAGAGGCCAGGGGTTCGAATCCCTTCGGGTGCGCCATTTCTCGGAAAGATTAGTGACGATCGCGGCGGATGCTCGCACGGCTCAGCCGCGAGCGAAAGCCTCGACGAACGGATCGCTGCTGCTCGCGCGGCCGGTGCGGTCGTGGCGTCCGGCAATGCGGCGGTGCCAGCCGGGGACGGCGCTGCTCGACAGCGTCACGTCGTACCAGCCATGCGCGCCGTCGAGCGACCAGCGATGCCGCCCGGCGGGCAGCGCCTCTTCCGACGCACCACCGCCCGGCGTCAGGCGGCGCGCGCGCAGCCCCGGTGCGGCGCCGACGCGCAATGCGAGGCCCGCGTCGGACAGGCTCCATGCGATCGCCATCGCCGGATCGTCGCGCCGCCCGACGAAATGGCGGTGGAAGCCGTTCGGTCCCAGCACCCATAGGTCATAGGCGCCATCGTCGTCGTACGGCCAATGTCCGTCGATCCGGTCGCCGGCACCGACGCTGTAGCGGCGCGGTGGCTGGTCGAGCGCGTGGCGGTCATAGACATGGAACACCGCCCCCGCGCCATCGGCCGTGAAGTGCAGGTGCGGCCCGGTCGCATCGACGCGCTCGATCACCTCCAGCCGATAGGGCAGGGACCGCGACCGGCGGATGCCGCTTTCCTGCCACGGTGCGGTGGCGGGCGGTGCCTGCGGATCGACCTGCCCCTCGATCGCCGCCGCGCGCGTTGCATCGGCCGCCGGATCGGGCAGGATCGGCGTCGCGACATCGGTGGCGGCAAAGTCGAAGGCCGAGGTCAGGTCGCCGCAGATCGCCCGCCGCCAGGCCGAGATATTGGGTTCGCGGATGCCGAAGCGCGCCTCCAGAAACCGGATCACCGACGTGTGGTCGAAGGTCTGCGAATTGACCCAGCCGCCCCGGCTCCACGGCGAGACGACATAGAGCGGCACGCGCGGGCCGAGGCCGTAGGGCCGCCCGCGATAGGCAGGCAGATCGATCGCCGCGTCGCCGCTGCTCGGCACGTCGTGATATTCGCCGGTCAGGTCGATGGTCGATCCGCCGACCATGTCGCCATCGGCGCCGCGCGACGGCGGGGCGGGGGGCGGTACATGGTCGAAGAAGCCGTCATTCTCGTCGAACATGACCAGCAGCACGGTCCGCGCCCAGACCTTCGGATCGGCGGTCAGTGCGTCGAGCACGCGCGCGGTGTAGTCGGCGCCTTGCGCCGGGCTCGACGGGCCGGGATGCTCCGACCCGGCGGCGGTGGCGATGACGTACGACACCTGCGGCAGGCGACCGGCCAGCACGTCGGCCTTCAGCAGGTCCGGTCCGCGCGTGGTGAGTGCCCGGTCCTTCAGCACCGCATCGCCGCGCCCGGCATGGGCGTCTCGGAACACGGCGAAACCGGCCAAGGGGTTGTCGGTAAAATTGTCGGCCATGTCCTGATAGATGCGCCAATCGACGCTCGCCGCCTGCAGCCGCTCGACCGTCGTCGTCCAGCGATAGGGATCGGCCGCGCCGCCGTTCTCGACGAAATCGTCGTGCGAATTGCCGATCGCCGGCCCGCCGTGCGTGCCTGCCGGATCGTTGGTGCCGCTCCACAGGAACAGGCGGTTGGTGTTGGTCCCGGTCTGCACCGCGCAGTGATAGGCGTCGCAGATCGTGAACGCCTCGGCCAGCGCGAACTGGAACGGGATGTCGCCGCGCCGGTAATGGCCCATCGCGCGCGGATGCTTGGCCTCGGGCCAATGCGCCATGCGGCCCTCGTCCCAAGCGCGCTGGGCATCGGGCCAGCTGTGCGGCGTGCCCTCCATTCGCATCAGCTCGAATTGCCGTGCGGTGTCGAGATGAAAGGGGGAGATTGCGTGGGGACCATCGGTGCTGGTCCGGTCGGTCTGTTGCCAGACGGTGCCGGCCGGCGTCGGAATGGAGAAGCGGTCGGCAAAGCCGCGCACCCCGCGCAGGGTCCCGAAATAATGGTCGAAGCCGCGATTTTCCTGGGCGAGGATGACGACGTGCTGGACGTCGGCGATGGTGCCGCTGCGCCGGTCGGGCCCGATCGCCGCCGCGCGCGCGATCGACGCCGGAAGCGCCGCCGCGCCGGCCAGCGCGGCGCCGGTGGACAATAGGGTGCGGCGCGACAGTTCGACCATGGGATGTCCTTCTCACTATAGTCGTCATCCCAGCGCAGGCTGGGATCTCCCTCCCCAGGGACGGCGCTCCCGGGGAGGGATGCCCCAGCCTGCGCTGGGGCGACGATCCTTAATGTACGTTCGTCAGGTCAGAAATCGAACGTCAGCGCCGCCGTGACGGTACGCGGCGTGCCGAGGAACGCCGAGCCGCCGTCCGCGCCGGCCAGATACCGCCGATCGGCGAGGTTGGTCGCCTGCACCGTCAGCGCCATCCCATTCAGCAGCGGCGTCACCTCGCCCAGATCGACGCCGGCATAGGCGTCGACGGTGGTGAAGCTGGGTGCAGTCGCGTCACCGTCGCTGCCGATGAAGCGGTCACCGACGAACTTGGCGGCGCCACCGATCTTGAACACGCTGCGTGCATAATCGGCCGCCGCGACCCACATGTTGCGGGGCGAGTTGATGACCTGCCGTCCCGGCGTCACGCCGATATCGGCGTCCTGCGCGGCATTGCCGGTGCCGATATAGGTCGCGTGGTTATAGGTATAGTTGCCCGACAGAGTCAGCCCCTGCGTCACGCGATAGGCGAGCGCCGCCTCGATCCCGCGGCTCTTGATCCCGCCGACGTTCAGATAGACGCTGTCCTGTTCCTCCAGATAATCGATGCCGGTGACGAGGTTGGCGGAGATCGACTGGATGCGGTTGTTGAACTTGATGTCATAGGCGGTCAGCGACGCCTTGACCTGCGGCGTCGAATAGCGTGCGCCGATCTCGATATTGTTCGCGGTTTCGGGGCGGATGCGATCGATCACCTCGCGTGGTTCGCCGAGCGGTCCGTTGCCGATCGCGGCGAAATTCTGCGAATAGCCGGCGAACGCCTCCAGCCCGTCGACCGGCGCGTGATAGACGATGCCGGTCGAGATCAGCGGACGGCTGTTCGAGGTAAGCTCGGTCACCGCACGGTCGTTCAGCAATTCGGCACGACGCTGGTCGAGGAAGAACTGTTTGACCCCGAACCGCGCGGTCAGCGGCCCGAACGTCACCGCATCCTCGACATAATACATGATCTCGTCGAGGTCGTAGTCGGTGCTGAACTGCTGGTAATAGGGCTTGCCGTCGAACGCGGGTCCGACCAGCGCGTTGGTGATCTTGTGCCAGTCGCGCAGCTGGTTGGCGCGGCCGCGCTCCCACCACAGCCCGCCGCGCAGCGTGTTCTCGATCCCGCCAAAGTCGTGCGTCCACGCCGCGTCGGCAGTCAGGCCGCCCCGGTCGTTTTCGTAATGGGTGTGGCGATACGACATGACCGGCGTCGACCCTGCCGCATAACAGCTCGGCGCATAGACCGCCGGGATCACCGCCGTGCCCACACAGCCGGTCAGGAACGTCGCCTTCGCGCCGGTCGGGGTCACGAAATAATAGCGGCCAAGATTGCCGCCGCCGATCACGGTCGGCAGGCTGCCGGTGAACTCGCTTTCCGGATTACCGGCGCCGTCGTTCCGGACATCGACCAGATAGGGCGGCGCGAAATCGCCGCGCCCGCGCATCCGGTGATAATAGCCGGCGCCCGACAACTTCACTTCGCCTAGATCGGTCTCGCCGCGCAGATAGGTGAAGAAATTGCGGCGCAGCGCGCGCGAGGTCGATCGATAGCCCTGATCGATATAGGGGATGCCGGTCCAGTCGTCGGTATAGGCATCGTGGTTCGGGTCGTTGGCGAACATTTCGGGGCTGACCGACCCGAATTCGGCTTCGTCGGCATCGTCATAGCTGACCCAGCCGGTCAGGCGGACCCGGTCGATATTGCTGACCAGCTTGGCATCGACATGGTCGCGGCGGGTCTCGCCCGATCCGCCGACCCAGTCCTTCACCCGGCTGGTCGAGGCGCTGACGAAGGCACGGGTGTCACCGGCGAACTGGCCGGTATCGACGCGGCCATAAAGCTTGCGCGCGCCAAAATCGCCGCCCGCCAGCGTGAAGCGATAGCGCGTGTCGCGCGCCGGATCGGTCGAGACGTAGTCGAGCGTCGCGCCCAGCGCCTCGTTGGAGCGCGACGAGATGTCGGCGGTGCCCTGCGACACGATCACCGTCTTCAGGTTCAGCACGTCGAGATAGCGGTTGGCGCGCGACCCGCCGCCATAGCCCGAACCACCATTGGGCAGGCCGTCGATCGTCGATCCGATCTGTTGGCCTCCACCGCCGCCCGAGCTGAAGCCGCGGATGCTGATCGAGGTCGCCCAGTCGGAAGAACCGAACGCATCGCCCTCCGCCACGAACACGCCGGGCAGTTCCTTGATGACGTCGTTGACGCTGGTCAGCGCCGATTGCCGGTCGAGCATCGGCTCGGTGACCTGCGTGTTGGCAAAGGTCGTGGCGCGACCGGTCACGACGATCTCGCCGCCGCTGCGTGCCTCGTCCTGCGTGCCCCCCGACACCTCGGTCGTGGTCGCATCGGCCGGGGCCGTCTGCGCATGGGCGTGCGTCGTCCCCGCCGCGATCGCGAGGATCGCCGCACCCGTGATGAACTTCATGATGTCTCCCCGCGGCCCCGCCGCTTGTGTCCCGGCCGGTTGTCCGGCCCCCGACGCGCCTTTGGCGGCTGTTGATGACGGGTGTGTGACGGATGATGAAATTCGCGCTCGGGTCATCGATTCCTGTGGAGAAGATGCAGGAATCAACGTGATATCATCAACCGTCGCCGGCAAATCGTTGCCGGAACCACAGCGCCGACAACAATGCGCCCCCAGCCAGTACCAGCGCCGTCGCCAGTGTCGCCCCGGTGAAGAAGCCCAGCCACGGCGCGCGATCGTCGGCCAACTCGCGCAGCAGCAACAGGGCGACGCTGCCGGCATAGCCGAACGAATCGCTGAGATAGATCAGGAAGCCGGCATTGCCCGGCGACTTTCCCAGCGCCATCATCCGGTCGAACAGTACCGCGCTGAACGGGGCATAGGCGCTGTAGATGCCGATCCCGATCCACACCGTCCATGCGACCGGGCCGATCATGCCCAGCCGGAACAGGACGGTCGCCCCGCCCAGCGCCCGCGCGCCGAACAGGATCGCACCATGGATCGCCAGCAGCGCGTGCAGATTGCTGCGGATCTTCGCCAGCAGCGCCATGCCGATCAGCACCACGACCGTCACCGGCACCTCGGTGATCGAAAAGATCGCCGCCGGCGCGCCGTTGCCGAGGTCGCCCCAGATTTCGGCGGCGAAATTGTCGCGGAAATCGCGAAGTGCGGTCAGCAGCGTATAGCCGAGGATCAGCAGCGTCAGCGGCAGCGCGTGCGCCCGGACATAGGCCCGCCGCGCCGCGCCATCCATCGCCACCCGCGTGCCCCGTGCCGCGCGATCGGCGGCGTCGGGCGGCGGGGTCCGCGCCAGCACGATCAGCGCGACGACCAATACCGGCGCGAACAGCAATCCGGTCACCGCCGGCATCCAGAAGGGCGACACCCCATGCTGCACCAACAGCGCGCCCGCGGTCTTGGTCGCGCCCGATGACAGGATGAAGCTGGCGGTCAGCATCGCCGCCAGCATTTCCGACACCCGCCGCCCCTCGAGATAGCTGAACACGAGGCCCCAGATCATCCCCAGCGGCAATCCGTTCAGGAACAGGCAGACCGGTCCGAACCGCGGCGGCAGCAGCGCGAAGCCGAGCAGCGCCACCCACGCCGCCCCGACCAGCGCGAGGATCAGCCGTGCCCGCTGGCCCGTCGCATGTTCGGCGACGATCTTCACCCCCAACATCTTGGACAGTGCATAGCCGATCGCCTGCGCGACGATCAGCGTCGCCTTGTAATCCAGCCCCGGCCACCACGCGGCCTGATCGGCGAAGCCGACCGCCATGATCGGCTTGCGAAAGGCGTACATCGCGAAATAGACGCAGAACGCGGCCATGCCCGCCGCGAACAGGCTGAAACGGGGTGGGGCGGGCGTCGGCAAGGGCTGGCAATCGTTACGAACGGCTTGGTCTCTATCGTCCCGATATGTCGGTTCGATGACCTTGGCAGGGTTGACCATGCGCCCCATCTGTCCGCCATGGCCCTTGCTCGCTGGATCACGCCGCACCCGACCGGCATCCATATTCCGGCGATCGATATGTGGATCGACCCGTCCGAACCGGTCGCGCGTGCGCTGGTGACGCATGGCCACGCCGATCATGCGCGCGGCGGGCACCAGACGGTCTGGGCCACGCCCGAGACGCTGGCGATCATGGACACGCGCTACGGGGCCCAGAACGGCGTGGCGGTCGCTTACGGCGAAAGTATCCGCATGGGTGAGGTCGACATATCGTTCGTCCCAGCCGGCCATGTGCTGGGATCGGCGCAGATCGTGCTCGACCATGCCGGCGAGCGGGTGGTGGTGTCGGGCGATTACAAGCGTCGCGCCGACCCGACCTGCGTGCCGTTTCAGCCGGTGCCGTGCGACGTGTTCGTGACCGAGGCGACGTTTGGCCTGCCGGTCTTTCGCCATCCCGAGACGCGCGACGAGATCGACAAGCTGCTGGCCGCGCTGCGCACCGAACCCGAACGCTGCGTGCTGGTCGGCGCCTATGCGCTGGGCAAGGCGCAACGGGTCATCGCCGAGGCGCGGGCGATGGGTTTCGACGATCCGATCTACCTGCACGGTGCGATGCAGCGGCTGTGCGACCTCTATGTCGATCTGGGCGTCGACCTCGGCGAACTCCGCCCCGTGGCAGGCGCGGCCAAGGCCGAACTGCAGGGCCGCATCATCGTCGCACCCCCCTCGGCGCTGGGCGACCGCTGGTCGCGGCGGCTGCCCGATCCGATCACCGCCATGGCTAGCGGCTGGATGCGCGTCCGCCAGCGCGCCCGCCAGCGCGGCGTCGAACTGCCGCTGATCCTGTCCGACCATGCCGACTGGGACGAACTGACCCGAACCTTGACCGAGATCGCGCCGAAGGAAGTATGGGTCACGCACGGCCGCGAGGACGCGCTGGTCCATTGGTGCATGACCCGCCAGATCAAGGCACGCGCACTCGATCTGGTCGGGTTCGAGGACGAGGACGACTGACCCGAAGCCGTCCTCGCTGCGTCAGGCCGGCAGGCGATAGGGCGCGCGATACCGCGGGGTGATGAGCCCATTGGCTTGCGGATCGCCGGCGAACTGCCCGGCCGCCGCATCCCAATGCACCTTGCGACCGGTCTTCCAGCCGATATTGCCCATCTGGCACACGATCGCGGTATTGGCGGCGGACTCGATCGGGCAGGCGGGGGTCCGCGTGCGATCCTTCACGCAGGCGACGAAGTCTGCGGTATGGCGGTCGAGGCCATTGTCTTGCGACCGGGTGACCGGGACTGCTTGGGTCAGCGGCTTGCCGTCGCTGATCTCGGGCAAGACCTCCCATTTGCCGCGATCGACGACCAGCGTGCCGGTCTCGCCGATGAACGCCACGCCGTGGTCGCGCCCGCCATAGGGCCCTTGGCTGATGCCGACGGCATGTTCCCATTCGACCGAATAGTCGCCGAAATCGAAGATCGCGGTCTGGGTATCGGGTGTCTCCATCGCCGAGTCCGGATAGCCATAGGCACCGCCCAGCGAGCTGACCGACTTCGGCACCGACGCCTTCATTCCCAAGAGCGCGATATCCATCAGGTGCACGCCCCAATCGGTCATCAGCCCGCCGGCATAGTCCCAATACCAGCGCCAGCTGAAATGAAAGCGGTTGGGATTGAACGCGCGCGCCGGCGCCGGGCCCAGCCAGCGGTCGTAATCGACGCCCGCCGGCACGGCCTGGTCGGGCTGCGGCGCGACCCGTTTCATCCAGCCCATATAGGCCCATGCCTTGACCTTGCGCACCCGGCCGATGCCGCCGCCTTGGACGAGGGCGATGGCGTCGGCCCAATGCTGGTTGCTGCGCTGCCACTGGCCGACCTGCACCACGCGGTTGTGGCGCTGCTTGGCGGCGACCATCGCCCGGCATTCGGCGATCGAATTGCCCAGCGGCTTTTCGCAATAGGCGTCCTTGCCCGCCGACATCGCATCGGTCAGTTGCAGCGCATGCCAGTGATCGGGGGTGGCGATGATGACCGCATCGACCGACCGGTCGTCGAGCATCCGGCGATAATCGTCGTACAGCCGCGGCGCGCGCCCCGACGACTTCTTCAGTTCCGCCCCGCGCTCGGCCAGCACCCGCGCATCGACGTCGCACAGTGCCACCGGCACGACGTCGGCGCCCTTCAGCATCGCGCTGAGGTTGGACCATCCCATCCCCTTGCAGCCGATCAGCCCGACCTGCAGCTTGTCGTTGGCCGAAGTCCGGCGGCGCTGAGCGAACGCTTCGCCGATCGGCAGGACGCCGGCGGTGGAGGCGGCGATGCCGCCTGCCAACAGGGTACGGCGATCGAAGCGCGCGGTCATTCACATCTCTCCCAACATGTTATCGTCGGGATCGTACCGTGAAACGATCGCGTCGCAACCCGGCAAAACGCCGGCGCCGCCGCGCTTACGACCGCAGCAGCCGTTCGATCTCGCGCGCGCGGATCAGCAACATGGTCGGATCGAACGCTTCGTTGCGCGGCGTCCGGTCGGCGATGCACAGCGCGCCCAGGGCCAACCCGTTGCGGTCGACCACCGGCACGCCGGCATAGAAGCGCACGAACGGCTGGCCGGTCACGGTGCGGAACGTGGCAAAGCGCGGATCGCGGGTGGCGTCGGGCACGATCAGCGGTTCGTCGGGGCGCTGGACCGCGACCGCGCAGAACGAGTCCTCGAGCGAGGTTTCGCAGATATCGGTGCCGACCGCGCCCAGCAGGATCTGCCGCCGCCCGGTCACGATCGACAGCCCGGCCATCGGCGTCTTGTATTCCGCTGCGGTAAAGCTGACGATCGTCGCCAGTTCGGGATCGCGCACCCGATCCAGCACGCCGCTGCGATCGATCGCCAGGTCGCGCACCGCACGGTCGCCGTCGCGGTACAGCTTGTTGATGCCGGCATGCGGCCAATCCCGAAAGCTGCCGAGCGCCGAAGGATGATATCCCATTCGCTTTCTGCCTCTGTCTGATACTCATACACGGTACGTAGACCGGACAGGAACCGATGCCTTCGACCGATGCTTAAAATGCGTGAACACTGGTTAACAATTGGTAAATCGGTCGGGCATGGCATCGATTGCGCAAGCAGAAAGCAAAGTAAAAATAGGCGTTTATTTGGAAAACACCGAATCGACGGACGCATTCATAGTCGAACGGGAAGCAGAATGACTGATACAGGATAGGGAATGGCGGTCGTGGCCGGACCGGTTCATACGAGGTCCGCTTCGCCGATCGTCACCACGTCGGCAGCCGGCCCGCGCGCCAACGCCTTGCCCGCTGCGGCGGTCAGCCGGTTCTCCTGCCCCTGCGCAACGCGCAACGGTTCGTCCGCCACCGGTCCGCCCGCCAGCGCCTCGAGCGCGCTGTACTGTACCGCGAACTGCTGTGGTTCGCCGTCGACCGTCCCGGCGAATTCGACCTGATACGCCATCGGATTGTCGCTGAACGTCGTCGGATCGATCGTCAGTCCGGTATCGGGCATGTACCTGCTCCTCATCGCGGCACATGCTGCCGCTCGGCCAAAGCGCGGCAACGCGACATCCGGTTCCCGTTCACGATACGCAGCTATTGCAATCGATCGCAAAAAGACGGTCCGCTGACGTACGATCATACGAAAGAATGATTCGGCGGAAACGACGCCAAATCAAAACCTTCCCGATTAACCACCGACCAGCGCGGTTTTGCGGGCGATGGCGCGTTAAGGCTTCCTTGGCGAATGGACCACAGGGTCCCGCCGATCAGATCGATTGGGAGACATGCCGTGGTCCGCTGGTTCAAGGCCGACGCGCCAATTCGGGTGAAGTTCATGACGCTGACGATCCTCAACGGATCGCTGGCATCGCTTCCCCTGGTGGCAGCCTTGGTGTTGCCGACCGCCGATCCAGCCGGGCCGTTCCTGGCCGTAGCCGCGGTGAGCACGGTCGCGATCGTGTTGGTGATGCTCGTCGCGCGCCGGCTGATCTGCGACCCCTATGTCACGACGGTCGTGCGCATGGAGGCGCTGGCCGCGGGCGAGTTCGCTTCGCCGATCCTGTTTTCGGACTATCGCGACTGTGTCGGCCGCATGGCACGGGCGATGGCGACGTTCCGCGACAATGGCGAGCGGCTGGCATCAGCGGCGAACGTCCAGCAACAGGTCGTCGCCTCGCTCGGCGCCGGGCTCAACCGGCTGGCCGGCAACGACCTCAGCCACCGTCTCGACAGCCCGTTTCCGGCGGAGACCGAACAGCTGCGGCGCGATTACAACCGGGCGATGGCCGCTATGGCCGATGCGTTGCAGGCGGTCGCCACAGCCAGCGACAGCATCAACGAAGGCGCGCTCGACATCCGCCACGCATCGGACGCGCTGTCGCAGCGGACCGAACAGCAGGCGGCGAGCCTCGAGGAAACCGCGGCGGCGATGGAACAGATCACCAGCACCGTCCGTAAGACCGCCAGCGGCGCGGCGCAGGCCAAGCTGGTCGTCGATCAGGCCCGCGACGAGGCGAACCAGTCCGGCGCGGTCGTCGATCGCGCCATCGACGCGATGGGATCGATCGAGCGCGCCTCGAACGAGATCAGCGACATCATCAGCGTCATCGACGGCATCGCCTTCCAGACCAACCTGCTCGCGCTGAACGCCGGCGTCGAGGCGGCGCGCGCCGGCGATGCCGGCAAGGGGTTCGCGGTCGTCGCCAGCGAAGTCCGCGCGCTGGCCCAGCGTTCCGCCGATGCCGCGCACGACGTGAAGACCCGCATCACCGCGTCGAGCGAACAGGTCGGCACCGGCGTCGCGCTGGTCAACGAAACCGGCGACGCGCTGCGTCGGATTGTCGACCGGATCGGCGAGGTGAGCGAGCTGGTCCATCGCATCGCCGAATCGTCCGAACATCAATCGATCGGGTTGCAACAGGTCAACACCGCCGTCTCCGAAATGGATGGCGTGACCCAGCGCAACGCGGCCATGGTCGAACAGGCGACCGCCGCCGCCCGCACGCTTGCCGACCATGCCGATTGGCTTGCCGGACAGGTCGGCCGCTTCAATCTGCCGCGCGCCATCCGCCACACCGATCCCGATACGGGCGGGGTCGTGGTCCATGGCGAATTCCGCAGCAGCCGCGCCGCCTGACGGTATCGATCGGCAGTAGTTGGAAAAGAAAGGGGAAACGATCTTCCTCCAGACGCGACCGTGCATTCGCTTGCAATCTAGTCCCTCGCACGGGACCTCAAATCTGCAATGGAATAACGTAACATGCGTCAGCAAAAAATATGATCTGCGTTTCGTTGATAGGTTAAGGGTTTGTCGGCAGACGTACATAGCATGTATCTGCTTCTCGTTTATCGATGAATGTAGTTGCTCGCGATCCGATAATGTTATCGATCGTACGGTTTCGTGCTTTGCATCGCCAAAAACTTCGCGTTAACCATGCCCCATCGGTCACGAACCTCGTGGCCGGGACGACCAAAGTCTTGCTTTCGAGCATCATCCCCGGGAGTGCGCTGACGCCGCATCGCCCATTCGTCGCCCGATCCCGCGAATACGCAATGCCGGCCCGGCCTGCTCTCCCGCAGCCGATGGGAATCTGACGCATGCATCATCGTGAAATTTCGGCCGATGGCGGCACGAACCTGACGTCCGCGTTGCTGGCGCTCGAACCGGACATTGCTGGCAACACCTCGACCACCGCGACGCTGACCGTGGGGGCACCTGCGACCGTCTCGACGATCGGCACGATCGGTGACCAGGATTTCTTCAAGGTGCAGCTGGTCGCCGGCAAGACCTATGAGATCGGCATGTTCGCCAAGGCCGGCGGCCCAACCGGCTTGCCGCTCGCCGACAGCTATCTCGAACTTTATGATGCGTCCGGCGCGATCATCACCGCCGCCGATGGCGGGGCCAGCACGACGATCAACACCGTCAATTCCGGGTTCGACGCGATCCTGACCTATACCCCGACCAAGAGCGGCACCTATTTCATCAATGCCCGCGCCTTTGACAACGCGCCCGCCGATGGCACTACCGGCGACCTGATCGGCGATTACTCGCTGTCGGTCAGCGACGTCTTCGGACAGCCGCGCTACGTGCCGTACTACAGCGTCGACAACCCGCTCTATTCGATCGACTGGGGCTCGCAGGTCGACGGCACCGTCCGCAACCCCGATGGCAAGGAAACCGGCCACATCACCGGCAATCCGGCCGGGGTCGCCGATGCGAAGGGGACCGGCATCACCGGTAAGAACGTCGTCAAAATCTATTTCGCCAAGGCGGGCGACCTCTATGTGACCGAAGATCCGACCTCGCCCAGCCTGCCGCCGGCGACGGTCGCGGTCGGTGCCAAGGATTTCGAGCTGAAGGCGGTGTGGACCGCGCTCAAGGAATTCGAAAAGGTCGCCGACGTCGTCTATGTCGAGACGCAGAACCGCGCCGAGGCCGATTTCGAATATTTCACCTATCAGGGCACGCCCGGATTCGGCGTCTCGCTGCTGGGATCGATGAGCCCGCCGCAGGAGAAGGACGAGGGGACGGCGCTGTTCAATTCCGGCGACAATCGCTGGAACGCGACCAACCTTGCGCAGGGTGGCTTCTCGTTCGTCACGCTGATCCATGAATTCGGCCATGGCCACGGCCTTGCCCATCCGCACGACAATGGCGGCCATTCGGGGGTGATGCGCGGCGTCGAATCCGAAGGGGCAGGCGTCGCCGACTATACCACCGGTGATTTCGCGCTGAACCAGGGCGTCTTCACGATGATGTCGTACGAGGATGGCTGGCAGGAATCGCCCTATGGCAATGCGCCGACCGATGTCGGCTATGGCTATCTCGGCGGGCTGATGGCGTTCGACATCGCCGCGATCCAGGACAAATACGGCGTCAACGAAGATACCGCGACCGGCAACGACACCTACACGCTGAAGGACGTCAACGCCGCGGGCACCTATTATGCGTCGATCTGGGATGCAGGGGGCACCGACCAGATTGTCTATGACGGCGCCCGCGACGCGCTGATCGACCTGCGGGCCGCGACGCTCCGCTACGAAACCGGCGGCGGCGGGCGCGTATCCTATGCCGAGGGTATCTATGGCGGCTTCACCATCGCCAATGGCGTCGTCATCGAAAATGCGCGCGGCGGATCGGGTAACGACAAGCTGTTCGGTAATGCCGTCGCCAATACGCTGCTCGGCAACGCCGGCAAAAATCTGTTGCAGGGCGGTGCCGGCAACGACCGGCTGGAGGGCGGCACGGGCAACGACTGGCTCGACGGCGGCGCGGGTCAGGACACGCTGATCGGCGGCAAGGGCGACTCCGACGTCTTCTTCTTCGGCAGCGACATCGGCGCGTCGCGCGACTCGATCCTCGACTTCGGCAGCAGCGACCTGCTGGTCACCACCCGCAAGATCGTCGACAGCGACAACGACAACATCATCGTCTTCGGCCGCAACAAGGTCCTCGACCTCGGCAACGGTGCGTCCGTCGCGATGAAGAACGAAGCCGGCAAGACGATCACCACGCTATACTATAACGGATCGTACAGCGAGGACGGCGTCGACTATTATCTCTACAGCCTGTCCAAGACGGCCGGCACCGCGGGCTTCGCCACCAAGCTCGCCGACTACGACCTCGCCTGACCTGTTGCTCCGGCCCGCGTCATGCGGGCCGGAGCATCATCCTCACGCCCGGCATTCGAACGCCGCCGCCTTCTCGGTATCGACCGCCCCGGCGATCGGCCGCGCGACCAGTGGATAGGGGCACAGCGGGCGGGTGCGGCCGGGCCACGGCGTCGTCGCTCCCGCCGATGCCTCGATCCGGTCGGGAGCGCTGCCCGCTTCGACCCAGCGGACCAGCGCGGCGAAGCCGTCGAACTGGTCGGTCGCCGGCCCGCCCGCGCAATGCGCCATGCCCGGCACCGGAAAGACGCGGACGAATGACGCCGCCCGGCCGTCGCTGCGCCGGTCGACATCGTTCCACCATGCGATGGTGTCGTTGATGGAGAAGACCGGGTCCGACACGCCGTGCGGCACGATCATCCGCCCGCCGCGCGCCCGGAACCGCGCCAAATCGCTCGAGCGTGCCGCTATGTCCGCCCAGGCCGATCGCGGAAAGCCGGGCGCGGTCGCGTGGATCGCCGCCGGATCGCGATCGAAATCATAGCCGAGCTGATAGTCCATTCCCGCCTGCGGACTCGCCCCCAATACGCGAGGCGGTGTCGAAAAGATCGTCGCCAGCGCCGGCGCGCCCATCGCCGCATTGATCGCCGGAATGGCGGGGGTCGCGAGACCCAGTTTCCAGATCCGCCAGCCATTGTCGCTGAGCCCCGCATCCCATGGGAAGCTGGCATAAAGGGCATTGCCCCGGCTGTCGCGCGGTCCGCCGAACCCCTTGACCAGCGCATCGATCTGACCGGGGGCAAGGCAGCTTTGCTGCTTCTGCCCGCTGCATTGCCGCGCGCGCAGTTCGCGCACCACCTCGGCCGTTCCGCACTGCGCGAAACTGCCGACCAGCCCGTCGGCTAGCCCGTCCTTGGCATCGCACGCCGCCAGCACCGCGCCGCGCGCCAGCGACAGGTCGCCTTCCGAAAACGCCTGCGCCAGCCGCGCGATCGGCACGCTGCGCTCGCCCGGCGCGCGCACCAATGCGGCATAGGTCTGCGTGTCCCACGCCTCGGCGATCGCCGCCTTGGGCAGCGCGAAGCCGGGGGCGGCGGCGAGGATGCCGTCGAACGCCTCGGGATAGCGCTGGGCAAAGGCCATGCCTTCCTGCCCGCCCTTCGAACAGCCGGCGAAATAGCTGTGCGCCGGATCGCCATGATAATAGCGGCGCAGGATCGCGCGCGCCGTATCGTAACTCGCCTTCAGCGATGCATGGCCATAGTCCGCCCGCGCCTGCGCATCGAACCCGAACGCCACCGCGCCGCCGCGCGCCGGATCGGCATTGGTCGCGTTCGAATGGCCCGAATCCTGGCTGATGACGGCATAGCCCTGCGCCAGCGCGACCGCGCCGCCGGTCGCCGGGCCGACCGCAGTGCCGATATCGCCATTGGTCCCGCCGCCGCCCTGGAACACGAACCGCCGGTTCCACGCATCGGGCAGCCGCATCCGGAACCGGATCGCATAACGCTGCCCGTCCTGCCCGGTGCGTTCGTGCAGCACGCCCGTGACCTCGCAATGCGCGGGCAGGGGCGGGGTCTTCGCGCCCTGTCCGGCGTCGATCGTGAGACCTTCGGCGCGTTCGTCGGCACTCAGGATGCGCAGCGTCGGATCGCGCCACCCGCCCGCGTTCAGCAGCGCGGCACAGCCCTGCGCCTTCGCCAGCGTCGTCGTCGCAGCCGGCGTCGTCGGCGTGGCGCAACCGGCCAGCGCCGATCCGGCCAGGATCGCGCCCAGCGTCATCGCCCGTCGCATGCTTGTCGCCCCCATCGTCATGCCACCTGATAGACGGCGATGCGCACCGCCGCGCCGTCCGCCGGATCGGCCGCCCCGACCGTGCCGAGGAAGATCGCCTCGTTCAGCCATTGATGCCTGCCCAGCGGCACTTCGAACTCGGGTGTCGTGCGGATATAGTTGCCGCGTATCAGCCCGCGATTATGGATATGGATCAGCGTCCCGTCGCGCTCGCGCATCAGGTAGCTCGCCTCCAGCACCGTCGTGCCATCGGCCCGGACCAGTTGCCAGTCCATCCCCTCGGGCAGGATCGTGCCGGAGAGGCGCGGGCCGCTGAACCGGCCGCCGGTGATCGGGATGCGGATGCGCTTGCCCAGCGGCGTCGCGCCGACCTCCTCGGTCTTGCCCAGCGTCACGATCGCTTCATAGGCAAAGGTCAGGCCGATGCTGGTCAGCCGTTCGGGCGCCGCCTGTGCCGAGCCCGGGAGTGCCGCTGCCCCGGCCAGCGCCGTCGACACGCCGAGCAGGCCGCGCCGGGTCCACCCGTCGGCTTCCGAAACCCGCATCGTGTCGGCCATGCTGCATCCCTCCAACCGGTCATCGCCGGATTGCTATGATGCATGTCTAAACGGCTGATGATTGCAAGCCGGCAAATCACTCCGCCGGTGGTGTTGCCTTGGCGAAGGTGCGTTGCAGCCAGCGGTCGAACATCTCGACCCAATGGCCGGCGGGCATCGTGGGCGTGCCGACACCGAAGCCGTGCCCGCCTTCGGTCAGGAAATGCGCCTCGACCGGGCGTCCCGCCGTGCGCAGCGCCGCCATCATCAGCAGGCTGTTGTCGGGCACCACTGCGCCATCGTCCATCGCATGCAGCAGGAAGGTCGGCGGCGTCGCGCCGGTGACATGCTGCGCCGGGGATCGCCGCGCGACCGCCGCCGCATCGGGGTTCTTGCCCAGCAGCTTCTCCGCCGACTGCGCATGGGTGAAGGGCGGGGCAGCAGCGATCACCGGATAGATCAGCGCGGCGGCATCGGGCCGCGCGTCGATCCGGTCGGTCGCATCGCGCGGCGGGTATACGGCCTGCGCGAAATCGGTTTCGAGCGTCGCCGCCAGATGCCCGCCAGCGGAAAAACCGACCACCGCGACCTTGTGCGGGTCCAGCTTGTCGCGGGTCGCGGCGGCGCGGACCATGCGCAGTCCGCGCTGCGCATCCTGCAACGGCACATCGGCCCGGTTCGCCCACCCTTCGCCCGGCAGGCGATAGGTCAGGACATGGACGGTATAGCCGAGCGCCGTCAGCCGTCCGGCGATGTCGATGCCCTCGTTCCCGATCGACAGAAAGGTATAGGCACCCCCCGGGATCACCAGCACCGATGCCCCGTTCGCCCGCGCCGGCTTGAACACGCGCAGCCCCGGCCGATCGACATTGCGCAGGAACGTCGCGGGATCGTTGGCTGGCACCGCGCCCGCCCGGAACCCGCCGCCCGGCGGCGTGCCGGTCCATAACGGTACGAACGGCGCCGACGTCCATGCGGCGGGCGGGGCGGGGCGTTCAGCCACGGGCGCCGGTGGCGTCTGCGCCGATGCGACCGGCGACAGCAGCGCCAGCGCGACCAGCGACGCGGCACGACGGGAAAGCGAACGGACGGTCATCGGGCAATTCCTGTGACGGGGTCATGCATCGGCGCCGGACGCCCGGCGGAGCGCGGCGATCTTGGCGGCGGTGAAGCGCTTCGCCAAGCCGGTTTCGACGCATGAAATCCTCCTGGACGAACAAGGTGGTCGATCCCCCGACCTGCCTATGGCGTCCGGCTCGGCATGAATCTACGTTGATCGGCGGGAGAGGGTGATGACGACAGCAACGCAGGCCAGCTGGCCGCTCGATGCCTGGTATGTCGCGGCAAGCGCGGGCGAAGTCGGCGACCAGCCGCTCGCCCGTCAGATCACCGGACAGCGCATGGTGTTCTTCCGCCCGGCAAGCGGCGGCGTCGTCGCGCTGGAGGATTTCTGCCCGCATCGCGGCGCACCGCTCTCGCTCGGCTTCGTGCGCGGCGAGACGCTGGTGTGCGGCTATCACGGCCTCGCCGTCGATTGCCGCGGCCGCGCCGACACATGCCGGGGCAGCAGGTCGGCAAATTTCCCCCGGCCCGCGCCTTTCCCGTCATCGAACGCTATGGCTTCGTCTGGGTCTGGGCCGGCGATCCCGAACGCGCGTCGGCGGACAGGCTGCACCCGCTGCCCTGGGCCGAAAGCCCCGACTGGGCCTATGGCGGCGGGCTGTTCCATATCGGCTGTGATTACCGGCTGATGATCGACAATCTGATGGACCTGACCCACGAAACCTATGTCCATGCCAGCAGCATCGGCCAGAAGGAGATCGACGAAGCCCCGGTGAAGACCGAGGCGACCGGGGACGAGGTCGTTACCAGCCGCCACATGGAAAACATCTCCGCGCCGCCCTTCTGGCAAACGGCGCTGCGCGGTGCCGGCCTGCCCGAGGATGCGCCGGTCGATCGCTGGCAGGTCTGCCGGTTCTCGCTGCCCAGCCATGGGATGATCGAGGTCGGCGTCGCGCTGGCCGGGCAGGGCGGCTATCACGCCGATCCGTCCAAAAAGGCGTCGAGCATCGTCGTCGACTTCATCACGCCTGAGACCGACACCTCACACTGGTATTTCTGGGGCATGGCCCGGCAATTCTCGGTCGACGATGCCGCGCTGACCGACACGATCCGCGAAGGACAGCGCAAGATTTTTTCGGAGGATCTGGAGATGCTCGAGCGGCAACAGGACAATCTGTCGCGCTACCCGAATCGCAAGCTGCTGAAACTCAACATCGATGCCGGCGGGGTCCGCTCGCGCCTGATGATCGACCGCGCCATCGCCCGCGAAGCAGCCACCGCGTGAGCCAGCCGCATTACGACGTATTGATCGTCGGTGGCGGTCATGGCGGGGCGCAGGCGGCGATCGCGCTACGCCAGCGTAATTTCGCCGGGACCATCGCCATCGTCGGCGACGAACCCGACCCGCCCTATGAACGCCCGCCGCTGTCGAAGGACTATCTGGCCCGCGACAGGCCGTTCGAGCGCATCCTGATCCGCCCGCCTGCCTTCTGGAGCGAACGACGGGTCGACCTGCTGCTCGGGCGGCGCGTGGTCCGCGTCCATGCCGATGCGCACTGGGTCGAAACCGCCGATGGCGCGGCGATCGGCTATGGCGTGCTGATCTGGGCGACCGGCGGTACGCCGCGCCGGCTGACGTGCAGCGGCCACGACCTGCCCGGCGTCCACGCCGTGCGCACCCGCGCCAATGCCGATGCGATCATGGCCGAACTGGGCGCGGTCCGCCGCGTCTGCATCATCGGCGGCGGCTATATCGGCTTGGAAGCGGCGGCGGTCCTGATCAAGGCGGGCAAGCAGGTGACGCTGCTGGAGGCGCAGGACCGGCTGCTCGCCCGCGTCGCCGGTGCGCCGCTGTCCGCCTTCTATGCGAGCGAACACCGCGCCGCCGGGGTCGATCTGCGGCTGAACGTCGTCGTCGATTGTATCGAACCGGCCGATCGCAGCCTGTCGGTGCGCACCGCCGATGGCGCGTCTTTCGCCTGCGACATGGTGATCGTCGGCATCGGCATCGTGCCTGCCGTCGAACCGCTGCTGGCGGCGGGGGCGGCTGGCGGCAACGGCGTCGATGTCGACGATCAGTGCCGCACCTCGCTCGCCGACATCTATGCGATCGGCGACTGCGCCGCCCACCCCAGCGCCTTTGCCGATGGGGCACGCCTGCGGGTCGAAAGCGTGCAGAATGCCAATGACCAGGCGACGACCGTCGCCACCCGCATCGCCGACGGCACCGCGCCACCCTATGCCGCGCTGCCGTGGTTCTGGTCGAACCAATATGATCTGCGCCTGCAAACGGTCGGCCTGTCGATCGGCCATGACGATCTGGTCGTGCGTGGCGACCGGGCGGCGCGGTCCTTCTCGATCGTCTATCTGCGCGCCGGCCGGGTGATCGCCCTCGACTGCGTCAACGCGACCAAGGACTATGTGCAGGGCCGCAAGCTGGTCGAACGCGGCGCGACGCCCCCGCGCGATGCGCTGGCCGATGCGGCTACTCCTCTGAAGGAACTCGCAGGATGCCGGCCCTGACCGTCACCACCCGCAGCGGCGAGACCCGCAGCATCACCGTCGATCCCGACGCCAGCGTCATGACCGCGATCCGCGACGCCGGCATCGACGAGATGTTGGCATCGTGCGGCGGATGCTGTTCGTGCGCGACCTGACACGTTTTTGTCGATGGATCGCAACTGGATAGCCTGCCGCCGACGAGGACGATCTGCTCGACATTTCGGAGCATCGCACCGCGGCTTCGCGGCTGTCGTGTCAACTTCCGTCGCTGGACGGGCTGCGCGTCACCATCGCACCGGTGGATTGAGCCCGCGATGTCCGATCCCCGCACCCTCCTCGACCGCGCCGACATGTCGCGGTTTCAATGGGGTATCGTCGCGACGATGGAGCTGGTCGGCATGGCGATCGGCTCGCTGATCCTCGGGCTGCTGACCGGGCGGGTGCGGCTGCTCGGTCTGACCATCGCCGCAATGCTGCTCTCGACCGCGCTGGTGATCGTGTTCGGGCGGACGCAGAGCGACCTCGCCACGCTGTCGGTCGTCGCTGCCGCCGCCGGCTTCGCCACCAATGCCGGGGTCGTCGGCCTCTACGCGCTGATCGCGCGCAGCTTCGTCATCGGCGTCGGGCGCGGCGGATCGGCGCTGGACCGGCGCTGGCCGGGCTGTTGTTCAGCATCGGCTATGGCCTGCAATTCGTCGCGGTGCTGATGAGCCTCGGCTCGCTGGTCGCCGCCGTCGCGCTGTTCGCGTTGCGCGACCGACAAGCCGGTTTACGCCCCACATTTTGCCGATTAAGCTATGAAGCATAACAAATAGGAGAGGCATCGTGTCCGTGGCACCTTCGCCAACTTTCACCCGCCTGAACCCGGTCACCGGCGAGGTCGCGACCACCGCCCCCGCCTTCGGCCCGGCAGAGGCGGTCGCCGCGGCAGATGCTGCCGCCGCTGCCTTTCCGGCATGGTCCGCGCCCGCCGCGCCGCGCTGACCAAGGCCGCCGATGCCCTTGCCGCCCGTGCCGACCAGTTCGTCGCCGCGATGATGGGCGAGATCGGCGCGACCGAGGGCTGGGCGCGCTTCAACCTGATGCTCGCCGTGTCGATGGTCCGCGAAGCCGCTGCGCTCACCACCTAGATCGGCGGTGAGGTCATCCCTTCCGACAAGCCCGGCTGCATCGCCATGGCGCTGCGCGAACCGGTCGGCGTCATGCTCGGCATCGCGCCCTGGAACGCCCCGATCATCCTCGGCGTCCGCGCGCTCGCCGTGCCGCTCGCCTGCGGCAATACGGTGGTGCTGAAGGCCAGCGAGCAATGCCTGCGCACCCACAGCCTGATCGCCGAAGCCTTTGCCGAGGCGCTGCCCGCCGGTGCCGTGTCGATCGTGACCAACGCGCCCGCGGATGCCGGCGACGTCGTCGGCGCGCTGATCGACCACCCGCACATCCGCCGCATCAATTTCACCGGTTCGACCCAGGTCGGCCGCATCATCGCGAAGCGTGCCGCCGAACATCTCAAACCCGTCCTGCTCGAACTCGGCGGAAAGGCGCCGCTGATGTCCTCGACGACGCCGATCTCGACGAAGCGGTGAAGGCCGCCGCCTTCGGCGCGTTCCCCGCGTGACGCCGACGATGAAGCTGTTCCGCGACGAGAGTTTCGGCCCCGTCGTCGGCATCACTCGCGCCCGCGACGAGGACCATGCGATAGCCCTCGCCAACGACACCGAATACGGCCTGTCCGCCTCGGTCATCACCCGCGACACCGCCCGCGGCCTGTCCGTCGCGCGGCGCATCCAGTCGGGCATCTACCACGTCAACAGCCCCACCGTGCATGACGAGGCGCAGATGCCGTTCGGCGGGGTCAAGGCGTCGGGCTATGGCCGGTTCGGCGGAAAGGCCGGCATCGACGCCTTCACCGAACTGCGCTGGATCACGATCGAGACCCAGCCCGGCCATTACCCGATCTGACGAACAGGACCACAGCCATGACCGAAACGAGCAGCAACGGCGTCGTCGCCTATGACGTCGCGGGCGGGATCGCTTGGGTACGGTTCAACCGTCCCGACAAGCGCAATGCGATGAGCCCGACGCTCAACCGCGACATGATGGAGGTGCTCGACGCGCTAGAGTTTCGCGACGATGTCGGCGTGCTGGTCCTGTCGGGCGAGGGCGCGGCATGGACTGCGGGCATGGACCTCAAGGAATATTTCCGCGAAACCGAATCGCAGGGACTGGCCGGCCCGCGCAAGGCGCAGCGCGAAAGCTATGGCTGGTGGCGGCGGCTGCGCTGGTATCAGAAACCGACCATCGCCATGGTCAATGGCTGGTGCTTCGGCGGCGGCTATGGCCCGCTCTTCGCCTGCGACCTCGCCTTCGCTGCCGAAGAGGCGAAGTTCGGCCTGTCGGAGATCAACTGGGGCATTCTGCCCGGCGGCGGCGCGACCAAGGTTGCACAGGAACTGCTGCCGTTCCGCAAGGCGATGTACCATGCGATGACCGGCGAACCGATCGACGGCCGTACCGCCGCCGAATGGGGGCTGGTCAACGAAGCGCTGCCGCTGGCGACGCTCAAGGACCGCGTGGCAGAGGTGGCGAAGGTGCTGCTGGCCAAGAACCCGGTCGCGCTGAAGGCGACCAAGGACGCGATGCGCCGCGTCGTCACGATGAGCTATGACGATGCCGAGGACTATCTGGTCCGCGCGCAGGAAGCGGCCAATTCCTACGACAATGACGGTCGCAAGGAAGGCATCCGCCAGTTCATCGACGAAAAGAGCTACAAGCCGGGCCTGGGCGCCTACGACAAGGACCGCGCCTGACGCTCATTCCTCCCCGGGACGGGGAGGGGGACCATGCGCAGCATGGTGGAGGGGGGCTTCCGCATCCGCACGATCTGCCTGCGGCCACCCCCTTCCGTCAGCGCTGGCGCGCTGCCACCTCCCCGAGCCGGGGAGGATCGAAGGGACGACCATGCCCGACCTTTCCCGCCTGCTTGACCCCCAATCGGTCGCGATCGTCGGTGCGTCGCCCACGCCCGGCGCGCTCGGCAATGCCGTGCTGCGCAACCTCGAACGCCATGGCTATGCCGGCGCGATCCACCTCATCAATCCCCGGCGCGACACGATCGACGGCCGCCCGTGCCTCGGTTCGATCGCCGACCTGCCCGACGGCGTCGATGCGGCCGTGCTCGCCATTCCCGGCCCGGCGGTGCTCGATGCGGTGCGGGCACTCGCGGCGCGCGGCGTCGGCGCGGCGATCATCTTTTCCGCCGGATTCGCTGAAGGGGGCGAGGCGGGGCTGGCGGCGCAGGCCGAGGTCGCGCGGATCGCTGCCGAGCACGACATGACCGTGCTGGGGCCGAACTGTCTGGGGCTGGTGAACCATGCGGCGGGCGTGCCGCTGACCTTTGTCGAGACGGCAGTCATCGATCCGCGAGACCGGCCGATGGTCGGCATCGTCAGCCAGTCGGGGGCGATGGCGGTGGTGCTCGGCACGACGCTGACCGCCAAGGGGCTGGGCATCACCCTGTCGGTATCGACCGGCAACGAAGCCGCATCGGTCGTCGAGGATTATGTCGCGCATCTGATCGACGATCCGGTGACGCCGGTCATCGCGATGATCGTCGAACAATTCCGCCAGCCCGCGCGCTTCCTCGCGCTCGCCGACCGCGCATTGGCGGCAGGCAAGCGGATCGTGCTGCTTCACCCCGGCACGTCGAGCGCGGCGCGCGAGAGTGCGGCGACCCATACCGGGGCGATGGCCGGCGACTGGCAGTTGATGCGCACCAAGGTCGAGCGCGCCGGCGTCATCGTGGTCGACAGTCTCGAAGCACTGGGCGACGTCGTCGACCTCGCGGTACGGGCGCGACCGCTGCGCAGCGGCGGTACCGCCGTGCTGACCGAAAGCGGCGCGTTCAAGGCGCTGGTGCTCGACCTTGCCGAGCGGATCGGGCTGAATCTGCCGCCGGTCGAGGGCGCTGCGGCCGGACAACTGCGCGCGGCGATCCCTGATTTCATTCCGGTCTCCAACCCGATGGACCTGACCGCGCAGGCGCTGGTCGACCCTGACCTGTACCGGCGGACGATGGCGCCACTGCTCGCCGAAGATCACTACGGCGCGCTGGTGCTCGGCATCATCCAGACCGATCCGGCGCCGCGCGCAAATTCCCGGCGATCATCGATGCCATCGCGGCGCTCGCCCCCGACAAGCCGGTGCCCTTCGCCGGGATCGACGACGGTGCCGAGGTGCCCGCCGACTATATCGCGGGCCTGCGGGCCTTGGGCGTCCCCTATTTCCCGACCGCCGACCGCGCCTTTCGCGCGCTACGCCATCTCGCGCGGGCAGTGGTACGCGACACGGCGCGTACCGAGCACCCGCCGATCGCGCTCGAACTGCCCGGCGGCGTCATTCCCGAATATCGCGCGAAACAGGCACTGGCGCCGGTCGGCATCCCGTTCCCCGCCGGTGGCTTCGCGGCGACCGTCACCGAGGCGCAGGCCATCGCCGAGCGGATCGGCTATCCGGTCGCATTAAAGGCGCAATCGGCGGCGCTCAGCCACAAGAGCGATGCCGGCGGCGTGCTGCTGAACCTGACCGATCCGGCGGCACTGGCCGAAGCATGGAACCGGCTATACGCCAATGTCGCCGCCTATGATGCGGCGATCGCCCTGGATGGCGCGCAGGTCGACGCGATGGGCCGGCGCGGCGTCGAACTGATCGTCGGCGCGCGCAACGATCCCGATTGGGGGCCGGTCCTGCTGGTCGGTTTCGGCGGGGTCGCCGCCGAACTGCTCCACGACGTCCGCCTGCTGCCGACCGACCTGACCCGCCGCGCAATCCTCGCGGAATTGCGCGCGCTCAAACAGGGGGCGCTGTTCGACGGCTATCGCGGCAGTCCCGCGCTGGATATCGATGCGGTCGCCGGTCTGATCGAAACGCTCGGCCGCGTCCTTGCCGGCATGCCGGCGATCCGCGAGATCGACCTCAATCCGGTGATCGTCCATCCGGTCGGGCAGGGGGTCGTCGCCCTCGACGCGCTGATCGTGACCGACCCTAATCGGTAACGACCGCCCGCTGCTCGATCCGCTCCAACAGGTCGAGCAGCATCGCCTTCTCCGCCTTCGTGAAGCCGGCAAGCAGCCGTTCCTCATGCGCCTCGATCCGGCGGATACAGTCGTCGAGCATCGTCGATCCGGCGGGCGACATCGCCAGCGTAAAGGCACGGCGATCGGCGGGATCGGTCTCGCGCACGATCAGGCCGCTTTCGATCAGTTCGTTGATGAGCGGCACCATATTGGCGCGCTTGATCCCCAGCAGCCGCCCGACCGTCCCCTGATTCATTCCTGGATTGTCGGCGACCACCGACAGGATGCCCATCGGAATCTGACGGATGCCGGTCCCCTCCAGAGTGACCGCGAAATCGGTGGCGAAAACGGCGGAGGCACGGCGCAGCCGATAACCGACGAGTTGGCCGAGGGTCCGGGTATGGGGCGTGGCGTCGCTCATCGGCGGGGGAAGCCATGTTCCACCGGCCGCGTCAAACCGGAATCGCGATGTTTCTCGATCATGTCCGAGATACGAAGGCTTCCTGCAACACCGTCGCGCGGATCATCGCGGCACTGCGGCCGATCATGGAGCGGGTGAAGGGAATCGAACCCTCGTCGTAAGCTTGGGAAGCTTCTGCTCTACCATTGAGCTACACCCGCAAATCAACGGCTTGGCGCTGATCTGATCGCCTTTGGAGCTCCGGTTTACAAATCCGGTTTACACTCCACGTGCGATGCGACGGCCAAGTGCCACGTTTCGGGCAGTGTCGTCAACGTAGATACGACGAATTCGCTCGATCTCTTCGGGCGACCAGCCCATGATGCTGGCGATCTCCTCGTTGCTCAGATCAGTGGTGGTCATCAGGCGTGTCGCGAAGGTCCCGCGCACGTCATGGAGATGCTTGCGGCGGACCACGGGCGCACCTCCGGCTTCGTCCGGTTCAGTATGAACGATGCCGGTCTTCCTGGCCACCCTCGTGACCTCCTTGTTAGGGTCAGGACTCACTAATCAAAGCCAGAAGATGACGGTGGCAGCGAGTGCGATGGCGGAGAAGAACGCCGTGGGGCAGCGATCGTAGCGGGTTGCGACGCGTCGCCAGTCTTTGAGGCGACCGAACATGATCTCGATGCGGCTGCGTCGCCGGTAGCGGCGCTTATCGTACCTGACGGGCTCGTTGCGGGATCGCCGGCCTGGGATGCACGGCTGAATGCCTTTTGCCTGGAGTGCGTCTCTGAACCAGTCGGCGTCGTAGCCGCGGTCGCCGAGCAGCCATTGCGCCTTTGGCATGTCGTCGAGCAGCGCTGCCGCGCCAGTGTAGTCGCTGACTTGCCCCGCAGTCATGAAGAAGCTCAACGGGCGGCCATTCGCATCGGCGATGGCATGGAGCTTGGTGTTCATGCCGCCTTTGGTGCGGCCGATCAGGCGGCCGAGGTCCCCTTTTTTACCCGCAGGCTCGATGCTGTGCGGTGCGCCTTGAGGTAGGTCGCGTCGATCATCACCGTATTCGGCTCAGCGTCCGCCGCTGCCAAGCCTTCCATCATCCGGGTGCATACGCCTGCCTGTCCCCAGCGCTTCCACCGGTTATATAGCGTCTTGGGCGGGCCATAGGCGGCGGGCGCATCGCGCCAGCGCAGCCCGTTGCGGTTGACGAACACGATGCCGCTCAACACCTTACGGTCATCAACGCGTGGCTTGCCATGGCTCTTGGGAAAGAACGGACGCAGCCGTTCCATCTGCTCGTCCGTCAGCCAAAACAGGTCGCTCATTCCAGTCTCCTCGCGGAGCCTGAATCAGATCGCTGCCCTCACATCAATGGGTCCTGACCCTAAGAATACCGAGGCATCAAGGTGTGCATACCGTTCCGTGGTACGCGTTTGGCTGTGACCGAGCACCTTCGCCACGACGTACAGCGACTGGCCAGAATTTACGAGGTTGGATGCAGCGCTGTGTCGTAAATCGTGCATCCGTACGTCAGCCAGTTGGGCCGAACGACGCGCCGTGTCCCAGCTATGGTAGATCGACAGGAACGGTTTACGAGACTCTGGGTTCGGGACGATGAACGGGCACCGATCGAACCGGGGTATGGCGTTGAGCACAGCGATTGCGTCTTCAGACAGAGGTACGTGACGCGGCTTGCCCGTTTTACTCGTCGGGATACGCCAAACCTTCTTCTCAAGATTCACCTCCTCCCATCTCGCATCCAGCAGCTCGCGTTTGCGGCAACCGGTAAGAAGGATGAGTAGCCCCTAGATTTCTGGACGCCTTCGATCCTAATTTTGAGGACAGGAGGCGATGATGGGGAAGCCGAATTTCAGCGAGGCCTTCAAGCGTGACGCGGTGGCCCAGATCACCGAGCGCGGGTATCCGGTAGCAGAGGTCTCGCAGCGGCTAGGGGTCAGTGCGCACTCGCTGTATGCGTGGAAGCGGCAGCTGGCGAAGGTCGTATCCGGCGATGTCAGCAAGGATGCCGAGATCCGTCAGCTGAAGCGCGAGTTGGCTCGGGT
>NZ_JBQCMO010000006.1:0-313498 GCF_051965015.1 Sphingomonas sp. SAFR-052 | reverse complement strand
CTTCGAAGGCATTCGTTGTCCCTTCCTTGGTCCAGACTGTCATAGTCGATGGACCACTCAGAAGGGGGCAGCTCACGACGGACCTACCAATGCGGGAGGCGAGATTGTCCAGCCAACCCCTGCTTTGTACTGACCAATACCGGACATACCGATTGCCATCGCTTCTTCGAGATGGCGTTGGTTGATGCTCGGCCAATTGGGATTCCTACGCTTGACCTCTAGGTCCGGTAGCTCGCCGCCTTCGTTAATGAGCCACCACGTCATAAAGATCTCCACCGCCGTCGGGTAGCTTTCGGCGAAGACCGCCATTGGATCGTTGCCGGTCGCAGTAATCTGGTAAAGGTGCATCTTTCATCTCGCTTCGTTGACGATGAAAGCACCATGCACGACGAGAGGTCGGGAAGCGGGTGGGCAATAGCTCTAGAACCCCCTGAGAACCCCTCTAAGCGCATTCTAGCAGCCTAACGACCCTGTAAGGCTTCGATGAACCGCGCACGTCTGAGCGCCCCGTATGAACGCCTTCTGCCGATGGGGCGGGGGAGCTCACCGCCACAGGAGGTATAGCGTTCCGTAAGAAGATCTTAATCTAACTATCACTTATGAACGCTAGGGCAGTCTCGACGAACCCGACGTCTTTGACACCGGCTGGCCCGCCGAAGGTGGCTAGTCGCTCGTCGTGAATGTCGGTGATGTTATCGATCGTCAGCTACGCAGGCTCAATGACCAAGATACGCCAGGGTGTTCTTGTACTTCTCGTTCATCGCCTTCCGAAGCGCCTTGCGATCGACGTCCAGCCGAGGGCGAGCTTCGAACTCTTGCCGGTCTGCGGGAATACGAACGGTCTGCACTGGAGTCGCTTTCTGATTGCGTAGACGTTGCATTTGAAATGCGTCTCGAGACCATGGGTGTCAACCGACGGACGGATCTTATTCAGGCCTTCCCGTAATCAATGCCCAGAAGGCGCGAGCGCCCCCAGTCATTGCTCGGGACATCGTGAGACGTCGTTCCGATAGCCGAGGATCTGCCTTTCGAGAGGCCTTGAACAAATAGTCGACGTACCCCGCAGTGTGGCGCGTGAAAGGCACACCGTGCGTTGCTCGTGGAACATTCTCGTAGCCCCTGATACCGTGACCAGCTGCTCGACTGACAGCAATCATGATCTTTTTATCGTCATCTATCTCGTAGCTCGCCGCTCCGCCGTGGACGTGCAAGTAAGTCGGACCATGACGCGGGCTCCATCCCTCAATCACGAAGAACCAATCGAGGTTCGGTCGAACCCTCCGATCAAACTCACGCCGGATACGGTCACGCATCATAATCCGCGGATCACGACCCTCGGATAACCATCGGGATTCGAGCTTAGGATGAATACGGATATTGAATGTTTGAAACGACCATTCATGCATGACCATGACAGCCATCTGAACCTTCATCCAACGAGAAAGGTCGTCCCAGGCTGGCATTGCCCTCCCATCCGGCTGCGTTTCTACCGGAAACAGGTTTACAGTCGCGTGCCGCCTCTCCCCGAGCTTCCCAACATATACTGATAGCGGCTCAGACGGCATACGCAGGATACGTCGTAGAGAATGCGCTTGCGCCGTTCGGACCCGCAGAAATCTCAGGATTTTTCGATCGCGTCGTAACCGAGCTGCTTCGAGAGAACGCGCCGCTCTGATTCCACTTTTTCGACCGGTCATACTGCTACAGCAACTGCTACATAACACCGCTACAACACAACAGCTAAGGTGTTGTTTTTAATAGGTATTTTTAGAATGGCTGGGGCGGCAGGATTCGAACCTACGAATGCCGGTACCAAAAACCGGTGCCTTACCGCTTGGCGACGCCCCAGCGACCGCGGGTTGCGCGGTGGAGCGAGGCACTAGGGGGATTGGCGTTGTCATGCAACCGGGTTTGTGCGGGAAACCTGTCCGCTCTGGGTCGTTGAGGCGGGGCACAGCCAAGAAGGAAAGCCGATGTCGACCAAGAGCCCCGCCGAAATCCGCGAAGCCATGTGGAAGGCGATGGCGGCCAGCCCCTATGTGATGCTCGGGCTGACCGGCAAGCACCAGCATTCTGAACCGATGTATGCGGTGCTCGACGAAGACGCGCACAGCGAATTCTGGTTCTATACCAAGCGCGACAACCGCGCGGCCGAGGGTGGCTCGGCGATGGTGCAGTTCGTCGCCAAGGGCCATGACCTGTTCGCCTGCATCGCCGGCACGCTGACCGAGGAAAGCGACCCCGCCGTCATCGACAAATATTGGTCGAAGCAGGTGGAAGCCTGGTACGAACAGGGCCGGCAGGACCCGTCGTTGCTGATGCTGCGCTTCGACCTCGACAGCGCCGAAATCTGGGAAACCGACCAGTCGCTGCTCGGCAAGCTGAAGATGTTCACCGGCCAAACGATCAAGGGCGGCGACGAAGCCGGCAGCCACGCCAAGGTCGACGTCTGATACGAAAAGGGCGGGGGTTCGCGCCCCCGCCCCGCCTCGCTCCAACGGCAGTTCGATCAGCCGTTGTGGCGGACGATCCATTCCTCCAGCACCGGCGCGATGCGGTTGCGCCATTTGGAGCCGTTGAAGATACCGTAATGGCCGACTTCGGGGGCCATGTGATACTGCTTCAGCTCGTCCGACAAGCCGGCCGCCAGCGTCAGCGCGGCGCGGGTCTGACCCAGCCCGGAAATATCGTCGCGCTCGCCCTCGATCGCCAGCAACGCGGTGTCGGTGATCGCGCCCGGATCGACCGGACGGCCGCGATGGCGCATCGTCCCTTCGGGCAGGGCATGGGTCTGGAACACGATGTCGATCGTCTGGAGATAAAATTCGGCGGTCATGTCGCACACCGCGCGATATTCGTCGTAGAAACGCTGGGTCGCGCCGGCGCCTTCGCCATCGCCCTGCACCAGATGCTTGAACATCTCCCAATGAGAGATCATGTGGCTGCCGAGGTTCATACTCATGAAACCGGCAAGTTGCAGGAAGCCCGGATAGACGCGGCGGCCGGCACCCGGATAGGTCATCGGCACGGTCGCGATGACATTCTGTTCGAACCAGGCGTGCGGCCGTTCGGTCGCGAGCGTATTGACCGCGGTCGGCGCCTCACGCGTGTCGATCGGCCCGCCCATCATGGTCAGCGTGCGCGGACGGTTGGGATGTTGGTCCGCCCCCATCAGTGCCGTCGCGGCATAGACCGGCACCGAGGGCTGGCACACCGCCAACACATGCGCGCGAGCATCGCCAGTCTCGCCGATCTTTTCGAGGAACGCGATGACGTAGTCGATATAATCGTCGAGGTCGAAACGCCCGTCGGACGGCGGCACCAGCTTCGCATCGCGCCAGTCGGTGATGTAGACGTCGGCCGACGGCAGCATCCGTTCGACCGTACCGCGCAACAGCGTCGCATAATGGCCGCTCATCGGCGCGACGATCAGCAGCTTCGGTCCGCCTTCGACGCCGTCGCGAACGAAGCGCTTGAGTTGTCCGAAGGGGCGGCGCAGCACGATCTCCTCGCGCACCGCCACCTGCCTGCCATCGACCGTCGTGCTGGTCAGGTCGAAGGCCGGCTTGCCGCGCGGGGCGGCGGCATGGGCGAACACCGCCAGCGCCGAGCCGAGCACCGGACCGCCGCCGAAATAGGCGAAGGGGTTGCTGGGGTTCTGAAGCAGGCCGGCGTTGAAATTCGCCATCGCGCTGGCACCGGCGAGCAACGAGCGTTGCCATTCATAAGCGTCGTACAACATGGGGCACCCCGAGACTGGTCTGACGGGGAACACCCGTACCAGTAAAAATATAGCGATTCGTTGCCATCGGCAACGCTCCGAACGTTGTACGCCATAGCTGACCCTGCGCTGAAAGCGCATGGGCGATACGGAGCACCGCATCCTTCGATACGTGAAAGCAACGAAGCGGCCCGGAGGTTCCCTTTGCGGTCGCCCCCGACAATCGCTAAGCCGCGCGCCATGGCAGATCCGGCCCCCGCCCCCGACCGTTCGAAGATGCTGCCGGCGCTCCGGCTCGTCTGGCGTTTCACCATCCGATACAAGTTGCAACTGGTCGGCGCGCTGGTGTCGTTGGTGACCGCGGCGATTGCGACGCTGTGGATTCCGCGTACCTTTCAAAAGGTCGTCGACAACGGGTTCGCGATGGGCGCGGACCCCGGTCGGATCGGCACCTATTTCGAGGGGCTGCTGGGCGTAGTCGTCATCCTGGCGGTGGCGACGGCCGGGCGCTTCTATTTCGTGTCGTGGCTGGGCGAGCGGACCGTCGCCGACCTGCGACTGGCGGTACATCGCAACCTGTTGACGCTATCACCCGGTTATTTCGAGGAAAACCGCCCGTCCGAAATCGCATCGCGCCTGACCGCCGATACCGCGATCGTCGAAGGGATCGTCAGCACGACGGTATCGGTCGCGCTGCGCAACCTGCTGGTCGGGGTCGGCGGGGTGCTGTACCTCTTCACGCTGCAACCCAAGCTGACGCTGTACCTGATCGTCGGTATCCCGGTGATCGTGCTGCCGATCATGTGGCTGGGCGGGCGGGTGCGCAAATTGTCGCGATCCAGCCAGGACCGCATCGCCGATATCGGATCGGTCGCATCGGAAACGCTGGGCGCGATGAAGATCGTGCAGGCGTTCGGACAACAGGGGCGCGAAGGCGACCGGTTCGAAGCCGCCGTCGATCGCGGCTTCGAAACCGCCAAAAAACGCTTCGCCACCCGCGCGATCATGACCGCGTTCGTCATCGGCATGTTGTTTGCCGCCATCACGCTCATCATGTGGGACGCGGTCAGCGACGTCGCGGCGGGACGGACGACCGGCGGCGCGATCACCGCCTTCGTCCTGACCTCCGCGCTGGTCACCGGGTCGTTCGGCGCGCTGACCGAAGTCTATGGCGACCTGATCCGCGCCAGCGGTGCGGCCGGGCGGCTGGCCGAATTGCTGGCGCAGCGGCCGGTGATCGCCGCGCCGCCACGGCCGGTGGCGCTGCCCGAACCGGCACGCGGCGCGCTGTCGTTCCAGGGCGTCACCTTCCATTATCCGACCCGGCCCGACGTGGCGGCGCTGGCCGACTTCACCCTCGACGTGACGCCGGGCGAGACAGTGGCGGTGGTCGGGCCGTCGGGCGCGGGCAAATCGACGTTGTTCCAGTTGGTCGAGCGATTCTACGACCCGGCATCGGGGGTGGTCGCGGTCGACGGGATCGACGTCCGCGATGCCGATCCCGAAGCGGTGCGCGCGCGGATCGCGATGGTGCCGCAGGAGACGGTGATCTTCGCCGCCTCCGCCCGCGACAATCTGCGCTATGGCCGCTGGGACGCGAGCGACGAACAGCTATGGGCGGCGGCCGAGGCGGCCAATGCCACCAGCTTCCTGCGCGCACTGCCCGACGGGCTCGACACGTTTCTGGGCGAAGGCGGGGCGCGGCTGTCGGGCGGGCAGCGACAGCGGGTGGCGATCGCGCGCGCGCTGTTGCGCGATGCGCCGATCCTGCTGCTCGACGAAGCGACCTCGGCACTGGATGCCGAAAGCGAGCGGCTGGTGCAGGATGCGCTCGACCGGCTGATGGCCGATCGTACGACGCTGGTGATCGCGCACCGGCTGGCGACGGTGCGCGCGGCGTCGCGGATCATCGTCATGGACCATGGCCGGATCGTCGAGACCGGACGGCATGGCGAACTGATCGCGCAGGGCGGGCTGTATGCGCGGCTGGCGAATTTGCAGTTTCACGAGGCGGGTTGAGGGGCTTTCCCCTATCCGTTCGGTTCGAGCTATTACTGCGCCACGGTCGCGCCCGACCCCGGCGCTTTTCCTTATCCGTTCGGTTCGAGCGCAGGTTCGAGCCTGTCGAGAACCGTAGTCGAGAACGGGGTTCCTCAAATGCCGGCGTTCTCGACGGACGCTTCTCGACAAGCTCGAAGCTGCTCGAACCGAACGGATGGGATAACGGTTGGCGCACCTAACCTACGCCACCGCCGCAACCAGTTCCGCTGCCCGCCCCCGCAACTGCGTACTGAGCGTCGTAAGGCCGCCGACCAGCCGCGTCAGCGCGCCGGCCTGATCGCCGATCCCGTCCGCTGCCGGGGCGATGCCGCTGGCCCGCGCATCGATATCGGCACCCGCACCGCGCGCTTCCTCGACCCGCACCGCGATCGCGCGGGTCGTGTCGCGTTCGGCGGCGACGGCAGTTGCGATGGTCGTGGTGATCGCGCCGATCGCGGCGATGGCGGACTGGACCGCGCGCTGTCCGCCCGCCACGTCGTTCAGCAACGCGCGGGCGGCGTCGACGCGACCGGCGATGTCGCCAGCGGCGTGTTCGGTCTGACGGGCGAGCGACTTCACCTCGCCCGCGACAACGGCGAAGCCCTGCCCTGCCGCGCCCGCGCGTGCCGCCTCGATCCCGGCGTTCAGCGCCAGCAAATTGGTCTGTTTGGTGAGGCCGCGGATCAGGTCGAGCATCGCCTCGATCGTGGTCGCGACGTCGGACAGCGACTGGACATGGCCGCGATTGCGGTCGACCAGGTCGCCGGCGTCACGGCGCAGCCGGTCGGCCTGTTCGGTGTCGCGGGTGATGCGTTGGAACGATGCCGACAGCGCGTGGCCGCGCCGTTCGATATCGACCATGCCCTGCGCCGTCTGGTGCGCGGCCGACGCGACCGACATCGCCCCGCCGCGGGTCGTCGCCGCCCGCCGGTCGAGATCGGCGGCGACCTGCCCGATCGCGATGCAGGCCGCGCCGATATCGCCCGACAGCCGCGTGATCCCGGTTTCGAAGGCCTGCGCCGCCTCCCCCACCCGCTGCGCCCGGCTGCGCGCCGCGACCGCCATGTCGCCGTGCCAGCGCGCCGCCATCCGCAACAGCCGCGTCGCATCGAGCAGCCCCGCGAACACCCCGTCGCGGACCAACACGACGCCGTCATCGCTATGCAGCCCGACCAGTTCGGGGAGCGGCGTGTCGGCATCGGCGATCGTCGCCTGCCGTAGCAGCCGCGCGATGCCGCTGCCGAAGCTTGGATTGCCGAGCAGCGCATGGCCGAACGGATTGAACAGCAGTTCGCGGATATCGACCTCGCGCAGCACCCCCACCGGGCGGCGCTGCGCATCCAGCACCGCCAGCAGCCGCAGGTCGTGATGCGCGCGAAACCGGTCGACGATCGCGGTCAGCGTCGCATCCTGCCCGATGGTCAGATGGTCGGTGGTGATAACGGGATCGAGGCGGGAGAGACAGGTCATCGCCCGCACGAAGTAGGTGCCACAGGGTAAACCGGGGGCTAACCGGGCGTGACAGCGCGATGACACGCCCGGTTTTTTTGCAACTTTCCGGGCGTTAGCGCTTGCGCCCCTGATGGCGGATATTGGCGGGGCGGCCGCGGCGCTTGAGCACGCGCGGCGGCGGGCCCTTGCGCCGGTCATGGCCGCTGCCGCCGGCCGACCCCTTGCCGTCCGGCAGTTCGAAGCGCAGCGCCCCCGACACCGGGTTCGCCTCCGCCAGCCGCAGCGGGAGGCGCTGTCCCGCGCTGAACGTCTCGCCGCTATGATCGCCGATCAACGACTGCGAGCTTTCGTCGAAGCGGAAATATTCGCTGCCGAGGTCGCGGGCGGGGACCAGCCCGTCGCCGCCCACGCCCTCAACCGTGGCGAAGAAGCCGAAACTAGCGACGCCGGTGATCCGTGCCTCCATCACCGTGCCGACATGTTCGGCCAGATAGGCGGCGACATAGCGGTCGACGGTCTCGCGCTCCGCCTCCATCGCGCGGCGTTCGAGGCCGCTGATCGCCTCGCCCACCCGTTCCATGTTCGCCGCGTCGTCGGCGGGCAGCGCGCCTTCGCCCAGACCATAGCTGCCGACCAGCGAGCGATGGACGAGCAGGTCGGCATAGCGGCGGATTGGCGAGGTGAAGTGCGCATAGCTGCCGAGGCTGAGGCCGAAATGGCCATGATTCTGCGGGCCGTAAAACGCCTGGGTCTGGGTGCGCAGGATCTGCTCCATCACCTGCGGCTTGAAGTCCGCCTCGCCGATCCGTTCGAGCACATGGTTGAACGTCGCCGGGCGGATCACCTGGCCCAGCGCGAACGGCACGTCGAACGTTTCGAGATAGTCCTTCAGCGCCACCAGCTTCTCACGCGTCGGCGGTTCGTGGACCCGGTACATGACCGGCGCCTTCTTCGCCTCCAGCGCCTTGGCGGCGGCGACGTTGGCGGCGATCATGAAATCTTCGATCAGCCGCATCGAATCCAATCGTTCGCGCGGCGCAACCGACAGGATGCGGCCCTTCTCGTCGAGCACGATCCGCCGTTCGGGCAGATCGAGGTCGAGCGGCTCGCGATGCGCGCGTGCCTCGGCCAGCGCCGCCCAACAGTTCCACAGGGGTTTCAGCGCGCCATCGATCAGGTCGTGCGGCGCTGGCGTATCCTCGACCCCGTCGATCGCCGCCTGCGCATGTTCATAGGCGATGTTGGCGGCAACGCGGATGACGGCGCGGGTGAAGCGCCAGTCCTTGAGCTTTCCGTCCTTCGCGATGGTCAGGTGACATACCAGCGCCGCGCGATCCTGCCCGGCCTTCAGCGAACACACATCGGCCGACAGGATTTCGGGTAGCATCGGCACGACCCGGTCGGGGAAATAGACGCTGTTGCCGCGCGAGCGTGCCGACTTGTCGAGCTCGGAGCCGGGGCGGACATAGAAGGACACGTCGGCGATGGCGACGATCGCGCGCCAGCCGCCGTCATTGTCGTCGCTGTCGTCGGGGCTGGCCCAGACCGCGTCGTCATGGTCGCGCGCGTCGATCGGGTCGATCGCTACGATCGGCAGATGGCGCAGGTCCTCGCGGTCGTCGCCGAGCGGATAGGCGGCGACCTGCTTCGCCTCGGCCAGCACCTCGTCCGAAAACACGTCGGGAATGCCGTGCTTGTGGATCGCGATCAGCGAGAAGCTGCGCGCCTCGAACGGATCGCCCAGCCGCTCGACCACGCGCGCGGTGATGCGCGGGGGGCGGCCGCCCAGCGCCGCCAGCACCAGATCGCCGGGCGCGGCACCGCCGGCATCGGTCACCGGCACTTCGCGGCGCTCCTTCTTGTCGACGCCCTGCAGCCACAGCTTGTCGCCCTCGGCACGCAACACGCCCAGCACCGCTTCGGCGGCGCGGTCGAGCTTCTTCATCGGATAGGCCGCCCAGCCCGATCCGGCCTCCTCGGTCCGCGCAAGGATGCGATCGCCGACGCCCAGCGCGCTGCGCCGCCCGCGTTCGCGAACCCGTACGCGTGGCGGCGGCGTCTCCGCCTCCCACCGCTCTGGTACCGCCCACACATTACCGCCATCATCGACGTCGGCCACGCGCAGCACCGTCACCTTGGGCAACCCGCCCATCTTGTGAAAGGCACGGCCGGGGGCGCTGTCGATCAGCCCTTCATCGGCCATATCCTTTAACAGCGCCTTCAACGTAATCTTCTGCTGCGCCGACAGGCCGAAGGCACGGGCGATCTCGCGCTTGCCCGCCGGGGTGTCGGACGTCTGGATGAAGTCGAGGATCTGCTCGCGGGTGGGCAGGCCGGGCGGCGTTTTGGTGCGTACCATCGTGCAGGACATAGGATGCTCGGCGCGCTAGACCAATGGCGTATTGCCCATGGGAGCCGATCCGCCGCCCGTCCGTTAGCGGCGAAGCATATTTCAACTGGAGACGGACATGGGCATCTTCGAACGCATCAAGACGCAGATTTTCGGGAAGGATGGCGGTCCGTTCGGCGACAATTATCTGGGGAAGAAGAAAGAAGCGCCCGCGCCGCAACCGACGCCGGCCCCCGCCCCGACGCAGCAGCATGCGCCCGCCCCTGCCCCCACGGCGCCCGTCGCGCCTGCGCCTGCACCGGTTGCGCCCGCCGCCCCCGCCGCGCCGCAACCGGTCGATCCGATGGTCGCAATCGAACGGATCGCGCAGCAAAAGGGCAATCCGCCGCTCAACTGGCGGACGTCGATCGTCGACCTGATGAAACTGCTCGATCTCGATTCCAGCCTCGACAATCGCAAGGAACTGGCGACCGAACTCGGTTATACCGGCGCGAAGGACGGCAGCGCCGAGATGAACATCTGGCTGCACCGCGCGGTGTTGCAGGAACTCGGCAAGGCCGGTGGGCAGGTGCCGGAGTCGTTGAAGGACTGACGCTTTTGGGGGAGCCAGGCGAGCCTGTGGCTCGCGCGCTCGCTAGCGAGCGCAGCCCCGCTCCCAGCTACGACTAAGTCTTTGCTGCGCAAAGCCTAAGTCTTCGCATCCCTCTCCCCCTCGGGGGAGAGGGAGTCGGTCAGTAAGCCCGACCAATCAGCACTCGTTCCACGGCCGGCTCCCCGGTGAACACGCACGGGCCGTCGTCGCAGCCGGTCTGGCCGAGCGGCGCGTTGCGGATCGTCAGCTTCAACGCCTTCAGCCGCTGCACGACCTTCTCGAGCGCATCGCCGGTCGGCTTCGACCAGCGGACATCGACCCAGCCGGGATTCTTGATGCCCTCGGCGAAATGGGCCTCGACACCGGCCCAATCATCGACCGGCACGATTTCCGCCCGCAGCCGCTCGGTCGACTGTGCCAGCAGCGTCGCTTGAATATTGGCCAGCGTCTCGCCGATGGCAGCGGCGAAATCGTCCCGCGGCACGACCTGCGAATCCAGCTTGCCATCGGCGCGGTACAGCCGGTCCCGGCGCACCACCGATACATTGCCGCCGGCCATGTCGCGCCCGCCGACCTCGACGATCACCGGCGCGCCCTTCTTCACCCAGCCCCAGCGCTTGTTCGCGGCCTTGGCGAGTTTCAGGTCGAGCAGCGCGCGCACCGGTTCGCCAAGCGCGGTCTGCTTGGCCAGCGACGCCTGCAATTCGCGGCAATAGGCGATCAACGGCTCGTCCTCGGGCGCGTCGCGCAGCATCGGCACAATCACCACCTGCCACGGCGCGATCGCGGGCGGCACGCGCAGCCCGTCATCGTCGCCATGGACCATGATGACCCCACCGATCATCCGTGTCGATACGCCCCAGCTGGTCGTGTTGGCGTGTTCGAACTGCCCCTCGGCATTCTGAAAGCGGATGTTCTGGGCATGGGCGAAATTGGTGCCGAGGAAGTGCGAGGTGCCCGCCTGCAGCGCCTTGCCGTCCTGCATCATCGCTTCGATGCTATAGGTCGCGACCGCGCCGGGGAAGCGCTCATTCTCCGGCTTCTCACCCGCGATCACGTGCAGGCCGAGACAGGTTTCGGCGAACTCGCGATAAACTTCGAGCATCTTGAGCGTCTCGTCGCGCGCCTCGTCCGCCGTGGCATGGGCGGTATGCCCCTCCTGCCACAGGAATTCGGCGGTGCGCAGGAACATGCGGGTGCGCATTTCCCAGCGGACGACGTTCGCCCACTGATTGATCAGCACCGGCAGGTCGCGCCACGACTGGACCCAGCGCGAGAAGGCGGTGCCGATCACCGTCTCGCTCGTCGGGCGCACGACCAGCGGCTCCTCCAGCTTCGCTTCCGGGTCGGGGGTCAGCCCGCCCTTGCCGTCCGCCACCAGCCGGTGATGGGTGACGACCGCCATCTCCTTGGCGAAACCGTCGACATGCTCGGCCTCCTTCTCGAAATAGGAGAGCGGGATGAACAGCGGAAAATAGCAATTCTCATGCCCTGTCGCCTTGATCCGGTCGTCGAGCAGGCGCTGGATCCGCTCCCAGATGCCATAGCCCCATGGCCGGATGACCATGCACCCGCGCACCCCCGATTCCTCGGCCAGATCGGCCTCGGTGATGACGGCTTGATACCAGGCGGCGAAATCCTGTTCGCGCGTGACGTTGAGAGCGTGCTTCATGGACCGCGCGATAGCGGCAAAGGGGGCCGTTCGCCAAGCGGCGATACGCGGCTCAGCCGCCGTGCATGACCAGCGCGACGATAACGATCCATGGCAGGATCGCGATGGCGAGCCAGACCAGCAGGGTCGCGCGCGGGCGCAGCGGATCGCGATCGGCACGGCGCACGATCCGTTCGATCGGAAAGACCTCGATATCGGCTAAACGATGAATGTCCTTGTCGTATTTCATGGGCGATGCTCCGGGATCGACTGCTATCCCCTTGTCTTACCCCCGCTTTCCTTGCCGCTGCGCGTACGCGACCGATCGGCAAATCGCGTGGCCGCGGCAGCACCGCCCGCTCGGTCGCGCTCGGCAGGGCAATCATGGTTAGCGGTTTCTGCCGCTTCTCTCCGGTCGCGACCGCGCAATCTTCGCGCCGGTCCGCATGGGGTGGCGTCGATGCGCGACAGGCTGTAGGTGCGCCCCATGCCCGGCGACCGCGTACTCAAGGGCCTGGCGCTTCGCCTGCTCGCCATCTTCTTCTTGTCCACCATGTCCGCGCTGGTGAAGCTGGCCGAGACGCGCGGCGCGTCGCTGCCCGAGACGATGTTCTATCGCCAGCTGTGTGCGCTGCCGATCGTGCTGGGGTTCGTGGCGGCCGGCCCAGGGCTCAAATCGCTGCGCACGACGCGGATCAAGGGGCATCTGACCCGGTCGATGATCGGGCTCGTCGGCATGGTCTTCACCTTCGGCGCAGTGCTGTTGCTGCCGCTGGCCGAAGCGACGACGTTCCAGTTCACCGTGCCGATCTTCGCGACGCTGCTCGGCGCACTGGTGCTGCGCGAACCTACGGGTTGGCAGCGGTGGAGCGCGGTGCTGATCGGTTTTGTCGGGGTGCTGGTGGTGGCGCAACCGGGCAGTTCGCACGTCCCCCTGTTCGGCGCGTTCGTGGGATTGATGGCGGCGCTGTTCGTCGCGCTGGTCGCGATCGCGCTGCGCCAGTTGCGTGACGAACCGGCGGGAACGACCGTGTTCTGGTTCTCGACACTGACGCTACCGTTCATCGCCTGCGCCTATGCCTTCCACATCCGCTCGCACGACTGGCTGACCTGGGTGAACCTGATCGCGATCGGCATAGTCGGCGGGATGGGCCAGATCGCGCTGACCGCCGCATCGCGCGCCGCACCGGTGGCGACGGTGGTTCCGATGGACTATTCGGGGCTGCTCTGGGCGACCATCTATGGCTGGCTGCTGTTCGGGGTGCTGCCGACGCCGATGACCTGGGCCGGCGCGCCGATCATCATCGCCAGCGGGTTGTTCATCGTGTGGCGTGAACATCGCCTCGGCAAGCAACAGGTGCGCTCGATGGTCGAGGAGGATTAATTCTCGATCTCTCCGCGGACCTGCGCATGGGCGAGCAGCGCAAACAACACGCTGCCGCCGACGATATTGCCGAACAGGACGGGGAAGAAGAAGGCCAGCGCCCCGGCCGGCCCCAGATCGCCGTTTAGCAGCAGCACCCACATCTCGGCCGATCCGGCGACGACGTGCGCAAAGCCGCCAAGATCGATCAGCCCGGTAAGCAGCACGATCAGCGTGACCTTCTGCCCTTCCACGCTCGGCAGGCACCATACGACGCTCGCCAGCAGGATGCCGGATGGAATGCCCGCCAGAAAGCCTTCCATGCCGACATGTTTCAGTACCACGCCGCTGACCTCAACCAGTTCGCGTGCCTGTTCGACTCCGAGCCCACCGAGCATCGCGAAGCCGGCAAAGGCAAAGGTGCCGATCAGGTTGGCAAGCAGCACGATGCCCCATAGCCGGAGCGTCCGCGCCAGATTTCGCGCCGACGGATCGGTCGCCAGCGGCAGCACCGCCGACAGCGTGCTTTCGGTGAACAGCTGCATCCGGCCAAGGATCACAACGACGAACCCGATCGCATAGCCCAGCGACTGGAGCAGCGGCGTCCACGGTCCGGCAGGAACCGCGGTTTCCATCACCGCCTTGCCCAGCAGCGACAGGCCGATCGCGATGCCCGCGGTGATCCCGGACCACATCAGCGAGGCGGCCGGGCGTTCCAGCTCCTCGATGCCCTGTCGCCGCACGACTTCGTGGACGATCAGCGCGGACGCGGCACGGCGATCGTCGACCACCTCCTCCTGTTCGGGATTGAGCGCGACCTTCTGTTCTTCGTCATCGGTATCGGATGCAGCGGGTTGCGGATCGGCCATAGACCATTGGGAACCGCCGGTGGTTGCGGCGGTTCCTTCGGCCGACTCGTTACTCCGCCGCTTGCGCGACCGGTGCCGCCGGTTCCTTCCACGCCAGCACCGGCTTGCGCGCCGCCAGCGTCTCGTCGAGGCGACGGCGTGGGGCGAAGTGCGGCGCAGATTTCAGGGCGGTATCGCCCGCCTTGGCGCGTTCGCCGACCGACTTGAGCGCGCCGATGAACTGGTCGAGCGCCGCCTTGCTCTCGGTCTCGGTCGGTTCGACCAGCATCGCGCCGTGGACGACCAGCGGGAAATACACCGTCATCGGGTGATAGCCCTCGTCGATCAGCCCCTTGGCCACGTCGAGCGTCGAGAAGCCTTGCGCAAGGTTCGCATCGCTGAACAGCGCCTCGTGCATGCAGGGCCCGCTGCCCCCGAACGGCGCGTCGAGCGTGCCCTCGAGGCTGCGCAGGACATAGTTGGCGTTCAGCACCGCATCTTCCGACACCTGCTTCAGGCCGTCCGCACCGTGGCTGAGGATGTAGCTCAGCGCGCGGGTGAACATGCCCATCTGACCATGGAAGGCGACCATCCGGCCGAAGCTGTCGGCATGATGCTCGCCCGCCGTCTCTTCCTCGACCAGCACGAAGCGGCCGTCCTGCTGCTCGACGAAGGGCAAGGGCGCGAACGGGGTCAGCGCCTTCGAGAACACGACCGGCCCCGACCCCGGACCACCGCCGCCATGCGGGGTCGAAAAGGTCTTGTGCAGGTTGATGTGCATCGCATCGACGCCGAGATCACCCGGGCGCACCCGCCCGACGATCGCGTTGAAGTTCGCGCCGTCGCAATAGACGTAACCGCCCGCCGCATGGACCGCGTCGGAAATTTCCTTCAGGTCGCGTTCGAACAGCCCGCAGGTGTTCGGGTTGGTGATCATGACGCCGGCGACGTCGGGACCCAGCCGGTCCTTCAGCGTCTGCGTATCGACGCGCCCGTCGGCGGTCGCCGGAATGTCCTTAACGGTGAAGCCCGCGAACGCCGCCGTGGCCGGGTTGGTGCCGTGCGCGCTTTCGGGAACCAGGATGACCTTGCGATGCCCCTCGCCGCGCTTCTCCAGCGCCGCCTTGATCGCGAGGATGCCGCACAGCTCGCCATGCGCGCCGGCCTTGGGGCTCATCGCGACCGAATCCATGTTGGTCAGCGTGACCAGCCAGTGCGCGAGCTGATGAATCACCTCCAGCGCGCCCTGCACCGTGTCGATCGGGCCGAGCGGGTGAAGATCGGCGAAACCGGGCAGCCGCGCCATCCGCTCGTTCAGGCGCGGATTGTGCTTCATCGTGCACGACCCGAGCGGGAACAGGCCGAGGTCGATCGCGTAATTCTGCCGGCTCAGGCGGGTATAGTGGCGCACCGCCTCCGGCTCCGACAGGCCGGGCAGGCCGATCGCGCTCTTCCGGGCGTGGTTGCCGAGCCGCGACGCGACCTTGGGTGCCTCGTCGATATCGACGCCGGTCGTTTCCGCCGAGCCGATCTCGAAGATCAGCGCCTCTTCGAGCATCAGCGCGCGGTTGCCGGTGAAGGTCGCCTGCTGCTGCGCCAAAGCCTCGCCCATTTCCGGACGCCAGCCGCTCTGGTTCACGCTCATGCCAGTACCTCCGTGAGCGCCGTCGCCAGCGCTTCGATATCTTCCTCGGTCACCGTCTCGGTCACCGCCACGACCAACCCGTTGGCGAGGCCGTCCTCGCCCGGATACAGCCGGCCGAGCGATACGCCCGCCAGCACGCCGCGATCGGCCAGTTCACGCACCACCGGCCGCGCTTCGGTCGGCAGCTTCAGTGTAAATTCGTTGAAGAAGCTGTCATTGACCAGCTCGACGCCCGGCACCTGCGCCAGCCGATCGGCGGCGGCGCACGCCTTGGCATGGTTGACCTCGGCCAGTTGCCGCAGCCCCTTTTCCCCCAACAGCGTCAGGTGGATCGAGAAGGCGAGGGCGCACAGCCCCGAATTGGTGCAGATGTTCGACGTCGCCTTTTCGCGGCGGATATGTTGTTCGCGCGTCGAAAGCGTCAGCACGAAGCCGCGCTTGCCTTCGGCATCGACCGTCTCGCCGCACAGCCGCCCCGGCATCTGCCGCACCAGCTTTTCCGAACAGGCGAACAGCCCGACATAGGGGCCGCCGAATTGCAGCCCGACGCCCAGCGACTGGCCTTCGCCGACGACAATATCGGCGCCGAGATTGCCCGGTGCCTCGATCGCGCCCAGCGCGACCGGCTCGGTCACGACCGCGATCAGCAGCGCCTTCACCGCATGCGCCGCATCGGCAATGCGCTGCAGATCGGGGATGCGGCCGAGGATGTCGGGATATTGCACGACGACGCACGAGGTATCGGCATCGATCTTCTCGATCAGCCGGTCGTCATCGGTCTCGGCGACCAGCCATGGCTGGGTCGTGTCGAGCACGTCGCCGGTGAACTTCGCCATGGTGTTGGCGACCGAGACATAGTGCGGATGCACCCCGCCCGAGAACACCGCCTTCGCCTTGCGCGTCACCCGGCGAGCCATCGTCACCGCTTCCCAGCAGGCGGTCGACCCGTCATACATCGACGCATTGGCAACGTCGCAGCCCAGCAGCCGCGCGACTTGGCTCTGGAATTCGAAGAGCATCTGGAGCGTGCCCTGCGCGATTTCCGGCTGGTACGGCGTATAGGCGGTCAGATACTCGCCGCGCTGGATCAGGTGATCGACGCTGGCCGGCACATGATGGCGGTACGCGCCGCAGCCGAGGAAGAACGGCACCGACCCCGCCGCGACATTCTTCGCCGCCAGCGCCGACAGATGCCGCTCGACCGCCAGTTCGCTGGCATGGTTGGGCAGGCCCGGCACCGGCCCGTCGAGCCGCGCGGATTCGGGGACGTCGACGAACAGGTCGTCGATGCTGTCGGCACCGATGACGGCAAGCATGTCGGCGCGGTCGGTCGGGGTCAGGGGAAGATAGCGCATGATGGTCCTTGTTGGTCCGCCGTGGGGCGGGCCGAGAATGCTGACCGCCTCCCCCGTTCGTCCTGAGTAGCCATTGAGCGAAGTCGAAATGGCGTATCGAAGGACCAGTGCTTCGATACGGGTCTTCGACTGCGCTCAGCCCCTACTCAGCACGAACGGCAGGGGGCTGATCCGTTACAGCCGCGCGACGTAGGCGGCGTATTTGTCCTCGTCCATCAGCTCGCCCAGCTCGCTGTCGTCGCGCAGCGTCAGCTTGAAGAACCAGCCCTCGCCCTCGGGGTCCTCGTTGACCAAAGCGGGGTTGTCGGCGAGCGCAGTGTTGCCTTCCAGCACGGTGCCCGATGCCGGGGTATAGACGTCCGATGCGGCCTTGACCGATTCGACGACGGCGGCGTCGTCGCCCTTGGTCAGCTGCTTGCCCTCTTCGGGCACGTCGACGAACACGATGTCGCCCAATTGCCCGGCGGCATATTCGGTGATGCCGACGGTCGCGACTTCACCGTCGACCTCGATCCATTCATGTTCCTGCGTGAAATAACGGCTCATCCGACAAGCTCCCTTTAGCGGACGTAACGATGGGGGACGAACGGCATCGGCACGACGCGTGCCGCATGCACCTTGCCACGCTGGCGCAGCAGGACGGTTCCGGCTTCGGCCAGCGCCGGCGGGCAATAGGCCATGGCGATCGGCGCGGAAATGCTCGGCGCGAACCCGCCGGAGGTGACGCGGCCGACGACCTTGTCATCGGCATCGATCACCTCGGCACCCTCGCGCACCGGCTGGCGGCCCTCGATAATCAGGCCGATCCGCTTCGTTTCCGGACCTGCCGCGCGTTCGGCGAGGATGCGTTCGGCACCCGGAAAGCCACCTTCCTCGCGCCGCCGCTTCGACAGCGCAAAGCCGAGATCGGCGGCGACCGGCGTGGTGTCGGGGCCGAGGTCGTGACCATAGAGCGGCAACCCGGCCTCCAGCCGCAGCGAGTCGCGCGCGCCGAGGCCAATCGGCTTCACCTCCGGTTCGGCGCTGATCGCATCGGCGAAGGCGGTGGCGGCATCCTCGGGCAGCGAAATCTCATAGCCGTCCTCGCCGGTATAGCCCGAGCGGCTGACCCACAGCGCATGGCCATTCCAATCGAACGTACCGGCGGTCATGAACGTCAGTGCGGCGACGCCGGGCAGGATGCGATCCAGCGCATCGACCGCCTTCGGCCCCTGCAACGCCAGCAGCGCGCGGTCGTCGAGATGGTTGAGCGTGATCTCGTCGGCGAGGTGCTCGCGCAGATGGCCGATATCGTCGTACTTGGTCGCACCGTTGACGACCATGTAGAAGGCGTCGTCGCCCTCGACCTCGCCGAAAGGCTGTTCGCTGCCCAACCGCGTGACCATCAGGTCGTCGAGGATGCCGCCCTGCTCGTCGAGCAGCAGCGAATAGCGCATCTTGGCGGGCTTCAGGATCTTCAGGTCGCCCGGCAGCAGCGATTCCAGCGCGGCGGTCGCGTCGGGACCGTGGATCAGCAACTGGCCCATATGGCTGACGTCGAACAGCCCGGCGCTGTCGCGCGTCCACAGATGTTCGGCCATGATGCCTTCATACTGGACCGGCATCGTATAGCCCGCGAACGGGACCATCCGCCCGCCCTTCGCGCGGTGCCATGCGTCTAGCGGCAGGGTCTGCGGCGGCAGTTCCTCGACCGGATCGCTGCCATCGGCGCGCAGTTCGTGGGCGGGTTCGCTGTTCGGGGCGGTATCGCTCATATGCGCCAGGTCCTTCGTGCATAGGTCCAACGACGGCCGACGACACGGATGTGCCGGTTCGGTCGTCGCCCCCTCTGTCACGGAACCTGAGAGCTTTCGCACGGGGACTGGCCCGGCTTACCCCTTCGGTGGTCCGGCCGTTGGGGCCGCGACGCTTTCCAGAGTATCTTGTGCCACCGCGCGGTCCCTGTTGCCTGAGAGATTCCGGGGCGGTTGCTCCTTCGGCGGCGGACTGCTCCGCACTCTCCCGCGCATGGCGTCGGCTGTAAGCCTGTCGATGCCGAAGCTCTGGCTCGGGCACCGGGATTAGTCAATCGGGAATGCGGGAATGGTGCGCTATCGGCACCCGACCCACCCTCCCCCTGCGTCACCGCGTGACGTTATACTTCAGCTGTTCGTCGGTCAGCTGGAATCCGACCAGCGCCTCGAACGTCGCGGCGAGCACCGCCTGCCGCACCGCCGGATCGGAAAGCGGGTCGATCGCCGCGTCCTGGTCTCCGGGCTTGCGGCGGCGATTGATCTGGTCGCGGGTCTCCTGCGGCAGCGTCGCGGCGGCGCGGTCGACGATCGCGCTTCCCTGCCCCTGTGCCTGCGCGCGCGCCTGCCCATCGGCGAAGTTGAGCGTCACCTGACCCACCCGCTTCGACACGACCTGCGTGCCGCCGCGGACCACCGTCACGAAATAGGGGAGCGTCACCGTCCGCGCGCCCTGCACATTGTTGCGCCGCGCCTGCACGTCGAAGGTCAGCGTGCTGTTGATCGTGTCGGCGCCCTCGGCACAGTTCGCGCGCAGATTGGTCAGCGTCGCGACGACGTCGATCGCCTTCGCCTCACGGCTGGCGGGCGGGTCGAACAGCGTGATGTCGCCGGTCCCCGCCGGTACGCCCGCCACCGGGCAGGCCGATCGCACCGCCGAAATGCCGACGCCCTGCGTCACGTCGAGTTCGCCGGTACGCTTGCATCCGCTCAGCGTCAGGACGGCGACGGCGGCGATGGCGGCAGTTTTGCGGAGGGTCACGGGAACACGATACCTTATGCACGGGTGCGGCGATGCCGCTCCTCCTGATCGCACGCTTCATAGGAACCGGCTTTCGCGCGTGCAAGCAATCGCGTAAGCGCTGGAGCCATGACCGAACCCCAACGCCCCGTCATCGAACTGCTGATCGCCGCCCCCCGCGGCTTCTGCGCCGGCGTCGACCGCGCGATCCAGATCGTCGAGCTGGCGATCCAGAAGCACGGTGCGCCGGTCTATGTCCGGCACGAGATCGTCCACAACAAGTTCGTGGTCGACTCGCTGCGTGCCAAGGGCGCGGTGTTCGTCGAGGAACTCGATCAGGTGCCCGACGGCGTGCCGGTCGTCTTCTCCGCGCACGGCGTGCCCAAATCGGTGCCTGCCGCGGCCAGCCAGCGCGGACTCGAATATCTCGATGCGACCTGTCCGCTGGTGTCGAAGGTGCATCGTCAGGCCGAACGGCTGGTCGCCAGCGGCCGCCACATCCTGTTCGTCGGCCATGCCGGCCACCCGGAGGTCATCGGCACCTTCGGGCAGGTTCCCGCCGGCCAGATGACGCTGATCGAGACGGTCGAGGACGTCGCCGCGCTCCAGCCTGCCGACCCCGACAACCTCGCCTTCCTGACGCAGACGACACTGTCGGTCGACGACACCCGCGCCATCGTCGAGGCGACGATCGCGCGTTTCCCGACGATCGTTGCGCCCAAGGCCGACGACATCTGCTATGCCACGTCGAACCGGCAGAATGCGGTCAAGGCGATCGCGCAAAGCTGCGACATGATGCTGGTGATCGGCGCGCCCAACTCGTCCAATTCGGTGCGGCTGGTGGAGGTGGCGGAGCGCGAGGGCACCCGCGCCCGCCTGATCCAGCGCGCCGCCGAGCTCGATTTCGCGTGGCTGGAGGGGGTCGGCACGCTCGGCATCACTGCCGGCGCCTCCGCCCCCGAAGTGCTGGTCCGCGAACTGGTCGACCGCATTGCCGAGCGCTTCGAAGTGACCGAGCGCGAGGTCGAAATGACGCGCGAGACGATCGCGTTCAAGCTGCCGCGCGGTCTCGAAGCCGCCTGATGGCCGTCTATACGCAGGTGTCGGCGGAGGCGCTCGCGCGCTTCCTGTCCGGTTACGACCATGGCGAGCTGATCTCGGCCAAGGGGATCGCTGAAGGGGTCGAGAACAGCAACTATCTGGTCGACACCACCAGCGGCCGCTTCATCCTGACCCTGTATGAAAAGCGGGTCGATCTGGCCGACCTGCCCTTCTTCTTCGCGATGACCGACGCGCTGTCCGACACGGGCAACCCGGTGCCGCGTGCGCTGCCCGATCGCGCAGGACAAGTGATCCAGACGCTGGAGGGCCGGCCCGCCTGCCTGATCGAATTCCTGTCGGGCGTATCGGTCAGCCACCCGACGCCCGAACAGGCCCATGCCGCCGGGGCGGCGCTGGGGGCGCTGCATGTTAGCCTCACCGACTTCGCACCGACCCGCGCCAATTCGATGGGCGTAGCGGCGTGGCCCAAACTCTACGCCGACTGCGCGCCGCAACTCGACTCGATCCAGCTCGGCCTACGCGCGCGGGTCGGGTCGGCGCTCGACGCGGTGGTCGCGGCATGGCCGACCGACCTGCCGAGCGGGGCGATCCATGCCGATCTGTTCCCTGACAACGTCCTGATGCTCGGCGACCGGGTGACGGGGCTGATCGACTTCTATTTCGCCTGCACCGACATCATCGCCTATGACGTCGCGATCACCCATTCGGCATGGAGCTTCGACGCCAAGGGGGCGCCGCTCGACCCGGCGATCGGACAGGCGCTGCTGGCGGGCTATCGGACCCAGGCGTCGCTCACCGATCCGGAGGTCGCCGCGTTGCCGCTGCTGGCAAAGGGCGCGTGTATCCGCTTCCTGCTGACCCGCGCGTGGGACTGGATCAATACGCCGGCCGACGCGCTGGTGACGCGCAAGGACCCGCTCGCCTATCTGCGCCGGCTCGACTGGTACGACGCGAACCCGACCGTCTTCGCATGACCGAGACTGCCGAACTCCCCCGCGTGGAAATCGCGACCGATGGCGCGTGCAAGGGCAATCCCGGGCGCGGCGGCTGGGGCGCGGTGCTACGTGCCGCCGATGGCCGCGAACGCGAACTGTCGGGCGGCGAGAAGGTCACCACCAACAACCGCATGGAATTGATGGCCGCGATCGAGGGGTTGAAGGCGCTCAGACGCCCGTGCCGCGTGATCCTGTCGACCGACAGCCGCTATGTCATGGACGGCCTGACCAAATGGATCAAAGGCTGGCAAAAGAATGGCTGGAAGACCGCCGCCAAACAGCCGGTCAAGAATGCCGAGTTGTGGCAGGAACTGCTCGCCGCCGCCAAACCGCACCGCATCGAATGGGTGTGGGTGAAGGGCCATGCCGGCCACCCCGATAACGAGCGCGCCGACAAGCTCGCCAGCGATGCGGCACTGACGCAATGATCCCACGCGTCCTGATCGACACCGCACAGGTGCCCGGCGACAATGTCGAACTGCGCCTCGTCCAGCGCGGCGACGATTTCATGATCGTCCTCGACCGCAACGAATTGATGAGCAGCCGCATGTCGGCGTCGGAAGAGGCGCTGGCCGATCTCGGCTGCGCGCACCTGACCGGGCGGAAGGGGGCAAGGGTGCTGATCGGCGGGCTCGGCATGGGCTTCACCCTGCGGCGCGCGCTGAAAATCCTGCCCGCCGATGCCGAGGTGGTCGTCGCCGAACTGGTGCCCAAGATCGTCGAATGGGCGCGCGGGCCGTTGGCGCACATCTTCGACGGCTGTCTCGATGACCCGCGCGTGCGGATCGCGGTGGGCGACGTGGCGTGGGCGATCGAGGAGGGCGGCTGGGATGCGATCCTGCTCGACGTCGACAATGGTCCTGACGGCCTGACCCATGCCGGCAACGACAAGCTGTATTCGGCGCGCGGGTTGCAGGTCGCCAAGCGGGCGCTGCGCGTCGGCGGAGTGCTGGCGATCTGGTCGGCCTATGCCGATGCGGCGTTCACCAAGCGGCTGAAGGACAGCGGCTATGCGGTAGACGAACAGGTCGTACGGGCGCGGGGGACCAAAGGCGCTCGGCATGTGATCTGGTTGGCCGGGCGACGGTAGGGTTCCTCAACCTCACCCTCCCCTTCCCGGTTGGTTCGAACATCTCCATTTTCGTTCGGTTCGAGCCTCCCTTCGCCGTTCGGTTCGAGCCCCCCTTCGCCGTTCGGTTCGAGCGCCCCCTCCCCGTTCGGTTCAAGCCCCCCTCTCCGTTCGGTTCGAGCTTGTCGAGAACGGGGTTCCGCGGGGAGGGACGGCGCAGCGGACAAACCGCCCTCTCCACCGTTCGGTTCGAGCCTGTCGAGAACCCGCCTGCCCCAGACAGCCCGTTCTCGACGGACGCTTCTCGACAAGCTCGAAGCTGCTCGAACCGAACGGGGTGGGTGGGGGGAGGAAGGAAAACCAAACCGTTCGTGCTGAGTAGGGACTGAGCGAAGTCGAAGGCCCGTATCGAAGCACCCACCCGCCCACGGTCCTTCGATACGCCGCTTCGACAGGCTCAGCGGCTACTCAGGACGAACGGGTCGGATGCTATCCATGCCCTCCCCCCTACTCACAGTACGGGGCAAACCCCTCACTCATCCGTCCGGATCTTCACCTTGTTCGGCAGATCCTTGCCCTTGGTCCGCCGCGAGGGCACCTGCACCGGGTTCTTCTTCTTCCAATCCCCCCAGCGCTTCGGCCCTTCGGGGGTGTCGATGATCGTGTCGTCGTCCATGCGCGCTATTCAAAACGAAAAAGGGCGGCGGATCAACGACCCGCCGCCCACTTGTCTCCGTAAGCGCGGTGCCGGCCCGCTCCCCCACCCGGCCACCCAGTCAGGATACTCTATGGGTGGCCGGGTGGGGGAGCGGGCCGGTGCCGCAACCGCGTCAGCGGATCAAACAGCGATCAGCCGACCGTCCACGCCCCGTCGATACGGGCCAGCGCACCCTGCTGGTTCCCCTCGCGCAGCGCCTCGGGCAGCAGCGCTTCCGGGAAGTCCTGATACGACACCGGCCGCAGGAAGCGATGGATGGCGAGCGTGCCGACCGAGGTCGTGCGCCCGTCCGAGGTCGCCGGGAACGGCCCGCCATGAACCATCGCATGGCCCACTTCGACGCCGGTCGGCCAGCCATTGCAGAGGATACGGCCGACGGTGCGTTCCAGCACCGGGATCAGCTTGCGCGCGTCCTCGTAATCGCCCTCGTCGATCTGCAGCGTCGCGGTCAGCTGCCCTTCCAGCTTCGACAGCACCTCGACCAGTTCGTTGGCGTCGGTGCACTTCACGACCATCGACGACATGCCGAACACTTCGTGCGCATGCGCGGGGTCGGCGATGAAGTCCTTGCCCGACACGGCAAAGATCGCGGCGCGGCCACGGGTCGGCCCTTCCGGTTCCTGGCCTTCGCCGACCAGCGTCACCGCCGGGCTCGACGCCAGCTTGGCGCGGCCTTCCTCGAAGGCCTTGTGGATGCCGTCGCTCAGCATCACCTGCGCAGGAGTACCGAGCAGCGCGTCGCCCGCCATGTCGAGGAACGCATCAAGTTCCGGCCCGTCGATGCCGAGCACCAGACCCGGATTGGTGCAGAACTGGCCCGCACCCATGCTCAGCGAGCCGACATAGCCCTTGGCCAGTGCCTCGCCACGGTTCTTGAGCGCTTCGGGCATCAGCACGACCGGATTGATCGACGACATTTCGGCATAGACCGGGATCGGCTGCGGACGTTCCTGCGCGACCTTCATCAACGCGGTACCGCCGCTGCGCGAGCCCGTAAAGCCGACCGCTTGCACGCGCGGATCGGCGACCAGCGTCGTGCCGATCACCTGCCCCGATCCCGACACCATCGAGAACACGCCATCGGGCATCCCGGTCTTTTCCGCCGCGCGGATGATCGCCAGCGCGACCAGCTCGGCGGTGCCCGGATGTGCCTGGTGCGCCTTCACGATCACCGGGCAACCCGCCGCGAGCGCCGAGGCGGTGTCGCCACCGGCGGTCGAGAAGGCGAGCGGGAAGTTCGACGCACCGAACACCACGACCGGGCCGACCGGAATGGTGCGCAGCCGCAGGTCGGGCTTCGGCACCGGCGCGCGCGCCGGATCGGCATGGTCGATGCGCAACTGCTGCCATGCGCCGTCACGCACTTCCTTGGCGAACAGACGCAGCTGGCCGCAGGTCCGGCCGCGCTCGCCGGTCAGGCGCGCGGTCGGCAGGCCGGTCTCGCGGCTGCCACGTTCGATCAGCTCGTCGCCCAACGCCTCGATCTCGTCGGCGATCGCGTCGAGGAAGCCCGCACGCTTTTCGAGCGGCAGCGCTGCATAGATCGGAAATGCCTCGGCGGCGCGGGCGCACGCTTCCTCGGCGTCCTCCTTGGTGCCCTTCGAGAAACCTTCGCCGAACAGCGCGCCGGTCGCGGGGTCATAGGCCTGGAACAGATCGTCGCGGGCAACCCGCTTGGACCCCAGGAACAGTTCGCCGGTGATCGTCATGTGCATCCTCTTGGGCTGATTGCGTTGGCGCCGAGATAGGGATTGATAGCGCTAACGTAAAGTCGACTCGGATATTACTCCGACAATCTATGCGGCGAATAGGCCGCCGGGTCGACCCCCTCCGGTACATTGCCGTGCCCAAGCAGTGCGGCACAGAGCCATGCGGCGGCCGGCGCGGTCTGGATGCCGAACCCGCCCTGCCCCGCGCACCAGAAAAAACCGGGGACGTGGCGGTCGAAACCATAGACCGGCAGCCGGTCGGGCGCGAAGCTGCGCAGCCCGGCCCAGCGCCGCTCGACCGCCGCGACCCGCCAGTCGACCGCCGCCTCGAACCTATCGATCGCCAGCGCGACGTCGATCTCCTCGGGCGCGACATCGTGCGCGCGGTCGGGCGTCTCGTCATGCGGCGACAGCCATAGCCGCCCGCCCGGCTCGGGCTTGAAATAGAAACCGCCCGCCGCATCGATCACCAGTGGCAGGTCGGGCGATGCCGGCGGATCGACCCGCATCTGCACCACCGTCCGCCGATAGGGCCGGATGCCGAGCGGCTTCGCACCGAACAGCGCGGCGACATCGTCCGCCCAGGCGCCGGCCGCATTGACGACGATATCGGCGGCGATCGCACCCGACGCCGTACCGAGCTCCCATCCGTCACCGACCCGCCGCGCCCCGGTCAGCCGCGCGTCGCACCGGACCTCCGCGTCGCCGCGCCGCGCCTTGGCAAGATAGGCCGCATGCAGCGCGGCGACATCGATATCGGCGCAGCCCGGCGACCACAGCCCATGCCATGCCCCGCGCAGCCCCGGCACGACGCCATGCGGATCGCGCCGTTCGATCGGTACGCCGCTGTTCGCGAAATCATGCGCCAGCGCATCAAGCACCGCCGGATCGCGCGCCAGCAGCAATTCGCCACGCGTCCGCAAGAAGCCATGGTCGGCGAAGTCGGCAGGCGGCGTGTGCAGCAACGGCCCCGACGCCGTCGTCAGCGGCTGGACCAACGGCCCGCCATAGGTTTCCGACCAGAACGCCGCCGAGCGCCCGGTCGCATGATAGCCCGGCTGCGACTCGGCCTCCAGCAGCACCACGTCGTCATGCGGCGCCAGTTCGGCGGCGAGGCTCGCCCCCGCCATCCCCGCGCCGACAATCGCCACCCGCCGCCGCGTCATGCGTGGGCCCGGTGCGGCGCGGGCGCGCGGGCGTCGAGGAAGGTGTCGATCGCCGCGATCGCTCGCGCCCGGACGGGATCGGCCTCGCGCAATATCTCATGCGCCGATTCGGGGCCGAAGCGCAGCAGTTCGACATCGGGCAGGCGCGCGGCAATCTCGATCGCCGCGCGCGGATCGACCAGCGCATCGGTATCGGCGACCAGCAGCTGCACCGGCACCCGCGTCTCCGCCAGCCGCGGATCGGCACGCAGTTCGCGGGTCGATCGGAACGCATCGACCACCCAGCGCCAGCTGGGCGGCCCGGTATGGTGCGACGGATTGGCGCTGTGCCACCATAGTTCGTCGGCATAGCGCGCCGGATCGTGGGTCAGCATCGCCTCACGCGGACGCAGCGTGTGCGGGCGCTCGTTGCCCTTCCATGCGGGTCTGAGCGGACTGCCCATCGCGCCCAGCACCCGCGCCAGCCGCTCGCCGAAGCGCGGCCCGATCGGCGAACGCAAGCCCAGCATCGGCGCGACCAGCACGCAGGCGGCCGGATCGATCCGCCGCTCGACCACCGCGCGCAGTGCCAGATGCCCGCCCATCGAATGGCCGATGATCGCGCGCGGTCCGTCCGCCTGCCACTGGTTCCAAAAGGCGGTCAGGTCATCGAGATAGGTTTCGAACCGATCGATATCGCCGCAATCGCCCGCCGGGGTGCAGCGCCCCGACCCGCCCTGCCCGCGCCAGTCGAACGCGGTGATGCTCCACCCGCGGACATGCCAATGGGCGAAGGCTTCCAGATATTTCTCGAACACGTCGCCGCGCCCGGTCTGGAACAACAGGCTGCCGCGCGGCCGGACATTGGCGGGCGCCCCCCAGTCGAACCGGCGATGCGCCCAGCCATCGGGGGCATGCCATGTCGTGATGGCGGCAGCGGCGGGAATCGCGCGACGGTACAGGGCGTGTGCGGCCATGGGTTCGGTTACGGTTTAGCAACCCCTTACGTCTAGTGTTAACGACATGGGTGGAAATCTCGTTCCGTGGCTGGCGCTCGCGCTCGTCCTGCTGCTCGCCGCGGCGGGGATCGAGGATGCGCGTACCCGCGAAATCGCCAATTGGAAAAATGCGGCGATCGCGCTGCTGGCACCTTTGTGGTGGTGGGCCAACGGCCTGTCGGGCATCGCCATGGCGTGGCAGGCGGGCGTGTCGACCGGCGTCTTCGCGATGTTCGTCGCCGCGTACGCCGCCGGACAGATGGGCGGCGGCGACGTGAAGCTGATCGGCGCGCTGGCGCTGTGGCTGCCGCCGGGGGCGGTGCTGTCGATGCTGCTGGTCATGTCGTTGATCGGTGGCGTGCTGACGATCCTGTTCCTGATCGACCGCCGGCTGCGCCGGGCGCAGCAACCGCCTGAAATTCCCTATGGCATCGCCATCGCGCTGGCCGGGATGCTCGCCATAGCGAACCCGATCTTAACCCATTCCGGTCATATCTGATCCCACGAATCAACCCGGCCAGTCGAACGGAAAGGCCAACGAGGTCATGGACTCACGCAAATTGTTCCTGCTGGCCGGCGCGCTCGTCATCGCTGCGATGACGGCGTTGATGGCGCGCAGCCTGATGGTCGGGGCATCGGCACCGGTCGCCGCCGCCGCGGCGCCGGTCGAGGCGCCGATCGACGGCCCGCGCGTGCTGGTCGCGACCAAGGCGCTGCCGGTCGGCACGATCATCGACGCCGCTGCGCTGCGGTTCCAGCCATGGCCCAAGGAACTGGTCGAAAACGCCTATTTCCTTGAATCCTCGCCCGATTCGCGCAGCTTGGTCGGCACCGTCGTCCGCTTCGCCATCCCCGCCGGACAGCCGATCACGCAAGGGTCGCTGGTGAAGCCTGGCGACCGGGGCTTCCTCGCGGCGGCGCTCGGGCCGGGCATGCGTGCGGTGACCGTGCCGGTATCGGCGCAGAGCGCGGTCGCGGGCTTCGTCTTTCCCGGCGACCGGGTCGATCTGGTGCTGACCCAGACCGTGGCCGGCGGTGGCGACGGTCCGCCGCTCAAGGCGTCCGAGACGTTCCTGCGCAACCTTCGCGTGCTAGCGACCGACCAGCGCACCGACAAGAACAGCGACGATCAGGGTCGCACCGTCGTGTCGACCTATTCGACGGTCACCGTCGAGGCGACGCCGCGCATCGCCGAAAAGATCGCGGTCGCGCAGACCGTCGGCACGCTGTCGTTGTCGCTGCGCTCGATCGCCGACAACAAGTCCGAACTCGAAGAAGCGATCGCCAGCGGCGACGTGCAACTGCCCGCGAACGGCGATGCGAAGGCGGAGAAGGCGGCGCTCGACCGCATCGCCAGCCGCCCGCTCGACGGCCTGTCGACCTTCTCGACCGGGGCCGACGTCTCACGGTTCCAGCGCAGCTCGGTTCCCGGCAAGGGCACCGACAGCAGCGACAATTCGGGCGACGGCACCATGACGGTCGCGGCCAGCCCCGCGCCCAGCGCACCCGCCGCGCCGCGCGGTCCGACGGTGCGGATTACCCGCGGCAACGATGTGACCGATGTGTCGGTCGGGGGGAACAAGTAATGCCTGCCATCTGCCTGCTCCATCGATCGCTGGCCGCGACGCTGTCGATCGCGCTGGTCGCCGGACCGGTCCTGCCCGCCGCCGCCGCCGCGCCGGCCCCCGAAGCGCGCGGCGTCCGTGCCGCCCGCATCGGCACGCCTGCTGCCGGCACGCAGCGGCCGACCACCGACGTGCAACTGTCGATCGGTCAGGGCGAGCTCATCACCCTGCCCGGCAATGTCGCCGATGTCTGGGTGTCCAATCCCGGTGTCGCCGATGTCTATGTCGGCAATCCGCGCCAGATCCACCTGTTCGGCAAGGCCGATGGCGAGGCGACCGTCTTCGCCACCAGCGCCAGCGGCGCGGTGGTCTATTCGGCCAATGTCCGCGTCGGCCAGAACCTGACCTCGCTCGACCGGATGCTGAAGGCGGCGATGCCGGAGGCGGATATCCGCGTGACCACCGTCGGCCAGTTGGCGGTGCTGAACGGCACCATCGCCTCGCCCGCCGACAGCGCGCAGGCGGAGCGGCTGGTGCTGACGCTGCTCAATCCGGGCGTTTCGACTGCCGATCCGAATGCGGTGCTGAAGGTCGGGGTCGTGAACCGGCTGAAGCTGGCTACCCCGTTGCAGGTCAACCTGCAGGTCCGCATCGCCGAGGTCAGCCGCAGCTTCGTCAAGAATATCGGCGTCAACCTGACCTCGCGCGACAATTCGGGCGGCTTCCTGTTCGGCGTCGCGCAGGGACGACAGGGGACGATCACGACCGTTCCCGGCACGCCGACCACGACCGGGCCGGTCGACGTCAATGGCGCGCGTCCGGGCAACACTCTGTTCGGATTTCCGGCCAAGGCCGCAACCGGTACGACGCTCAACCTAGCCGGCCGACTGCTCGGCCTCGAACTGCTCGGCGCGCTCGATCTGGGCGAGCGGATCGGGCAGGTGACCACGCTGGCCAACCCGAACCTGACCGCCCTGTCGGGTGAGACCGGTTCGTTCCTTGCCGGCGGCGAAGTGCCGATCCCGGTGCGCCAGGGCCTCGGCGCCATTTCGGTCGAATACAAGCAATATGGCGTCAGCCTCGCCTACACGCCGACCGTGCTGGCCGATGGCCGCATCTCGCTGCGCGTCCGGCCCGAAGTGTCGCAGCTGTCGGCGGCGGGCGCGGTCCAGCTCGAAGGAACCACCATCCCCGCGCTCACCACCCGTCGCGCCGAAACCACGGTCGAACTGGGATCGGGGCAGAGCATGATGATCGGCGGCCTGCTGTCGAACAGCCATGACAATTCGATCGACAAGGCGCCGGGCCTAGGCGACCTGCCGATTCTCGGTTCGCTGTTCCGCTCGAACGGCTTCACCCGCAACGAAACCGAGCTGGTCATCGTCATCACCCCCTATCTGGTGAAGCCGGTCGACAGCCAGTCGCGCATCGCGCTGCCGACCGATGGCTATTCCGCCCCCGGCGATGTCGAACGCGTGCTGATGGGCCAGTTGCAGGGCCAGCGCCGCCCCGATCCGCGCCCGGTCCCGACCATGGCGCCGCAGCCGGCGGCGCGGCCGTCGATCGGCCTGACGGCACCGGTGCCGGTCGTCCCCGCCACCAAAACCGGCGACCCCGTTCCGGCCGCTCCGCGCAAGGGCAGCCGCAAGGCCGATCCGGTCGCCCCCGGCTTCAGCATCCAGTGAGGCACGCTTCGATGACCCTGCTTCGTATCCTCGCGCTCGGCACCGCCTTCGCCGTCGCCGGCTGTTCCGGGACCGCCAATCGCGGCGTCGAATCGGTGCATCAGCCGGTGGTGACGCGCGCCGCCTATGCCTTCGACGTCGCCGCCGGTCCCGGCGGCCTTGCCCCCGGCGAGCGCGCCCGTCTTGCCGGATGGCTGGAGGCGATGCGCCTGCGCTATGGCGATGAGATCGGCATCGATGGCGGCGACGGCGCGGTACAGGCCGATGTCGCGGCGGAAGCGGCGCGCGTCGGGCTATTGCTGGCCGACAGCGTCCCGCCGACGCCGGGGGCGATCGCGCCGGGCACCGTGCGCGTCGTCGTGTCGCGCATGACCGCGTCGGTTCCCGGCTGCCCCGACACCTCGCGCACCTACCAGCCGAATTTCGACGCGCACACCTCGTCCGATTTCGGCTGCGCCACCAATTCGAACCTCGCGGCGATGGTCGCCCGGCCCGGCGACCTCGTGCTCGGTCAATCGGCGGCGGGCACCACCGACACGATGGTCAACAGCAAGGCGGTCGGCGCGCTGCGCCGCGCCGCGCCCACCGGAAGTGGCGGACAGGTCAGCAACAGCGTCGGCAGCGCCGGCAACAGCGGCGGATCGGGCGGGAGCAGCAACTGATGAACGCACCCTTCTCCCTCGGCAAGTCCGCGCAACGCGAGCCGTTCGTCGCCTTTGTCTGCGACGAATTTTCCGCCGACACGCTGCGCAGCGTCGCCACCGAACATGGCTGGCCGATCGAAAAAGTCTTGAAGGGCGGGCTGCGCAACGCGGTGCAGACGCTGGCGGTCTCGGCCAGCCCCAACGTCCTGTTCGTCGACCTGTCCGAATCGGGCGATCCGCTGAACGACATCAACGGTCTGGCCGAGGTGTGCGAACCCGGCACGATCGTGATCGCGACCGGACAGGTCAACGACGTCCGCCTGTACCGCGATCTGATCGCCAGCGGCATCCACGACTATCTGCTCAAGCCGCTGCACCCCGACATGGTCCGAGATTCGATCGTGCAGGCGCATGCGCTGCTCAACGCCCCGAAGGTGGCGGAAGCGACCGTCGAGCGCCCGCATTGCGCGACCGCGGTGATCGGCACGCGCGGCGGCGCGGGCGCATCGACCGTCGCCACCTCGCTCGCCTGGCTGATGGGCGAACAGGAAAAGCGCAGCACCGCGCTGCTCGACCTCGACGTGCATTTCGGCACCGGTGCGCTGGCGCTCGACCTCGAACCCGGTCGCGGCCTGACCGACGCCATCGAAAATCCCAGCCGCATCGACGGGCTGTTCATCGAACGCGCGATGGTGCGCGCCGGCGAACGGCTGTCGGTACTGTCGGCCGAAGCGCCGATCAACGCACCCATCGAAACCGACGGCAGCGCCTTCTACCAGTTGCAGGAGGAGATGCGGAACGCGTTCGAATGCACGATCGTCGATCTGCCGCGGGCGATGCTGGTCAACCACCCGCACCTGATCGAGGAAGTGCAGACCACGGTCATCGTCACCGAAATGACGCTGGCGGCGGCGCGCGACACCATCCGGCTGCTGTCATGGTTGCGCTCCAACGCGCCGCACGTCAAGGTCGTGCTGCTCGCCAACCGCGTCCATCCGGTCGGCGCGCAGGAGATCAGCCGCAAGGATTTCGAGGGATCGATCGAACGCAAACTCGACTTCGTCATCGCGTTCGACGGCAAGCTCGCGGCGCAGGCGGCCAAGCTCGGCAAGCCGCTGGCCGAGGCGGCGAAGGGCAACCGCGCCATCGCGCCGCTGGTCGATCTCGCGCGGCATCTGTGCCGCCTGACCGAGGTTGAGGACGATGCCGCCGCTGCCGACACGGGCAAGGCTGGCACGTCGCTGGTCGGCAAGCTCGCCAAGCTGCGCGCGCGTCTGCCGGTCAAGGCAAAGAAGTAGGGGCGCGGGCGCGGCCATGGCGATCCTGCCGATCCTGGTGCCCGGAATAGGCGCGCTGCTGACACTGGCGATGCTCGCGCTCGCCTTTTCCGGGCCGTCGGGCGAACGCGCCCGCAACCGCCGGCTGATCGCGGTACGCGAACGCCATTCCTCCTCGGCCAGTGCGACGGCGATGGAGGCGCAGATGCGCCGCATCGGCAACCGCAACGCAACGCGCGGCGACCGTGCCGCCGCCCGGCTGCTCCCCAATGTCGAACAGTTGCAGCAGCGGCTGCAACGCACCGGCCGCAACTGGACGCTGGCCCAATATGGGCAGGCGACGCTGGGCGTTATCGTCGTTCTGTTCGCCTATTTGTGGTTGAAAGGGCTGCCGGCGCTGATGGCGCTGTTCATGGCGATGTCGGTCGGGCTCGGCCTGCCGCATCTGGTCGTCAGCTATTTCATCAAGCGCCGCATCGCCCGCTTCACCGCCAAGTTTCCCGACGCGATCGAATTGCTGGTCCGCGGCCTCCGCTCGGGCCTGCCGATCACTGAGACGATCACCGTCGTCGGGCAGGAGGTTGACGGCCCGGTCGGTGAGGAATTCCGCCTGGTCAGCGACCGGATGAAGATCGGCCGCACCCTCGACGCCGCGTTGCAGGAAACCGCCGACCGGCTCGGCACGCCCGAATTCCAGTTCTTCATGATCACCATCGCCATTCAGCGCGAGACCGGCGGCAACCTTGCCGAAACGCTCGCCAATCTGGCCGATGTGCTGCGCAAGCGCGCGCAGATGAAGCTGAAGATCAAGGCGATGTCGTCCGAATCCAAGGCATCGGCCTATATCGTCGGGTCGCTGCCGTTCATCGTGTTCGCGCTGATCTGGACCATCAACGGCCGGTACATGCAGAGCTTCTTCGTCGATCCGCGATTGATGGTGATCGGTGCGGGCGGCGTGCTGTGGATGGCGATCGGCGCGTTCATCATGTCCAGAATGGTCAATTTCGAGATCTGATGCGATGCTGACTGGCTCCACGACCATCCTGGGTTTCGACGCCGCCAATGTCGCGACGATACTGTCGGGCATCGCCGTCCTGTCGATGCTGGTCGCCCTCTATGTCGCGACGTCGGTCCGCGATCCGATGACGCGCCGCGTCCGCGCGCTGAACGACCGGCGCGAACAGCTGAAGGCCGGCATCACCGCCTCGACCAGCAAGCGCCGCGCCAAGCTGGTGCAGAAGAACGAGGCGACCGACCGCATCCGCGAACTGCTCACCTCGATGAAGGTGCTACAGGATTCGCAGCTAAAGGCGGCGCAGCTGAAACTGATGCAGGCCGGCATCCGGTCGAAGGACTGGGCGGTCGCGGTAATCTTCGGCCGGCTGATGCTGCCGATCGTGTTCGGCCTGCCGACGATCTATATTGTCTATGGTACCGACAGCTTCGCCGACTGGTCGCCGCTCAAGGCGTACGGCCTCGTCGCCGGCACGCTGATTCTCGCCTACAAGGCGCCCGACATCTATTTGAAGAACCGGATCACCAAACGATCGGATGCGATCCGCAAGGGGCTGCCCGATGCGCTCGACCTGCTGGTGATCTGTGCCGAGGCGGGGTTGACCGTCGACGCCGCCTTCACCCGCGTCGCACGTGAACTGGGGCGCGCCTATCCCGAACTGGGCGAAGAATTCTCGCTGACCGCGATCGAACTGGGCTTCCTGACCGAACGGCGCCAGGCGTTCGAGAACCTCGCGCTGCGCATCAATCTCGACGCGGTGAAGGGCGTGGTGACGACCATGATCCAGACCGAGAAATACGGCACCCCGCTCGCCAGCGCGTTGCGCGTCCTTTCGGCTGAATTTCGCAACGAACGCATGATGCGCGCCGAGGAAAAGGCGGCCCGCCTGCCCGCGATCATGACCGTGCCGCTGATCCTGTTCATTCTGCCGACGCTGTTCGTCGTCATCCTCGGCCCCGCCGCCTGCAGCATTAGCGACGCCTTCAGCAAATAGTGCAGCCCGGCGGGTGCGGAACGCCGCCCCCGCCCGACCGTTGTCGTCCCGTAATCACCGAAGGGGCCCGCACATGCTGTTCCAGACGCCGACCCAATTCGCGGTTCTCGCGCTCGTCCTCCTCGCCGGCTGGTTCTTCGGCCTCGCCTCGTCGTCGGGCGGCAAGAAGTGGAAACAGCGCTTCCGCGACGAGGAAGCCGCGCACAAGGCGTATCGCACCGAAGTCGCCAACGACCTGAAGACCCGTGACGCGCGGTTGCAGGAGGTGGAGGCGGAGCGCGACCGGCTGCTGAAGGAGCGCACCACGGCGACGACTGCGACCAGTGCCGCGGCGGCAACCGGGGCGGCAGCCGGCACTAGCCATGGCAGCGGCTTTTTCGGCTGGGGCCGCGACAATCTGTCGCGCATCCGCGGCATCGACGCCGATCTCGAACATGCGCTGGGCCAACGCGGCATCAAGACCTATCGCGCGATCGAGGGGTTGAGCGAAGCCGACGAGCGCGCGCTGGAGGATGATCTGCGCCTGCGCCCCGGCACGATCGACCACGAACGCTGGCGCGAACAGGCGGCGATGCTCCACGAAGGCCGCGACGACGACCACAGCACCCGCTGGGGATAAAGGATCGCCCCTCCCGACCAAGGGAGGGGAGACTCCGCTACGCGTCTAGAACGTCACCCACTCGGTACCACCGGGAAACACCACGTCCTCGACCTTGTCGCCGATCTTGGTGACCGCCAGCAGCACCGCGAGTACGACGAGCAGGTCGAACACGATCACCGCGCCCCAGACGAATGCGGGGTGGAACGGGCCGATGCGGTCGAACCCGTCCTTCGTCACCCGTGCCGTATCGTTCGTCATACGCTTCTCACTTCTTCAGTGCCGCCTGCGCCGCTGCCAGCCGGGCGATCGGCACGCGGTACGGGCTAGCCGACACATAGTCCAATCCGACCGTTTCACAGAAGGCGATCGACGCCGGGTCGCCACCATGCTCGCCGCAAATGCCGAGCTTAATGTCGGGGCGGGTCTTGCGCCCGCGCTCGGCGGCCAGTTCGATCAGTTCGCCCACGCCCTCGACATCGATCGAGACGAACGGATCGCGCGCATAGATGCCCTTTTCGACATAGGCACCCAGGAACCGGCTGGCATCGTCGCGGCTGACACCTAGCGTCGTCTGCGTCAGGTCGTTGGTCCCGAACGAGAAGAACTGCCCGGCCTCGGCAATCTCGCCGGCCTTGAGCGCAGCGCGCGGCAATTCGATCATCGTACCGACCAGATACTCGATCGTCCGCCCCTTGTCGGTGAACACCGCCTGCGCCGCCTTGTCGACGACCGTCTTCATCAGCTCCAGCTCACGCTTGGTGCCGACCAGCGGGATCATGACCTCAGGGATCGGTGCCTCGCCCGATTTCTCGGCGACGATCACCGCCGCTTCGAAGATCGCACGCGCCTGCATCTCGTAGATTTCGGGATAAGTCACGCCCAGCCGGCAGCCGCGATGGCCGAGCATCGGGTTGAATTCGTGCAGCTCGGCCGCGCGGCGCTTCAGCTGCTCGACCTCGATGCCCGCCGCCTGTGCGACTTCGGCGAACTCCGCCTCGGCATGCGGCAGGAATTCGTGGAGCGGCGGGTCGAGCAGGCGGATGGTGCAGGGGAGACCTACCATCACCTCGAAAATCTCGACGAAATCGCTGCGCTGTTCAGGCAGCAACCGCTCCAGCGCGGCACGACGCCCGGCTTCGTCCTCGGCGAGGATCATCTGCCGCACGGCGGTGATCCGCGACTGTTCGAAGAACATATGCTCGGTCCGGCACAGCCCGATCCCCTCTGCGCCGAAATCGCGCGCGGTGCGGCAATCGAGCGGGGTTTCGGCGTTGGTCCGCACCTTCAGGCGACGGACGCCATCGGCCCATTCCATCAGCGTGCCGAAATCGCCGGCCAGTTCGGGCTGCACCGTCGCGACGGCACCGGCCATCACCTCACCGGTCGCACCATCGATGGTGACGACATCGCCCTCGCGAATCTCACGCCCGGCTACCTTCATCACGCCCGCCTTGGCATCGATCGAGATGCTGCCGGCACCCGATACGCACGGCCGGCCCATGCCGCGTGCGACGACGGCGGCGTGGCTGGTCATGCCCCCGCGCGCGGTCAGGATGCCGCGCGCCGCGTGCATGCCGTGAATGTCTTCCGGCGACGTTTCGGTGCGGATCAGGATCACCGCATCGCCGGCATTGGCGCGCCGCTCGGCGGTGTCGCTGTCGAACACCGCGATGCCACTCGCCGCACCCGGCGAGGCCGGCAACCCCTTGGTCAGCACGTCGCGCGTTGCCTTCGGGTCGAGGGTCGGGTGGAGCAGCTGATCCAATGCCTGCGGATCGACGCGAGCGATCGCTTCCTCGCGCGAGATCAGCCCTTCCTCGGCCATGTCGACCGCGATCTTCAGCGCAGCCTTGGCGGTGCGCTTGCCCGACCGGGTCTGCAGCATCCACAGCTTGCCCTGCTGCACCGTGAATTCGATGTCCTGCATGTCGCGGTAATGCCGCTCGAGCCGGTCGAACACCGCCGCCAGTTCGGCATAGGCGTCGGGCATCGCCTCTTCCATCGACAGCGGCTTGGCGTTCGCTGCCGCGCGGGCGGCGGTGGTCAGGTACTGCGGCGTGCGGATGCCCGCGACCACGTCCTCGCCCTGGGCGTTGATGAGGAATTCGCCGTAATAGGCATTGTCGCCAGTCGACGGATCGCGCGTGAACGCGACGCCAGTCGCCGACGTGTCGCCCATATTGCCGAACACCATCGCCTGCACGTTGACCGCGGTGCCCCAGTCGCCCGGAATGTCGTTCAACCGGCGATAGACCTTCGCCCGGTCCGCCTGCCACGACCCGAACACCGCGCCGATCGCGCCCCATAGCTGGTCGTGCACGTCCTGCGGAAACGGCTTGCCCCACAGCTCGACGACGATGTCCTTGTACTGCGCGACCAGCGCGCGCCAGTCATCGGCGGTCAGGTCGGTGTCGAGATAATAGCCGCGATCTTCCTTCGCGATTTCCAGCGCCTCCTCGAACCGGCCATGGTCGAGTTCGAGCACCACGTCCGAATACATCTGGATGAAGCGGCGATAGCTGTCCCACGCGAAACGCGCGTCGTCCGACACGCTCGCCAACCCCTCGACCGTCTGGTCGTTGAGGCCGAGGTTCAGCACGGTGTCCATCATGCCCGGCATCGAAATGCGCGCGCCCGAGCGGACCGAGACGAGGAGCGGATCGGCAGGATCACCGAAGCGCTTGCCGGTCACGCCCTCGATATGGGCGATGCCGGTCTTCACCTCGTCGCGTACGCTGTCCGGAAAGGTCTGGCCTTCCTCATAATAGCGCGTGCACATCGTCGTCGCGATGGTGAAGCCCGGCGGCACCGGCAGACCGATCGAGGCCATTTCGGCAAGGTTCGCGCCCTTGCCGCCCAGCAGCACCTTGTCGCCCGATCCTCCGTCCGAAACCCCGCCGCCGAAGCGATAGACATATTGCGTCATTGCTCGTTCCCCATGCTCTCCGCGCAGGTGGTTCCGCGTCGGGGTATCTTGATTCGATCGGGCCTTGCCCTAAACCCCCGTTAAACGGGTTAAACCGACAGGTCAGCCCTCAATTTTCGAGAAATCGGCGACGCGGTGTACCGCATCGCGCACCCGTGCCAGCAAGGCGAGCCGCGCGGTGCGCTTGTGCGGGTCGGCATCGTTGACGGTCACGTCGGTAAAGAACGCGTCGATCGGCGCGCGCAGCGACGCCAGCGCCGCCATCGCCCCGCCGAAATCTTCCGCCGCGATCGCCCGTTCCGCCTGCGGTTCGGCCGTATCGAGCGCCGCGATCAGCGCGGCTTCGGCCGGTTCGCGGTCATAGTCGCGCTTCTCGCGCTCGGTCCGCGCATATTCGGCGACGATCGGCGCGAAATCGGGATCCTCGACCTCGGCCAGCGGGTCCTCCTCGCCGGTCTCCGGGATGTGCTTGCTGGTGCCTGGCGCTTCCTTCCTGAGGATGTTCGCGGCGCGCTTGTATCCGGCGAGCAGGTTCGCGCCGTCCTCGGTCGTGACGAACGCCTGCAACGCATGAACGCGCGCGAGCAGGCGGACGAGATCGTCCTCGCCGCCCAGCGCGAACACCGCGTCGATCAGGTCGTGCCGGACGCCCGCCTCGCGCTGCTGGACTTTCAGGCGGTCGGCGAAGAAGTCGATCACGTCCTCATGCGCCGTCGCACCCGCTGCCGCCGTCGCCTTCGAGAGCGACACGCGCACGCCATTGTCGAGCAGCAGGGCCAGCACACCCAGTGCCGACCGGCGCAGCGCGAACGGATCCTTCGACCCACTCGGCTTCAACCCGACCGCAAAGAACTGGACGATGCTGTCGAGCTTGTCGGCCAGCGCCACCGCAACCGTCACCGGCGCGGTGGGGACATCGTCGCCCTGCCCGACCGGCTTGTAATGATCGCGCACCGCCTCGGCGACTTGCCGGGGCTCACCCTGTGCGGCGGCATAGTAACCGCCCATCAGCCCCTGCAATTCGGGGAACTCGCCGACCATTCCGGTGACCAGATCGGCCTTGGCGAGCCGCGCCGCGCGCTCGGCCATGTCGGCGAGCGCCATATCCTCCCCGGCACGGGGAGGGGGACCATCCGCAGGATGGTGGAGGGGGGTGCCGGCATTCGCTGCCGTTTCGGGAGAAGGAAGCCCCCCTCCACCACCGGCTGCGCCGGCGGTCCCCCTCCCCGTACCGGGGAGGATAATTCCGCTTTCCACCAGCCACCGCGCGAGTTTCGCGACCCGCTGGACCTTGTCGGCGACCGTGCCCAGCTTCTCGTGAAACACGATCTTCTCGAGCTTCGGTAGCTGGTCCTCCAGCCGCGTCTTCAGATCGGTTTCGTAGAAAAACTTCGCATCCGACAGCCGCGCCGCCAGCACCTTGGCATTGCCCGCGACGATCCGTTCGCCGCCATCCGCCGCATCGATATTGGCGGTGCAGACGAACGCGTTCGCCAGCCTGCCATCGGCGTCGCGGCACACGAAATATTTCTGGTTCACCCGCGCGGTCAGCTGGATCACTTCGGGCGGCACGGCGAGGAACGCTTCGTCGAAGCGTCCGATCAACGGCACCGGCCATTCGGTCAGCCCGGCATTCTCCGCCAGCAGCCCCTCATCCTCGACGAGGCGGAGGCCCGCACCCTGCGCCGCCATCTTGGCACCCACCGCGATGATCGCAGCGCGTTCGTCCTGATCGACGATCACATGGCACGCGCGCAGCTTCTCGACATAGTCCGCCGCCGACCCGATGGTGATCGCGCCCGGATGGTGGAAACGATGGCCGAGCGTCACCGCCCCGCTCGTCACCCCCGCGACCTCGCACGGCACCACCTCGCTGCCGAACAGCGCGACGATGCCCTCCAACGGCCGTACCCAACGTGGGGACTCCGGGCTGAGCGACGCCGCGCCCCAGCGCATCGACTTGGGCCACGGGAACGCGCGGACGATCGCCGGGATCGCCGCCGCCAACACCTGCGCCGTCTCGCGCCCCGGCACCTCGGTCACCGCGAACAGCACGCCGTCACGTTCGGTCAGCGCCTCGCGCGTCAGTCCGGTCTTGCGCAGAAACCCTTCCAGCGCCTGTGGCGGGGCGGAGGCGCGCGGCCCCTTCACCTCTTCGCGCACCGGCTCGGTTCGCTCGGGCAGGTCATGCGCGATCAGCACCAGCCGCCGCGGCGTCGCATAGGTCGTGATCCGCGCCGCCGCGATACCCGCCTTGCCCAGTTCGCCGACGAACAGCTTCGACAGGTCCTCGCGGGCCTTCGCCTGCATCCGCGCCGGAATCTCCTCCGACCGTAATTCGAGCAGGAAATCGCTCATGCCACCCACCCCGGAAACTTCGCCTGCCAGGCGGGCGTCTGCGTCTCGATGAACTTCGCGCAGCTGGCCTTCGCCAGATCGCGCACCCGCCCGATATAGGCCTGCCGCTCGGCGACCGAGATCACGCCGCGCGCGTTGAGCAGATTGAACACATGGCTCGCCTCGATCGCCTGTTCATAGGCTGCGATCGGCACGTCATTGGCCAGCGCATTCTCGCACTCGGCCGCCGCCTTCCTGAACAGGTCGAACAGGCCGTCGGTATCGGCGACCTCGAAATTCCATTTCGACATCTGTTTCTCGTTCTCGAGGAACACGTCGCCATAGGTGACGCCGGCGTCGTTGAACGCCAGATCGTACACGCTGTCCTTGTCCTGGATATACATGGCCAGCCGCTCCAACCCATAGGTCAGCTCGCCCGCGACCGGCTTGCAGTCGAACCCGCCCATCTGCTGGAAATAAGTGAACTGGGTGACTTCCATCCCGTCGCACCAAACTTCCCAGCCAAGCCCCCATGCGCCCAAGGTCGGCGATTCCCAGTCATCCTCGACGAAGCGGATATCGTGCTGGGTGAAGTCGATGCCGATCGCCGCCAGCGACCCCAGATACAGCTCTTGCAGATCGGGCGGCGAAGGCTTGAGGATCACCTGATACTGGTAATAATGCTGCAACCGGTTCGGGTTCTCGCCATAGCGCCCGTCGGTTGGCCGCCGCGAAGGCTGGACGAACGCCGCGTTCCACGGCTCCGGCCCCAGCGCGCGCAGCGTGGTCGCCGGGTGGAACGTCCCCGCCCCCATCCGCATGTCATAGGGTTGCAGGATGACGCAGCCCCGATCGCTCCAATAATCATGGAGCGTCAGGATCATTTTCTGGAAGCTGAGCGGGGCGGACATGGTTTCGCCTTTGAATGCAAGAGCACCCGCGCCTAGCCTTTGGGTGGAGCGCGGGTCAAGGTTGCCGCCAGGCGCACCGCCCCGCTAGACCGACCGCATGTTCGCCCGCCCGCTCCTCGCCCTCCTGTGCTGGCTTTCGCTGGCCAGCCCGATCGCGGCGCCGGCGGCGCTCGCCCCGGCGCTGTGGGTCGCGCGCGATGGCGATACGACGATCTGGCTGTTCGGCACGGTCCATCAGTTGCGACAGGGTACGCCATGGCTGACGGGCGCCGTGGCCAAAGCGTTCGCCGACAGCGACGTGCTGACCCTCGAAATCGCGCCGGTGACGGACGATGCGATGGCAGAGTCGCTGGTGAAGGTCGCGCCGGTCAAACCCGCCCCGCTGCCGCCCGACCTCGACCGCCGCCTGCGCAAGCGGGCGCACGATCTCGGCTTTCCCGCCCAAGCGTTCGATGCGACCGATCCGTGGTTCGCCGCCACCACCCTCGCCGCCCAGCCGCTCGCCCGCGCCGGCTACAGCCCCGCGCCCGCCCCCGAGGCGCTGCTGGCGCGACTCGCCGATCGCAGCGGCACCACGATCGAGCCGCTGGAGACGATCGAGAAGCAAATCGCCATCTTCGCCGCGCTGCCGCAACCCGCACAGCGCACGATGCTCGCCCGCGTCCTCGACGACCCCGAACCGGTGGCGGCGATGGACCGCATTGTCGCGACCTGGGGCAAGGGCAATGTCGCCACGCTCGACCGGCTGCTGGCGAGCGACCTCGACGCAGCCGGCCCGTCGGTCCGCACCGCGCTGCTCGAGCGGCGCAATGCGGCATGGACACGCACGATCGGCAGGTGGATGCGCCAACCCGGTACCCGCTTCGTCGCGGTCGGCGCGGGGCATCTGGCCGGGCCGGACAGCGTGCAGGCGCGGTTGCAGGCGATGGGGGTCGAGGTGCGGCGGGTACGGTAGGCCGTTCCGTCACCCTAAATTCGTTCGGTTCGAGCAGCTTCGAGCGCAGTCGAGAAGCGCCCGTCGAGAACGCCTGGCTTGGGGCACCCCTTCTCGACTACGGTTCTTGACAGGCTCGAACCTCCGCTCGAAGCGAACGGGGGAAGAAAGGCGTCGGAGCAACCAACCTTGCCTTTCCGCCCGAACTCCCCTATGCGCCCGCGCTTGTTCGTGCCGGGGTCATCCCTGGAGGCCCGGCCGCGCAAGACACACAAACTTCGTTTCTTAAGGAAGACATGATGAGCGACACGCTGCACCTGTCGGCCGAGACGCGCGATCGGGTAGGCAAGGGAGCCTCCCGCGCCCTGCGTCGCGATGGCCGCGTCCCCGCCGTGATCTATGGCAACAACCAGGACCCGCAGGGCATCCACCTGAACGCCCGTGAGCTGATGAAGCAGCTCATGACCGGCCACTTCATGAACTCGGTCATCATGGTCGATGTCGGTGGTAGCAAGGTGCGCACGCTGGCCAAGGACGTCGCCTTCGACGTCGTCACCGACCAGCCGATCCATGTCGACTTCCTGCGCATCGCCAAGAACGCGACCGTGACCGTCGCCGTGCCGGTGACCTTCACCAACGAAGACGCGGCCCCCGGCATCAAGCGTGACGGCGGCGTTCTGAACGTCGTGACCCACGAAATCGAGCTGGCCGTCGAAGCGTCGAACATCCCGACCGAGATCGTCGTCGACCTGACCGGCCGCGAAGTCGGCGAATCGATTCACCTGTCGGACGTGACGCTGCCGAACGGCGCCGAAGCGACCGCTTCGGAAGATGCCGTCACCGTCGCCACCATCACCCCGCCGACCACGCTGACCGCCGAAGACGAGGCGCTCGACGCCGAAGTCGCCGAAGCGCAGTCGGCCGAAGCCGCTGCCGAGGCCGAAGAAGCCGAAGGCGAGGACAAGGCCGAGGGCTGATCCGCCCCGCCTGTCCGGCGTTACGAAGGAGCGGGATGGCCGAGGTCGTCCCGCTCCTTTGCGTTTCGGGGCTTTCATATTCCCCGATGTCATTCCCGCCTTCGCGAGCATGACGGTTGCGGCTACACGCGCCCTCGCCACTCCACCCGAAGGACCCACGCGATGCAACTCTGGACCGGCCTCGGCAATCCCGGCCCGCAATATGCGATGCACCGCCACAATATCGGCTTCATGGCGGTCGACGCCATTGCCGAGGTCCATGATTTCGCCGCGCCCAAACGCGCCTTCCAGGGCTGGATCCAGGAAGGTCGCATCGGCACGCAGAAGATCCTGCTGCTCAAACCCGGCACCTATATGAACGAAAGCGGGCGCTCGGTCGGCGAAGCGATGCGCTTCTACAAGCTGACGCCCGCCGACGTCACCGTCTTCCACGACGAACTCGACCTCGCACCCTTCAAGCTGAAGGTGAAGACCGGCGGCGGCCATGCCGGCCATAACGGCCTGCGCTCGACCGACGCGCATATCGGCCCCGACTTCCGCCGCATCCGCCTCGGCATCGGCCATCCGGGGCACAAGGACCGGGTCAGCCCCTATGTGCTGGGCAATTTCGTCAAGGCCGAACTCGACGACCTGACCGACCTGCTCGGCGCGGTCGCTGCCGAGGCGCCATGGCTGGCAGCGGGCGACGACGTGCGCTTCATGAACGAAGTCGCACGGCGGATGGGGTGAGGGGCGCTGCCACCCCCCTTTCGTCATTCCCGCGACGGCGAGACCTCTGCGAAAGTCCGCTACCTGTCCCCGGACCCATCCGTACCCCCGCGCAGGCGGGGGTCCAGAGCCGAGCAAAACAACGGCTTGCGAATGTGGCCCTGGGTCCCCGCCTTTGCGGGGATACGGTGCGGCAGACATTCGCAGAGGTCTCGCACAGGCGGGAATGACGAAGGTAATTGAAGCACGCACGCCCACTTCCGCAAGATCGGTCGAGCACCCCCGCCCTTCCCGTGCGCATACACAAGTGCCACACAAGGAACGGACATGACGCCGGCACAGCGCAATTATCACGACCGCATGCGTCGCGCGCTCGATCATATCGACCGGCATCTGGACGACGATCTCGACCTCGCGACCATCAGCGCGGTCGCCGCCTTTTCGAAATATCATTTCCACCGGCAGTTCACCGCCTGTTTCGGCCTGTCGGTGCATCGCTATGTCCAGCTCGCCCGGCTGAAGCGCGCCGCCTACCAACTCGCCTATCGCGATACCGACCGGATCACCGACATCGCGCTCGGTGCTGGTTACGACGCGCCCGATGCCTTTGCCCGCGCCTTTCGCCAGCGCTTCGGGCAATCGCCGTCCGATTTCCGTGCCGCGCCCGACTGGGCACCGTGGCGCGCGGCGCTCCTGCCGCTCGACGATGTAAGGAACCGAACGATGCAGCCCTTCGCTCCCGTCACGATCTGCGATGTCCCCGCCACCCCCGTTGCGATCATGCGCCACGATGGCGACATGGCTGCGATCGGCGACACCATCCGCCGCTTCATCGCGTGGCGTCGGGCGAACCGTCTGTCGCCCGCCAACACCCCGACCTTCAATATCTTTCACAGCGATCCGGCTGACCCAGCAGCGGGGCCGGTACGCATCGACCTGTGCGTCGGCACCGACCGCTCGTTTCCGGTGAGTGATGGCGTGACCGCCGGCCTCATCCCCGCCGGCCGCTGCGCCGTGCTGCGCCTGACCGGCCGCAGCGACGATCTCGAGCCCGCCGCGCTGCAGCTCTATCGCGACTGGCTGCCCGACAGCGGCGAGGAACCGCGCGACTTTCCCCTCTACTGCCAGCGGGTCCGCTTCTTTCCCGACGTGGCGGAGGCGGACGCGATCACCGACCTGTTCCTGCCGCTGCGATAAGGCGGATGCGGCGATCGTCGCGAAACCGCTTTCCTACCCGCCGCAACCGCACCATGCTCGCCCGGTCCGAACCATGTCCCGCTACCCGACGTCCCGCCCGGTCGCACCTTGCACAACTGCGTCACTAGTGTGAACTTTGTGAACTTTGACCCGCTGTTGCCCACCCCCGCCCCCGTCGGATAGGAAGCCATCCATGGTCAAGCCGTTGCAACTGCTCGCCTTCCTTCTCCTGCTCGTCACCGGCACCGCCCATGCCGCCCCGACCTGCACCCTGTCCGGCGCGGCGCGGGTCGCGGTCGGCGACCGCTCGGTCCTGATCCACCTGCCGCAGGGGCAGACCCCGGCCACGCCCGCACCGCTAGTCATCCTACTCCATGGCAGCGGCAGCACCGGCACGGCGATGCTGCGCGACTCCAACCTGGCCGCAGCATCGGACCAGCACGGCTTCCTCGTCGCCGCTCCAGATGCCGGCATCGCCCATGACAAGGGTTTCGTCTGGAACATCCCCGGCGTCCCTACCGTCGCCGGCACGATCCCCGGCCCCGACGCCCCCGATGACGTCGCCTTCATCGGCGCGCTGATCGACCAGCTGGCCAAAGCGGGCTGCGTCGATCCGGTCCGCGTCTATGCCACCGGGCTGTCTGGCGGCGGGCGGATGACCTCGTGGCTCGGCTGCGTCGCCGCCGACCGCTTCGCCGCGATCGCCCCGGTCGTCGGCCTGCGCGCCGGCAATCCGCTGGAAAGCGACCCCAGCCGCCCCGATCCCGCCACCTGCCGCCCGTCGCGTGCCGTTCCGGTCATCGCCTTTGCCGGCGACGCCGACACCACCAACCCCATCCAGGGCGGCGGTGCGAAATACTGGTCCTACACCATGCACGCCGCCGAACAGCGCTGGGCGACGCTCAACCGCTGCACCGCCGCTCCCACCACCCGCTGGGTCGCGCCTAAGGTCTATGAGGAACGCTACGCCGCCTGCCGCGGCGGCGCGGACGTGGTCGGGCGGGTCACCGTCGGCGGCGGGCATAGCTGGGTCGTCGACAACGACGCGCTGTGGGCCTTCCTGTCGCAGCACCGCCGCTGACCCTTTCCAAACCCGCGCCAATCCGCCAAGCCGCCGCCATGACCGTCCGCACCCTGTTCCCGACCCATCTCTACGAAGCCAGCCTATCGGACGACACGCTGGTCGCCGATCTCGACGCCTCGGTCCGTGCGCTGGCCGAGGAGGATATGGCCGGGCGCCGCTGGTCGAAGGAGCATGGCTATCGCGGCTATACCTCCTACGCCTCGCTCAACGACCTGCCGCTGCGCGACCCGGTCTTCGCCGATCTGAAGCGCGTGCTCGACCGCCATGTCGCGAAATTCGCCGCCGCCTGCGGCATGGAACTGGGGGGCCGCAAGCTGAAGCTCGACAGCCTGTGGGTCAATCTGCTCAAGCCCGGCGGCGGCCATTCGGGGCATCTCCACCCGCACAGCGTCGTGTCAGGCACCGTCTATGTCGCGGTGCCCGAGGGTGCCGGCGGCATCCGGTTCGAAGACCCGCGGCTGCCGATGCTGATGGCCGCCCCCACCCGCCCCGGCACGTTCGAAACGGTCGCGCCGCATTCGGGCACGTTGCTGCTGTGGGAAAGCTGGCTGCGCCACGAGGTCATGCCGCATGCCGGCAAGAGCGAGCGGATCAGCGTCAGCTTCAACTATCGCTGGTAGCTTTTGCAAAGCCCGGCCACAGCGGCTAAGGGGCGGGCTTTCCACCATCACCGGGATTGCGCCAAGTGGGTTTTCGCTGCGGTATCGTCGGCCTGCCGAATGTCGGCAAGTCCACCCTGTTCAACGCATTGACGCAGACACAGGCGGCGCAGGCGGCCAATTATCCCTTCTGCACGATCGAGCCGAATGTCGGCAACGTCGCCGTCCCCGACCCTCGCCTAGACCAATTGGCCGAGATCGCCGGTTCGGCCAAGAAGATCGAGACGCAGCTGGCGTTCGTCGACATCGCCGGCCTCGTGCGCGGCGCATCGAAGGGCGAAGGGCTCGGCAACCAGTTCCTCGGCAACATCCGCGAGGTGGACGCGATCGTCCACGTCCTGCGCTGCTTCGAGAATGACGACATCCAGCATGTCGACGATCGCGTCGATCCGATCGCGGATGCCGATACGGTCGAAACCGAGCTGATGCTCTCCGACCTGGAAAGCCTCGAAAAGCGCGTGCCCAACCTGACCAAGAAGGGGCAGCAGGGCGACAAGGAGGCGAAGGTCGCCGCCGCCGTGCTCGGCCGCGCGCTCGACCTGTTGCGCGAGGGCAAGCCCGCGCGGCTGACCGAGATCAAGGACGAGGAAGAGGAACGCCTCTTCGCGCAGGCGCAGCTGCTGACCGCCAAGCCGGTCCTGTACGTCTGCAACGTGAACGAAGAAGACGCCGCCGACGGCAACGAACTGTCGGCGAAGGTCTTTGCCAAGGCGAAGGCGGAAGGGGCCGAAGCGGTCGTCGTCTCCGCCGCGATCGAGGCCGATATCGCGACGATGGACCCCGCTGACCGCGCCGAATTCCTGTCCGACCTTGGCCTCGAGGAGACCGGCCTCGCGCGCGTTATCCGCGCCGGCTATTCGCTGCTCCACCTGCTCACCTTCTTCACCGTCGGCCCGAAGGAAGCGCGCGCCTGGACCGTGTCGGTCGGGGCGAAGGCACCGCAGGCGGCGGGCGAGATCCACAGCGATTTCGAACGCGGCTTCATCCGGGCCGAAACCATCGCCTTCGCCGACTATATCGCCTGCAAGGGCGAAAGCGGCGCCCGCGATGCCGGCAAGCTGCGCGCCGAAGGCAAGGAATATGTCGTGCAGGACGGCGACGTGATGCTGTTCCGTTTCAACGTCTGACCGCCACATTCCCGTCACGCGCAGACGATAGACCGGCTGCTTGTCCAGTTGCCGAGACCTGTCATGCGTATCCCGACCCTGTTCGTCGCGCTCGCCGCACTGTCGGGCTGCGTCATCCACACCGGGTCGGTCGCCCCGCGGCCGCCCGCCGCGGCGGTGGCCGAGGCGAAGGCCCCGGTCACGATCCTGATCGGCGTCGACGGTGCCCGGCCCGACTATCTGTCGCCGACCGTCGCGCCCAACCTGTCGCGACTGGCGGCGGACGGGGTGAAGGCGGCGATGCAGCCGAGCTTCCCGACCAAGACCTTCCCCAATTTCTGGACGATCGCCACCGGGGTGCGTCCCGACAAATCGGGCATCGTCGGCAACAAGATGGAGGACGCCGCCCGCCCCGGTGAGGTCTTCACCATGGAAACGACCGATCCCTTCTGGTGGAACGCTGCCAAGCCGATCTGGATCGCGGCGGAGGAGGGTGGCGTGCGCGGCGCGACGCTGTTCTGGCCGGGCAGCGAGGTGGCGTGGGGCGGCACCGGCAAGGCCGATCACGGCGTCTATGTCGGCGGTCGCCATGCGTCGGACTGGCAGGCGTTCAATCAGGCGATCACCGCCGAACAGCGCGTCGAAGGCGTTATCGACTGGATGCGACGCCCGGCGGCGACGCGCCCGCGCTTCGTCACCCTCTATTTCGACGATGTCGACGTCGCCGGCCACGATCACGGCCCCGCCGCGCCCGAGACGCTGGCGGCGATGACGAAGGTCGATGCCGCGATCGGCCGGCTGCAGCGCGAACTGGCGGCGCTGGACCAGCCTGCCAACCTGATCGTCGTCGCCGATCATGGCATGGCCGCGGTCGCCACCGACCGCGTCATCGCGTTCGATCGCATTGCGCCGACCGGCAGCTATCGCCTGATCGAAACCGGCCCCTATGCCGCGATCGAACCGATGCCGGGTCGGCAGGCCGCGCTCGCCGCCGCGCTCGCCCGGCCACAGCAGCATATGCATTGCTGGCCCAAGGCACAGGTCCCCGCCCGGCTGCGCTACGGCACCAATCCGCGCGCGCCGGCCTTCCTGTGCCTCGCGGAGGTCGGCTGGACGATCATGCCGACCGCCCCGACCCGCCCGGTCACCGGCGGCGCCCACGGGTATGACAATGCCGCGCCCGAGATGCAGGCGCTGTTCGTCGCGGGCGGCCCCGCTTTCCGCTCGGGTGTGACGCTGCCGTCGTTCCGCAACACCGCGATCCACCCGTTGCTGCGTCGGATGCTCGGCCTGCCGGCCGACCCGACGCTCGACGGCGACGACGGCCTTGCCGGACGCGCGCTGCGATAACGCTTGCCAGCGGGCGGGTTTCGGCCTGAAACCTGTACGATGCGCTATTTCGAGGACATCGCCGTCGGCGACACCGCCCGGTTCGGCTCCTACACCGTCGATCGCGACGCGGTGATCGACTTCGCCCGGCGATACGACCCGCAACCCTTCCACCTGTCCGACGAGGCCGCAGCACGAACCCATTTCGGGCGGCTGGCGGCGAGCGGCTGGCATAGCTGTGCGATGACCATGGCGATGCTGGTCGAACACTGGACCGCCCACCCGATCGCGAGCCTCGGCGCGGCGGGGATCGACGAACTACGCTGGCGGCGGCCGGTCTATCCCGGCGACACGCTGTCGTGCGAGACCGAGGTACTGTCGGTGCGCCCATCGACCAGCCGCCCCGAAATGGGCAGCGTCGCAAGCAAGGTGACGGTGCGCAACCAGGACGATCAGATCGTGCTGACGTTCATTTCGCAGGCGCTGATCGCGACGCGTGCCGGCAAGGACGCAGGGTAGACGCGCACGCTGTCCCCGGTGGCGAGTCGTTGTAACGCCCTACGCCACCCCCGTGCCCACGCGGAGGCGGGGGCCCAGGGCCTAGCAGAACAGCCCGTTGCGCGTGTGACCCTGGACCTCCGCCTGCGCGGGGGTACGCCGAAGAGCGTTTCACCAGGATCCCGCCGCCATCCCCGTACCGCCGTTCCGACCGGCGATGTGCACACTTGATGCGAAACGTCGCCCCGGCGAAGGCTGGGGCTTCTGGCGGCTCCTGCCACCATCTATGACCCGGATATCCCAGCCCATGCCGGGATGAGGTCCGGTTCGAAGGGAAGGCACAACGCCCTAGCGCCGCCTCAATCCGACCGACGTCCGCCCCGGCCCGGTCCGCGCCCTTCGGCCCCACGGAAGCGGCCGCCGCCCGGCCGAACCCCTTCGGGCCGTTCGAAGCCGCGCACCGCACCGGCACCCTGTCGCGGCGACTGGCTGGACCCGCGCGGGACATATTCGAACCCGCGCCGCCGCTCGAACCCGGGCCGCCCCGTGCTCCCTGGCGCCGCAACGGGCTGGCCGGGCACCGGCGCTTGGGTGGAGCCGCGTGGCACATACTGGAAGCCGCGCCGTTCGAACCCGGCGCGCGGCGGGTTGCCCGGCAGGGCATCGCTACGCCCGCGCCAGCCGCCCGGACGGCCCGGCAGCGGCGACTGGCTGCTGCCGCGCGGGACGTTCTCGAACCCCGGCCGCCGGTCGAACCCTGGTCGGTTCCAGCCGTCCCAGCGCGGGCGGTTGTCGCCCCAGCCGCCGCGCCACTGGCCGCGGCGCTGCTGCCAGTAATAGCGCTGGCGATCGTTCCATCGGAACGGCCGGCGATAGCGGTCATAGACGTAATAGCCGGTGCCCGGATAATAATAGTCGCCGAACCATCCCCAGTACGGATCGCCGAACCCGGTCGCATAGGGGTCGTAATAGCCGCCATAGCCGCCCCCGCCATAATAGCCCGATCCGACGCCGACCCCGACGCCGCCATAGCCGAAATCGCCATAGGCGCAGCCGGACACGCCCGCCCCCGCCGCCAATGCCAGCACGATCGCGCGCAGCCGATAGAACATGCGATTGCTCCTGCGGGTCGCTGACCGACGTGACGACGTCGCAACGCCCGATGATGGATAATGGAACAAAACGATCCCGCCATGCCAGCGGTTCCTGTCGCAGCGGACCCGGTACGGTGCTTGCCCGGCGACCGCCAAACCGCCTAGAGCGGCAGCATGCCGACCGCCGCCCTCGCCGCCCATTCGGGCGTCGCCCCGCCCCGCGAAGGCTTCGCCGTGTCCGACGTCGCGACCTTCGCCGCGTTCGTGTTCATGGTGGTGCTGGCACGGCGCGCGATCCGCAACCGCAAGCGCAAGGACTGACATGGACGCCTTCGACCGGCTCGAATCGGTAATCGCCAGCCGCATCGGCGGCGACCCGGCCCAAAGCTATGTCGCGAAGCTGCACGCCCGCGGCACCGCCAAGATCGCGCAGAAGGTCGGCGAGGAAGCGGTCGAATGCGTCATCGCCGCCTGTCAGAACGATCGCGCCGGGCTGATCGGCGAAGCGGCCGACCTGATGTTCCATCTGACCGTGCTGCTCTGCGACCGGGGCATCTCACTCGACGATGTCCGCGCCGAACTGACCGCCCGCGAAGGCCGCTCGGGCATCGCCGAGAAGGCCGCCCGTCCCAAGGAGTGATCCGATGCCGATCGACGCTACCCAGGCTTACGACCCCGACAACATCTTCGCCCGCATCCTGCGCGGCGAAATCCCCGCCAAGCGCGTGTATGAGGACGAATACGCCCTCGCCTTCCACGATATTTCGCCGCAGGCACCGGTTCACATTCTGGTGATCCCAAAGGGGGCCTATGTGTCGTGGGACGATTTTTCGGCGCGGGGCAGCGATGCCGAAATCGCGGGGTTCGTGCGCGCAGTGGGACAGATTGCGCGCGACAACGCCCTGGTCGAACCGGGCTATCGCCTGCTCGCCAATATCGGCGGCCATGGCGGGCAGGAGGTGCCGCATCTGCACGTCCACCTGTTCGGCGGACAGCCGCTCGGCCCCATGCTAGCACGATAGGTCAGCTTTGTTGCACGAAAGCAATTGCACGGACGGTTTTTGCGGGTAGGTTTACGCCTTTGTAATCCGCGGCCCTCGGTAGAAGGCGCCGCGTTTGGGGGGCCTGCATGATTTTCGGCCGTATCAAGCCACTCGATGCGATCCTTGCGACCGCAGAAAAGAAATCGCTAACCCGCACCCTCGGTGCGTTCCAGCTGACCATGCTGGGGGTCGGCGCCATCATCGGCACCGGCATTTTCGTGCTGACGTCCGAAGCCGCGCAAAAGGCGGGACCGGGCATGATGATCTCGTTCATCATCGCCGCGGTCGTCTGCGCGGTGGCGGCTTTGTGCTATTCCGAATTCGCGTCGATGGTCCCGGTGTCGGGATCGGCCTATACCTATACCTATGCGGTGCTCGGCGAGCTGCTGGCATGGATGGTCGGCTGGGCGCTGGTCCTCGAATATGCCGTCGCCGCCTCCGCCGTGTCGGTCGGCTGGTCGGGCTATTTCGTCGGGCAGTTGCAGGGGTGGTTCGGCATCACCCTGCCGACTGCGCTGATTACCGGGCCGTACGTGCCCGGCGGCTTCATCAACCTGCCCGCCGTCGCCATCGCGCTGCTCATCACCGGGCTGCTGATGCTCGGCACCAGCGAGAGCGCGAAGGTCAATGCGGTGCTGGTCGCGATCAAGGTGACGGCGCTGACCGCGTTCATCATCCTCGCGCTGCCGGTGATGCGGATGGAGAATTTCGAACCCTTCGCCCCCAATGGCTGGTTCGGCAGCGAGGGTCAGGGGATCGTCGGCGCAGCGGCCTCGATCTTCTTCGCCTATGTCGGCTTCGACGCGGTTTCCACGGCGGCCGAGGAGACCAAGAACCCGCAACGCAACGTGCCGCTCGGCCTGATCGGCAGCCTCGGCATTTGCACCGCCTTCTACATGCTGGTGGCGGCGGGCGCGATCGGTTCGCCGCTCGGGTCGCAGCCGGTGACCTCGGCGATCGGCGAATGGCTGGCACCGGGTTCGCAGGCGCTGGGCGCACGCTGCACCGAACTGGCCGGCATGGGCAGCGAACCGCTGGCCTGTTCGAAGGAAGCGCTGGCGCACGTGCTGCGCGAGATCGGCTATTTGAACATCGGCAACCTGATCGGCCTCGCCGCCTTCCTCGCCCTCCCGTCAGTCATTCTGGTGATGCTGTTCGGCCAGACGCGCATCTTTTTCACCATGTCGCGCGACGGGCTGCTGCCCGAGAAGCTGTCGGCGATCCACCCGAAGTGGAAGACGCCGCACGTCATCACCGCGATCACCGGCATCGGCGTGACCTTTGCCGCAGCGTTCCTGCCGGTCGGCAAGCTGGCCGACATCGCCAATGCCGGCACACTGTTCGCCTTCTTCATGGTGGCGGTCGGCGTGCTGGTGCTGCGCAAGCGCGATCCGCACCGCCCTCGCCCGTTCCGCACGCCGGCCGTGTGGCTGGTCGCGCCGGCGACGATGATCGGCTGTGTCGGCCTGTTCCTGGCACTGCCGCCTGACGCCAAGCTGGTGCTGCCGGTGTGGGGCGCGATCGGCCTCGTAATCTATTTCCTCTACGGTTATCGCCGCAGCCATCTCGGTCGCGGGATCGTCGAGGTCGCGGAAATGGACGACCATCGCGACGTACCCGGTTCGCACTGATCGAACCGACCGGACACAAAAAGGGGGAGGCCGAACCGATCGGCCTCCCCCTTTTCTTTTGAAGGGTCGCGTCGCTCAGCCGAGCTTATCGTGCATCAGCTTGGTCAGGTCGACCTCGGGCCGCGCGCCATAGTGGGAGATGATCTCGGCAGCGCACAGCGCGCCCAGCTTCAGCGAGCGTTCGATGTCGTAGCCATGCGACTGACCGTGCAGGAAGCCGGCGGCGAACAAGTCGCCCGCGCCGGTCGTGTCGACGACGCGCTCGATCGGCTGGGCAGGGACGCTGGTGCGCGTGCCCCCGGTGACCGCGATCGCGCCATGTTCGCCGCGGGTTACGACCAGTACCGGCACCTGGCCTGCGATCTGGTCCACCGCCGCGTCGAAATCTTCGACTTGCGCCAGCGCCAGCAACTCGCTCTCGTTGGCGAACAGGATGTCGACCTGCCCCTCGGCGATCAGCGCGCGGAAGTCGTCGCCGTGGCGCGAGATACAGAAGGTGTCCGACAGGGTGAAGGCGACCTTGCGCCCCGCATCACGCGCGATGCGGATGCCGGCGCGCATCGCGGCGCGCGGCTCTTCCGGATCCCACAGATAGCCTTCGAGATACAGGATCGCGCCGCTGGCGATCAGGTCGGCGTCGAGCGCCGCTTCGGGCAGGAACTGCGACGCGCCCAGAAAGGTGTTCATCGTCCGCTGCCCATCGGGCGTGACGAAGATCAGGCAGCGGGCAGTGGTCGGCTCGCCGCTACGCGCCGCGGTGTCGAAGCGGACGCCGGCGGCGCGGATGTCGTGCGCGAAGACCGCGCCCAGCTGGTCGTCGGCGACCTGGCCGATGAAGCCGGTCTTGCCGCCCAGCGCCGCGATGCCCGCGACGGTGTTCGCCGCCGACCCGCCCGATACTTCGCGGCCCGGCCCCATCTTGGCATAGAGCGCATCGGCGTCGGCAGGCGAGAAGACGAGCTGCATCGACCCCTTGGTCATGCCTTCGCTGGCGAGGAAGGCGTCGTCGGACTGGGCCAGAATATCGACGATGGCGTTACCGATCGCGACGACGTCGAGCGTGGGTTGGGTCAAATAGGGTCTCCGAACAAGCGGTCCGCCGCCAGCATAGGCGCGGACGTTGCCGTTCGCGTTAGCCAGCGGCGGGAGGGCAGGCAAGGCGTTGACGGCGGGCGGCCGGCCCCGCATCGTCGCGGGCGATGATCGAAAGCTTCCTCCTGTCCGTCCGGCAACTCGGCGACCGGGCGTTCCTGCGCGTGCTGGCCAAGTCGCTGGCGCTGACGCTGGTGCTGCTCGCCGCATTGGGAGCGGCGCTGGCGTGGGGCGCGCACTGGCTGACCGCCGATGTCCTGCTGCTCGGCGACGATGCCGGCACGCTGGCGGCAGTGGCGGCGGCGATCGCGGCGATCGGCATCGCTTGGCTGTTGTTCCGCATCGTCGCGATCGCGGTCATCGGGCTGTTCGCCGATGACGTGGTCGAAGCGGTCGAGGCGAGACATTACCCGGCCGCCCTTGCCACCGCACGACCGGTGCCGATCGGCCGGTCGCTGAGGATGAGTGCGACGTCGGCGCTGCGCGCGCTGGCGGTCAATCTGTTCTTCCTGCCGCTCTATGTCGTGCTGCTGGCGACCGGGATCGGGACGGCGGCGGTGTTCTTCGTCGTCAATGGTTGGCTGTTGGGGCGCGACCTGTCGGACATGGTCGCCGCCCGGCACCTGCCGCCCGCCGCGATGCGGGCCGAACGGTCCGCCACGGGCGGGCGGCGTTTCGTGCTGGGGCTGGTCGGAACCGGATTGCTGCTTGTGCCGTTTGTGAATTTCGTTGCGCCCTTGATCGGCGCGGCGATGGCGACGCATCGGTTCCACCGGCGGCGCCCGAGGGGGGACGGACATGCGTAGCGGTTTCATCGCGGTCGCCGCGGGGCTGACCCTGTCTGCCTGTGCCGGGTCGATCGCGCCGGTCGTCCGCCAGAACGCCTTGCCCGTCCCGCCCAGACCGACCTATGGCATCGTCGGCCTCGAACGGGTGCTGGGGCAGAACGCCAATGCGCTGACCGGCCTGTTCGGCCAGCCGCAGCTCGACCTGACCGAAGGGGCTGGGCGCAAGCTGCAATTCGGGTCGAACATCTGTGTGCTCGACGCCTATCTCTACCCGCCGCAGGACGGCGGCGTGCCGGTGGTCCGCCATATCGATTCGCGCCAGCGCAACGGCGCGCCGATCGACCGGGCCAGCTGCGTCGCCGCGCTGACCCGCCGTGAGGGCGGCCGCTGACCATCCTGCCAACCTTTCCCGCGCCGGCGCCCGCCGGCGCTCGCCCCCTGCCGGAGTGACAATATGAAGCAACTCGTAGCCTTCGACCTCGACGGAACCCTGGCCGAAAGCAAACAGCAACTGACCGAGGCGATGGGCGAAGCGCTCGCCGACCTACTGGGCGTCACGCATGTCGCGATCATCTCCGGCGGCGACTGGCCGCAGTTCGAAAAACAGGTCGCCAGCCGCCTCCCCGAACGCGCCGATCTCAGCCGGCTGTGGATGATGCCGACCAGCGGCACCAAGCTGTATACCTATGGCGATGGGCGCTGGAACACGGTCTATGCCGACCTGTTCGCCGATGAGACCAAGGCGAAGATCCTTGAGGCGTTCGACGCGGCGCTAGAAGCCACCGGCTTCGTCCCCGAACAAACCTGGGGCGAGCGGATCGAGGATCGCGGCAGCCAGATCACCTTCTCGGCACTGGGCCAGCAGGCGCCGATCGACGCCAAGGAACATTGGGACCCCAAGTTCGAGAAGCGCAAGATCATCCAGGCCGATCTCAAGCAGCGCCTGCCGGGCCTGTCGATCAACATGGGCGGCGCGACGTCGATCGACATCACCAAGGAAGGCGTCGACAAGGCGACCGGCCTTGCCAAGCTGGCCGATATCAGCGGCATCGCCACCGACGACATGCTGTTCATCGGCGACGCGATCTTCCCCGGCGGCAATGACTATGCGCCCAAGGCCGCGGGCATGGACACGGTGAAGATCCGCGACCCGCAGGAAACGCTGGCCGTGATCGAGGCGATCGTCGCTTGCCAGAAGTAAGCGGCACCCCCTGCCCCGCCGCGCGCGGGGCGGGGTTTGAGGTCCAAAGTTCACAAAGTTCACACTCGTGCAGCATTGCGCGGCGAGGTGCTTTCGACCTGTCGACCGGGCTTTTGAGCGGACCTTTGAAAGAGCGCCGTCATCGATAGGATAAGCCGTTCGCTGTAGGAAAGCGGGGTATTGGGGGCGGCTGATTTGCTATTTCCCGGCGGGCGGGCGATAGAAGCGGGCGAGCGCATATTCATTGCGCCCGCGATTGGTCTTCACCGCCAGACGCTGCATCGCATCGCGCAGGCCGATGGTCGAGAGCAGCAACTGGGTGGCGACGATCGCGCCGCGAAGCGTCAGCTTCTCGGCCAGCGAGCGGCGGGCGAGGTGTCGGGCGATGCGATCATCGCCCTGTAGCCAATGGACGACGGCGGCGCGAGCGAGGCCGCCGGCGATCTTCTTCGAGCGCGGCATGTAATAGGGGGCGAGGACGCCGTGCCGGTCGATCACATCCGCCGATACTCCGCTCGACAGGGCGTCGGCAAACGCGTCATGGCCGATCGCCGAATAGAGTTCATGTTCGGCGAACTTGGCCGCAGAGGCATTGACGCCGTCGCGGAACAGGTAACGGCGGTACAATAGCTGGTCGACATAGCCGAAATCGCCGATCCGGCTCATCCGCCGGAACAGGTCGGTCGCCTGTGCCACGCGGAAGAACGGGCGATAGCCGCCGGCGGCCAGATAGGCCGAGCGGCGGAACATGACTTCGCCGTGCGAGATGCCGAAGCCGGCGATCATCGGCCCCTTCCGGATCGGCTGGGCGGGCCGGATGACATAGCCCTTGCCGCCCTCCTCGACATTCTCGATCGCGCAGCCGACTGCGACGACTTGGTGGTGGGTGAGGAGAAAGTCGCGTTGCGCGCGGAGGCGCCCGGGCAGGCTTTCGTCGCCCGCGCCGTGGACGGCGATGAAGTCGGTGTCCGCCGCCGCGCAGGCCGCCGCCATCGTCGCAGTGAAGCCTTTGTTAGGCTGGGATATAACGGTCAGGTTCGGCGCGGACAGGGCACGCAGTTCGGCGAGCGTATCGTCGCGCGATCCATCGTCGATCGCGACGATCCGCACGTCCTCGCAATCCTGTGCCAGCAGCGATTCGATCGACGGTCGTACCCGGTGGGCGCGGTTGTGGAACACCGTGATGACCGTGATGCCTGCCATGGCCCGCTCCCCCCACACGAAACGGGCCGCGTCCCCGGATCGGAGACACGGCCCGCGCTTAACCGGTTACCGGCGCTTATGCGGCCAGCTTGCGCAGCACATATTGCAGGATGCCGCCGTTCAGGAAATATTCCAGTTCATTGACGGTATCGATGCGGCACTTGGTCAGGAACGTCTCGGTAGAGCCGTCGGCGCGGGTCAGGATGACTTCCACGTCCTGACGCGGGCGCAGGTTCGCAACGCCCTGGATCGTGAAGCTTTCGTCACCGGTCAGGCCGAGGGTCTGGCGGGTCACGCCTTCGGCGAACTGCAGCGGCAGCACGCCCATGCCGACGAGGTTCGAGCGGTGGATACGCTCGAAGCTCTCGGTAATGACCGCGCGGACGCCCAAGAGATTCGTGCCCTTCGCCGCCCAGTCGCGCGACGAGCCGGTGCCATATTCCTTGCCCGCGATGACGACCAGCGGGGTGCCGTCGGCCTTGTGGCGCATGGCGGCGTCGTAGATCGGCATGACTTCGCCGTCGTAGCGGCTCATGCCGCCTTCGACGCCGGGGACCATTTCGTTCTTGATGCGGATGTTGGCGAAGGTGCCACGCATCATGACATCGTGATTGCCGCGGCGGGCGCCGTAGCTGTTGAAGTCGCGGCGGCTAACCTGATGTTCTTGCAGGAAAGTTCCGGCGGGGCTGTCTGCCTTGATCGAACCGGCCGGCGAAATATGGTCGGTAGTGATCGAGTCGCCGAGGATCGCCAGCGGCTTCGCCTCGATGATGTCCGAAGTCGGGTTCGGCGTCATCGTAAGCCCTTCGAAATAGGGCGGATTGGCGATGTAGGTGCTCGACGTCGGCCAGTTGTAGGTGTCCGACCCCTCGACCGAGATGCCCGCCCAATGCTTGTCGCCGGCATAGACATTGCCGTAGCGCGAGCGGAACATGCCGTCGTCGATGTTGGCGGCCATGAGGTCGGCGACCTCTTCGTTCGACGGCCAGATGTCCTTGAGATACACGTCCTGCCCGTCCGAGCCCTGCCCGATCGGGGTCGACACCATATCCTCGGTCACGGTGCCCTTCAGCGCATAGGCGACGACGAGCGGCGGCGAGGCGAGGAAATTGGCGCGGACATCGGCCGACACGCGGCCTTCGAAGTTGCGGTTGCCCGACAGGACCGAGGCGGCGACGATGTCGTTGCCGTTGATCGCCGCCGAAATCGGTGCCGCCAGCGGACCCGAATTGCCGATGCAGGTGGTGCAGCCATAGCCGACGAGGTTGAAGCCGACCGCGTCGAGATCCTGAGTCAGACCCGCCTTGTCGAGATAGTCGGTGACGACCTGCGAGCCCGGCGCCAGCGAGGTCTTGACCCACGGCTTGGGCTTGAGACCGAGCTTGTTCGCCTTGCGCGCGACGAGGCCGGCGGCGACCAGCACCGACGGGTTCGACGTGTTGGTGCACGAGGTGATCGCGGCGATGACGACGTCGCCGTCGCCGATGTCGTGATTCTCACCCTCGACCGCGACGCGCTTCGGTGCGTCCTTCTTGTAGACCTTGGTCAGGTCGCCGTTGAACACATCGTCGACATTCGGCAGCTCGACGCGGTCCTGCGGACGCTTCGGCCCGGCGAGCGACGGTACGACGGTCGACATGTCGAGTTCGAGCGTGTCGGTGAAGATCGGGTCGACGGCGTTCTCGTCACGCCAGAAGCCGTTCGCCTTCGCATAGGCTTCGGTGAGCGCGATCACTTCGGCCGGACGGGCGGTCAGACGCATATAGTCGATCGTCTTGTCGTCGACCGGGAAGAAGCCGCAGGTCGCGCCATATTCGGGCGCCATGTTGGCGATCGTCGCGCGATCGGCGAGCGTCATCGACGACAGGCCCGGACCATAGAATTCGACGAAACGGCCGACCACGCCCTTGGCGCGCAGCATTTGCGTGACGGTGAGCACGAGGTCGGTGGCGGTGATGCCTTCCTGCAGCTTACCCGTAAGCTTGAAGCCGACGACCTCGGGGATCAGCATCGACACCGGCTGGCCGAGCATCGCCGCTTCCGCCTCGATGCCGCCCACGCCCCAGCCGAGCACGCCGAGGCCGTTGACCATCGTCGTGTGGCTGTCGGTGCCGACCAGCGTGTCGGGATAGGCGATCGTACCGCTGCCGTCGGTCGATTCCGACGACCATACGGCTTGCGCGACATATTCAAGGTTCACCTGGTGGCAGATGCCGGTGCCAGGGGGAACGACCGAGAAATTGTCGAGCGCCTTCGAACCCCATTTCAGGAATTCATAGCGTTCGATGTTACGCTGATATTCCAGCTCGACATTCTCTTCGGCAGCGGTCGGGGTACCGAATTCGTCGACCATGACCGAGTGGTCGATGACGAGGTGGACGGGCACCTGCGGGTTGATCTTGCCCGCGTCGCCGCCGAGCTTGGTGATCGCATCGCGCATTGCCGCCAGATCGACGACGCAGGGAACGCCGGTGAAGTCCTGCATCAGCACGCGCGCCGGGCGATACTGGATCTCGCGGTCCGACCGGGCATCCTTCTGCCAGTCGACGATCGCCTGCGCATCCTCGGGCGTGACGGTCACGCCGTCCTCGAAGCGGAGCATGTTCTCGAGCAGCACCTTCATCGAGAAGGGCAGCCGCGACACGTCGCCGAGCTTTGCCGACGCCTTGGCCAGCGAATAGTAAGAATAGGTCTTGCCGCCGACATCGAGCGTGTCGCGGGTGCCGAGCGTGTCCTGGCCGATAGCGGTCATGCGGATCCTTCCCAGTTGGTCGCGGGCGGGATCGATCGGCCGGGGGCCGTCGACGTGCATGCCGCCGCGGGAGGTTATCGAGCTGTACCGGTGGCCCTTAGCAACCGTATAAAGCCGGGGGAAGTGGGTGAATCCGGTTCCGGGCGGGACGATGGCCGACTTTTAATGCAACATAAATGATTTCGCTTTGCAATAGCGATAATATCAGTTTTTGTCGGGGTAGAGCGGGGTTTGCGAACGTAAGTGTTCATCCTACCACGCAGGCAAGACCTTTGTGAAAGTCGCGATCAAAAGCCTTATTGCGTACCCCCGCGCAGGCGGGGGTCCAGGGCCTCAAACGCAAGCCCTTGTTCTGTTTGGCTCTGGCCCCCCGCCTGCGCGGGGGTACGGCAAGTATGCGGCGAAGTAGGGGACTTTCGCAGCGGTGTCGCTGCGGAGAAAGGACGTTGCGGATGGTTTCAGCCCTTTCCTACAGCCATTATGTTCCCGTACTGTTCCAGCATCATCGGGAGGCGGGGAATGGCGACATATCGGGTACGGCATGACGGGTGGACGCCGCAGCGGCAGCGGGCGTTCTTGCGGGCGTTGAGCGAGACGGGGTCGGTGCGCGATGCGTGTGTGCGGGCGCAGATTTCGACGACCTCGGCCTATCGGATGCGCGACCGGTCGATGGCGTTCGATCGGGCGTGGCGGCGGGCGCTGGCCAAGGTCGCGCCGACGATCGAACAGGCGGCGTATGAACGCGCCGTGCTGGGGTGGGAGGAGCCGGTATGGCATGGCGGCAAGATCGTTGGGCATCGGCGGCGGTACTCGGATGGGCTGTTGCGGTTGCTGCTCATGCGCGGGGTCGGAGACGCACGGCGCGACGGCGAGGAAATGATCGTCGCGAACATGGCGACGCAGGCGGAAACCGATGCGATGTTGATCGCCAGGATCGACGGAATGAAGCGCCGGATCGAGGCGGAAAAGGCGCAGCAAGCCTTGCCTGCGCCCAATCCTGCCGTCACCAACCGCGCGGAACAGCAGGGGAATGGAGATGCAGGTGACGCGGATCGGGGGACGGCGGGTGCTGTTCGTCATGGCGACGGACCACGAATACGGACCCTGTCTGGCTGAACGCTTCGTGCCGCTGATCACCGGGGTCGGGCCGGTCGAGGCGGCGATCGGGACGACGCAGGCGCTGGCAGGAATGGCGGAGCTGCCCGAACTGGTCGTGTCGATCGGGTCGGCCGGGTCGCGGCGGCTGCCTTTGGGGTCGATCTGGCAGGTGGCGAGCGTATCGTGGCGCGACATGGATGCGACGCGGATCGGCGTGGCGAAGGGGGTGACGCCTTTTTCGGATCATCCCGCCGAAATGCCGCTGGCGACGCCGCTCGACTGGCCGGTGGCGCGGTTGTCGACGGGGGCGAATATCGTCGGCGGCAGCGACTATGACGCGATCGATGCCGACATGGTCGACATGGAGACGTTCGCGGTGCTGCGGGCGTGCCAGCGTTTCGGGGTGCCGGTGATGGGGCTGCGCGGCGTGTCCGATGGGCCGGGCGAACTGGAGGCGTTGGGCGGGTGGACGGCGATGCTGGGGGTGCTCGACGAACGGCTGGCGGCGGCGGTGGATCGGTTGGGGTAGCGGCTATTGCCGGTCGTTGCGTCGTTGCCGCCTGCCGACCGCAGCGCGGGCGGCGAAGAAGGCGACCAGCGCGACGATCGTGCCGGGAACCAGCACCTGGCTTAGAAAACCACGTCTGCAACCGCTGCCCGGCCAGCAGTCACCGAGTGCATCGACGAACAGCAGGAAGGCAAATACGGGCGCGGCGAAAAGGAAGGCAGCGAAGCACCCCCACCGCGTCCGCTGCGATGCCCCTTCGTAACCGTCATGCCCTTCGATCGCCATGGCAGCATGGTGAGGGGTCGGACGATTTCTGGCAAGCCTCTGCTTTGAAACAGAATTGCGCTTGAGGCGCGCGTTACGCCCGGTCGAGGAACACCACGCCCGGCACCTTCAGCCGCGTCGGGGTCGGGCGGATCGGGCCGTCGACGGTCACCGTGAAGACTGCCACGTCGCCGCTGCGTTCGTTGGCGACGAGCAGTTGGCCGCTGTCCTCGATCAGCAGGAAGAAGCGCGGCCAGTTGCCGCCGCAGTCGATATGCTGGGCGAGCGTGGCGGTGCCGTCCTCGGCCAAGTCGAACACCGCGATGCTGTTGTGGCCGCGGTTCGAGGCGTAGAGGCGGCGGCCGGCGCTGTCGATCGCGATGTGCGCGGCCTGCGACTGCCCTTCCCAGCCGGGCGGGAGCAGCGAGGTGGTGGCACGGGTGGTGAAGCTGCCATCCGCCTGCGCGTCGAGCGTGACCAACGTGTTGGCGAGTTCGGTGACGACATAGCCGATCGGCAGCGTCGGGTGATAGGCCATGTGGCGCGGGCCGGCACCGGCGGGGGCGCGCCATGCGACGACCGGATCGCCGATCTCGCCGCTGTCGAGCGGATAGGCGAAGATCGTGTCTGCGCCGAGATCGACCGAGTGGCAGAAGCGATCGTTCGGGGAGAAGCCGACCCAGTGGGCGTGCGGGGCGCTTTGCCGATCCTTGTTGGGGCCGGTGCCTGTGTGCTGCCGGACGATCGGCGGCTGCGGCATGCCGGCGGCGAGCGGATAGAGCGCGACGGTTCCGGAAGAATAATTGGCGAGGGCCAGCAGGTTACCGCGATGGTTGATGGCGACATGGCAGGGATCGTCGCCGCCGCTCGACAGGTCGGCGAGGACCTTGCCCTGATGATCGGTGGCGAGCAGGCGACCGGCGGCCGATTCGCGGACCAGATAGCGCATCGCGCCGCGGGTCACGCCGAACGAGATGTCCTTGAGCGCAGGATCGGCGGCGCCGACGCTCCAGCCGCTGCCACGCGCGGGCAGTTGGTAGAGCCCCTGCCCGCCGAGTCGGGCATAGGTGCCGGCGATCAGGTCGAGCCGGTCCCGCTGCGCGCGGGCGGGGACGGCGGCGAGCGTGGCGGTGGCGGCGATGCCGGCCAGGAGCGTGCGGCGGGTGGTCATCCCGACGCTATGCCCGTGGCCGGACCTGCGCGCAATCAGGCGGCGGTGAACACGCCGCAGGCGATGCGACCGCCCGAATTGCCCGACGGATCGGTCTTATAGTCGTCGGCATTGGCGTGGATGACGAACGCCGCGCCATCGGCATCGAGCATGCCGTCGATCGTGCCGGCGGGCAGTTCGACGGTCAGCGATCCGGTGCCATCGGCGCCGATGGTCAGATTGGGGGCGTCGCCGGCATGCGGGCCGGCGGGGTTGCTGGTGCCGTGCTGCTTCGACGTCGGGTTCCAGTGACCGCCGGCGGTGGTGAAGTCGGGTGCGTCGCAGCGGCCGACGGTATGGACATGCGCGCCATGGACACCGACGGGCATGCCGCGCGCGTCGATGCGGATCTGAATGCCGCCCGCCATTTCGGTCGCGGTGACGGTGCCGACATCGGCGCCGGTCGCGGTGCGCAGCGGCGCGGTGGCGGTACGGCCGCCGGCGGTGCCCGATCCGCTGGTCGTGGTGGTGCAGCCGGCCAGCGCGGTGGCGGCGATGGCGGTCAGGATGGTGGCACGCAGCATGGTCGCAGTCCCCTTTGATCTGGGGGCGGAATGATCGGGGGCGGCCTGCGGTTCCTTTATTGCGGCATCGGCCCGGCAAGCAGTAGCGGGTCGATGCGCGCGTCGTGCCACTTCATGCTCCAGTGGAGATGCGGACCGGTGGCGCGGCCGGTCGCGCCGATCGCGCCGACGGTCTGGCCCTGGGCGACGCGGTCGCCGGGCTTCACGTCGATGCGCGAGAGGTGGAGGAAGGCGCTGTTGAGGCCCATGCCGTGGTCGATCATCAGCAGATTGCCCTCGAGGGTGAAGGGCGCAGGCGCGGCGAGGATGACGACGCCGTCGGCGGGGGCGGCGACGGGCGTGCCGGTCGGGCGGGCGACGTCGACGCCCGAATGATAGGCGCCGGGTTCGCCGGCGTAGATGCGCTGCGATCCGAACAGGCCGTAGATGCGCCCAGTGACCGGCCAGACGAAGCGCTGCCGCCAGCCCTGCGCATCGGTCGCACGGGTGCGGGCGGCGGCGATCTGCGCCAGTTCGGGGGCGCGGCGCCGCTGATATTCGGCGGACGGCTGCGACACGCGCGGCAGGGTCGGCAGCCGCTCGATCCGCCAGGCGCGGGGCGCGATGGTCGGGGTGCGGACTTCGCGCCGGCCGTCGGGCAGCGTCGCGAGGAGCGTGGCGGCGGGGCCGGCGTCGCGGTCGAAGGCGATCAGGAACGCGCCGTCGGGGGCGACCGTAACCGGCTGTCCATCGAGGGTCAGCGTGGTGCCGGGCGGCACCTGTCCGGTCATCGCCGCGCCCTGCCCCGGCGTGCCGTTCAGCGTGATCGCGCTCTGCACCGCCAGCAACAGCGCGGCGGCGACGATCACTGGGGCGCCATCGCCTTGGTCGAGGCCTCGGCATCGACATAGGGTTCCTGCCGCGCGGCGCTCCAGTAGCGCAGTTCGTCGAGTGGAATGCGGGTGCCGGTAATCGCGCAGGTCACGAAGTCGCCATCGACCAGCACCCGGAAATTATTGGTCAGATATTGGAGTTTGGCGGGGCGGGCTTCGGGCTTCAGCATGGGGTCCGGTTCTACAGCAAGGTGGGTTGGGTCGGTTCGACATAGGCGCGGCCGGGGGTGCGCTCAACCTTCGCCTCGAGCACGCCGTCGCCGAAATGGAGCTGCAGCGCGCCCGCCGAGCGGGCTTCGGCGGCGGAGGTGACCGTCTTGCCGCTGGCACGGGCGGTGACGCGGACATAGCCCTTTTGCAGCAGATTGTCGGGATCGACCTGCGCCAGCATCCGCGCCGTGCCCTCGAACTGCGCGCGGGCCTGGGCGAGGCGCTGGGTGAGCATCGCGGGGCGGAGCGCATGGCCGTGGCGGTCGAAATTGCGGCGCGCAGTCGCGACACGTCGTTCGAGCGCCAGCGACAGGCGGGCGGCGACATCATCGAGCCGCTGGCGCTGCGGCCCCAGCAGCGCGTCGCGGCGCGGCATGACGCGGACCAAAGCCGCCAATTGTTCGCTGCCGCGCTGGTGATAGCGGCGGACGATGCGCTGGGTGCGCAGCGACAGGGTGGCGATGTTGTGGGCCAGTTCGGCGCGGACCGGCACCGCGATCTCGGCCGCGGCGGTCGGGGTCGGCGCGCGCAGGTCGGCGGCGTGGTCGCACAGCGTCGTGTCTGTCTCGTGCCCGACTGCCGAGATGACCGGGATCGGCGAGGCGGCGACGGCGCGGACGACGATCTCCTCGTTGAACGACCAGAGGTCCTCGATCGACCCGCCGCCGCGCGCGACGATCAGCAGGTCGGGGCGGTAGATGGTGTTTTCCCCGTCACTTGCCGTACCCCCGCGTGGGCGGGGGTCCAGGGTTTCAGGCGTTGACGTCAGTATCTGTGGCTCTGGGCCCCCGCCTTCGCGGGGGTACGGTTCGAGGTTGTCGGTGGTCGGTCTCACCGGCAACGCGCCGAAGCCCTGTACCGCCCGCGCGATCTCCGCCGCCGAGCCTTCGCCCTGCACCTTGACCGGCCAGACGATGACATGGGTCGGGCAGCGATCCTCCAGCCGGTGCAAGATGTCGCGGATCACCGCGCCGGTCGGCGAGGTGACGATGCCGATGGTGCGCGGCAGGAATGGCAGGCGGCGTTTCTTCGCCGGATCGAACAGCCCCTCCCCCGCCAGCTTCGCCTTCAGCTTTTCGAGCAGCGCCATCAGCGCGCCCTCGCCGGCCAGTTCCATCCGGTCGATCACGATCTGATAGCGCGAGCGGCCGGGATAGGTGGTCAGCTTGCCGCTGGCGATCACCTCGACTCCGTCCTGCGGGGTGAACGGCAGGCTGCCCGCCGATCCGCGCCACATCACGCCGTCGATCAGCGCCGAATCATCCTTCAGGCACAGATAGACATGGCCCGATGATGCGCGCTTATAGCCCGAAATCTCGCCGCGCAGGCGGACGCGGCCGAATTCGCCCTCGACCATGCGTTTCAGGCGACCGGCCAGTTCGGACACGCTTTCGGGCGCGGCGTTGTCGCCGGGCTGCTGCTCGGCTACGAGCCGGCTCGACTGAAAACCGGGGAAGCGATCGTCCATGAATGTCCTGTTGATCGGATCGGGTGGGCGCGAACATGCGCTGGCGTGGAAGCTGGCGCGTTCGCCGCTCCTAGGTACGCTTTATGCCGCACCGGGCAACCCCGGCATCGCGCAAGTGGCGACGCTGGTGCCGCTCGACGTCGCCGATCACGCTGCGGTGGTGCGGTTCTGCGTCGAACGGACGATCAGGCTGGTGGTGGTCGGTCCCGAAGCGCCGCTGGTCGCGGGGCTGGCCGACGATCTGCGCAGCAACGGTATCGCGACCTTCGGCCCGTCGGCGGCTGCCGCGCAGTTGGAGGGGTCGAAGGGCTATACCAAGGATCTGTGTCGCGAGGCGGATATCCCGACCGCCGGCTATGTCCGGGTGACCGACCTCGACAACGCAATCGCCGCCCTCTCCCCCTTCTCGCTCCCCGTCGTCATCAAGGCCGACGGGCTGGCGGCGGGCAAGGGCGTGACGATCGCGATGGACCGTGCCGAAGCCGAAGCCGCGCTGGCCGCGATCTTCGACAAGCCCGGCGGCGAGGCGGTGATCGAGGAGTTCCTGGCGGGCGAGGAAGCCAGCCTGTTCGTGCTGACCGACGGCGTATCGCTGATGCCGTTCGGATCGGCGCAGGATCACAAGCGTGTCGGCGACGGCGATACCGGACCGAACACCGGCGGCATGGGCGCCTATTCGCCCGCGCCGGTGCTGACCCCCGAACTGGAGCGGCTGGCGATCGATACGATCGTGCAGCCGACCGTGGCGGCGATGGCGGCGCGGGGCACGCCCTATTCGGGGGTGCTGTATGCCGGGCTGATGCTGACCGATCGCGGCCCCAAGCTGATCGAATATAATGCGCGGTTCGGCGATCCCGAATGTCAGGTGCTGATGGCGCGGCTCGACAGCGACCTGTTGCCGCTGTTGCTGGCTGTGGCCGAAGGGCGGCTGGCCGAGGCGGAAGCGCCGGTATTTTCGAACGATACCGCGCTGACCGTCGTGATGGCCGCGCCCGGCTATCCGGGGACGCCCGAAACGGGCAAGCCCATCGGCGGTATCGATGCGGCGGAAGCGGCGGGCACGATCGTGTTCCATGCGGGAACCCGGACGGGCGATGCGGGCGTTGTCACCGCCGGAGGCCGGGTGCTGGCCGTCACCGCGCGCGGGGCGACCGTCACCACCGCACAGGCGGCAGCATATCGCGGAGTCGATGCGCTCGACTTTCCGGGATTCTGCCGCCGCGACATCGGCTGGCGCGAAGTGGCACGCGAGAACGAGCAGGACTGAACCATGCAGGATAGCGGTACGACCCCGTTGCAATCGCCGGGCTTTCTGGGGACGCTCACCACGGTGCATTTCGTCATCATCGCCATTCTGGCGGTGCTGGCGATCATCGGCATCCTTTATGGCATGAAGCTGTCGCGCGAGCGGCGGGCGGCGACGCGCGAACTGGAGGAAGCCGGGCATCTGCAGCGGACCGGCGACGTGCCGGCGGCCGATCCGGATGCGCCGGGTGAGCCGGTTTCGGCTCCGGCGAGGAACGAACGACCGGCACCGGTGGCACCGGAGCCGGCGGTGCCGGTGATGCTGGAGCCGGTCACGACCCCGCTGGAACAGCCGATCGAAGCACCGGTGCCGCCGGTCGTCGCGCCCGAGCCGGCCCGCGCGCCGTTCGTCGAGAGCGCCGCGCCGGTGGTGCCGGCCGCGCCCTCCGGCACCGACCTGACGCGGTTGAAGGGGCTGGGCCCCAAGGTCGCGGCGATGCTTGTCGAGCAGGGTATTCCCGATATCGCCACGCTGGCGCGGTTGCAGCCGGGCGAGGCGGACGACGTGGCAGCGCGGCTCGGGGTCTTTGCGCCGCGAATGGCGAAGGATCGCTGGGTCGAACAGGCGCGCTATCTGGCCGCCGGGGATATCGCCGGGTTCGAGGCGGTGTTCGGGAAGTTGTAAGGCGGGGGGGGGGGGTAGCGTTTCGCCCCCTCAACGCGATCGGTTTGCCGGCATTCCCCTCAACGCCGGTCGCCGCTGCTTCCGTTGCTGCACTGCCAGCACGAAGAACAACACCGCCGGCCAGAACACCGAATAGGTGAAGTCGGCCGTCGTATCATTCCACCGCCACGACCCGAAGTTGAGGCGGTTCAGCACCTCGTTCGCCGCCGCCACGACGACGACGATCAGGAACGGGACCGGGTGCGACAGCGGATAGCGCGTGACCAGCCGAGCGAGGACCAGCACGGCCATGCCGGCATGGATGTGCAACACCGGGTCCGACGCATCAGTATTGTTCCGGATCCACTGCACCAGCGACGCATATTCCGACGAAATCTGCATCGGAACAAGCTACCACCCGCCGATATTGCAACGCAACATCCGCGCCGCGCTGCAGTATCGTCCGATGGTCTACTCGACGTGTTCGACCAACAGCTTGTCGATCTTGCGCCCGTCCATGTCGACGATCTCGAAGCGCCAGCCCTGTTCGGTGAAATGCTCGCCCTCGGTCGGGAGATGCTTGAGGATCGCGAGCGCCAGGCCGGCGACGGTGGCATAGTCGCGGTCCTCTGGAAGGTCGATGCCGATGCGTTCGGCGAGTTGGTCGGCCGGGGTCTGGCCCGACACCAGCAACGATCCGTCGTCGCGGCGGACGATCAGCGGATGGTCGCCCTCCTCCGCGTCCGAGGCGAAATCGCCGGCGATCGCGCGCAGCAGGTCGGCGGGGGTCACGATCCCTTCGAAATGGCCATATTCGTCATGGACGAGGCCCATCGGCACGGCGGCACGGCGGATCGCCTGCAACGCGTCCATCGCATCGACCTGATCGGGCAGTACCGGCGCTTCGTGAAGCAGGGTGCGCAAGTTCAGCGGTTCGCCCCGGCACAAAGCGGCGACGATGTCGCGCGCCTGCACCACGCCGATCACCGCATCGACCGATCCTTCGGCGATCGGCAGGCGAGTATGCGGGGTGGCGGCCATCGCCGCGCGGATGCCCGCTTCGTCGAGCGACACGTCGAGCCATTCGACATCGGTGCGCGGGGTCATGACCTCACGCACCGGCCGGTCGGCCAAGCGGACGACGCCCGAGATGATCGAGCGCTCATGCTCCTCGATCACGCCCGACTTACTGGCTTCGGCGACCAGCAGATGCAGTTCCTCCGCCGTCACCCGGTTTTCGGATTCGCGGTTCATCCGCAACAGCTTGAAGATCAGCCCCGACGTGGTGTCGAGCAGCCAGACGAACGGCGCGGTGATCCGCGACAGCCACAGCATCGGCAGCGCGACCAGCACCGCGATCGGCTCCGGGCTGCGCAGCGCGAACTGCTTGGGCACCAGCTCGCCGATGACGAGGCTGGCGAAAGTGGTGATGCCGATGACCACGCCGAAGCCGACATTGTCCGCGAGCGACGGCGGCAGGCCGAGCAACACCATCCGTTCGCCGACCGGCCCGCCGAGGCTGGCGCCCGAATAGGCGCCCGACAGGATGCCGATCAGGGTGATGCCGATCTGGACGGTCGACAGGAACTTGCCGGGATCGTCGGCCAGCCGCATCGCGGTGGCCGCCCCGCGCCCGCCGGCACGCGCCAATCCCTCCAGCCGGGCCTTGCGCGCAGAGACGATGGCGAGTTCGGACATGGCGAACACGCCGTTCAACGCCACCAGCGCTAGGATGATGACGACGTCGAACCAGGGGAAGGGAGAAAGAGGTTCCATCGAACTGCCCCACCCATGCAGCAATGCCGCGCCCGGCACAACCGGCGAGTCGCCTGGGCTGCACGATTTGATGAACGCGTCGGTCAGCGTCCGTTCAAAACGGTTGCGGAACAACGACCCGCCTGCCCGGTTTTTCCGGGCGACGACGAAATCGAATACCATGGAGGACATAATGGCGGCTCGTTCGAAACTGTGGGTGGCCGGCGCGCTCTCGGCAGCGATGCTGACCTCGGCCTGCGTGACCGATCCCGAAACCGGCGAACGGCGCATTTCGCGTGCGGCGATCGGCGGGATCGGCGGCGCGGTCGGTGGCTATCTGCTCGGCGACCTGGTCGGCGGACGGCGCGACCGCACCGAAAAGATCCTGGGCGCGGGCATCGGCGGTTTGGCCGGGGCCGGGATCGGCGCATATATGGACAAGCAGGAGCGCGACCTGCGCGCCCGCACCGCCGGCACCGATGTCGAAGTCACGCGGCGTGGCGACGACCTGGTGCTGAACATGCCGTCGGGTATCACCTTCGCGACCGACAGTTCGAACGTGCAGCCGCAGTTCCGCCCGACGCTGGACCAGGTGGCCGACGTGCTGAAGGAATATAACCAGACCTATATTGACGTGTACGGCCATACCGATTCGACCGGTTCGGATGCGTATAACCAGACGCTGTCGGAACGCCGGGCGGGTGCGGTGGCCAGCTATCTCAGCAGCCAGGGCGTGCAGTCGGCGCGCATCGGCACGCGCGGGTTCGGCGAAACGCAGCCGATCGCGTCGAACGAGACCGAGGAAGGCCGTTCGGAGAATCGCCGCGTCGAGATCAAGATCGTGCCGATCGCGCAGAACGATCTGCGCTGATTTATCCGCGGCGCTGCTCGAAGAACTCGCGGAGCAGCGCCGCGGCCTCGACCTCACCGATCCCCGAATAGATGTCGGGGCGGTGGTGGCAGGTCGGTTGACTGAAAAAGCGCGGGCCGTGCATGACCGCCCCGCCCTTCGCGTCGTCCGCCCCATAATAGAGCCGGGCGATTCGGGCATGGGCGATAGCCCCGGCGCACATCGCGCAGGGCTCGAGCGTCACCCACAGGTCGCAATCCTCCAGTCGGTCGCGTCCGAGCGCTTGGGCCGCGGCGCGTATCGCGAGGATTTCGGCATGAGCCGTCGGGTCGCAGAACGCACGTGGGGCATTTGCGCCGGTGGCGATCACCCTGCCCCCCTGTACCACGACAGCCCCGACCGGCACCTCGCCCGCCTGTGCAGCGGCATGGGCGGCGGCGAGGGCCGCGTGCATCGGGGACGCATCGAACATCGCCGACCCCCTTGCCAGCCGCCGGATGCAGCGGCCAGTGGCTTATTGTCCGTTGGCGGGGCGTTCGACCTTGACCGCCGGGACTTCGACGGTGCGGTTGACGGTGCCGACGTCGACCTTGCCGACATCGACGTCGAATTTCGGCGTCTGCCCCCCTTCTAGCCGGACATTCGGCAGGGCAGCGGCGCGAGTCTGGTTAAGGTCGATGAATCCGAAGCTCATCAGTGCGGCGACGATGAGCGCCGCGACGCCCAGCAGGACCAATATTGCGCGCATTCCGCCACTCCCTTGCGACTTGCCACTATCCGAATCGATGGCGTAACAACGCGGCGGCGGCGGCGAGGGTTGCACGCGCGGCGGACGGTTGACGTCCGCGCCGTTCGACGCTATCCGCGCCGTCTTTCCGGGGCATGTGTCCCGACACAGAATCAGGATCAACGATCATGTCGCGCATCTGCGAGCTGACCGGCAAGGGCCGGCAGGTGGGTCACAACGTTTCCCACGCCAACAACAAGACCAAGCGCACCTTCCTGCCGAACCTGCAGAATGTGACGCTGATGTCGGAAGCGCTGGAGCGGTCGATCCGCCTGCGCGTGTCGACGCACGGCCTGCGCTCGGTCGAGCATAATGGCGGTCTCGACAACTGGCTGCTCAAGACCCGCGACGACGACCTGTCGCTGCGCGCCCGTCGCCTGAAGCGCGACGTCGCCAAGAAGGTCGCTGCCACCGCCGCATAAGCGGTTCGGGTGACGCGAGATATGCCCCCGGCGCCCCAGCGGCGCCGGGGGTTTTGTCGTGGATGGCGTCTGGGTGACTTTGTGAAGGTCGGCCAGCGTGCTCCTGACAGGCAGGGGTCGAGGTTATCGACGCAAGCCGTTGTTCTGCTTGGCTCTGGGCCCCCGCCTGCGCGGGGCACGGTGGGTCAGCGGCGGTTGCGCTCCGCCTTCGGCTTCCACGACTCCGGCAGCGGGCCGACCGCGAATTTCAGCAGCAGCGAGCGTTGCAGCATCGACTGGTTGTCGTCGGTCGCCAGCCACAGGATCAGGCGGCCGTTTTCGCGGGTCAGGGCCATCGCCTCGAAATTGTCGTGCAACGTCGGGGGGACGAGCCGCGCGAGCGTGCGGCCGCGCAGGAACTGCCCCGGACGGACGCCGCGGGTGTCGAGCAGCTCGATGCCGGTCGTGAAGAAGTCCTTCAGCCGCGTCCGGCGGGTCAGCACCAGCAGCCGCCCGTCGGGCAGTTGCACCGCGTCGGTGTTCACGAAACTGGCCGGCGGCGCGTAGCGGAAGCCGTAGCGCGGCGTCCGTGGATCGGTCGGGTCACCGAGGAAGCGGATCGCGCTATAGCCACGCTTCCCCTTCCCGCCGTTGCTTTCGCTCAGCACGATGACGCTGCCGTCGTGCAGTTGCGCCATCGCCTCCGCCCCGCTGTTCGCCGACCATTCGGCCATCAGGCGCGGGGCGGCGTGCGATAGCGGGTGCGACAGGTCGGCGGTGAAGCGCCAGATCTGGTTGCGACGTTCATAGCCGACCAGGACCGATCCGTCGGGGCGCACGGCGAGTGATTCGGTGTCGCGGTCGCGCTTTTCCCAGCCGGTGCCGGGGCCGGCGATCTCACGCACCGCGACGTCGCGCGGGGTCCAGTCGGCACCCATGGTGAACTGGACCAACCCGCCGCCATCGGACAACAGGCTGAACCGGTCGCCATCGACATGCATCGACGAGAAGCCGCCGAATGCCGGATCGTCGCCGCGCAGCACCACGCCGCCGAGATAGAAGAACGGGCCAAGATCGCGGCGCCTCGGATTCTTGGGGTAGAGCGCGACCGGTTCGGCGGTGATCGTCGGCACCTTCGCAAAGAGCGGCAGCCGGTCGGCACCGCTCCAGCCGGGGACGAGCAGCAGCACCGCCAATATCACGAACAGGACCCGCATCGCCCCGGCTGTAGCGTCCCCCGCCCCAAGCGCCAGTGGCGTTTGTCCGCGCACACGCTACAGCCGCGACGAAATGCGCGTGGAGACCGTTATGCCTGCCGATGTCGTCGACCTGACCTGCCGCCTGATCGCCTGTGACAGCGTGACCCCGGCGACGGGCAGCGTGTTCGACTTGCTGGCGGCGGAACTGGTCGCGATCGGCTTTGCCGTCGACCGGTTCACGGTCGGCGAGGCACCCGACGGGCCGGTCGAGAATTTGCTGGCGGTACGTGGAAATGGCGGGCGGCACTTCGCCTTTGCCGGCCATGTCGATGTCGTGCCCGCCGGCGCCGGATGGCAGGGCGATCCGTTCGGCGGCACGATCCGCGACGGGCTGGTGTTCGGGCGCGGCGCGGTCGACATGAAGGGCGCGGTGGCAGCCTTCGTTGCGGCGGCGGCGCGGGTACCGGCCGATGCGGGCACGATCAGCCTGATCATCACCGGCGACGAGGAAGGACCGGCGGTCTATGGCACCCGCGCGCTGATCGATCGCATGGCCGCGCGGGGCATCAAGCCCGATTTGTGCCTGGTCGGCGAACCGACGTCGCAGCAGCGGCTGGGCGACATGATCAAGATCGGGCGGCGCGGGTCGGTCAATATCTGGATCGACGTGCCCGGGCGGCAGGGGCATGTCGCCTATCCGCATCTGGCCGACAATCCGATCACCCCGTTGATCGCGGCGCTGCACGAGATCGAGGGTATCGTGCTCGACGGCGGCAATGCGTGGTTCCAGCCGTCGAACATCGAGATCACCGATTTGAGCGTCGGCAATCCCGCGACCAACGTCATTCCCGGCCATGCCGCGGCGCGGCTGTCGATCCGGTTCAACGACGAACAGCGCGGCGATGCCTTGGTCGAGCGGATCGCGGGCGTGGTGCGGTCGCACGCGCCGCACGCACAGGTGGTCGGGCGGGTGTCGGGCGAAGCGTTCCTGACCCAGCCCGGCGCGTTTTCGACGCTGATCGCCGATGCGATCGGCAGGCATACCGGGCTGGCGCCGGAATTGTCGACGACCGGCGGGACGTCCGACGCACGTTTCCTGTCGGCGCTGTGTCCGACGGTCGAATTCGGGTTGCTCAACGCGACGATGCACAAGGTCGACGAGGCGGTGGCGATCGACGACCTGCGGCTGCTGGAGGAAATTTACGTCGATATCGTTGGGGCGGCGCTGGCGGGGGAATGACGCCGGGGTCGAACTGGACCAGCGTCGATCGCCCTCACCCTTCGCGGCTGCGCCGCTCCCTCCCTCTCCCGCCGGGAGAGGGAAATGAGGCGTCAATTGACCTTGTAATAGCCTTTGTACCATTCGGCGAACCGACCCAACCCCTCGGCCAGCCGCACCTTCGGCTCATACCCGGTCAGGGCGTGGAGTTGCGACACATCGGCATAGGTCGAGGTGACGTCGCCGGGTTGCATCGGCTTCATGACCTTCACGCTCTCGCGCCCGATCGCGCGTTCGAGCGTCTCGATCATGTCCATCAGCCCGACCGGCTGGCTGCCGCCGATGTTGAGCACGCGGTGGCCGCCGGGTTCGGGCGGATGATCGAGCGCGCCGATGATGCCGTCGACGATGTCGTCGATATAGGTGAAATCGCGGGCCATGCGGCCTTCGCCGAACACCTCGATCGGTGCCCCGGCAACGATCCGGTCGGTGAAGCTGAAATAGGCCATGTCGGGCCGACCCCATGGGCCATAGACGGTGAAAAAGCGCAGCCCGGTCTGAGGCATGCGATAGAGATGGGCGTAGGACTGGCTCATCAATTCGCAGGCGCGCTTGGTCGCGGCATAGAGCGAGACCGGGCGATTGGCCGGTTCATCCTCGCGAAACCCCTCCCCGCCCATCGGCTTGTCGCCATAGACCGAACTGGACGAGGCATAGACCAGATGTTCGAAGCCGGGCGCGTGACGGCACGCCTCGAGGATGGCGAGATGGCCGCCGACGTTCGAGCGTTCATAGGCGAAGGGATTGTCGATGCTGTGCCGGACCCCGGCCTGTGCCGCAAGATGGACGACGCGGCGTATGCCATGGTCGCGGACCAGTGCGGCGATCGCTTCGGCATCGGACACGTCGATCCGCTGAAAGGTGAAACCGTCGATATTGTCGAAGGTCGCCAGCCGCGCTTCCTTCAGCGTCACGTCGTAATAGTCGTTGACGATATCGATGCCGATCACGCGTTCGCCACGTGCGAGCAGGCGGTGGGCGGTGGCATGGCCGACAAAGCCGGCGGCACCGGTGACGAGGATCGGAGCGGCCATCAGCAACGGCTCGCCACGACGCCAGCCGTCGGATCGTTCGGGGTCGCCGGACCCGTTCCAAGGTTGCGCATCGTCCGTTTCCTTTACCGCAACATGTTGATATCGTGCCGCGGTGCAACATCGGCATACGCAGGAACACACAATCGAGCGCGTAGCATATCGGCCATCCCCCGCCATGCAAGTCGCACGGTCGCCGGGCGCAGCGTTAGTCCGTGCGGCGTTAACAAATTGGCATGATCGTCATGCTATCGACTTTCCAATGACTTGGACGACCGGAGCGCCGGGGCTGGACCCGTCGAACCGGACGATCTAATGGATCGCCGGTCAACGACCTTGCCCGCCGCGCCGACGCCACGGGATCTGGGCCGGCGCGCGGCGAGCCCGGCCAAGGGGCGGGATCGTCTGGCCAACGGGGAACAGGGACGGATGACTTTCGCTGCCGATCTCGCCGCCAAGGGCCATGCGCCGGACGCCGGCGTCGCCGCCGCGTTGCGGCGTGCCCTGCCGGCGCACGAGGTCGCGACCGACGTGCCGCTCGCCTCGCTTGGCCGCTGGGGCATCGGCGGACCGGCAGACATCGTCGTCACGCCGCAATCGGCCGCGACGCTGGCCGCCGCGCTGGCGGTGATCGCCGAGTATGACGCACGCCATATCGTGATCGGCGACGGATCGAACCTGTTGTTCGACGATGCCGGGTTTCGCGGCGTCGTGCTGCGGATCGGCCGCGGCCTCGGCGGTATCCGCCGGCTGGACGAACACCGGGTCGGGGCGGGTGCGGGCATATGGGTGCCGGCGTTCGTGCGGCAGGTGATCGACTGGGGCATGGCGGGCGCGGTCCATGCGATCGGCATTCCGGGCACGCTGGGCGGCCTGATCACCATGAACGGCGGCAGCCAGCGCAAGGGCATCGGCGAGAATGTCGTCCATGTCGATGCGATCGACCATCAGGGGCGGATGCACCGGCTGACGCACGACCAGCTCGACTATCGCTATCGCGCGTCGCGTTTGCAGCGCGGCGACCTGATCGTCGTGTCGGCGCAGTTACGCTTCACGCCGGGCGACGTCCGCGCAATGCGGCGCGAGGCGCTGTCGATCCTCGCCGCGCGCCGCGCCAAATTCCCGCGGGTGCGCGCCAATTGCGGGTCGGTGTTCGTCAGCGACCCCGCGCTCTACGCGCAGATCGGCCCGCCCGGACTTGCCATCGAACGCGCCGGATTAAAGGGCGTATCGGCGGGCGGCGCGCAGATTTCACCCGACCATGCCAATTTCATCGTCAACAATGGCGGCGCGCGTGCCGAGGACGTGCTGCACCTGATCCGGCTGGCGCGGCGATCGGTCGCCGACCTGTCGGGCATTGCCATGGACGCCGAAGTCCGCCACCTCGCCCCCGACGGCGTCATGCGTCCCGCGCATGAAGTGGCCGAACTGCTCGACGACCGGGCGTCGCCGGGAGCCACCGCATGACCGACCAGCCGTTCGACCCCGCCCAGCCCGCCGACCGCATCCTGACCGTCGAGCCGTCGCGGCTCGAAGGGATCGTGACCGTCAGCGGAGCGAAGAACAGCGTGCTGCGGCTGATGGCGGCATCGCTGCTGACGCCCGAGCGGATCGTGCTCGACAATTATCCGCAAGGGCTGCTCGACGCGCAGGTCCATGTCGGGATGCTGGAGGCGCTGGGCAAACGCTGCACGATCGCGCACGACGCGCTGACGATCGAGGAGGCGGCGCCGCCGCCGAGCGAACTGGCGTGGGACGGGCGGTCGATCCGCAACACGCTGCTGATCCTCGGCGCGCTGGTGGCGCGGACCGGTGCGGGCAGCGTCCCCCTGCCCGGCGGATGCGACCTGGGCGGGCGCGGCTATGACCTGCATGAACTGGTGCTGACCCGGCTGGGCGCGCGGGTGTGGGGCGAGCATGGTCGCCTGTATGCCGAGGCGCCGGACGGGCTGACGGGGGCGGAGATCGTCCTGCCATTGCGATCGACTGGTGCGACCGAGAATGCGCTGCTGGTCGCATCGCTGGCGAAGGGCACGACGCGGCTGTGGAATCCGCATATCCGCCCTGAAATCCTCGATCTGTGCGCGTTCCTACGCGCGATGGGCGCGACGATCACCGTCTATGGCCAGGAAAGCATCGAGATCACCGGCGCGCCCGCCCTTGCCGGTACCGGATGGCGGGTGATGCCCGACAATATGGAGGCGATGACGTGGCTGGTCGGGTCGGTCATCACCGGCGGCGATGTCGAGATCCGCGATTTTCCGTTCGAGGACCTCGAGGTCCCGTTGATCTTCCTGCGCGAAAGCGGTGCCAAGATCTTTCGCGACGGCAATGTCGCGATCGTGCGTTCGGGCCGGCCCTATCCGGTCGAGATCAGCACCGGCCCCTATCCCGGGATCAATTCGGACATGCAGCCGCTGTTCGCGGCATTGGGCGCCTGTGCGCGCGGCGAATCGCGGATCGTCGACCTGCGCTTCGCCGGTCGCTATGCCTATCTGCCCGATTTCGCACGGATGGGGGTCGACAGCTTCGTGCGCGACGGTACCGCGCACATCATCGGCACCCAGTCGCTGGTTGGGGCCGATGTCCGCGCCGCCGATCTGCGTGCGGGGGCGGCGCTGGCATTACTTGGTATGAAGGCCGCGGGACAGACACGGATCAGCGATGCGTGGCAGATCGAGCGCGGCTATGATAAATTTCTCGAGAAGGCGCGCAGTCTTAACGCTACGCTTGCCTATCATGGTTCATAACGCGCGCACATAACTGGCCCGTTTTAAAGGGATTCGGCTTCTTCCCATGTCCTACGAATCGAACCCGTTGCAGGCAGCCCTGCGCAAATGCCGGCGGCATTTCATCGCCACCGGCATCTTTTCAGGGCTGATCAACATCCTGTACCTCGTGCCCTCCATCTTCATGTTGCAGGTGTACGACCGGGTCGTGCCGACGCGCGGCACGGCGACGTTGCTGGTCCTGTCGCTGATCCTCGCGATATCGCTGATCGTCTTCGCAGCACTCGACACGGTGCGCATGAAGCTGCTGCTTCAGGCGAGCATGCGGCTGGAAAAGATGGCGGCGGGCAACATCCTGCACCGCATCCTCGGCGCCAACGGCGCGACGCCGGCGCAGCGGGCTCAGGCGATGCGCGATTTCGATACGCTGCGCGGTACGCTGACCGGGCCGGCGATCATCGCGATGTTCGACGCGCCCTGGGCGCCGATCTACATCATCATTTCCTACCTGCTTCATCCCCTGATCGGGTTGCTGGCGCTGCTCAGCTCGGCGCTGCTCATCACGCTGGCGGTGCTGAGCGACAAGACGACCAAGGGCCGGTTGAACGAGGTCGGGCAGCGGACCAACATGGCGTATCGGTCGCAGGATTATTCGATCCAGGCGTCCGAAGTCGCCCGCGCGCTGGGCATGCGCAGCGCGCTGGTGACCCGCCATTTGGTCGAGCGTGCCGATCTGGTCCGCGCGCAGGGCGATATCGCCGGGACGTCGGGCATCTTCCTCGCGATCACCAAATTCTTCCGCCTGTTCTTGCAGTCGATGGCGCTGGCACTGGGTGCGTATCTGGCGATCAACCAGCAGATTTCGGGCGGCGCGATCTTTGCCGCGTCGCTGATCCTCGGCCGCGCCCTGCAGCCGGTCGAACAGATCCTCAACGCGCTGAAGAACGTCATCAGCGCGCAGAACGCGTATAAGGGGCTGAACGAGTTCTGCCGCCTGCCCGACGTGACGGTACAACGCACCTCGCTGCCCGATCCGGTCGGTCGGATCGAGGTCGACGGCCTGACCGTCCGCGTTCCCGGATCGGACCGGGTGCTGCTCAACAAGCTGAGCTTCACCATCGAACCGGGCACGATCGTTGCGCTGGTCGGCCCGTCGGGCGCCGGCAAGTCGACGCTGCTGCGCGCGCTGGCCGGAGCGATCGACCCCGACGAGGGCGAGATCCGCGTCGACGGCGCCAGCCTGAACGACTGGAACCGCGAGGAGCTGGGCCGGCATCTGGGCTATATGCCGCAGACGCCGACGCTGTTCCCGGCGACGGTCCATTCGAACATCTCGCGCTTCCGCCAGTTCGAGGGGTTGAGCGGGCAGGAGCTGGACGCGCAGGTGGTGACCGCCGCGCAGCTGGCCGGTGCCCACGACCTGATCCTGCGGTTCGAGCGCGGGTACGACACGCAGCTGGCGATGCGCGAGGGCGGCGGTCTGTCGGCCGGGCAGCGGCAGGTGGTGGCGCTGGCGCGCGCGCTGTTCGGGTCGCCGCGCATCCTGTTCCTCGACGAACCCAACGCGCATCTCGACATCAGTGCCGAGGGACGGTTGATGGAAACGCTCGGGCATCTGCGCGAACGCGGCGCGACGGTGGTCGTGTCGACGCACCGCACGGGGCTGTTGCAGGCGGTGGACAAGGTGATGCTGCTGCGCGACGGCGTGATCCAGATCTATGACGATCGCAGCAAGGTGATCCGCCCCGCGGCACCGCAGATGGAACAGCAGGGCGCGGGTGCGCCGGGCGGCACGCCGCCGCAAGGGGGCCAGGGACCGGCGAACCCGACGCCCGCCCCGCCGCTGCCGGGTAATGACGGGACGGCTGCCGCGTCGAGCGGCAACCGCGCCAATGGAGGTGAAGCGTGAGCGGCGAATTGGTCAACGCCCCCCAGTCGGGGCAAAGCGTCGTGCCGGTGGCGCAGGCGATCCGCGAACGGCTGGAAATCGACGATTCGCCCAATAAGGCGCTGCGTACCGGCATCATCATCGCCGTGCTGTTCTTCGTCGTGCTGCTCGGCTGGGCATCCTTCGCCCGGCTGGACGCGGCGGCGGCGGGCGACGGTCGGGTCGTGGTGTCGGGCAATCGCCAGACGGTGCAGCATCGTGACGGCGGCTATGTCGAGCATCTCGACGTGCGCGAGGGCCAGCACGTCAACCAGGGCCAGGTCATCATCCGCCTGCGCGGTGCGGAGGTCGCGGCGACCGAACGCGCGCTGGCCGGCAGCGTGATCGACCTGCAGGCGCAGCGCGCGCGACTGGAAGCCGAAATCCGCGGCACGCCGATCCAGTGGCCGGCCAGCTTCGCGCAGGCGACCGGCGACGACAAGGTGCTGGTCGACCGCGCCAAGACGCTGCAGCTGGCGCAGCAGAATGCGCGCAACAACGCGCTGGCCGCCAACCGCGCGGTCATCCGCCAGCAACAGGCCGAAGCGTCGCAGAGCATCGGCGGCTATTCGGCACAGGCCCGCGCCAGCGCCGAACAGCGCCGCTCGCTCGAGGAACAGCTGGCCAGCACCAAGCGGCTGGCCGACGAGGGCTATGTCTCGCGCAACTCGGTCCGTCAGATCGAACGGTCGATCCAGCAATTGGAAGGCGCCGATGCCGATTACGCCTCGCGCGCCCGTGCGGCACGCGAACAGGTCGGCCAGGCTCGCGAATCGTCGATCGCGACCTCGCGGCGCTATGTCGAGGATGCGGCGACGCTGCTGCGCGACACCCAGTTCCAGCTGAACGAGGTCATGCCGAAATGGCTGGCCGCCAAGGAACAGCTGGAACGCACCGTCATCCGTGCACCCGTGTCCGGACGCGTGGTCGAACTGCGCGTCTTCTCGCAAGGCGGCGTTGTGCAGGCGGGGCAGCCGATCCTCGACATCGTGCCCGATGCCGCACCGCTGATCGTGCGCGCCAATTTCGACCCGAGCGACATCGACGGCGTCTATGAAGGGCGTCAGGCCGAGGTGAAGTTCCTGTCGCTGCACGAACGCGATCTGCCGATCCTGCTCGGCAACATCCGCAACGTGTCGGCGGACAGCCTGGTCGATGAAAAGTCGGGCCGCAGCTACTTCACCGCCGAGATCGTGGTGCCGCAGTCGCAGATCGCGATGCTGAAGGAAGTGCGCGGCGCCGATACCGGCATCCGCGCCGGTGTGCCGGTCAGCGTACTGGTGAAACTGCGTCCGCGCACGGCGCTGCAGTACATGCTCGACCCGCTGACCGAGGCATTCCGCCGGTCGTTGCACGAGCGTTGATCCGAAGCGTGCCGGACGCGGGCAAACGCGCCGCGTCCGGCACTTATCATGGTTACATCCGTCGGGCGCTGCGATAAGGATCGCGGGCATCGACACGACCGCCCGCCCGGACAGGGAAGCCGGGGGATGGTCCTGACAAGGGGGATTTTATGCCGGCGGGATATCGTTCGCGAGCAATGCTGCTGCTGTCGGTCGCGCTGACCGGCCTCACGCCGGCGATGGCGCAGGTCGCGCGGCCGACGCCGCGCCCGGCCACCCGGCCGACGCCGCCCGCCCCCGCGCCGATGCGGTCGGACCCGGTATCGATCGAAATCCCGACGCTGCCCGCCGATCCCAATGCGCGGACCGAAACGCTGGCCGAGGCGGTCGCCGATGCCTATCGCCACAATCCGCAGCTGGAGGCGCAGCGTGCGCAGCTCCGCGCGATTGACGAAAGCGTCATCCAGGCGAGCTCGCCCTACCGCCTGCGCTCGAGCGTCGTCGGTACGGTGCGCTATCAGGAGCAGGTCCAGCGCCAGATCTTCTTCAACGACCTCATCACCAACCGCAACCGCGCGACTGGCGCGTCGCTGACCGCGTCGCAGATCCTGTTCAACGGCGGGCGCACCGCCGCACAGGTTTCCGCGGCCGAAGCCGATGTGCTGTCGGCGCGCGAACGGCTGCGTGAGGTCGAAAGCTTCATCCTGTTCGAAGTCGTCGATGCCTATGCATCGGTGCTGCGCGACCAGACGCTGATCGCGATCCAGCGGCGCTCGGTCGATTCGTATCAGCGGCAGGTCGATCAGGCACAGGCGCGCGAACGCGCCGGCGACCTGACCCAGACCGACATCAATCAGGCACAGGCACAGCTTGGCCTTGTCCAAGCGCAGCTTGCGCAGGGCGAAGCGAATCTGCAGCGCAGCCGGGCGCGCTTCGCCGCCGCGGTCGGGCGCAATCCGGGCAACCTGACCCCGCCGCCGGTGCTGCCGGGCATCCCGACCTCGATCGACCTCGCTTATCGCGGGGCGGAACAGGAAAGCCCGGCGCTGTGGCAGGCGATCCTGAACGAGCGCGGCGCACGCGCCCGCGTTGCCGCCGAGCGCGCCGAGCGCAATCCGGTGCTGAGCGCCGATGCGTCGATCGGGCTGAACGATCCCAACGGCATCGGCTTCGACAATCTGCGGCGCGGGGCGAGTGCGTCAGCGACGCTGACCGTGCCGCTGCTGACCGGCGGCGTGGTCGATTCGCGCGTGCGCCAGGCACTGGCCAACCAGCAGGCGCAAGCATTTACCGTCGAGGCGACCCGCCGCGGCGTATCGTCGCAGGTGCAGCAGGCATGGAACCAGACGATCTCGTCGGGCGAGCAGCAGACCATCGGTCTGCGCAGCGTCGAGGCGGCGGCCCGCGCACTCGAAGGCGTGCGGCGCGGATTCCAGGAAGGGTTCCGCTCGAACTTCGAAGTGCTCGATTCGGAACAGCGGCTGCTCAACGCGCAGCAGCTGGTCGCGAATGCCGAATATCAGCGCTACAGCTCGCAGGCGACGCTGCTGACCTATATCGGCCGGCTGGAAACCGCGCTGCTCAATCCGACGGCCGCGACCTATGACATGGAGCGCAACCTGAAGAAGCAGAAGGCGATGCAGATCGATCCCTTCCAGCCCTTCGTCAGCGTACTAGACAAGCTGGCACGCGCGCCCGACGATCCCAAGCCCGCGCCGGAAGTGCCGGTCGCCGGCCCGCCCAACCTGCTGCCGCCGACCGCGCCGCTGCCCGGCCGTCCGCTCGGCACCGGGCTACCGATGCTCGGCGATCCGGGCGCGGTCGCACTGCCGCCCGAGGATGCGGCACCGCCCTCGACCCGGCGCAATCCGGCGGCGGCGCGCAAGGACGATTGATCTTTCGGCGACGTCCGAAACGCTGTCATCGGGCTCGCGTCGAACGCAACCACGCTTGATCGCCCTTACCCTTCCGAGGCTGCGCTGCTCCTCCTTCTCCTGCGGGAAAGGAAGGACGGCGAAGACAACGATAGGGTGAGGGCGGCCAGCGTCGTGATCTGATGTGACGAAAACACTTTCCTACAGACCGCCGTTCATGGAACGAACCATGAACGATCCAGCCGGATCGCCAGCGGGAGAAAGTGCATGTCCGATCCGTTCCAGTCCTTCACCGATTCGCCGGTCGGCCCGGCCCGCAGCGCCGTGGCGGTGACCCCCAGCGACAGCGTGCCGCTGCTCCGCCTGCCCAAGGCACTCTATATCGGTGGTGGCGGCGATGTGGCGCTGCGTTGTATCGACAGCAGCACCGACGTCGTGCTGAGCGCGGTGCCGGGGGGCAGCGTGTTGCCGGTGCGGGCGCAGTTCGTGCGGGCGACGGGGACCACCGCCACCGCGATCGTGGCGCTCGGCTGATGCTGGGCTTCGCAATCAACATTGCTGGGGTGCGCGGACGGCGGCGGGCAGCGCCGAGCTGGCGCCCACCGACCCGCGACCTGATCGCGCGGATGGACCCGCCGCCCTCGCCCGAACGCACGGCGCAGATCGACCGGCTGATCGGGACGCTGATCGATGCCGATATCTGGGGGCGGCTCGACACGCTGCTGCTGCTCGCCGCGCATGGACCAAAGGCGGCGCTGCTCAACTGGACCGGGCGGCGCGACGGGGCGATCGGTGGCGGGGCGCCGGTCTTCGTCGCCGATCGCGGCTATTGGTGCGACGGGCTCGACGACTGGATCGATACCGCGCTGGTGCCGCTGTCGGCCACGCAGTTCCAGCGCAACGCCGCGATGATCGGGGCGTGGGTGCGCAAGGACGCGCGCAACCCGCTGGCGCCGATCGGTACGATTACCGGCAGCACGCTGCTCATCAACCCGCGTAACGTCAGCCACGCCAGCACCGGCCGGCTGAACGGATCGACGCTGGTCAGTGGCGGGACGGTCGATAGCGGCTATGGCTTCACCGCCGTCGACCGCAGCAGTTCGACGCGGCTGCGCCAGATCATCAATGGCCGGGTGGCGGGTACCACCAATTCGGCGACGTCGACCACGCCGTCCTCGGTGACGGTCGGCATGGGATTGACCAACGACAGCTATGCCGAGGGTCAGTTCTGCGCCTTCGCCGCGGGCGGCACCTTGTCCGATGCCCAGCATCAGACGCTGGCGGCGGCGCTCGCCACCTATATGCGCGACGTCGGTGTCGCCCCCCTGCCCGCGGTTGCCAGCCGGACGCTGTCGCTGGCGCAGGCGACTGCCCTGCCCGACGGATCGGCGGCGGTCGCCGTCGGCAGCGGCATGGCGGTGACCGGGGTTACCCGCGACCTTGCCGGGCGCTGGTATCTGGGCAATGGGCGCGCGGCGCGAGGCACCATGCTGTTCACGCGGATGAAGCCCGACCTGTCGGCGATCGACGAGGAGTTCGACCTGACCCGACTCGGCCTGTCGACCGATTTCGCCGGGTCGGTACAGGGCATGACCTGCGACCGGACGACGGGGCGGATCTGGTTCCTGTTGAAACAGGCGGGCAGCAGCGGCGACCGGACCTATCTGGCGAGTTTCGATCCGGCGGGCGGCGCGCTGGCCGGGACGCCGATCCAGGTCCTGCCGGGCGACAACGGCATCGCCTATGACGCAAGGCGCGACGGTTTCTGGATCGTGCGCGATTCGAACGAGCTGGTGCTGTACGACCGGCAGGGCCGGCCGCGCACCGGCGCGATCGAATTGCCGGCGAACAGCGACCATGGCTTCGTCGTCGAATCGGCGCAGGGCGACTATGCCGCGGGCGACCTGCTGGTAAGTTTTGGCGCAAACGGCGCGAATGGATCGCTGCTGCGGCTGCGCACCGGTGATTATGGAGGGCCGAATCAGGTCGCCATCGACGTGCTGGGCGGGGCCGACTCGGTCGAAGGCGTTCATATCCATGGCAATTCGCTGTGGATCGGCAATGACGGCGCAACGAATTCGGCCAATCCGGCGCGAAATCGGTTGCTGTCCTACCCGCTGTAACGGGCCGGCCGGCGCGACCCTTCGCCGCTCGCGCCGGCCGGTCCCATGCCGGGACGCCCGTCCCGCGATCGGACAGTTTTCGTTACGCTAGCGGTCAGTCGTGTACTGGCATCGTCGAACGACATAACCGACTATAGTTTCCCGCCAAGGTAAACGCCCGGTCCACCATTTCCCGTTCCGACACGGGACGGCGGATAGACTTCGGATACCGATGATTTCGCGACCCGACGCCGAGGTTTCCGACAGTCATGCGTCGCTCTGCCGCCGGACGATCTTCGGTAAACATCCTTATAACCTAGTGTCTTAGAACATCGGAAAAGGGATTTGGTGTTTATGGTCCCTGGGTTTGCGAAGCAGACGAGCACTGCTCACCGCGAGTTCCGACGAGATTTTGCAGTTCTTTTCGGCGGGGAAAAACGATGACCATCAACAGCGCGATCGCCAACGGCGAACTTCATCTGCAGGGTACCTATCTGAGCATCGGCATCAATGCCGACGGCAATCTGGGCACGACCAAGAACGCGCCCAAGGGCTTTGCCACCGACGCCGACAGCGGCTTCCTGCGCGTCGGCATGTTCGCCGACCTCGACGGTTTCGGCCATGGCAAGGCAACCACCCTCGACGACGTGCTGCTGCAGGGTCGTTCGATCGAAGGCTTCAACGTCGGCTACACGATCGGTTCGAACAAGGTCGTCCAGAGCAACCAGCTGCTGACCGGCTATTACCAGATCAAGGGTACACTGAGCGACGCCAGCACCGCCGATGAAGGCAAGGCGGTTTGGAACGGCGCGACCAAGGACAATCTGGGCATCGCGCAGACCATTACGCTCGCCGATGACGCGAAGTACATCAAGATCGACGTCACGCTGACCAACAATTCGGCGACGACGATGAACGATGTCCGCTACATGCGGACCGCCGATCCCGATCAGGCCGGCAAGTTCGAAACCGCGAACAAGATCGAGAAGCAGGGCGACGGCGCGCTCGTAACGGCGATGGTGCAGAAGGACACGCCCTTCTTCCTCTATTCGCAGGATGATCGGGCAACCGCTTCCTTCTACGGCTTCGTCAACCTCGACCCCTATGCCGCGACGACGACTTCGCAGGCGAAGGGCTATGCCAAGACCGTCGACCAGACGCTGAACCTGACCTTCAGCCTCGGCACGCTGAAGGCCGGTGAATCGACCAAGATCACGCTGTACATGGGCGTCACCGACAATCTGAAGGCGACGATCGCCGAAATCGACGCCGGCAAGGCGCCGGTGGTCATCGCCCCGCCGGTCGTGAACCTCGCCCCGGAAGCGGTGGCCGACGCATTCGACGGTGACCAGGACAATGCGGTGACCGGCAACGTCCTGTCGAACGACAAGGACCCGGAAGGCAAGAAGCTGACCGCCAGCCTGGTCGACGGCCCGGATCACGGCACGATCAAGTTCTCGGACGATGGTTCGTTCATCTACACCCCGAACGCCGGCTGGAGCGGTGAAGATAGCTTCACCTATGCAGCGTCGGACGGCGTCCACAAGACCAACGCCACCGTCGACCTCTCGATCGAGGCCGCCCCGGTCGTCGAGGAACCGGTGATCGAGCTGCCGCCGGTCGTTGCCCCGGTCGTCGTCCCGCCGGTCACTGCCGACCCGTTCCTCGACCTGCTGCAGGCGGCGTCGGTGATCAACGGCAATGCCAGCGCCAACGAAATCCTGAAGGGCACCGCCGGGTCGGACGTCTTCTACTTCTCGAACGAAGCGCGCACCGGTCAGGACCGTATCGTCGGCTTCGACAAGACCGACCTCTTCGTCACCGATGCCAAGCTGTATGACGGCAACAATGACGGCATCATCGCCCTGTCGAAGAACAAGGTGTCGATCGACGGTGGCAAGGGCGGTGACACGGTCGTGATCGAAGGTGTGTCGAAGCTGCGCTTCCTCGGCACCGACGATGCGGGCCATGCGGTTTATGCCGATGCCAGCGCCCGTCCGAAGAGCGCGAAGGAAGGCACCACCGCCGACGACGCCTTCATGGGCGACGCCCGCAACAAGTCGAAGAACGTGTTCTTCTTCGACACCGCCCACGGTCTCGACCTCGGCAACGACACGATCGGCAATTTCGGCAAGCACGACCTGGTCGTGACCACCACCAAGCTGGCCGACGACAATAACGACGGCATCATCACCACCAGCGACGGCAAGTTCGCGCTGCCCGGCGATACCGGCTCGCTGCTGGTCAGCGATACCAAGGGCGCCGCGATCGACTCGCTCGAATTCGACGGATCGGTCGTCCGCGGCGGATTGACCTACTATGTCTACTCGCTGGTCGGCTCGGTCGGCACCGATGCGAGCGATCTGAGCTTCTGATCCAGCCTGTCGCCGAAAAACGAACGCCGGTCCCGACGGGGCCGGCGTTTCGCCGTCCGGGGACTGCTGCACGCGCGAAAAATTTTTCGAAACGCCCCGCCCCCGTTTGGCACATCCTTTCTTCATCTTTACAGGCTATCGTCGGGGAATCGGTGGGAGGTAAGCCATGCATCTCGATAATCTTTGCGCCATCATTGCAGAAGTCGAACTGATGGGCGGCGATCCGGTCAGCGAGATCCTCGCGCCCAGCGAAGTGCGCGCCATTGCGGAAGCGGTCCTGGCGCTCGGCACAATCGCCGCGGCCCCGCGTGGCGAGGCGGCGACCCCCGCGGCGAACCTGTGGATGCAGACGATTCCACCGTTCATGCACGACTGTTTCAGCGCGTAATTGTAGCCGCCGGGATCGACCCGGCGTTGCGATTGCGGAACGACAACGACCGGGTGCGCGATCGCGCGCCCGGTCGTTGTCGTTCCGGACCGATGCGACACGTGGCGAACGTACCGGTCGCCGGCATGGTACGATACCGACCGTCGGGCCATCGTCCGATATGGTTACGGGTAATTAATATGGCTGTCATGTAACCACCCTAGCGGACGATCAAACCGTGAAGGGGATGTAGCGTGGCAGTTACTGGGGATATCGCGTTGGTCGGCTATGGCGCCGATACCGGGGTCAAGTCGTTCGCATTCGTGCTGCTGGCCGACCTGGCCGGGCAGACCATCTATTTCACCGACAATGGCTGGCTGGCGGCGGGCGGGTTCCGCGCCAATGAAGGCACCGTCGCCTATACCGTTCCCGCCGATGCGAAGATCGGCGACGTGTTCGAGATCACCGGCCTGACCGGACAGTTCAATCCGTCGACCAGCGGCGACCAGATCCTTGCTTATACCGGCACCGCCGCCAACCCCACCTTTCTGTTCGCGCTGAATTTCGCCGACGGGAAGACCGCATTCGCGGGCGATGCGACCAATTCGAACACCAGCGCGGTGCCGACCGGCCTGACCGCCGGCAAGGATGCGCTGGCCTTTGCCGAGGACAACGGCGCCTATACCGGGCCGACCACCGGCACCCGGGCCGAGATTCTCGACGCGATCGCCAATCGCGCCAACTGGACCACCAACGATACTGCCGGCGTCGCCTATGCCAAAGGCTTCACCATCGATGGTGGCGGCAGCGCCGGCGCGTTCGGCGTCGATGACGTGACGGTGACCGAGGGCGATACCGGCACCACCGACCTGACCTTCATCATCACCCGCGACGGCGGCAGCACCGGCGAGGCGACCGTCGATTTCGCCGCGACCTTCGGCACCGCCGATGCCGGCGACATCGTCGGCACGCTGCCGAACGGCACGCTGACCTTTGCCGCGGGCGAGACCGAAAAGACCGTGACGATCACCGTCGCCGGCGACACCGTGCGCGAATCGGACGAGACGATCGCACTGACGCTGACCAACGCCACCGGCGGCGCGACCATCGCCGATGCGGACGCGACGGGCACGATCCTGAACGACGACGGCACCCCGCCATCGGTTTCGATCGGCGACGTGTCGGTGGTGGAAGGCGACTCGGGCCAGACGCTGGCGACCTTCACCATCACCCGCACCGGCGGCGACGGCGCCTTCTCGGTCGCCTATGAAACGATGAGCAATACCGCGACCGCCGGCAGCGATTTCGTCGGCGCCAGCGGCCGCGTGGAATTCGCATCGGGCCAGGAAAGCGCGACCGTCTCGATCGCGGTCAACGGCGATACCGTCCGCGAGGGCAACGAGAAATTCTATGTCGCGCTGTCCGACGCCACCAACGGCGCGACGCTGACCGATTCGCTGGGCGAGGCGACGATCGTCAACGACGACCTGTTCCGCATCCACGACGTGCAGGGCGCCGCCTTCTTCAGCCCGGTACTGGCAGCCGACGGCGTCAGCGGCTTCAACATCCGCTCGACCACCACCGTAACCGTGCAGGCGGTGGTCACCGCCCTCGACGGCAGCGGCGCGCGCCAGGGCTTCTACCTGACCGAGGAAACCGCCGACTGGGATTCGAGCGCGCTGACGTCCGAAGGCATCTTCGTGATGATCCGCGACGATCGCAACGCCGGCACGACGCTGGCCGCGCTCGCCCCCAATCTGCGCGTCGGGGACCTCGTGACCGTCACCGCGCAGGTGATGGAATATCAGGCGTTCACCAACATGCCGCGCACCGTGCTGACCGGGGTCAGCGGCATCACCATCGACGCCAGCAACCAGGACCTGCCGACACTGATTCTCGACGGCACGCCCGGCCGCGCGATCCCGAGCGCGATCCTGACCGACGAAGTGCCCAATTATTTCGATTCGGTCGGCGGCGCGGGCTTCGACCCGGCCAATGACGCACTCGATTTCTTCGAAACGATCGAGGGGATGCGCGTCACCGTACCCGACATGGTCGTTGCCGACGGTTTCGTCGGGGTGTCGGACGGCAAGCCCTATATGAAGGCCTATTCGACGGTCCATGCCGATGCCGACCAGGTCAACAGCCGCGGCGGTTATACGATCGGCGGCGATCCCAAGCTGTCGCCGCCCGACACCGCCGATACCCGCGACGATGTCCGCGCGGGCGGGCGTTATATCCATGACGGCGACACCAATCCCGACATTCTCGAGCTCGACTTCACCGATTTCGCGACCGCCGCACCGGCCGGCCTCGTCACCGCCGCTTCGGCGGGCGACAAGCTGGGCGACGTGACCGGCATCGTCGAATTCGACTTCACCGACCTGAAGCTGGTCGTGACCGATCCGGTAACGATCAAGGAAGACACGACCCCGGTACGCGAGGTGACCACGATCGTCGCCGATTCGCGCGCACTGACCGTCGGCACGTTCAACGTCGAAAATCTGGCGGCGACCGATCCGGCGGCGCGCTTCACCGCGATCGCCGATGCCATCGCCGTCAATCTGAAAGCGCCCGACATCCTGACGATCGAGGAAATCCAGGACAATAACGGCGCGGCCGCGGGCGACGGCGCTTCGGCAACCGGCACCGATGCCTCGCTGACGTGGCAGAAGCTGGTCGACGCGGTCAACGCCGCGACCGGGCAGCGCTACCAGTGGGTCGACGAACTGCCGGTCTATAATGCCGAGGGTGGGCAGCAGAGCGGCAATATCCGCGTCGGCTTCCTCTACAACACCAACCGGGTGCAGCTCGGCGATCTGGCCGCCGATGCGACGATCGAACAGCGCCGCGCCTTTACCGACCGGATCGGCGACGGCGTGCGCGATGCCGGCGACCGGATCGGCTTCGACGACAGCGCCATCGCGGCAGAGATCAATGCCGCCGACTGGACCAACACCCGCAAATCGCTGCTCGGACAGTTCAGCTTCAACGGCAACGACGTCTATGTCGCCGTCAACCACCTGCCCGCGAAATCCCAGTCGGGCCAATTCTGGCAGATCGACCAGGACATCGACAATGGCCAGCCGACCAACGCCCGGTGGGAGAAGCGCAACGCCATCGCTGACGACATCTGGCACATGCTCGACACGATTCAGAGCGGATCAGCCGGCAACCGGATCGTCGCGGCCGGCGATTGGAACGAATTCTACTTCAACCGGACGATGGAGGTCGCGACCGGCTATGTCGACGTGAACGGTGCGGCGCGCACCGGCGGCGCGCGGTTCGACAATCTGACCGTCACCAAGCTGACCGAGGCCGAACGCTACACCTATATGTTCGAGGGCCGGTCGCAGGCGATCGACCATGTCATCGTCGACCAGCAACTGGGTGCCGTCGCCAGCTACGACGTCGTCCATATCAACACGGGCTACAATACGGAGAGCACGACCAATCCGGCGCTGTCGGACCATGACCCCGCCCTCGCCCAGTTCGATTTCCGCGATTTCGGAGAGCGGCTGCGCGGTACTGCCGCGATCGACCGGATCGAGGGGCTGGGCGGCAACGACCGGATCGAGGGGCTGGCTGGCAACGACCAGCTGTTCGGCGGCAGCGGCAACGACCTGTTGTTCGGCGGTGCGGGTGCCGACACGCTGTGGGGCGGTTCCGGCAGCGACGTGTTCTTCTACGACGCGACGGGTGCGGGCGGAAAGGACCGGATCAACGACTTCTCGGCCGAGGATTTCCTCGTCACCACCGTCCGCCTGCGCGACAACAACAGGAACGGCCAGATCGGGGCCGGCTCCAACAAGGTGTTCGACCTGTCGGGTGGCGGGTCGATCGCGATCCAGTCGGATACGGGGGCGAGCATCCGGACGCTCGAATATGACGGCATGCTGATGAAGAACGGCGTCGCCTACTACATCTACAGCATGGTCGGCTCGGCGACCGATGCGGCCGAGGCGCTCACGCTGCTCTGACCGACGCCATCGCGTGATGAGGGGGCGGGACCGGATCGCCGGTTCCGCCCTTTTTTCGTCCGGTGCAGATCGGTGCCATTCCGCGACCTTCGTTCGCGCATGCGGAAACGCTACCCGTGCGCGCAAGCGGCGCCCGGATGCCGGACGATGGCCGAGCCGCCCCGCCCACATCCGCCGGCCGCTCCGCGGTCCGGTCATGCCCGACGGCACGCACAAAAAAGAGGCGCCGGCTTTCGCCAGCGCCTCCCTCACCCATCGCCGTAACGACGACGGTTTTTGTCAGCTTAGAGCGCCGGGGTAGCGGCGTCGGGAGCTTCGTAGACGTAGTAGGTCACGCCGCCGTGCACTTCTTCACCCACGAACTTGATCCGGGTCAGATCCGGAGCCGAGAAATCGAGCTGACCGCCCGGGCCCTTGCTGGGATCGTCGGAGCGCGGACCTTCCGCACCCGACACGTCGAGGACGAAGTTCTTGCCGAACCCGACGACGTTGTTCGTGGTGTTGTCGAACAGCTTGGCGGTGGTGACCAGCTTGTCGCCGGCGCCGAAGTTGGTCAGTACGTCCTGGCCCATGTTCAGGCCGAGCGCGTTGTCGACCAGCAGGGTCTTGTTGCCACCCGAGAAATCATAGGTCTCGTTGCCGACCTTGTTTTCCATGATGTTGGCGCGGCCACCGAACTTCTCGACGCTCCACAGGTTCTTCAGGGTCGCCGAGTTGGCATAGACGTGCATGCCGTTGACGCCTTCGCCACCCTTGGTGCCGAGATAGCGCAGTTCGTTGACCAGATAGCCTTCGCCGGTGACCTGGATCTGGTCCTGGCCGGCCTTCTTCTTGCTGGTACGATCGATATCCAGCACGCCATTGCTGCCGAACTGAATGAAGCCGTCGTCGTTACCGTCGAAGATCTTCTGATAGTTCAGGATCGAGTCGTTATACCCGAAATTCTGCAGCTGGTCGTCACCGACTTCGACGTTGTTGAAAACGAACGCCTTCGAAGCGCCCGCGCCGTCATAGATATCGCTACCCGAATTGGCGGCGATCTGCACTTCGGTGGCGCTCACGATCAGCTTTTCGTTGCTGCGGAACTTAGGAACCGTATCGGCCATGGTATTCCTCCCTCAAATTCTAAAAAAAACGTCCGGTCAGCACGCCCGCCATCTCAGGCGCACCATGCTTAAAGCGGCATTTACGTTCGATTTCTTGGACCGTCAAGGAATTCTCAACCATCCTTCATGAACAGACGTCCAACAATTCCAACTTTAGGACAGCCGTTAACCTTGGAAATCCGTTGACCGCAGAGCAGGGCGTGATCGGCAGTCGACCTTTTCTACGACGATTGGAGTATTCGCTCGACAGCCACGACGAACCGCCCGCGATAACGGACGGCCGGAGCCAGCCGACCGTCGGCGAGCGAACGAATATTATACCGTTACTTTGGAATCGAAGCACGAAGTCGCGTAGGGACGAACGACAATAACGGGCTTCCGTAAGGCACCCGACCGTCGTTCAACGCAGATGTTCGATCGATATCCGGCGGCGTCACGCCCCCGGTGGCATCAGCAGCGCACTACGCAGTACCGCCGAATGATCCTCTCGGACATAATCCCCTGCCTCTCCCCGCAATGCGCATCTACGATAAACACACATCAATGCAAGTTGGATCGCGGCATCGCACCATGAATTTCGTGCCGCAATTCCCGCTTCGGGACGGCCTGTGCCATTTTGATCACGCTTACGGCACGATAGTTAAAATTCGGTAATATTGTCTGGCGCTTTTTTACAACGGGCGCATCATCGCGGCAGTTGTTCAGGGAGCGTCGCGTTGCCCGATTTGCCGAGTACCCCGCCGCCCGCCCTGACCAGCTTTGCCGCCGCCATGTCGCAACGCACGATCGCCGCACCGCTGTGGCGCGGGGTGCGATCGGTGGGCCTGACCTGCATCGCCGCCACGCCCGACCAATGCGCGACGTTGCTCGCAACCGCGCAACGGGGTGCGCGGGTTCCGGTCGACGGCTCCGACGCCGTCGACTGGAACCGGGTGCAGATCACCGCCGATCTGACGCCGGCCGATGGCCGACCGGCGATCAGGTTGTCTGCGCGGCCATCGATCGTCATCGACGATGCGCAGGGGGAATGGATCGGTCCGGCGATCATCGCCGGCGAGGGCGAGGATTTCGCGACCCTCGCCGCACGCGCGCTGGACCGGGCGCTGCCATGGCGCGGCGCACGACCGGATAATCGACTTACAGGGGAGATGAACTAATGGAGAATAGCGCTCTGGTACCCGGCACGCCGGTGGAACGCGACTGGCCGCTGGGTGGGGCCGACGATATCGTCGAATCGCTGTCGCTCGATCCGTTCGCGGGACAGACCTATGCGAACAAGCCGATCGCTACGCCGACACAGGCCGGTAATATCCTGACCCGGTCGGGCTATAGCTGGAATATCAACAACTATGGCGAATTGAGCGACGGCGTCCTGAATTTCGGCTTCTGGAACAGTTATGCGGAGCTGGCCAACAGCTATTACGTCAACGCGACCGGCACGATCGCCCTCGACGAAGCCTTTTATGCCGACGCATTTTCGGCATTCAATGCCGACCAGCGGACGATGGCCCGCGCCGGGATCGCATTGTGGGACGACCTGATTGCGATCACGTTCAAGGAAACCAAGTCGTATAATGCTGACATCACTTTCGGCAACACGAATACCGGCGGGGCGCAGGCCTATGCCTATCTGCCCTTCGGCAACATCTTCGACGACTCGGCCTTCGCCAAATTCTACGATCTCGAGGATTATGGCCGGCTGAGCGGCGACGTGTGGATCGACGGCTTCGTCAGCTCCAACTTCTTTCCCGTCCGCGACAGCTTCTATGCGAAGACGACGATCATCCACGAACTCGGCCATTCGTTGGGGCTGAGCCATCCGGGCGATTACGATGCGCTCGACGACGATGACGGCGACGGCCAGCCTGATCCGATCACCTATGCCAACGACGCCGCTTATGCGCAGGATTCGGCGCAATATTCGATTATGAGCTATTTCGACGCGTACGAAACCGGTGCGCAGCATATCGACTGGGCCAATCTGCGCTTCGGCTATGCCGCCACGCCGATGATCCACGACATCGTCGCGGTCCAGAAACTCTACGGTGCCGACAAGACGACCCGTACCGGCGACACCGTCTATGGCTTCAATTCGACCGCCAACCGCGCAGAGCTGGACTTCACCAAGAACGCTGCACCGGTCGTCGCCATCTATGATGCGGGCGGCAACGACACGCTCGACTTCTCGGGATGGAACACGCCGTCGGTCATCGACCTCAACGCCGGCGCCTTCTCGTCCGGCGGCGGGATCGAGGAATTCCTGACGCTCGAACAGGTCAACGCCAATCGCGCGGCACAGGGGTTGGCACCGCGCAGCCAGGCGACGTTCGACGCCTATACCGCACTGCGCGAGGAACTGGGCGTGACCAACGGCCTCTACAAGGACAATATCTCGATCGCCTATGGCGTCACGATCGAGAACGCAATCGGCGGCGGCGACAACGACCGGCTGATCGGCAACCAGGTCGCCAACAAGCTGACCGGCGGTGCCGGGCGCGACGTCTTCGAACTGCGCACCTCGGGCGTCTCGGGCGTCGACACCGTCACCGACTGGCAGCGCGGCGACGTGCTGGCGGTCGACCGGGCGATTCGCGACAACAATAACGATGGCATCATCACCTGGCGCGGCAGCACGTTGGCCCTCGACACCAGCGACGGCGATGCGGTCGCGCTGACCGGTGCGAACGGCGCCGCCGGGCTGCGGCTGATGGGCAGCATCGATGGCGTCTTCTATTATGGCGACGCCCGCGTCCGCCCGGTCGCCGGCCGCAACCAGCAGGTCGCCGAAAGCGGCTTCGGCGATAATGTCCTCAAATCATCGAGCAACAAGAAGATCAGCGACATCTTCTTCTTCGACACCGCCAACCCAATTGCGGGCCTCGGCAACGATTCGCTGACTTTCACCTCGCGCGACATGATCGTCACCACGACGGCGCTGTTCGACGGCAATAACGACGGCATCATCCGCTTTAACGACGGCATCCTCGACCTGTCGGGCGCGGGCGGCACCGTCGCCATCACCGGCACGCGGGCGCTGGAATTCGACGGGATGATCGAACAGAACGGCATGCGCTTCTATATCTACAGCGCCATCGGATCGAGCGTCGGCCTGGGCAACGTCGACGTGTAACGGCCTTGGAAGGCACGGTCCGCCGCGCGAGTGGATCGTGCCTTCCCCCTTCGCAAACCGGCCAAGGCTCTGCTATTGGCGGGGCTTTGCTGGGGAAGGGATCGATCGCCGTGACGTTTGGCCATAAGCACGCGGCGACGCGGTGAACCGCGTCGCACTCCAGGCCGGCACCAGCCGCGACTCGGCGGCGCTGCGCTGGGTCATGACGCTGATCGCGCCCTTTGCGATCGCCTATAACGGCATCTTCGCCGCCGCCGCCGCCGCCGGCGCGCCGATGAACAACGGCATCGTCATTGTGGCCGAACTGACGATCATCCTCGGCGCGATCGGCCTGTCCTTCTTTCGCGACGGCCTGCGGCGTGAGGATATCGCACCGCTGCTGCTCGTCGCCGGCATCGCCGCCGTCGCGCTGATCGGGTCGCTGGTGTTCGAACGGCCGATGATCGAAGGGGTGCGCAACGCGCTCATCATCGCCGCCTTCACCATCCTCGGCATACGCTGCGACGAACGCATGGTGCGCATCGCCTTTGCGGTCAGCTGCGTCATCGCGCTCGGCGTGCTGCTGCTCGAGATCAGCAGCGTCGACACCTATGCCTCGATCTTCCAGCCGGCCAGCTACCTGACCAAGACGCGCGGCTTCGTCGCGAAGGAATTCATGGACGAGAATTCGCTGGCGATCGGGACGATCTCGTATAACGGGCGCTTCAGCTTCGGCCTGTATGACGGCCCGCGCACCTCGTCGATCTTCCTCGAACAGGTCGGCATCAACTGCTTCTCGATCGTCGTCATGGTGTATCTGTGCACCCTGTGGCAGCGGCTGACCATCGCCGAGCGAGTGCTGGCGCTGACGACCGTGTTCCTGATCGTCGTCACCAACAATGCGCGCATGTCGTCGCTGCTCGCCCCGCTGTTCCTGATTGGCTATTTCCTGTTCCCGCGCCTGCCGCGCTATTGGCAGGGGCTGCTACCGATCGTGTCGCTGGCGGCGACCTTCCTGCTGTTCGCCTTCATCCCGTGGCGGACCGGCGACGATCCGGTCGGGCGGCTGGGGACCACCTATCGTTATCTGACCGAATATGATGCCATGGGCTATCTGTTCGGCGTCCCCGCGCTGATCCCGCGCACCGGGGATACCGGCTATGGCTTCCTGATCGCGTCGATGGGTCTGGCCGGCGCGTTCATCTACTGGGCCTATTTCATCATTATCGTGCCGCAGAATTCGGACACGTCGCGGCGCGCGGCGTGGGCGGCGGCGCTCTATGTCTATGTCTGGCTGCTGGTCGGCGGCACCGGTACCTTCTCGATGAAGTCGGCGCCGCTGCTGTGGCTGCTGCTCGGCTATTGCCGCGCGACCTATATGCCGCCGCGGGCCGATCCCGCCCGCCGACAGGCTGAGGCCCATCGACTGACCCCGCGCGAGCGGATGGCCCGGCGACGGGCCACCGCCGGCTGAACGATCAGTGCGCGCGGAACAGATGGACCGCCGCCATGATCGCCAGCCACGGCGTCGCCGCATAGATCGCCAGCGTCAGCAACCGCTGGCGCGGCGACCATTTGAACGGCTGCGCCACGGGCGCCACGTCGAAGCTGACGACGTTGCCGCGCGTCGCGTCGGACACCGCGCCCGACCGCAGCGTGGTCATGAATTCGCAGCCATATTGGGTGCCTTCGCCCCACATCACGGTCGCCTCGACCGTGCCGACCCCGGCAAGGCCGAGCAGCACCGATTCGCCGACCGCCAGCGGATGGCCGGTCCGGATCCGGCAGCCATGCCGGGTCAGGTCGAGCAACGCGCTATGCACCGGCGGCCGCCCTGCGACGCGCAAGACGCACGCACGACCGACCGAAACACGGTCTTCGTCACGACGACCGACAAACTCTTCTTCAATTATGCGTGCCTGAAGACTCATGGCATCCTCCATCTGGCTACACACCAGATAGCGGATCAGGTCTTACCAAAGCTTTTCCGCAGATCACGGAATGATGGTTACTAAACGGTGGTTGGTAAACGCGCGGTAAATAATTGCGGCTCTATTGTTCACCAAACAACGTAACCATCAGATCGACCAGGTTACCGGGCGAATGTCGCGGGCCGGACTGCCGGCGACCAGCATGCCGGGCGCCACGTCGCGCACCACGATCGACCCGGCAGCGATCACCGCGCCCGATCCGATCGTCACGCCCTTCAGGATCATCACCCCCATGCCGATCCAGACATCGTCGCCGATCACCACCGGCGCGGTCCGGGCGCGGGCGCCGGTCAGGTCGTGATGGTCGGTGTCCATGATGACGGTGCGCGCGGCGATCGCCACGCGGTGGCCGATCGTCACCGCCTGATGACAATCGATGCGCACGTCGTCGGCCAGATAGCCGCTGCCCAGCGTCAGCCGCCCGCCCTTGCTCACCCGGATTTCGACGCCGCGATGCAGTGCGAAGATGCCGTCGACATGCATTGATCCGCCGGGCCGCACCGCCACCTCGGTCCCGCGCGACACCTGTCCGGGCCAGCATTTGCCGATCGCCAGCCGCCCCTTGCCGCTCAAGGGTCCGGCGATCGACAGGCGTGCACGCCGATAGAGGATGACCCGGAACGGCGTCCTGCAATTGGCGAACAGCGTCGCCAACGGCCGTAGTCGCAACAGCAACCGCAGCACCGGCTTCGCACGTGAAAGTAAACCCAAATCAGTTCCCTCGTCGAACCGCGACGAACGAATTTAGTCCGAAATGGTTCAATAAGTGTTCTTATGCACGACGACCTTGACCGTCATCGCCAGGATCGTGACGTCGCGCCAGAACGACCAGTTGGCGGCATATTCCAGATCGGCCTGCAACCGGCGGGTCAAATCCTCGACATGGTTGGTCGCCCCGCGATAGCCACGCACCTGCGCCAGGCCGGTGATGCCGGGCTTCAACGCATGGCGATGCCAGTACCGCGTGTCGACGTCCCAGAACAGGTGATTGCCGGCCAGCGAACCCAGCGCGTGCGGGCGCGGGCCGACGATGCTCATCTGTCCGAAGAACACGTTCAGCAGCTGCGGCAATTCGTCGATGCTGGTGCGGCGGATGAAATAGCCGACGCGGGTGATGCGGTCGTCGTCACGGCTGGTCGAAACATTGCCGTCGGCATCGCATTGCTCGACGCGCATGCTGCGGAACTTCAGGATGTCGAAGAATTCGTTGCCGCGGCCGACGCGACGCTGGCGGAACAGCACCGGTCCCGGGCTATCGAGCTTGATGAGCAGCGCGGTCAGCAACAGCGCCGGGGCAAGTGCGATCAGCGCCGGCACGCATACCGCGAGGTCGAACGCCCGCTTGGCAAAGGCATCGCGCAGCGACAGCGGCCCGACCGAGACGGTCAGCGTCGGGCGATCGCCGATATGCGACACCCCCAGCGCGCCGAAATGGGAGATGGTGTCGACGACCACGTCGCCGCGAACGTTCGCACCCTTGAGCAGCATCGCCCAGTCCTGGCAGCGCCCCTCCGAACAGGCGACCACCACCCGTTCGCATTCGCGGATCAGCGAGCCGAAGGCGTTGAGCATCGCCGGATCGCGCAGGTCGGGGACGAGGCCGATATCGCTGGCGCGCACCACGCGGAATCCTGGCGGCGGCGCCATGTCGGCCCCGTCGAGGATCAGCATCTGCACCAGCAGCCGGTCGCGCAGCCTCGATTCGACATAGATCGCGACGATCTGTCGGAACACGACCAGCGTCAGCGTGCCGACGACCATCGCGATACCGATCAGCAGGCGCGACAAATCGCGCTCCAGCTTCAGGAAATAGGACAGCAGGAACAGCACGCCATAGGTGAACAGCAGCGCGCGGACGGCTGGCGCGGTGTCGACCGACACGTCCTGCGTCGAACGCAGCGAGAAAGCACCGGAATTGAACGCGATGCCGGTATAGACGATCGCCGTCACCGTCAGCAGCTCGAACAATTTGAAGTCGGACTTCAGCAAATGGCTCGGCAGCAGGAAGCCGAACGCGATCGCGGTAATGTCGAGCGCGAGCAGCGTGGCGTAAAGCCGCAGGCGGAGCGCATGCGGGGTCAGCCAGAATCGCGAACTTCTGGCTGCGCCAGCAACATCCGTTCCGGAATCGGCTGGTATTCCTGTCACCCTGATCCCCGATGTCCGTTATATGCCGGTAACGGCTATAGTTGGTCTTGGTCTTGAAGCCCGTACGTGCGCCGCGCGTCCATGGATCAGTTGCGCTTGCGGCGCAAGTCCGTGGCAATGCGGTCGTTCGGGCGGCGATACGGTAAAAGCGTTACCATCTCTTTACTTCGCTGCAGCGCGATACAAGTCGTAAAACGCATCGACATGTCCGCGCCACCCGAAACGCGCGTCGAGCAGTGCATCCAGCGCGCCGGGATCGGGCCGGTCGACCGCCGGCCAGTCGCGCGCGAACGCCGCGCCCGACGTCGGATCGGTGAAGTCGACGATGCGGCCGAACCCCATCGTCTCGATCGTCCGTTCGAAGGCGGGAATGGCGTTGAGCACCGGATAGAGATGCGCCGACGCCCCCTCGATCGCCGCCAGACCGAAGCCCTCATAGCTCGATGCCGAGACATAGACCGACGAGCGCCGGACGATATCGGCGATCTCGGCATCGGTCGGGGTCACCACCACCTCGACCGCGTCGGCGACGCCAGCGGCGGCGGCACGGTCGCGCAATTCGCCTGCCTCCACCCCCATTGGCTTGCCCGCGATCACCAGCCGCCATGCCGGATCGACCGAACGCGCCTGCGCGAACCAGGGCAGCAGCTCGAACAGCCCCTTGTTCGGCGCCAGCCGGCCGAAATACAGCATCGTTTGCGCCGAGGGATCGGCTAGCCCGCGAAACTTGTCGAGGCTGACGCCATTCTCGATCAGCCGCAGGTTGCGCGGGCGGATCTGCTGGAACCGGTCATAATCCTGCGTGCTCGACGCCCCCGTCCCGGCATAGGCGTGCATTGCCGTGCGGGTGACCGTCGCGAAATAGCGCAGCTTCATCTTGCCGGCGAACTGGGTGTGGAAAAAGCCGCCATGCGTCGATAGCACCAGCGTGCGGCCATGGATCGGCTTGGTCAGCGCCAGATAGTCGAACAGGAAATCGACACCATGGACATGGACGATGTCCGCACCGTTCAGGTGGCGCAGCACGCCCGGCGCGACCGGATAGCGCTTCGACCCCTTCCACGCGACGCGGCGGATCTCGATGTCGTCGATCGCGTCGTGATGCGGCAGTTTCGTCGTCACATCCTCGTCGAAAATGGTGTCGAGCGTCACCACGCGCACACCATGTCCGTCGCGCTGTTGATAGCGCGCCAGTTGCAGCACGCATTCCTCCATGCCGCCGATCCCCGGATGGAACTGGCGGACGACATGGACGATCGATAGCGGCCGACCGGCGGTCATCGCCGCGGCTCCGCCCGGTCGGTGCGCGCGCCGGGGATGGGTCCGGGACCGGTCGAAAGGGCCGGGTTCAGCATCCGTTGATACTCCGATGGAGGACAGGTGAATCGATCGTCCTTGGGACATTCGATCTTGAAGAGATAGCGGTCGGGCCACATCCGCCCCCCGCCCCACCAGGTGATGCCTAGCAGCACGTCGCTGTTCGCGCGCAGTTGCGCGACGGCATCGGCCCCGACCGCCGTACAGCCGGGCGGGATCGCCGCATAGCTGCCGAACGCCGATTCGGTGATATAGCCGCGCAGGCCCCGCCGCCGCAGCTGCTTGGCAAATCGGTCGAAGCCGCTGTCGGTACGCGGTTCGCCCTTGTCGTTGGTGCAATCGCGCTTGGTGCCCGAACCGTCCGAATCGAAATAGCGATGGCCGTTCAGGAAGGTGCGGTCGATCGGATCAAGCGGCCCGGGCGTCCGGTCGAGCGCGCAGCCGGCGCTTTCGCAGTCGCGATCCGCCGGTTCGCGCTTGTCGAACCGCTGGATGCCTGACCAGCCCGGCCATTGCAGCAGGATCGGATGGCGGATGCCGTTTCGGCGCAGGCCGGCGATCACCGCCTTGGCCTCGCTGGCCCATTGCATCCACTGGACGTTGCCGGGTTCGTTGACCAGGTCGATCATCACCGACCCGTCATCGGGAAACTGCCGCGCAAGGTCGCTCCAGAACGCGACCTGCTCGCCGACCGGGTTCCAGCGCGAATTATGGTTGTCGAGGATCAGCGGCACCCCGCGCGACCGGGTGAAGGCGGCGATCGCCTTCATTTCCTCGACCCGGTCGGGGGTCATCCGGCTGGGGCGGAACGGATAACGGATCAAGCCGAAGCGCAGCCGGTCGACGGCGTTGCGCACATCGGCCAGCGTTGGGCGCGCCCCGTCATTCTCGCGACCCTCGGCCCCCGACAGGTTGACGCCGAATTTCGGCGGCGGCGCCGGGCGGCGTGGCGGGTCCTTGGGCTCGGCATCGCCCTGCCCGTTGCAACCCGCGACCAGCAGCAGACCGGCGGCCAGCAGCCATGGCGCGCGCCTCACGACACGGCCCCCCGCCGCCGGGCGAGCGACCGCACCGCATCGTCGATCAGCGACACCAGAAACGCCCCCAGCAACCAGCGCGGCCGCCGCCACAACAGGATCAGCGCCACGACCAGCAGCACCGCTCCCGACACGCTCAGCGTGACCAGCGCAGGTGCCGCCGCCCCCCGCAACATGCTAACCACGGGCAACACGACCGCGACGCTCAACGCCGCCAGCAGCACGCCATGCCCATGGCTGGCGACGAATGCGCGCAGATCGACGCCGGCGATGCGGCAGGCGTTGACGTTGATGATGATATAGGATGCGACCACAGCGATACTCCCTGCCAGCGCAACCGCTTCGATACCATAGGGATAGGCGATCAGCGCCCCGCCGACGACCATCGCCAGATACACGATCTGGTTCGAAACCATCGCCCCGGTCGCCGCCTTCGCCCGCTGCAACGATCCCCCGATCTTCGATCCCAGGCGGAAATAGCTGGCCGAGCACAGAATCGCGAACGGTCCGATCACTGCCGCCCAGCGCGATCCCAGAATGATATCGATCACTTCGGGCGCCAGTACCGCCAGCAGCGCCGACATCGGCATACCGATCGCCGCGGTCAGTTCGGTCCCGCGCAGGAAGGCAGCACGCAGCCGGACGGCATCGTCCTGCACCTGCGCCATTGCCGGAAACACCAGCCGTTCGGCGATGCGGGTATAGAGTTCGGACGGTACGCTCATCAGGTTGAATGCGCGCGAATAGATGCCGAGCGCCGCCGCATCCATCGTCCGCCCGACGACCAGATTGTTCGATCGCAGCGCAAAGAAATTGAGGATGCGCGCCAGCGAAAAGCCGGCGCCGCGCCCCATCAACCGCCGGGTGCCGGCCCACGTCAGCAGCGGTCGCATCGGCGGACGGACGATCGCGACCAGCCACCCCGCCTTGAACGCGGTTTCGACCAGTGCCGCCGCGACCAGCGCCCAATAGCCCCAGCCGAGCCACGCCAGGAGGATACCGACCCCGCCGGTGCCGACGATCCGGCCCAGCACCTGCGCGATCATCACCCGCCGCACGTCGAGCCGCCGCACCAGCAGGTTTTCGGACACGATGCCGAACGACTGGAGGACGAACACCAGCGCCAGCACCCGCAGCACGCCGGTCACGCCGTCGATCTGAAGGAAGTCGCCCGCCAGCGGTGCCAGCAGCTGCGCCAGCAGGAAATAACCGATGCCGGTCAGGAAGACGAGCGTGCCCGCGATGCGGATGTCGTCGCAGGTCAGCCCAGGCATCTGCACGATCGTCGCGCCGATCCCGACCTCGGCCAGCAACAGCGCCAGTTCGATGAAGATCGTGGCGCCGGCAATCACGCCGAAATCATGCGGAAACAGGATGCGGGCGAGTACGGCGGTGAAGCCCAGCTCGATCGCCTTCGACGCCAGTTGCAGCGCGGTGGTCCACCCTGCCCCGGCGGCCAGCGTGCGCTTCATCGACCCCGGCGGGCCGATGCGCGCAACGGGATCGCGATCGTCGATACGGCTGTCGTCGCTCATCGATCGCGCAGGCCGTGCCAACGGACCGGCGGACGCTCGCGCGGAACGTCCGCCGTCCCGATCAGAAGATGCGCTCGCGCACGAACAGCACGTCGTCGGGCAGGACCGGGGCGGCCAGTTCGGCCTCCAGCTCACGTCCGCCGCGATACAGCGTGACCTTGCGCTCCGACCCCGAGAGCGTCGGACCGCCGGCGCGAGCCAGCGCCTGGCGGATGGTCATGCCCGGCGCGATGGCGAAGGCGCCGGCATTGCCGATCTGGCCATAGACATAATATTGCGGCGCCGGGATCGCATAGACCGCGTCGCCCGGCTGCATCGCGACATCGGCCTGCTGGCCCCGCGCGATCTGCGTCAGGCTGTACGTCGTGACCTTGCCGCCGCGGCGCAGCTCGACGATGTCCGAACCGCCCTCGCGCAGGCCGCCCGCGCGCGCCGCCAGTTCGCTCAGCTGGGTCGGCCGGTCGAGCGGCACGATTCCCGGCCTGGCGAATTCGCCCAGCACGGTGACGGTGCGACTGGCATAGTCGAGGATCTCGACGTTGACGATCGGATCGTTGACGTAGCCACCGCGACGCAGCTGTTCCTGGATCGCGCTGGCCAGCGCCTGCGTCGTGCGATTCGCCGCCTCGACCCGGCCGACCAGCGGCAGGGTGATCGACCCGTCGGACTTGATGCGGGTCTTCGTCACCGAACCACCCTGACCATAGATCGACACCTCGATCTGGTCCTCGGCCCCCAGCCGATATCCATCCCACGTCGCCTGCGCCATCGCGGGCTGCACGAGGGCGCTTGGCATCGCGATCGCGATGGCCAGACTGACGAACGCCTTCATCCCCTTATCCTTTCCCATCATATGCGCAGCAACGCCCGTAATGTCGTGGCAAAGCTGTCATAATCGTAAAAATCATTCTCTGCGGTACGCTGGAAGTAGCGCGTCGTCAGTTCCAGCGTGATCGGCTGCGCCACGCGGTAGCGGACATCGGCCTGTGCGGTCACCTGCGTATCCGCGCCGCGCGGCTGCGGCAGGAACAACGGATCCTCGCCCTGGTAATCGCGCTGCGCCACGAGCACCCGCGCGCCGAAGGAGGTGCGCCGGCTGACGGTCAGCCGCGCGCCCAAATTGGCCTGTTCGCGGATCACATAGCTGGTGCCGAGATTGCCGCGTGCCGATACCGTCCGGTCGACGCCCGCCGACAGTACGAATCGCGAGATCGGGGTGTAGGCCGCATTCACCGCATAGGTGATGCCTTCGAACGCCGACGCCTGCGGCGATGCCGGGTCGGCGGAGGTATAGGCAATCTCGCCACCCGCCCGGATGCGGGTGCCGACGTCGCGCTCGACCCGCAGCCCGACCGAGCGGACCTTCGTCACATCGCGGATGAGGCCTTGCGGCGTCTGGATTCCCCGCTCGCGCCGGATCGTCGATATCGCACCGAATAATTGTGCCGTGCCCAGACTGGGCCGGCTGTATCCGATGCCGAACCGACCATCGACGATATCCTGGTTCCGTTCGACCCGACGTTCGTTGTCGACCTGGAAATACCCGGCCGATGCGACCGGAAAGAAGCCGGCCGGTCGCGGACAGCTGGCATCGATCGAATAATCCTGCGTGGTCGCGACGTTCCGGACCGGCGTGCTCAGGTCCTGCAAGTCCGACTGCGCCTGGAAAAAGCTGCCGGTCACGGTCGCGCGGCATTTCGGCCCGACGCGCAGGTCGGCGCCCCCGGTCAGCGCGACATCCTGCCGGTTCAGGAATTCGAACCGGTTGTTCCAGAAATAACCGGCATAGCCGTTGGCGAAGATACGTTGCCGCGACAGTCGCCGACTGTAATCCAGCGTCACCTGCGGCCCGATCTGCACATTATCGGTCGGCTGGTTCGTGCGCTGTTCGCCCAGGCGCAGCACGTTCGTGTCATAGGTTTCGACCACCGCCAGCGACAGGTCGAACTTGTTCTCCTGCGCCCGCGCGGGTGCGGCGGCCACGACAAGGCCGACTACGCCAGCGGTCGCGGCGATGGCGACTGGACCCTTCATTCCCCGAACTCCCTGTCGGATGCGGTGCATCCGGCCTTCCGCTCTATGACTTTCCGGCGATCCGGTCAAAACCCGGACGCCCCCGTTACGATCCCCGACTTTCCGGTGCGAAAGCGGCCGCTTCGCCTGCACGTGGAGGGGTAACTAATCGCGACGGTACGACAAGTATATCCCTATGCTGCATTGCGGCATCATTTCACCTGCGCACCATTGACCCCACGCGCGGGGCAAGCCATTGCGGGGCCGAACGCGCGGACCGAAGAACTGCGCAGCACGCTACAGGGAGCGCGACATGAGCAAGGGACGGGTCGTGTTCGTGTCCGCCTTCCACGACTATCGCACCGCCAAGCGGGCGAGCATCCATCCGATCGCGAAGGCGCTGGCCAATACCGGCTATGACGTCACCTTCCTGTCGACGCGGTTCAGCCGGCTGTCACGGCGCAAGGGCGATTCGCGGCTGTTCCTATGGGACCGCGCCAACCGGTTCGAAACGGTCGACAATATCCGCTGCTATCTGTGGCGCACCGCCTTCCACCCCTTCGCCACCGGCTCGAAGCTCGGCGACAAGCTGATGGGCACGCTGTTCCCGCTCTACGCCGAACTGCCCAATCGCGACGTCGACCGGATGTTCGCCGAGGCCGATTATCTGGTGGTCGAGGCGACGGTCGCGGCGGTCATGCTGCGGCGGATGCGCCGGCTCAATCCGACCGCACGCATCATCTATTACGCGACCGACCGGCTCGATACCGTCGGCGCGCATCCCTATGTCCGGCAAAGGCTGGAGGTCGACGGCGCGCTGGTGCACCACGTCAGCCTGCGCTCCAGCGTGATGGCCGAGGATTTCGGCTGGGCGACCGACCGGCTGACCCGGATCGGCTTCGGCATCGATCCCGACGATTTCGTCGACGACGGCACCAATCCCTATGCGCCGGGGACGGTCAACGCGGTGTCGGTCGGCGCGATGCTGTTCGACCAGAATTTCTTCCGCATCGCCGCCCCCGCCTTTCCCGACGTGCAGTTCCACGTGATCGGCAGCGGCGCGAAATTCGACGCGCCGTCCAACGTCATCCTGCATGACGAAATGCCGTTCCGCGCGACGCTGCCCTATCTGCGCCATGCGACGATCGGCCTCGCCCCCTATCACCGCGCGGCGGGGGTCGAATATCTGGCGGAATCGAGCCTGAAGCTCGCCCAGTACGAATATCTCGGCCTGCCGGCGGTCTGCCCCGATTTCGCCCGCGGCGATGTCGCGTCGCGTTTCGGATATCGTAACGATGATCCCGTATCGATCGAGGCGGCACTACGAGATGCGCTGGCGGCAGCGGGTAGCGTGGCACCGCGCGCCTTTCCGACATGGGACGGGATCGGCGAACGGCTGCTGCACCCCGAACGCTATCCGGACACCGCGCTGCCGGGCCACGCGCTACCGCATTCGAACCGATAGGCAATTGATGACGTTTATGCGATGCAAGCAGCGGGCAGGTACGCGCCGGCCCGTGGGGAAGGAGGCGGAATGTTCGATCGATTGATGACGCACGTCCGTCTGCTGCTGCGCAAGATCAACGGCGATACCGGCAGGATGCTGCCCAGCCCGCTGAAGGTCGCGGCACAGGCCTCGCGCCCGCCCGTCCCGCGCGCACCGACGACGCCGGCCCGGACCGCCGCCCCCGAATTGTCGCCCGAACGCCGGATCGAACGGACCCGCGCGCTGGCCGTCCGCCTGTTCGGCGCGAATCAGCCGGTCGACAATCCGCGCGACCTGTTCGGCCGTGAAGCCGAACTGACGACGCTACGCGAGGCGGTGCTCGAATCGGGGATGCACGCGGTCATCCACGGTCCGCGCGGCAGCGGCAAGACCTCGCTGGTCCGCGTGTTCGGCGACATGGCCGATGCGCGCGGCGCGACCATCATCTATCTGTCGTGCGCCGGCACCGGCGATTTCGGACAGGTCATCCTGCCCTATCTCCACGAACTCGGCCCCGCCGCCTTCGGGTTGCGCGCCGACGAATATACCAAGGCCGTCGACCTGTTGTCGGCCGCGCCCACCCCGCGCGCGGTCGCCGCGTTGCTGGCACGTGCCGACCGTGACGACGTCGTCTTCATCCTCGACGAATTCGACCGGCTCGACGATACCGAGACCAAGGCACAGCTGGCGCTGCTGCTCAAATTGCTGTCCGACATGCGCTCGCGCGTGCGGCTGTTGTTCGTCGGCATTTCGGGCGATGTCAGCGAGTTGATCGACGTCCATGCCTCGGTCCGCCGCCATCTGACCGCGGTCGGACTGAAGCCGATCGCCGATGCTGAAGTAAAGAACTTCATCCGTCTGACCAGCAACGCCATCGGCCTGACGATCGTGCCGAGCGCGCTGGAGGCGTTGCGCTGGGCCGCCTGCGGCTCGCCCTATCACATGCGGCTGTTCAGCCTGCAGGCGTGTCTGGTCGCGATCGACCGGGGGCAGCAGGAGGTCGACGACGCGGCGATGACCGAGGGGCTGCGGCGCGCGCAGGCGATCTGGCGCACCACCAATCCGCGCGACGACGAACTGTTCACGCGGCTCCTGGCCGAACGCCGCTATCCTATCGCGCTGCTCGAAAGCTTTGCGCGGGCCTGCGCCACCCATCTCGAATTTACCGTCGCCGACCTGACCGACGCGCTGATCCGCGACGGCCATGACCCGGCGCTGGTACCCGACCTGATCGAAAGCTTCGCGCCCGCGCTCGGGCGGATGCAGGAAGGGTCGCAGCGGCTGGCATTCGACGACGTGCTCGCGCCGCAATTGCTGCTGTCAATGTGCGTGACGACGCGGACGGGCGCCGGCCCCGCCCCGGCCGCCGACGAAGGAACCATGCAATGAACGTCTGGGACTATCTCGAGTCGCTGAAAAGCCGCTGGCGGCTGGTCGCGCTGGTCGCACTTGCGTGCATCCTCGCCGTCGCGATCTGGACGTGGCAGTCGCCGCGTACCTACACGGCGTCGGCGACCTTGCTGTTCGACCTCCAGCAATCCGACCCGGTCGCCGGTGGCAAGGGCGGCGGCGGCGACAAATCGGCGGCCTCGGTGCTCGGTACCCAGGCCGACATCATCCGGTCCGGCGTCGTTGCCCAGCGGGTGGCGCAACAGCTTGGCTATGATCGCGATCCCGACCTGATCCAGCGCTACCGCGAATCGGGCGAACAGCGCATCGGCTTGCGCGAATGGATCGGCCGGCGACTCGTCGCCCCGCTGGAAGTCGTGACGACGCGCTCGACCAACGTCCTGTCGCTCAATTACCAGAACGCCGATCCGGAAAAGGCCGCGCAGCTCGCGACCGCCTTTGCGCAAGCCTATGTCCAGACCCAGTTGCAACTGCGCATCGACCCGGCCCGTGTCTATTCGCAGTGGTTCCAGTCGCAGATCAACGAGGCGCGCGATCGCCTCGAACAGGCGCAGCGTCGCCTCAGCAGCTTCCAGCAGGCGCGCGGACTGGTCGGTGCCGGCCGGTTCGATATCGAGCAGGCGCAGCTGAGCGAATTGTCGCAACAGATGACCACCGCGCAGGCCGAAGCGGCGCAGGCGCGGGCGCGGGCCAATACCTCGGCCGGCTCGTCCTCCTCGGCACAACAGTCGGCGGTGGTGCAGGGTCTCGATACGCAGATCGCCGCCAAGTCGGGCGAGTTGCAGCAATTGCGTCAGTCGCTTGGCCCCAACCATCCGATGGTCGTCGCCGCACAGGCGCAGATCGCCGAACTTCGCGCCCGGCGTGGGCAGGCGGTCGGCACCGTGGTCGATGCGGTCCGCACCGACAGCGCGGCCGCCTCTGCCCGTGAGGCCAATCTGCGCGGTCTGGTCGCGGCGCAGCGCGAACGCGTGCTGCGGCTGGCGAGTGCGCAGGACGAGATGGCGGTGCTGCAACGCGACGTCGATTCGTCGCGCGCTGCCTATGATGCGGTCACGGCGCGGCTGAACGAAGTCCGCCTGCAGAGCGAAATCCCGCAGACCAATGTCAGCATTCTCGACCGGGCGACCGCGCCGACCCTGCCGTCCAGCCCGAATGTGCCGCTCCGGCTGCTGCTCGGCATCGTCGGCGGCGTGTTCGCCGGGGTGATGCTCGCGCTGTTCCTCGAATGGCGCCGGCCGCGCGTGCGCACCATCGACGGGTTCGAACGGGCGACCGGGTTGCCGGTGCTCGCCGATCTCAGCCGCGGTTCGGTCCATGTTGGTTTTGCCGGAAAGGAAGCATCGGCATGAGGTTGCGTTCCAGCACGTCGCGGGCAGCGGCGGATCGCTACAGCGAGGTCGAAAGCGCGCTGATCGACGCCAATCGGCTGGGTCGCGAGGAGCTCGACCGGATCGAGGCCTATCGCGCCCGCACCGGCGCCAGCTTTACCGAAGCGGTCGTCGATCTGGGCGTCGTCGCCCCCGAGCAGGTCCAGCGCACGCTCGCGACGCGGGCGGAGGCGGGCACGCTGATCGATCCCGACGCCACCGGGGTCAGCCGTGCGGTCGTCGCCGCCTATGATCCCGACAATGCGCTGACGGTGAAGCTGCGCGCGCTGCGCTCCAGCCTGTTCGCGATCGAGGATCTCGAACGCGGCGACCTGCGCGTGATCGTCGTCGCCGCGGTCGGTACCGACGACGCACCGGGCGTCGCCGCCAATCTGGCAACGCTCATCGCGCAGCTCGGCCAGCCGGGCCTGCTGGTCGATGCGAACTTCGCTGCGCCCACCCATCACACGCTGTTCGCGGTCGACCCGGCCGAGGGCGTCACCTCGCTGCTGTCGGGCGCAGAGGACCGCGAAGCGACCGTCGTCGAAACGCCGGTCCCCAACCTGTCGCTGATCGCCGCCGGGCCGGCGATCAACGCACTGCCTGAAACGGTCGAGCGCGTGTCGCTGGTCGAACAGATCCGGGCCATCCGTCTGGGCCATCGCTTCGCGATCATCGATGCCGGCCACCAGCCGCCCGAGATGGTCGCGGCGATCGCGCGCGGCGCCGACGGGCTGCTGCTGGTCGTCGAACGTACCCAGACGCCGTTCGCCGCGCTCGACGTGCTGCTGCCGCGACTCGAAGCCGCCGATGTGCCGGTGCTCGGCAGCATCCTGATTCGCTGAACCACGGGCGGGACGGTCGCGCACGGCCGTCCCGCCAGCCGGCTTACTCGTCCGACTGGCGGAAGAATGCCAGCCGCCGGGTCAGGATCGGCCGCCCGATCCGCTCCCACAGCATCGGCGATGCGTGCAGCCCCGCCAACGCGTGGATCATCCGCACCTGCCAGCTTCCCGCCTCGCTGCGCGCCTGTTCGACCACCGGCCAGCCCCGCGCAAAATCGCCGTTCACCATCAGCCGGGCGCCATACCAGGCGAGCTTGCGCGCCAACCTCTCCGAGCGCTGGCGCAGGAACGGGGCGGGATACCCATGCTGTTCGAGCGGATCGGCTTCCCCCCGGTCGACCGCCTTGGCGCATTGCACCGCAAAATCGGACAGATAGGCCTGCAGCACGAGTTTCTGCGGATCGGCGCTGACCCCGCCCGCCGGCTTGAAGCGCCGGTACAGGATTTCAGGCACGATCGCATATTCGGCATGGCGCGAAATGCGCAGCCACAGGTCGCGGTCCTGTGCGTAGCAGAAGAATTCGCGATAGCCGCCGACCTGATCGTACAGTGCGCGGCGGAACATCGTCTCGCCATGCGTGAACAGGTTGCGCGTCAGCAGCGCCTCATGAAACGGCAATCCGGCGGGCGGGCGGAACACCAGCGCCCCGTCGCCGACCGTCTCGTCATCCTCGACCCAGCATCCGACGACACCCATCGCCGGATCGTCGCGGAGCACCTGCGCCTGTCGCGCGACGCGTTCGGGAAAGGACAAATCGCCCGAGCCGTGAATGGCGACGAACGCGCCGCTGCTGGCGCGGATCGCTTCGTTGATCGAAGCGACGAAGCCGCGATTGCCGCGCGAGATGACCGTCAACCGGGGATCATCGATCGCGCGCAGCTCGGCCAGGGTATCGTCGGTCGAGCCGTCGTCGACGATCACCATTTCGAGGTTCGGATAGGTTTGCGCCAGCACGCTGCCGACCGATTCCCTTACCCGGCTACCGCGATTGAAGAAGGCACTCACCACCGACACACGGGGCAGGTCGGTCATTCGTTATCCTCTTTATCGTCCTACGGCGACCGTCCGGGCGTGTGGTAGGACATCGGCGCTGCGAAGTCTGCCCCCGAATGTCAGGGCAGCCGCACCACATTGTACGGAACACGGACAGCATGGGATGCCGGGTTTACCCGTGGGTTAACGGCACACACCGGGCCGGTCCACCGTTTCCGCTAAACCGGGTGCTACAGGCGCACCGACGCGGCGAGACCGCCCGCCCCTTGCCAGGACGGACGGTCTCACGAGGCCGTCGATATCGGCGGTTCAGAGGATGAAGTCGCTGGCCGCCAGCTTGTAGTGGAATTCTTCAAGCCGGATGCTGAAATCGGCCTTGGCATCGCCATTCACATCGGCCTCGATCAGCGTATAGTCGTCACGGAATTCATAGCGGAGCTGGCCCGCCTTCCGCGTGAATTCCCCCGTTCCAATGAAGGTCAGCGCTTGGTTGCCCGACGCGGAGCGATTGGCGTCGATCAAACTCAGATCGATGACGTCCTGACCCTTCGTGAAGTCGAGGATACGGTCCGCGTCGCCGCCCTTGGAGTCGCTGATCGCGGTATAGCGGAACGTGTCGCGGCCCGCCCCACCGGTAAGCGTGTCGCGATGACCGCCGCCGGTCAGGATGTCGTCGCCTGCACCACCGATCAGTTCGTCATTGCCTTCGCCGCCCTCCAGCCAGTCCTTGCCCGCGCCGCCGGTCAGGATGTCGTTGCCCTTCAATCCGTACAGGAAGTTGCCCGAATCATTGGCGGTCAGACGGTTGGCACCGCCATTGCCGGTGCCACGCAGGGCACCACCGGTCAGCGTCAGGTTCTCGACGTTCGAACCGAGCGTCCAATCGATCACCGAGATGACGGTGTCGTTGCCTTCCTTATAGTTCTCGATCACCTGATCGCCGGCATTGTCGACATAATAGGTGTCGTTGCCGGTCCCGCCGAGCATCCGGTCCGCACCGCCCTGCCCGTCGAGCTTGTCGTCGCCCCAGCCGCCGCTCAGAATGTTCGCCATCGCGTTGCCGATGATGACATTGTCCAGCTTGTTGCCGGTCCCGCTGATCGCGCTGCCGTCCAGCTTCAGGTCCTCGAACGAATTGCCCAGCACCCAGTCGACGGTGGCATGGACCACGTCATGTCCTTCGCCCACCCGCTCGGTCAGCACGTCCTTCAAATTGTCGACATAATAGACGTCGTCGCCCAGCCCGCCGGTCAGGATGTCGGCCCCGGCCCCGCCATCGAGCACGTCATTGCCCTTGCCGCCGATCAGCGTGTTGGCGGCGCTGTCGCCGATCAGCACGTCGTGGAAGGCGCTACCGACGACTTCCTCGATCGACACATATTTCACACCGTCGAGCTTGACGGTGACGGCGGCCGTCGCGGTCGAGAAATCCGCCTTGTCGTAATTGGCGGCGCTGCCGATCCGCGGTGCCGACGACGACGGATTGGCCGCCGTGCCGCTCGAAACCGGACTGGGCGCCCACAATTGCGCCAACCCGACATCCTCGCCATCGCCCAGGTTCTTCAGCAGCGTGTCGAGCGACGCCTTGCCGTTGCCGTTCTTGTCGAGCAGCCCGACATTGTAACCGTTGAACCATTTGCCGGCACCCCAATAGGTGCCCGACAGGCCGTAATCGTTCATCGCCTGCAGCATGTTGTCGAGCGCGACCTGCCAGCGCGGGTCGTCCGACGGCACGCCGAATTCGCCGATGAAGCCGCGCGCGCCCTTTTCCTCCAGCCACGCGACGAACGCCTGCAACCGCTTCACGCCGATATCGGCGGTGGCGCCTTCCTGGTCGTAGCTGCCGGCATAGGTGCCCGACTGGTTCTTATCGAGATAGAGATGCGCTTCGTAGACGATGTTGTCGGCCGGATCCTTGATGTCCAGATTGGGATTGTGCGATCCCCAATTGGTCGCATTGGCCCAGCTTTCGCCCTCGACGAAGATCGTCGTCTTGTCGCCCAGCGCACGGATCGCATCGACCGCCGCCTGCGCCGCCGCCGGCCATACCGTCTTGTTCGGCATGTTGTGCGGTTCGTTCATCAGGTCATAGCCGTAGACCGCCGGCTTGTCGCCGACCGCATCGGCCAGCTTCGACCAGAAATCGGCGAACTTCTCGACCGTGACGTCGCCGGTGCCGATCGCCTTGCCGTCGAAGCGCCCGTAATTATGGACGTCGATGATAACCTTCATGCCCAGGCTCTGGGCGTTGTCGAGGAACTTAAGCAACCGCCCCAGTTCCTGTTCGTCGAGCGCCCCGCCCAGCTTGTCCTGCAGACGTTCCCACTTCACGGGAAGACGGACGAGCTCGATCCCCTTTGCCGCATAAAAAGCCAGATCCTTCAGCGACGGGTAGATATAGTCATAGCCATAGCGGTCGCCCTTGCCGAACTCCGCACCGGACAGGTTGATACCAAGCATTACAGACCCCGCATCCGTCGCAATAGTGCGACCTTCCCGGGCTTTATGCTGTCTGGCCTGTCGATATTCGGTTGCGTGACGGGGCTAACGCACCGTTCATCATCATTTAATTGTTACGCTTGCGATCCTTTAGGATGCCGTACAGGAATCGCGGATTGCCCAGCACATAGCGGTTGAACATCCGCTTCGGCTCCAGCCCCAGCCGATACAGCCATTCCAGCCGTACCGCGCGCAGCCAATTGGGCGCGCGGGGAATCGCTCCCGACGTGAAGTCGAGGAACGCGCCGACGCTCATCGATGCCATGCCGATCCGGTCGGCATAGCGCGCGGCAAAGATTTCCTGGCGCGGTTGGCCCATGCCGATCACCAGCAGGTTCGCGCCCGATCGCGCAATCTCCTCGACCAGCGCCGGTTCGTCCTCGGGCGTGAAATAGCCGTCGCGCACGGCGACGACCTTGTGGCGGGGATAGCGCTCCGCGATGATCTTGGCTGCCTCCGCCGCGACGCCGGGGCGGCTGCCGAGCAGGAACAGCCGCAGTTCGTGGCGGGTGCGCTCGAAGAAGATCGGGATGAAGTCGCTGCCATTGACGTTCGCCGGAAACGGCGCGCCGTACAACAACTTGCGCGCCATATCGACGCCGATGCCGTCGTTTAGCACCAGGCTGCCGGCATAGGCCTCGACCAGTTGCCGATCGGTACGCGCCAGATTGACGCTGTGCGCGTTGCAGAAGGTGACGCTGGCCCCGTCGGCGGCGGCGATCCGGTCGTCGACCGCCGCCACGGCCTCGTCAAAGGTCAGGACCGCGATATCGACCGGGCCGATCCTGCTGGTTTGCTCGGTCATTCTCGCTCCGTCGGGTTGGCACTGTGCGCGCTATGGTGAACCCGGCGCTAAGCCTATCGCTCAACCGCCCCGCAACCGCGCTCGTAGCAATGGCGTCGACGGATAGTCAATCGAGGCGGGACGATGACCGATACTGCCGATCCCTATACGGTACTGGGTATCGATCGCGGGGCGGACGCGGACCAGATCAAGCGCGCCTTTCGCCGGATGATCGCGCGGTCGCATCCCGACCGCTCGCGCGATGCTGATGCGGCGGACCGGGCCGCGGCGATCATCAGCGCCTACCGCACCTTGTCCGATCCCGAACGGCGACGGATGGTCGACCGGCGCCGCGACCGGCGACCGGTTCCGCCGGGTGCCGAACGACGCCAGACCGTACGGCGGGCGGCGGATCGTGCGGCCCTGACGCGGCAACGAAACTTCGCGATGCTGGTGCGCGACACGGCAACAGCGGCGATCGCCGTCGTGCTGGTCGCCTATCTGTTGGCACCCGATTTCCGCGCCTATCAGCGCGATCACGGTGACGGCCGGGCGATCGCGGCGGTCACCGCGCGCCCTGAACAATAAAAAGCCCGACACTTTCGTGCCGGGCTTTTCATGATCGCGATGCGAACGCTTACACGCCCGGGGTCGGCTCGAAGGTCGAATCGGCGGTTCCGTAGTAATAATAGGTCACGCCGTTGATCGTGTTCGAACCGAGATAGGTGACCGAGGTCTGGCCGACGAAGTCGAGCTGACCGCCCGGGCCACCGTTCGGATCGTTCGACGACGGACCGGTCCAGCCCGAAATGTCGAGCACGTTGTTCTGACCGAAGGTCACCGTGTCGTTCAGGTCGCTGTCGAAGATCTTCGCCGTGGTGACGAGCAGATCGTCGCTGGTGAAGTTGGTGATCGTGTCGCCACCCAGGTTCAGACCCAGCGCGTTGTCATGGAACAGCACCTTCGCGCCGCCCGACATGTCGAACGTGTTGTCGCCGACGGTGCCTTCGATCACGTTGGCGCGGCCGAACGGATCCCACAGGTTCTTCAGCGTTGCCGAGTCGGCATATACATAGCCGTTATTCTTGCTGCCGAGGTAGCGCAGCTCGAGGATGTCGGCGTTGGCACCGGCGAGCTGGAACTGGTCCTGACCGGCGTTGCGGCGGCTGGTACGATCGATGTCGAGCACGCCGTTGCCGCCGAACTGGATGAAGCCATCGCCATTGCCGTCAAAGATCTGACGGTTGTTGATGATCGAATCGTCCGCGCCCCAGCCGATGAACAGTTCGTCGCCGACTTCCCCAACCGCAACGACATAGGCATTGGCGCCATTGCCGGCCTGATAGGTGTCGCTGATGCCGTTTGCTTCGATATCCGTCCGCGCCGCGGTGGTAATCAGCGCGCTGTTGTCACCAAATGCCATAAAACAATCCTCCTTGTTGCCCGGGAGGTGCGCGTCGACCGACGATCGGCCGCCTCGCACCATTCAGTCCCCCTTTTTCCGCGCAATGGCAGGAAACAGGTTTGTCGAATGCCTTCCCCCGGTTCAGCAACGTCTACCCGACGAGCACCGCATTTACTTTCGAGTAACCATTTCGTTCCCGGTCAGGCACATAGATTTACATACGTCCCGTTGCGGGACAGCACAAGCGTGGTAAAAATGTATCAAATTGGGACCAACCCGTTGAAACCGCAACTGGTTCCAAGTCCACGAATCTGGTTTGGTACGACGGCGTTACGATCCGCAGAAACCCTCGACTTCTACGGAAGGTTTGCCGCCGCTCCGGAGCGCGATTTCAGGCCCGGAAAACCGGTTCCTACGACGTTCGGTTGCGCCGCAAAATAAGGTAGAGCGCACCCCCGCCGCCATGGCGCGGATGGGCCCCGCGGACCGATGCGATGCGGTCAACATGCCGCCCTGCAGCAATCCAGTCACCGATCGCGGCGCGAATCGCCCCGCGTGCGTGCGGCCGTTCGGACTCGGGACGCGGCGGCCGTCCGGTCACGACCAGCAGCACCCGGTCGCCGCGTGCGATCGCCCGTCCAAGTTCCTGGTCGAGTCGCGCATGCGCGCTAGCCAGCGTATGGCCGTGCAGGTCGATCGTCGCATCGGGGCTGACCAGCCCGCGCGCCAGCCGCCGGTCCCAGCCGGCATCGAGCGTATCGCCCGGCGTCCGGGCAGAGCGGGCAGGTTTCGCCGCCGGCGCCGCGACAGGGCGCACCGGCTTGGGTTTCGGCGCACCATGCGGTTCGAGTGGCGCGAGCGGAGCGGCCGGGCGGGCGCCGTGCAGCGGCTTTACCGCCGCGACGACCCGCGCCCACAGCGCCGCCTCGGCCGGATCAAGGCGTCGGCCGGCCACTCGCGATCCGTGCGACGGTCCCGATCGGCAGCAACAGCCACGCCGTGCCGCGCGCGCTCATGCCGCCGGCAATCGCCCGCGCCTCGTCCCCTGCGCCCCAGAAGGTGTCGAAGCGATTGGCGCCCTTAATCGCGCCGCCGGTATCCTGCGCCACCCACAACCCCGACGCATCGGTGCGATCCATCGACAGGAAAACGGGCGCGCCTAGCGGCACGAAGCGGACATCGGCGGCAACGCTGGCATTGCCGGTCACCGGCAGGCCCATCGCGCCAAGCGGCCCCGGCCCGGTCAGTTCGCGAAAGAACACGAAGCTCTTATTCTCGCGCATCACCGCGCGCCCCTGTTCGGGATTGGCGCGCAGCCACGCCATCAGCCCCTGCATCGACGCCTGATCGGGGCCGATCAGCCCGCGGTCGCGCATCAGCTTGCCGATGCCGGTATAGTCGCGGCCATTCTGACCGGCATAGCCGATGCGCATGACCCCGCCATCAGGTAGCCGCAGCCGCGCCGACCCCTGAACCTGCAGGAAGAACATCTCGACCGGATCGGCCGCCCATGCGATTTCGAGGCCACGCCCGGCCAGCGCGCCTTCCTCGATCGCGGTCCGGTCGTAATAGGGCACGAACTTGCTGCCATCGACGCGACCGCGAATCCGCTTGCCCTTCAGATCGGTCGAAAACAGCCCGAGATCGGCCTCGACCAGATCGCTCGGCACGCCATAGATCGGCGTTTCATATCCCGGCTGGCGGGTGCGCGATCCATGGATTTCGGGTTCGTAATAGCCGGTCGCAAACGCCTTCCCATCACCGACCTGCGCCGTTTCAAACCACTGGCTGAAAAAGGTCCGCGCCTGCCCCGCCCCGACCCCGCGCGCGGCATCGCATGCGCCCTGCCAATCGGCACCGCGCGTCAGCCCGGTCGGATCGGTCCGGCGCACCAGCGATGGACAGGAAACACGAAACGCCGCCAGCGCCCGCGCAGCGGACTCCTCGGTCAGCGGCAGCGAGGCGACCGAAGGCCCGGCAACGACGCCCGCCGTTAGCGCGGTCGTCGCGCCATCGACGGCGACGCCCCCCGCAATTGGCGGCAACGGCACCGCCCCGGTCGATTGACGCACCGCCACCGGCCGTTGCGCGGGTGCCTGCGCACGCGTCGGCGGGCGCGAAGACGTTACCGTCTCCACGCCCCGCGGCACGATCGCATTCGAACAGCCAGCCAGCAGCAGCGCGGCAAGCGCCGCCAATCCCCCCTTGCGCATTACCGTCAGGCTTCGTCGGTATCGGCAAGCTTCCAGTTCGGGTCGTTGCTCTTCAGCACCCGCAGGAACGTCCAGACGTCATGCGTCTCGACCGCGTCGGACATCGACCCGGCAACGATATTGCCATCGGCATCGCGGGTGATCGCGGCGATATCGGCATCGAAGCGCACCGACACACGCGCCACGCCGCCTTCGACCGACGCCTCGGTCACCACCGCGCGCTCGATCGACACCAGCCGGTTGTCGAGCACATGGCCCGCCGCCTTGCGATCGGCGATCGCCTGGGCAAAGGCTTCGCGCACGTCGCGCTCGGTCAGCCATTCCAGCGTCGCCTCGTCGCCCTTCCAAAAGGCTTCGAGGATCATGCGATAGGCGGACTTCGCGCCTTCGATGAACTGCGCGACGTCGAACGAGGAATCGGCAGCGATCAGCGCACGCAGGCCGTTCTCGGCCCCGCTCTCGACATGCCGCGGGCCCAGAACGCGCGCTTCGGGCGTCACCTCGATCGGGCGCGCCACGGGCGGCGTCACGACCCGGTCGTCCGCAGTCCGCGGCAAGGGTTCATGACCGGTACGCTTTCCCAGCACGGCATAGAGCCGCATCGCCAGAAACGCAGCGACCATCGCGAGCAGGACGACAAAAACCACCATGCCTTCACTTCCTTCCATCGATCGGACATAGGACCGAACGAGCGCGGATACAAACGGCGTGACGGCCATAAGTTCGCCGGGGTGGTCGACCCGTTGAATCACGGTCGGGCCGCTGCTAGTCCGCGCCATCTTAACGCGGGAAGCGCCAAAGCTATCCGCCCGAGCCGACAGGGATCGACATGGACGAACAGAACGCCGCAGGCGGCATCGACGCCTTTGCCAACGGGGACGACAGCCAGCCGTCGGTCAACGTCATCACGCAGTACGTCAAGGATCTCTCGTTCGAGAATCCGAGCGCGCCGGGCGTCTATCAGATCGCCGGACAGCCCAAGCTCGACGTGCAGTTCAACATCGGCGCCAACCAGGTCGGCGACGATGTCCACGAAGTCGTGCTGAAGATCGAAGCGCGTGCCGAGGTCGAGAATCAGGTCATGTATCTGGTCGACCTGTCGTTCGCCGGCCTGTTCGGGCTGCGCAACATCCCGGCCGAGCATCTCCAGCCCTTTCTGCTGGGCGAAGCGCCGCGCATCCTGTTCCCCTTCGCCCGCCGGGTGCTGGCCGATGCGGTGCGCGACGGCGGCTTCCCGCCGCTGCTGCTCGAACCGATCGACTTCGCGCAGCTCTATCTGTCGCAGGCCGAACAGCAGGGCGCGCTCGGCGAAGTCGCCGGCCACGCCTGATTTGACCGGCGCGCGCGGACTTCGGTTCGATCGACATTCGAGGACGCCGATTGTCATGCCGCACGGTGATACGCTTTCCCCGCCACGCGTACCCCCGCGCAGGCGGGGGTCCAGGGTCATGAGCACCGTGCTTTCATTGCCTTGCCGCCCTGCCTGTGCGAGCGTTCTGCGAGAGTCTCATACCCACCTCAGAACCTCTCCGTACCCCCGCGCAGGCGGGGGTCCAGCGCCAAGCAGAACAACGGCTTGCGCCCGCGGCTCTGGATCCCCGCCTCCGCGGGGATACGGCGTAGTGGACTCTCACACAGGTCTCGCCTGCGCCGGGGTACGGCCTGCATCCGGATCGGCGCTGACCGCATGAAACTGGCGAAATCGCTGGGGTCGGTCGGCGGCCTGACCCTGGCCAGCCGCGTGCTGGCGCTGGGGCGCGACTCGCTGCAGGCGACGTTCGTCGGCGCAGGCTTCGCGTCGGACGCGTTCCTCGTCGCCTTCCGCCTGCCCAACATGTTCCGCGCGCTGTTTGCCGAGGGCGCGTTCAACGCCGCCTTCGTGCCGCTGTTCAACAAGCGGGTGGCCGAGGGCGACGCGGTGGCGGAGGGTCAGGGGCTGCCCGCCGGCCTGGCCTTTGCGCAGGCGGTGTTGTCGGTGCTGCTGCCCGTACTGATCGCCGCGACGGTCGTCATGCTGATCGGCGCATGGCCGCTGACCTATTTATTGTCGGGCGGGTTCAAGGATCCGACGCCCGATCAATTCGCCTATGCGGTCACGCTGTCGCGGATCACCATCCCCTATCTGCTGCTGATCTCGATCGTGTCGTTGCTCGGCGCGATCCTCAATTCGCTCGACAAATTCTGGGTCAATGCCGCCGCCCCGATCCTGCTGAACGTCGCGATGGTCGCCGGGCTGCTGTTCTTCCACGGCCCCGATCCCTATGCGACCGCGCGGGTACAGGCATGGGCGGTGACCATCGGCGGCGCGTTGCAGCTCGGCTGGGTGATGTTCGCCTGTCGACAGGCGGGCGTGTCGCTGCGCCCGCAGCGCCCACGCCTGACCCCCGAAGTACGCGAGATGCTGCGGCTGATCGTCCCCGCCGCGATCGGCGCAGGCGCGATGCAGATCAACCTGCTGATCTCGACAGCCTTGTCGGGGCGGCTGCTCGATCAGGGGTCAATCTCCTACATTTATTATGCCGACCGGCTGAACCAGTTGCCTTTGGGGCTGATCGGCATCGGGCTTGGCACCATCCTGCTCCCGACGATTTCCCGGCAACTGGCACGGAAAGAAGACGCGGCAGCAATGGATACGCAGAATCGCGGTATCGAACTGGCGCTTTTGCTGACGCTGCCCGCGACCATCGCCTTTCTGACCGTCGCCGAACCGATCCTGCGCGCGCTGTTCCAGCATGGCGCCTTCGGGCCGGAGGATACGCTGCGCAGCGCCCAGTCGCTCGCCGCTTTCTCGCTCGGCCTGCCCGCCTATGTCCTCATCAAAGTGATGACGCCCGGCTTCTATGCGCGCGAAGACACGCGGACGCCGGTGCGCTTCGCCATGATCGCGATTGCGATCAACATCGTCCTGAACCTCGCCTTCATCCCGACCATCGCCCATATCGGCCCGCCGCTCGCCACCGCGGTATCGGCATGGATCAACTTCGCGATGCTGTATGTGACGCTCCGCCGGCGCGGGCATTTCGCATTCGACCGGCAACTGGCCCACCGCCTGCCGCGCTTCGCCATCGCCGCGCTGCTGATGGGCGCGGCGCTGTTCTTCGCCGACCGGGTCGTCGCCCCTTGGACCACCGGTGCCGTCATGACCCGCATCATTGGCATGATCGCGCTCGTCGGCGCGGGCTCGCTCGTCTATGGCCTTGCTTGCCTTGCCACCGGAGCGTTCCGGCTGGCCGATCTTCGCGCGCTGCTGCGTCGGCGCGCCGCCTGATAGGATAAACCCATGCGTGTCGTCTCCGGCATCCAGACTACCGGCAATCTCCATCTCGGCAACTATCTGGGCGCGATCCGCAACTGGGTGCGGTTGCAGGACCGGATGGGCGCCGACGATGTCTGCCTGTTCTTCCTGGCGGACCTCCACGCGCTAACCGTGACGCAGGACCCGAAGGTGATGGCGTCGAACACCATCGAGATGGCGGCGACCCTGCTCGCTGCCGGCATCGATCCCGACCGCTCGATCCTGTTCAATCAGGCGCGGGTGCCCGCGCATAGCGAGCTTGCCTGGATTCTCGGCGGTACCGCGCGCGTCGGCTGGCTCAACCGCATGACCCAGTGGAAGGACAAGGCCGGCAAGAACCGCGAAGGTGCCAGCGTCGGGCTGTTCACCTATCCGGTGCTGCAGGCCGCCGATATCCTCGCCTACCGGGCGACGCATGTTCCGGTCGGCGAGGACCAGAAACAGCATCTGGAGCTTGCCCGCGATATCGCCACCAAGTTCAACCTCGATTTCGGGGTCGAGCTGTTCCCGCTGCCCGAACCGATGATCCCGGAGGATACGCCGCGCATCATGTCCCTGCGTGACGGCAACGCCAAGATGTCCAAGTCCGACCCCTCGGACATGAGCCGCATCAACCTGATCGATTCGGACGATCAGATCGCGACCAAGTTCCGCAAGGCCAAGACCGATCCCGAACCCCTCCCCTCCGAAGTCGCCGGGCTGGCGGAGCGGCCCGAGGCGCGCAACCTCGTCACCATCTATGCCGCGCTGTCGGGGGAGACGTCGCACGACGTGCTTGTCAACTTCGGCGGCCAAGGGTTCGGTGCCTTCAAGCCCGCACTCGCCGATCTGGCGGTCGCGAAGCTGGGTCCGATCCGCGACCGGCTGGTGGCGCTGCTCGACGACCGCGCCGCCGTCGGCGCAACGCTCGCCAAGGGCGCGGCAAAGGCCGACGCACTGGCCCGCCCGACCCTGCTCGAGGCCCAACAGGCACTGGGGCTGCAAGTTTGAATATTTGTTTTAGTTAATCGGGTGCCACGGCCAAATATATGTTGTCCGTGGCACCTTCGTCACCTTATGCGTTCGGCAAGGCCCACTACAGGGGAAGCCGTTCGTGACCAGCACCACCGTCGAAACCAAGCCCTTTACCGACCAGAAGCCCGGCACGTCGGGCCTGCGCAAGAAGGTGCGGGTGTTCCAGCAGCCGCACTACGCCGAAAACTTCATCCAGTCGGTGTTCGACGTGGTCGAGGGCAAGGACGGCGCGACGCTGGTGATCGGCGGCGACGGCCGCTATCTGAACCGCGAAGTCATCCAGACCGCGATCCGCATGGCCGCCGCCAACGGCTTCGCCCGCGCGATCGTCGGCCAAGGCGGCATCCTCTCCACCCCCGCCGCCTCCAACGTCATCCGCCAGCGCGGCGCGATCGGCGGCCTCGTCCTCTCGGCCAGCCATAACCCCGGCGGCCCCGACGAAGATTTCGGCATCAAATACAATGTCTCGAACGGCGGCCCCGCGCCTGAAAGCTTCACCGACGCGCTCTACGCCCGCACGCTGGAGATCGACCGCTACGTCATCAGCGACGTGACCGGCATCGACCTCGACACGCTCGGCGAACGCGAGGTCGACGGCCTGACCGTCGAGGTGATCGACTCGGTCGCCGCCTATGCCGCTCTGATGGAGACGCTGTTCGACTTCGCCGCGATCCGCGATCTCATCGCCGGCGGCTTCCGCCTGTCGTTCGACGCGATGAGCGCGGTGACCGGTCCCTATGCGACCGAAATCCTCGAACGCCGCCTCGGCGCCGCCACCGGTACCGTCGTCAACGGCACCCCCCTGCCCGATTTCGGCGGGCATCACCCCGACCCCAATCTGGTCCACGCCCACGAACTGCACGAACGCATGATGTCCGCCGACGCGCCCGATTTTGGCGCGGCCTCGGACGGTGACGGTGACCGCAACCTCATCATCGGTCGCGGCATCTTCGTGACCCCATCCGACTCGCTCGCGGTGCTCGCTGCCAATGCGCACCTCGCCCCGGCATATAAGGACGGTATCGCCGGCATCGCCCGCTCAATGCCGACTTCCGCCGCGGCCGACCGCGTGGCGCAGGCGCTGAACGTCCCGCTCTACGAAACGCCGACCGGGTGGAAGTTCTTCGGCAATCTGCTCGACGCCGGCCTCGTCACCATGTGTGGCGAGGAGAGCGCAGGCACCGGCTCCAACCATGTCCGCGAGAAGGATGGGCTCTGGGCGGTACTCCTGTGGCTTAACATCCTCGCCGCGCGCCGCCAGCCGGTCGCCGAGATCATGGCCGACCACTGGGCGCGCTATGGCCGCAACTATTATGCGCGCCACGATTATGAGGGCGTCGAACAGGCCGGCGCCGACGCGCTGATGGACTCGCTACGCGACCGGCTCGCTACCCTGCCCGGTACGACAATCGGCGACCTGACCGTCTCCGAAGCCGACGACTTCGCCTATCACGACAGCACCGACGGATCGGTCAGCCGCAAGCAGGGCATCCGCATCCTGTTCGCCGACGGATCGCGCATCGTGTTCCGCCTGTCGGGCACCGGCACCCAGGGCGCGACGCTGCGCGTCTATATCGAACGCTACGAACCGGCGGGCGGTGATCTGGCGCAGGAAACCGGCGACGCGCTGGCGCCGCTGATTGCAGCGGCCGAAACGCTCGCTTCGATCCGGGAGCATACCGGCCGCAACGAACCGGACGTCATTACGTAACATAAGCGGGATGGGAGGGTAGCGAGTCGCCTACCCCCCACCGTTCGGTTCGAGCAGCTTCGAGCTGTCGAGAAGCGTCTGTCGAGAACGCGGTCGTTTTGGGCACGCCCTTCTCGACTACGGTTCTCGACGAGCTCGAAGCGAACGGGGAAGATAGTTCCGCTCAGCCCTCGAGCGAGCGCAACAGGGTCCTGACCGCGCTATCGATCTCGCGATCCACCCCGCGCAGTTCCTCGATCCGCCGTACCGCATGGATCACCGTCGAGTGATCGCGATTGCCGAACTTGCGCCCGATCTCGGGCAGCGACCGCGTCGTCAGCTGCTTCGCCAGATACATCGCCACCTGCCGCGGCCGGGCGATCGCCTGCGCCCGCCGTGCCGAGATCAGGTCGAGCTGCTTCACCTCGAAATGGGCCGACACCGCGCGCTGGATATCGTCGATCGTCACGCGCTTGGCCGGCCCGGCAAGCATTTCGCCCAGCGTCGCATGGGCGAACGCCATGTCGATCGTGTCGCCGGTCAGCGATGCATAGGCGATCAGGCGGTTGAGCGCCCCTTCCAGTTCGCGCACGCTGCCGCGAATACGGCCGGCAAGCAGGTCGAGCACATCGCCGGGCACGACGATGCCGGGCACCTCGGCCAGCTTGGCAGCAAGGATCGCGTGGCGCAGGTCGGTCTCGGGCAGCTTGATATCGGCCACCAGCCCGCCGCCCAGCCGCGACAGCAGCCGCGGATCGATCCCTTCGAGCAACGCGGGCGATCGGTCGCAGGCGATCACCACCCGCTTGCCCGCGTCCATGAACGCGTTGATCGTGTGGAGGCATTCCTCCTGCGTCGCATCCTTGCCCGCCACGAACTGCAGGTCGTCGATCATCAGCAGGTCGACGCCGCGCAGCCGCGCCTTGAACCCGTGCGTGTCGCGCGCACGCATGGCCGCGACGAATTCGAACATGAACCGCTCGGCGGGCAGATAGACTGCGCTCGCCGCCGGATCGGCATCGAGAAACGCATGGCCGATCGCATGCATCAGATGGGTTTTGCCGAGGCCGGTGCCGCTGTGCAGGAACAACGGGCTGAACCGCGGCACGCCCGGTTCGGCCAGCGCCCTCGCCGCATTGAACGCGACTCGATTCGATGCCGAAACGACGAATCGGTCGAAACGATAGCGCGGATCGAACGTCGGCCGTTCGGCGGGTGCACGTTGCGGCACAGCGGCGGCGACGGCGATCGGCGCCGACGGCGCGACCACTGGCGCCGGCTTCGATTCGGGGAGGGCTGCGGGCGGTACGATTCGCGATTGCAGCGCGCTTGCCGTTTCCACCACCACGTCCTGCACCTGCGGCAGCTGCGCACGGAATTCGTGCGTCAATCGTTCGGCATAATGATTGCGGACCCAGTCGGTCATGAACGCCGATGGCAGGGTCAGGCGGACGATACCGTCGTCATCGGGGGCGACCAGTTCCATCGGTTTCAGCCACCGGTCGAACACGCGCTGTCCGGCGGATGCACGCAGGTTCTGGCGCACGCGGGCCCATGCCGCTGCGACCTCGACCTGTCCATGATCCACCGCCATCGTCACCCGGACACACCCCTCCCGCCCGGAGAATCAGCTTCTCCGCCACGGTTCATCCATCGTTTAAGAGCCCCCCTGACCGCGCCGAAGCAGCGGTCGCACACGAAGATTCGTGCGGGCCCCGACCACCGCGATCGGCGCCGGGAAGTGCTGTTTAGGAACCGCGACGGCGATCGATCAAGTCACGAAACCGAAATAAAGGCGGTTGACAGCCCCCCAGTGGCGGAAACCCGTTGGATTTATTTTTTCTCATTGTTTGTCAGTATCTTGCCGAATTTCAGCAGCCTCCGAATCTTCGAATCCGCAGATTTCCGCGGTTTTTGGACCGCTTGATTCGGGTCGGTTTCGCGGAACCATTTCAACGCGGGATGCGACCCTTTCCGGGCACGATGACCCCGTCGTCGGCCGACGCAAGAAACCCCGCCGGCCACGGGGCCGACGGGGTCAATCCTGTCCGACGATGCGAAGCGATCAGGCGAGTGCGCCGACCGCCTTCGTCAGGCGCGAGAACTTGCGGCTCGCGGTGTTCTTGTGCAGCACGCCCTTGGCGACGCCGCGGGCCAGTTCCGGCTGGACGTTCGCCAGCGCGGTGGTCGCCGCTTCACGGTCACCGGCGACGATCGCCGCTTCGACCTTCTTCACGAAGGTACGGATGCGGCCGACGCGCGCACCATTGATTTCCGCACGACGCGCATTGCGCCGGATACGCTTCTTCGCCTGTGGCGTATTCGCCATGCCGTCCTCGACTCTCGCAAATGATTGGTGCCGATCGGGCAATCCGACCGGAGAAGGTGCGCCCCTTAACGCCTCGGGGGCGTAAGGTCAACTATCGCTGGCAGGATCGGCACCAGAAGGTCGAACGTCCGCCATCGACGCGCCGCTCGACGACACCACCGCACGGGCACGCCTCGCCCTCGCGGCCATAGACCCTGAATTGTTTCGAGAAATAGCCCAGTTCGCCATCCGGCTGGGCATAGTCGCGCAGCGTCGATCCCCCCGCCTCGATCGCCGACAGCAGCACCGCACGGGTCGCGTCAACCAATGCCGCCAGCCGTTCGCGCGCAATCTGTCCGGCCGGGCGCGTCGGCGAAATGCCTGCGACGTTCAGCGCCTCGCACACATAGATATTGCCCAACCCCGCGACGATCCGCTGGTCGAGCAGCAGGATCTTCACCGGCGCGATCCGCCCGGCGAACCGCCGCTCGAGATGCTCGGCGGTAAAGTCCGGCCCCAACGGCTCGGGCCCTAGCGCCGCGAAGGGCGGCCATGCCGCGACCTCGGCGGTCGGCAGCAGGTCGACCGATCCGAAGCGGCGCGGATCGTTCAGCACCACCTGCCGCCCGGCATCGGTCGCCAGCAGCAGATGATCGTGCGCCAGCGGCTCGGCCGGATCGACCCGCCAGCGCCCCGACATGCCGAGGTGGAAGATGAAGGTATCGGCACGATCGGTTTCGATCAGCCCGTATTTGGCGCGGCGCGACAGGCCGGTGACCGTCGCACCCGTAAGCCGCTGCCCCAGATCGACCGGCATCGCCCGGCGCAGATCGGCACGATTGGCGACGACCCGCGCGAGCCGTTGCCCGGTCAGCACCGGCGCCAGACCGCGCACGGTCGTCTCGACTTCGGGAAGTTCGGGCATTCGGCGTTCTGATCCATTCTTCCCCGTTCGTGCTGAGTAGGGGCTTAGCTTGTCGAAGACCCGTATCGAAGCACCTGCCTCAAGCGGTCCTTCGATACGCCATTTCAACAGGCTCAATGGCTACTCAGGACGAACGGGCCTGGCGGGCTGGGTTATCACCGCACCTTCGTCGACAAACAGCTAGGTTCGGTTTGCCCCCGCCACAAGGCGCCGCTAGGGCAGACGAATGAACGACACGGTATCCTTCGGTTACGAAGACGTAGCCCCCGCCGAGAAGACCAAGCGCGTCGGCGATGTGTTCGCCAGCGTCGCCTCGCGCTACGACCTGATGAACGACGCCATGTCGGGGGGCATGCACCGGTTGTGGAAGGACCGCTTCGTCGCGCGGGTGAAACCCGGCAAGGGCGAATCGATCCTCGACATGGCCGGCGGCACCGGCGACATCGCGTTCCGCATGGCCAAGCACGGCGCGCAAATCACCGTCGCCGACATCAATCCAGCGATGCTGGGCGTCGGCATGGAACGTGCCGAAAAGCGCGGCATCGACGGCCTCGTTTGGTCCGAACAGAATGCCGAGACGCTCGATTTCGCCGATCGCAGCTTCGATGCCTATACGATCGCGTTCGGCATCCGCAACGTGACCGATATCCCGAAGGCGTTGCGCGAGGCACACCGGGTCCTGAAGCGCGGCGGGCGGTTCTTCTGCCTCGAATTCTCGACCGTCACATGGCCGGGCTTCGCCGATGTCTACGACCAATATTCGCACAAGCTGGTGCCCAAGCTCGGCAAGCTGCTGGCGAATGACGAGGACAGCTATCGCTATCTGATCGAATCGATCCGCCGCTTCCCGGACATGCCGACCTTCGAACGGATGATCGCGGACGCGGGCTTTATCCGCACGCGCGTCGAACCGATCATGGGCGGGCTGGTCGCGATCCATAGTGGGTGGAAGATTTGATGCGGCACGCATCAAACCCCCGCGCCGGCGGGGGTCCAGGGCAAATAGCCGCATGACCGCCACCCTCACCCATTATTGGCGCATCCTGAAATGGGGCCGCACGCTCGCCCGCCACGGCGCGTTGATCGAGCTGGAGCGCAACCCGCGCACCCCGCCGCGCCTGCGCCGGGTCGTCCGCCTCGCGCGCTTCGGGGCGCGCGTGCCGGCGACCCCGCGCTATGCCGAGGCATTCGCCGCGCTGGGCCCGGCCGCGATCAAGCTGGGGCAGACGCTTGCCACCCGCCCCGATCTGGTCGGCGAGGACGTCGCGCAGGACCTGTTGTCGCTGCAGGATGCGCTGCCGCCGCTGCCATGGGACGTCGTGTGCCCCGCGATCGAATCAGGGCTGGGCCAGCCGATCGAGCGCCTGTTCCAGTCGATCGAGGAGACGCCGGTCGGTGCCGCCTCGATCGCGCAGGTCCACCGCGCCATCACGACCGACGGTCGCCGGGTGGCGGTCAAGGTGTTGCGTCCAGGCGTCGAGACTCAGTTCTTCGACGCGATCGACACCTATGAATGGGCCGCCGCCCGCATGGAGACGATGGGCGGCGAGCTGAAGCGGCTGCGCCCCCGCCTCGTGATCGAGACGATGAAGCGCTGGACCGCGCGCGAGCTCGACCTGCGCCGCGAAGCCGCCTCCGCCTCCGAACTAGCGCAGGGGATGGAGGCCGAGCCCGACTTCGTCATCCCCGCGATCGACTGGCAGCGCACGACGTCGAAGATCCTGACCACCGAATGGATCGACGGCATCAAGCTGTCGAACCGCCCCGCGCTGATCGCGGCCGGACACGACCTGCACGCGATGGCGACGCGGCTGGTCCGCGCCTTCCTGCGACAGGCGATCGCGGAAGGGTTCTTCCACGCCGACATGCACCAGGGCAATTTGTTCGCCCTGTCCGACGGGCGTATCGCCGCGATCGATTTCGGCATCATGGGCCGGATCGACCGCCGCGCGCGGGTATGGCTGGCCGAAATCCTCTATGGCCTTATCACCGGGGACTATAAGCGCGTCGCCGAAATCCATTTCGAGGCGGGCTATGTCCCCGCCCATCACAATGTCGCCGAATTCGCGACGGCCCTGCGCGCAGTCGGCGAGCCGATGCGCGGGTTGGCGGTCAAGGACATGTCGGTCGGCATGATGCTCGATTCGCTGTTCAACATCACCCGCGATTTCGACATGGAGACGCAGCCGCATCTGCTGCTGCTGCAAAAGACGATGGTGATGGTCGAGGGGGTGGCAACCGCACTCGATCCCGACATCAACCTGTGGGAGACGGCGGCGCCGTTCGTGCGCGGCTGGATCCGCGACGAGCTGGGGCCGGAGGCGATGGTCGCCGATCGGATCATCACCGACCTGCGCACCCTTGCCCGGCTGCCCGACCTGATCCGCAATATCGAGGCGCGCTATCCCGCGCCCGGCGGCGCCCCGCCGTCGCCACCGCTGCCCGAGATCGCCGTCGTCCGCGTTGGCGGTGGCTGGCGCTATGCACTGGTCGGGATCGCCGGCGGGCTGGTCGGCGCGGCATCGGCGTTGCTGCTGGGATGATCCGCGCGCGGCCGCCGGTCTGGCTGTCGTGCTCCAGCCGGTTCGCGACGCTGCGACCCGGCGTGGCGCTGGCCATCGTACTGCTGGCGCTCGCGCTGCTGGCATCTTCATGGTTCCTGCCCGACGACGACGAACCGAGAGGCACGGCGCTCGGCATCGACGTCTATGCCGCGGTCGTCGAGGGGCTGCGCACCGGCGGCGATTATTATGCCGTCACCGCGCAGGAATTGCGCGCCAGCGGCGCCCCGCTCCACCCCTTCCCCGCCATCCGCCTGCCGACCTTGAGCGTGGTGCAGGCGGCATTGCCCGACCTCGCCTCCATCCTGTTGCTGATCGCGATCGCGGCCGCGACCGGTCTCGCCTGGACCCGGCGGATCGGCGGCTGGTTCGACCGCGGCCCGCCGCGCATCACGGCGCTGTTCCTGCTGGCGGGCGGCATGGTCGCCTTCGTCCAGCCGTCGCTGGTTGCGTTCCACGAGCTGTGGGCCGGGCTGCTGATCGCGTGGTCGCTGGCGATCCGGCGCGAGGATCGCTGGGTCGAGGCGGTCGCCCTGGCACTGTGCGCAATGGTGATTCGCGAGACGGCGGCGCTCTACGCGCTGGTGATGCTCATGGCGGCGCTGGTCGACGGACGCCGGCGCGAGGCGCTGGGCTGGGTCGCGGCGCTGCTGGTCTTCGTCGCGGTGCTGCTGCTCCATGCCCGCGCCGTCGCGATGATCGCCGGGCCGCTCGACGCGGTGTCGCCCGGCTGGGGCGGGCTGCACGGCCCCGGCCTGTTCGCCTCCGCCATGGCACGATCGACCGCGCTCACCATCCTGCCATGGTGGCTGGGCACGCCGCTGGCGATGCTGGCGATGCTCGGCTGGGCGGCGGCGCCGGGTCCGCTGGGCGGACGCGCGGCGCTGACCTTCGGCAGCTATGCGCTGGCCATCGCGTTGTTCGCACGCACCGACAACTTCTATTGGGCGCTCGCCGCCGCCCCTCCCTATCTGATCGGCATGGCGTTTCTTCCCGATGCGGTACGCGACCTTGCCCGACCTTTGCTCGACAGGCGGCGCGTTCGGGTGCAGAGGATCACCCGATGACACGCATATTGCTGATCGTCGGCGGCGGCATCGCCGCGTACAAGGCGTGCGAGCTGATCCGCCTGCTGCGCGGGCGCGGCCATAGCGTGCGCTGCGTGCTGACCGACGGCGGCGCGCAGTTCGTGACACCGATGACGTTGGCAGCGCTCAGCGAACAGCCGGTCCACACCAGCCTGTGGGACCTGAAGGACGAGGCGGAGATGGGTCATATCCAGCTCAGCCGCCAGGCCGATCTGGTCGTCGTCGCCCCCGCCACCGCCGATCTGCTGGCACGCATGGCGGCGGGCATGGCCGACGACCTCGCCACCACGCTGCTGCTCGCCACCGACAAGCCGGTGCTGGCCGTCCCGGCGATGAACGTGCGCATGTGGCAACATGCCGCGACAACTGCCAATGTCGCGACTTTGCGGGGGCGCGGCGTCACCGTGCTCGATCCCGACGAAGGCGCGATGGCATGCGGCGAATTCGGCCCCGGCCGGCTGCCCGAACCACCGGCGATCGTCGCCGCGATCGAGGCGATGACCGCGCCCGCGCCACGATCGCTGACCGGCCGCCATGTGCTGGTGACCGCCGGTCCCACGCATGAGGCGATCGATCCGGTCCGCTATCTCGCCAATCGCTCGTCGGGCAAACAGGGTTTCGCCATCGCCGCCGCCTGCGCCGCGCGTGGGGCACAGGTGACGCTGATCGCCGGGCCAGTAACGCTACCGACCCCGCCGGGCGTCACCCGCATCGACGTCGAATCGGCACGTGATATGGCCAACGCCGTGGCGCAGGCGCTGCCCGCCGACGCTGCCGTCATGGTCGCAGCCGTTGCCGACTGGCAGGTCGAGGCCGCGCCGTCCAAGCTGAAGAAGGGCGACGGTCCGCCGACCCTGACTCTCCTGCCCAATCCCGACATATTGGCGATGCTCGGCCGATCGCCGCGCCGCCCGCGGCTGCTGGTCGGCTTCGCAGCAGAGACCGACGACGTGCTCGCCCATGCGACCGCCAAGCGCAGCGCCAAGAATGCCGACTGGATCGTCGCCAACGACGTGTCGGGCGATGTGATGGGCGGCGACCGCAACGCCATTCACCTCGTCACCGCCGATGGCGTCGAACACTGGTCCGACGCCCCCAAGACCGATATCGCGGCCCGTCTGGCCGACCGGATTGCCGATGCGCTGCTTTAGTCCCCTGTTGCTTCTTGCCGCCGCCGGCTGCGCCACCACCGCCCCGCCGCCGGTGACGCTGGCCGGCGCGAGCTTCGGGCCGACCGCGTCGCGCGACGTGCGCACCCTCATCCTCGTGCTGCACGGCGATGGCGACGGCGTGGTGCCTGCCGAGTTCAACGCCGCTGCCCAGGCCATCGCCGACGCGATCCCCGGCGCGCGCGCGGTCGCGCTGCTGCGGCCGGGCTATGCCGATGCCGCGGGCAATGTCTCGCCCGGCACCCGCGGCGGGACCGATGGCGACAGCTATACCGCCGACCGGGTCGCGGCGGTCGCCGATGCCGTCGCCGGCTGGCGCGCCCGCTATCCCTTGGCGCGCGCGATCCTCGTCGGGCAATCGGGTGGCGCGGCGATGGCGGCGACGCTGGTGGGGGTGCGGCCGGGGCTGGTCGACGGGGTCGTACTGGCGGGCTGTCCGTGCATGTTGCCCGAATGGCGCAAATATCGCGCGAAGCAGGGCGCGACCGGCTTCCGCACCGCGGTCGACAGCTTCGATCCGTTGCAGACCGTCGGCGGCATCGCGCCGACCACCCGCGTCACCCTGCTGGTCGGGGCCGATGACAGGGAAACGCCGCTGCGCTTCTCGCGCGGCTATGCCGAGGCGCTGGCGCTGCGTGGCATCGCCACCGATTATCGCGTCCTGCCCGGCCGTGGCCACGATCTGCTGCGCGACGGCGACCTGATCGATGCGGTGCGCCGCATGGCCGCCGCGCCGCCGGCAACCCCGCAACGTAGCGCGATGGTGACCCCATGATTCCGATCCGTCTGCGCCGCCTGCCCCATGGCCATGGCCTGCCGCTGCCCGCCTATGCGACCGCCGGTGCCGCCGGCATGGACGTCGTCGCCGCGGAGGATATCGACCTTGCCCCCGGTGCGCGCCACGCCGTCGCCACCGGCTTCGCCATCGCGATCCCGGCGGGCTACGAAGTTCAGGTCCGCCCCCGCTCGGGCCTTGCCCTCAAACACGGCATCACCTGCCTCAACACCCCCGGCACGATCGACAGCGACTATCGCGGTGAGGTGAAGGTGATCCTCGCCAATCTCGGCGACGAACCGTTCCGCGTCGTTCGCGGCGAACGCATTGCACAGCTGGTCCCCGCCGCCGTCATCCGTGCCAAGATGACCGAGGTTGACACGCTCGACGATACCGCCCGCGGTGCCGGCGGATTCGGTTCGACCGGACGATGATCGCCATGGCCCTCCTGACGCTGGCACAGGCGGTGCCGCTGGTTCCGGCGCCCGAACCCGCCCCGGCCGCCCGCTCGCCGATCGACTGGACGGCGCTGCCGCCGCTCCCCTATCGCCGCATGCCGCAGCCGACCGCGTCGATGGTTGCCTTCGTATCGGCCGAAATCCACCGCAACGAATGTCCGCGGCCGCTGCCGGTCGATGGCCGCACCCGGTTGCAGGTCGATGTGGCGGTGCTGATCGGCGAGGACCATCTGGTCCGCGCCACCATCCCCCGCGCGATCGGCTGCCCGACCGTCGAGCAATATGCCGCCGGGCTGGTCGTCAGCTTCGCGCGCGGCAATCTGATGCCGCAGTTCGTCAGCGAGGGCGGCTGGTACCGCGCCTCGCTGCAGTTCGACTGGACCGAATGACCTTTTCCGATGCCGAGCTCGATCGCTACGCCCGCCACCTCGTCCTGCGCGAGGTCGGCGGCGCGGGACAGGCAGCGCTGAAGGCTGCGCGCGTCGTCGTGATCGGAGCGGGTGGCATCGGATCGCCCGCGCTGCAATATCTGGCAGCGGCCGGGGTCGGCACGCTGGTCGTGATCGACGACGACCATGTCGATGCCAGCAACCTCCAGCGGCAGACACTGTTCGGCGACGCCGATGTCGGTACTGCGAAAGTGACCGCCGCTGCCGAAGCGCTCGCCCGCATCAACCCGCATGTCGTCATCGAACCCGTCGCGACCCGGATCGACGCAACCAACGCCGCCGCACTTCTCGCCGGGGCGGACGTGGTGCTCGACGGCTGCGACAATTTCGCCACCCGCCTGACTGTCGCCGACGCGGCGCTGGCGGCGCGCATCCCGCTGGTGTCGGCGGCGGTGGGTCAGTTCGAGGGGCAATTGGGGGTGTTCCGCGGCTGGGAACCGCATCTGCCCTGCTATCGCTGCTTCGTCGGCAACGATCCTGCCCGCGCCGATGCCAGCTGCGCCGATCAGGGCGTGCTCGGCGCCTTGACCGGAGTGATAGGCAGCCTTGCCGCGCTGGAGACGCTGCGCGCGATCATCGGCTTCGGCGACGATCCGGCGGGTAGGCTGCTGGTCGCCGACCTGCTCGCCTTCCGCTTCCGCACGCTGGCGCTGCCAAAGGATCCGGGATGCCGATGCGCGGGCTGACGATCGTCGTCGTACAGCCCGATCCCGACCGCTGGCGCGCTGCGCTGACCATGGCCTGTGCCGCCGCCGCGCTCGGTGCGCGGACGCGCGTCTATCTGCACGAAGGGGCGGTGGCACTGCTGGCGACGGCGGCCGCCGCACCGCCCGGCTTGCCCGACGCGACTGAATTGCGCGTGATCGCGGGTGAGAGCGGGGTCGAGCTGATCGCCTGCCAGACCGGCCTCGCCCTTGCCGGACTGGCGGCGGATACGGAAAGGGTCGCGGCAGGCGGATGGATCGACCTGCTCGCGACCCTTGCCGACGACCGGCTGGTCACCCTGTAGAAGCGGGCGGAGACCGTAACCTCTGCCCTGTCGCTCAACCGTTGGCGAGCGCTTCCTCGGCAAATGCGCGCACCGCCGGACCGATATCGGCACGGGCCAGCGCCAGCGCGATGTTCGCCTGCACCCAGCCGGCCTTGTCGCCGCAGTCGTAGCGCTTGCCGTCGAAGGTGAAGCCATGGAACGGCTGGTTGCCGATCAGCTTCGCCATCGCGTCGGTCAGCTGAATTTCGCCACCGGCACCCGGCTCCTGCGAATCGAGGATTTGCATGACTTCGGGCTGCAGGATGTAACGGCCCGGAATCATCAGGTTCGACGGCGCCTTGCCCTTGGGCTTTTCGACCAGCGCGGTGACTTCGGTCAGGCGCCCGTCCTGCTTGCCCGGCGAGATGATGCCGTATTTGTCGGTCTCGCTGTCGGGCACTTCCAGCGCGCCGATGACGTTGCCGCCGACCTTTTCATAGGCATCGACCATCTGCTTGAGGAACCCGCCGACCATCAGCTCGTCGGGCAGCAGCACCGCGAACGGCTCGTCGCCGACGATCTCGCGCGCGCACCACACAGCATGGCCGAGGCCCAGCGGCTCCTGCTGGCGGACATAGACCGGGCTGCCCGGCTTCTGCCGAATACCCTCGATCAGCGCCATCGACTTGCCGCGCGCCTTCATCGTCGCTTCCAGTTCGTAGGAAACGTCGAAATGATCCTCCAGCGCGCCCTTGCCGCGGCCGGTGACGAAGATGATCTGTTCGATGCCGGCTTCCAGCGCCTCTTCGACGGCGTATTGGATCAGCGGCTTGTCGACGACCGTCAGCATTTCCTTCGGCATCGACTTGGTCGCGGGAAGAAACCGGGTGCCCAAACCGGCGACCGGAAAGACTGCCTTGCGAACCTTCTTGATCGTCATCGTCTCATCCCCAAAATTGCTGCGCCGCAATAGAGAGTCGTTTCGGCATTGGCAAACGACCTTTGTCCGCCCCGCGCCCGGTTATGAGGCGCTGCGGCGGTTCATTGATCGTACAGCCCCTTTCGCTTATGGGCGGCGCGCATCATGGTGTTCTCCAAGCTATTTCGCAGGCCCGCAACCCCCGCGCCGCGCATTCCCGACGATATCGTCGTCTATGCGATCGGCGACGTGCATGGGCGGCTCGATTGCCTCGACGATCTGCTCGCACAGATCGATGCCGATCCGGCGCGCGGGCATCGGCGGACGATGCTGGTGTTCCTCGGGGACCTGATCGATCGCGGTCCGGATTCACGCGGCGTCGTCGACCGGGTCATGGCGCTGTGCGCCGCGAGCGCCGACGTGCATTGTCTGTGTGGAAACCACGAGGAACTGCTGCTGACCGCGGCGGAGGGTGCCCGCCAGGCACTGGGCGTGTTCGCCCGCGTCGGCGGCCGAGAAACGCTGCTCAGCTACGGCGTCAGTGAAGAAGCCTATGAGCGCGAGGACCTGAAGGGCGTCCAACGCCTGATCGCCGAGCACGTCCCGGTTGAACATCTGCATTTCCTACGCAACCTTCCCGACCAGTTGATCGTCGGCGATTACGTGTTCGTGCATGCCGGAATCCGCCCCGGCGTGCCGCTCGATGCGCAGAAATCCTCGGACCTGCGCTGGATCCGCTCGCCGTTCCTCGACCATGGCGGCGCCTATGAACGCTTCGTCATTCACGGACATACCGTGACCGGCGATCCCGACATTCGCGCCAACCGGATCGGCATCGATACCGGTGCCTATCGCAGCGGCCGGCTGACCGCGCTGGTACTTGACGGAGAAACGCGACGCTTCCTGTCGACGGCCCTGCCTGCCGGAGGATACGCGGCGGCGGCATAAGTCCGACGGCGCTATCGATCGAACAGGGTCGTTCTCACCCTGCGCCGTCCTTCTCGCTCCGGCGGGAAAGGGAGGGAGCGGCGCAGCCGTGGAAAGGTGAGGACGATCAAAGCTGATCGAATTAGCTTTGAAGCGGTCGATCCGCTTTCTGCCGACCTTTTGTGCACAACGGAAACGTTGCCTCAGCGATGGCTGAGGCCTCAAAGAGCTCCGGCTGCGCCCCATCGACGCAAAAATGTCGACGGACTGGTATCTGCTCCACCGGCTCACGGTCTAAAACCGTCGGATGGCAGCCGGTTATCAAACAGCCGCGTCCCCCTGGTCCGCTCCGAAGCGCCCTTGCTCCAACGAAAAAGGGCGCCCTGAACGGAGCGCCCCTTCCCTAGACTGAAGCGCGGTTTCCCGCGCGAGCAATCAGTTGCTGTCCGAATCGCTGTCCGAGTCGGCGACGACAACGATGCCCGCAACGACAGCAGCCGCAGCGAGGATCGCGACGATCACGCCGCCGCCGGCCAGCTTTTCGCCCTTGGCGGCCGGAGCCGAAGCGCGAGCAACCGACAGCTTCGAAGCGTTGGCGGCGGTCGCAACCGTCGGAGCAACGGTCATCGACACGGCCGAGGCCGCGATCAGCATCTTCTTGGCAAAACCCATTTCAACACTCCCTTGTGTCACTACACGTCGAGCGGCCCTTCGCATACGGCCCGCCCCCCTGCAAGCCTTATCATACCAAACGCGGCCAACCGTTACCGGTAACAACGGGGTACGACACGCCCTGCGCACGGTTGTAACTCGCCGGGGCTCACCCGGTTTCGTTCGCAATCGCGGCAGTTCAATATGCAATGCGGTATGAATTGAGGCAAGCGCCGCCGCGACAACAGTGATCGCGTTATTCGAGCGGCTGATCGCGCGTCTTCAACACCGGCGGCAGATAAGGGATCGGCGCATTCGGCGGGATCGCGGCAATCTCCGCCGCGATATTTTCGGTGCGTTTTCCGGCGGATGAATGCGTCCGGCTGTGAAAAATGCCTCCATCGATCTGCGCGCCCGGCCCTTGCCAGAACGCCACCGCCGCTGCCGGGTCCCAGCCGGCATTGCGCAACAGATGGACTCCCAGCCGGTCGGCATCGTCCTCGGTCGCGCGAAAGATGCGTCCATTTCGGCCCAGCTCGCGGAACACGCCGCGGCTGACCTTCGCCGCTTCCAGCCTGACATGATGGCGCAGGATATTGTGCGACAATTCGTGCGCAACGACCACCGCCAACTGCGAGTCGTCGAATCGCTCGAGGAATCGGCTGGAAATCTGTACCAGCCTGCCATCGGCAACAGCGTCGAGCGACGGCCCGATTCGCAGTTCGAATAGCGTCCGGCAGCCCGGCGAAGCGGGGATGATGACTGGGCGCTCCCGCCCGGCGCGGCGCAACACCATCGCCAGCGGCCGGTCCGCCGGTTGCGCATCGAGCATCGCCGCAAAGGCGTCGCGGGTGACGACATGCCCGCCGCCCGCCGTCGCCGGGACCGGACGGCCATTGATGCCGATGATTGAGTCGTTAGCCTGCACACCGGCGCGCGCCGCCGGACTGTTGGGGACGACCGCCTCGACTGCGATCCCCGTTTCGAATCCGAAGATGCTCCGCGCGACCGCCTGTTCGGCTACATCATATTGGTCGATCGCATGCACGATCATGCCGGTAACTGGAGCGAGATCGCTGCACAGCGCGGCGTTGGCGCGCGCCAAACGATAGCCGATCGCGCCCAGCCGCAGATCGGCGGCGCGCAGTGCCTCGAGCGTTGTACGGTCCGTTCCAGCCGCCGCGGGCGGGTTCGGGGCGGCACCGATCGTCAACAATGCGCCGGCCAGCAGCGCGCTTCGAACCAGAGGGCACTGCGCGATAATCCGGTGGAAAGGAGAGGACATCGCCCGCCGATAGCATGATCGCCGCGCGCAAGGCGATGCCATGCAGCCCAGTCCGGCGGTCGCGGCGACACCAAAAAAAACGGCGCCGGGAACCCCCGACGCCGTTATCGATCCAATCCGTCGCGATCAACGTACGCCCGGCGGCAGTGCTCCGGGGGGCGGCGCGCCTGCACCACCGCCCTGCATCATCTGCTGCATCTGCATCTGCTGCAGCACCGCCTCAGGAATGAACTCGATCATGTCGACGTCGAACACCAGCACCTGCTTCGACAGCTTCTTGACCTCGGGCGACATCGGCGGGGCACCGTCGGGACGCGGCGCGCCATAGCCGAGCTGCGGCGGCAGCCAGAAGCGGTAGCGCGATCCCTTCGGCATTAGCTTCAGCGCCTCGCCAAACCCCGGAACGACCTGCTTGGGCGACATCGGGGTCGGGTTGCGACTCTGGTCGAAGATCGTGCCGTCGGTCAGCTTGCCGACATAGTTGATGAGCGTGACGTCGGCATCGGTCGGCGTCGGCCCACTGCCCTTGGTCAGCACCTCGTATTGCAGGCCGCTGGCGGTGGTGACCACGCCGGGGCGCGATGCGTTGCTGGCGAGGAACGATGCCGCTTCGCTGCGCGTCCCGATCCAGGCGAGCGCGGCCGCGACCAGCAAGGCCAGCGCGATCCCGATCCACACCCAGACGATATGACGCTGCTTGACGGGTTGCAGCGGAACGGCAGTGACCGACATCGACACCCCTTTCGGCGCGCCCAGCGCACCGTATCACAGGAAAGAGACGGCACCCCGACCTTCCTGTCGGCGGGCCGCGACCGGGATTTTACCGGGCGCTGTCGCGCTCGACGCGCTTGCGCTCCAGCTTGCGAGCGCGGCGCACAGCAGCGGCACGCTCGCGCGCACGCTTTTCCGACGGCTTTTCGTAATGACGACGCAGCTTCATCTCGCGATACACGCCCTCGCGCTGCAGCTTCTTCTTGAGCGCGCGCAGGGCCTGATCGACATTGTTTTCACGAACGATGATCTGCATGAGGTCGAAAAACTCCGGGTCTTTTATCGCAATAGAATAGGGTTCGCCGAAGCATGGCTGCGGCGTGACACGTCCCCCTAACAGGAGTGTCGTCTGCGGGCAAGTCCAACGGCCCGCACGGGGTCAGAACAGCAGGTCGCCCCCGGCGCGCTTGGCCAGGATCCGCCCGATCGCATCGAACAGCGCGTCCATCGCCACCGGCTTGAACAGCACCTCGTCCGCCCCGGCCGCCAGGCAGCGTTCGGTGAGGTCAATCGCGGTGTCGGCGGTGACGATGATGATCGGCAGCGTCCGCTTGGCATCATCGCGCGCGCGCACACGACGGATGACTTCGAACCCGTCCATGCCCGGCATGCGCAGGTCGAGCAGTACCAAGTCGAATTCGTCCTCGTCGATCCGGCGCAGCCCGGCCTCGGCCAGATCGGCCTCGACCATCGTCGCCCCGGCAACGTCGAGCATGTCGCGAACGACCCGGCGATTCATCGCATCATCCTCGACGAACAGGATCCTCATGCGTCGTCGACCCGGCCGATCGCCCTGATTTCAAAGCCTTGCATATCGAAATCCGCTATCGCTACGCCGCATTTGAAACAAGGGCTGTTGGCACTGCACCCCGATCATCCCGCACGACGAACAATGCGTCGATAAGTTGCTTAGCCGAAACCGGCTTGTTGAGCAATGTTATGGCGTCATAACCGATGCTTACGCCATAATCTTCCCGGTTGAGCATCAGAACTGCCGGTAATTGCGCCGAAGCGAGCATGGCCTCGATTTCGGCGAGGTCGCGCTCGGGGGCATCGGACGTCGCACACAGCGCTGCCATGTCCATCAGCAGTGCCAGCACGCCGCCCTCCTGCAACCGCGCCCGTACCGCGGCGACATCGTCGACGAACGCGATCGACGCGCTGTGATCGGCGAACAACGTCCGCATCATTCCCCGCGCGATCGGATTGCGCTCGAGGATCAGCAGCGTATTCCGTGCGGCATCTTCGCCGCTGTCCGACGCCGGCGGTACGGCCATCGTTACCGGCAGGTCGAGCGTGAAGGTCGAACCCTCACCGGCCACGCTCGCGACATGTATGTCGCCCCCCATTGCCCGCGCCAGATTGCGGCAAATGGTCAGCCCCAACCCGGTACCGCCGAAGCGGCGCGTCGTGCTGTTGTCCGCCTGCTGAAACGATTCGAACACCTCGTCGATACGATCGGCGGCGATCCCGATGCCGCTGTCGCTGACCGATATACGCACCCGCTGGGCGTCGCCCTCGGCACGCACGGCGATCGTGCCGACCTCGGTGAATTTTAGCGCGTTCGACAACAGGTTGAACAGAATCTGCCGCAACCGCACCGGATCCCCCTCGATCCAGCGCGGCACGTCGCCGATATCGAGGGTGAAGGCCAATCCGCGATCCTCCGCCTGCCGTCGCGACGCGCGGGTCAGGTCCTCGATCGTCGCGCTCAGGTCGGTCGGGATGCGTTCGACCGCCAGATTGCCCGACTGCATCTTGGCCACGTCGAGAATGTCGTCGACCAGTGCGCGCATCGTCACCCCGGCGTCATGGACGATGCTCAACCGGTCGCGCAGATCGGGGGTCAGCCGCGTATCGCGCAACATGACCTGCGCCATGCCGAGAATGCCGTTCAGCGGCGTGCGGATCTCGTGGCTGGTCGTCGCAAGGAAGTCGCCCTTGGCCTTCAACGCCTTTTCGAGTGCGACATTGGTCGCGGCGAGTTCGACGTTGGCGTGGCGCACCGCGTTGCGGCTGCGGCGCAGCGTCACGATGCCGAAGCTCAGCAGCGCGATAAGCACCGCGACTGCCGCCGCGATGCTGCCGAACAGGATACGCTGGAACCGCGCGCTGGCGCGTTCGAACGCGATGTTGCGGCGCAATTCCTCCTGCTTCAGCCGGGCGATGCGCAGTTCCTGGTTCTGGAAATCGAACCGCGCCGACATCAGCGCCGTCTTGGTCGACGTGGTCAGCTGCGTCGCCTGCTCGTTCAGCCGGTCGATCGCGGCCAGATGCGGCAGTGCCTCGGCCGCATCCCCGACCGCTAGATAGACGGCATAGGCGTTGCGATGATTGTCGCGCATCGCCAGCGACGTCCTGGTCAGATCGACGCCCGCAAACGCTTCGTCGACCAGCCGCGTCGCATCGCTCAGGTCGCCACGATCCGCCGCCAGCCGCCCGGCCAGCGCCTTCAACTGGTCGACGACACCACGCGACTGGATCGCCCGTGCGGTCCGCAACCCTTCCGCGATCGAACGATCCGCTGCTGCGAAATCACCGACCGCGCGCTGCGAACGCGCCAGATTGCGCAGGATCTGTGCTGCAAACGGTCGATTACCGATCTGACGCGCCTTCACCAGCGCCTTGCTATAATCGATCAGCGCGCTGCGGTGCCGCCCCATATCCGCCAATACGTTCCCACGATTGTTCAGCAGCGAAATAGACAGCGCAGGATCGTCGTCATAGATTTCGATCGCCTGCCCGTAATAGCGCAGCGCCGCTTCGAAATCGGCCCCCTGCCGGTACAAGGCGCCGATGCTGAGCAGCGCCATCGCCTGTCCACGGCGGTCGTCCACCGTGACATAGATGCGATAGGCGGTTTGATAATCGGCCAATGCACCGGCGACATTGTCGGCATCGGCGGCGATATCGCCGCGCGTGCGCAACACGTCCCCCTCGATCGCATATCTGCCCGGCAGGCGGTGGAGCAGCGCGAGCGCCTGCTCCACCTCGGCCGCTGCGGATTTGGGATCGCCCAGCCGGACATAGGCCTCGGCCTGCAACCATTTGCTGGCGGCGACCAACGTCGAGCGATCGCCATCGCGACGCTTTGCGGCATCTTCGAGTGCGCCACCGTCCCGCAGGACGCGTTGCGGATCGGTCAGGAGCAGGGTGCGCACCGCCTCGAACCGAACGTCGAGCGGCGTCGCCTGCCCCGTCGCGGGCACAGCGCTCGCTGCCGTGACAAGGGATAGGGCAAAGAGCGGGAACCGCAGGCGCATACAGGGACCCTAGGCCGCTTTGGTTAACGATTCGTAGTGGTTGGCTAGCCGGTCGAACCGCGCAAACGGCGCGCCGAACGATCGCTTACCCGGTCTTCCATTGGCCTTCGTTGCGTAGGAACGACAGGCGCGGGCTGGCCATCGCGGCGACATGGCGTTCCTCCTGCAGAAAGGTGCGGAACGCCGCGAATTCGACCGGGCGGCTGATGAGATAGCCCTGCACCATGTCGCATCCCATGACGCCGAGCAGCGCCAGCGCGGCGGGCGTCTCGACCCCTTCGGCGGTCACTTCCATGTCTAGCGCGTGCGCCAGATCGATGGTCGAGCGCACGATCAGCGGGTCGCGATTGCTGCTGGTCAACTGCGTCACGAACAGCTTGTCGATCTTCAGTTCGCTCGCAGGCAGACGCTTGAGATAGGCGAGCGACGACAAGCCGGCGCCATAATCGTCGATCGCCAGCGGCACGCCGATATCGGCAAAGGCGCGCAGATTAGCGATGGCGCTTTCGGGATCGCGGATGACCGCGGTCTCGGTAATTTCGAACCCGACCCGCGCATCGCCCTCGCGTACCAAGGCGCAGGCGTCGCGGACGAACCCCGCGTCGGACAGCAGCACGCCCGAGATATTGATGAAGATCGGAATGTCATATCCGGCGGCGGCGATGATCCGCTGATCCATGATCACCCGGCGGATGATCCACAGCGTCAGCGCGCCGATGGCATTCGATCGTTCGGCAGCCTCGATGAAGTCGCCCGGCAGGATCAGCCCGCGCGTCGGGTGCCGCCAGCGCACCAGCGCCTCGGCGCTCGCCACGCATTGCTGCCGCACCCGGACCTTGGGCTGATATTGCAGGAAGATCTGGCCGTTTTCGATCGCGCCGGGCAGTTCGCGCATCAGCTGGACCGGATCATGGCCGGCGACCGGATCGCTCAGATGGCGCAGCACGTCGGCACCCGCCTGCCGCGCATCCGACAATGCCTCTTCGGCGGCTTCGATCAGGCGGACATCGTCATGCTCGGCGGCTTCCGCACCGACGCCACCCACCCGCAGCGACAATCGATAGGTTTCGCCGTCGAGATCGAAGGCAGGCTCCATCGCCGCATGAACCCGCTCCAGCATCTTGCTGCCAGACGATGCCGATTCGCCGGCAAAATCCAGTTCGATGGCGCCGCGCCCGATCGGCACTACCCGTATCGCCGGAATGGCGGCGGTGATTCGCGCTGCGACGTCTTCGAGTACCGCCGCTGCCCGGGCGATGCCAATGCCGCGCCGTAACGTCGCAAAATCCTCGATTTCGGCAAGTAGCACGAAGCGATGCCATGTTGCCGGCACCGGAAGCGATGCCGCACCTCCACCGGATTCGCCGGGCGTGGGACACAGGCTTCCCCCTTGTCCCGAATGCCCGCCTAGCGGGAGATGATCCGAATCGGCGCGTGCCATGATGGACCCATCGCTACCGCCGCAACCCCAAAGCTTCGGTTAACGCTCCCGTCTGAAAGAGGCGCGTTTTCTTGCAATTAGAATTTGGCTTATGGTTAATTTTCGGTTAATACGGCGCTGCGCTTCGGCGTAACTGGGAGAATGAAAATGCAGGCGTTTTTCGCTCTGTTCCGTGACGGCTACGGCGAAGATCTTCGTCCGGTCTAACTGGAATACGCGCCCTGGGTCGGAACGGTTCGCCGCGACGACCCAGGCGTTTTTGTATCCGGCCCCCTGCCGCCGTTCGGTCCCCGTTCCCGACCCGCCCCGACAAAGCTGAACTGGCGGGTCTCGCAAGAATCCTTGTCTTGTCGCTTCGTCCTTGGTCGCTACCTGCGACAGGACCATGACCGATCCCAGCATCCGCCGCCTGACCCACCTCGAACGGCTCGAGGCGGAAAGCATTCATATCCTGCGCGAAGTCGTTGCCGAGGCCGAACGTCCGGTGATGCTGTATTCGGTCGGCAAGGATTCGGCGGTGATGCTGCACCTTGCCAAAAAGGCATTCTACCCCGCCCCGCCGCCCTTCCCGCTCCTCCATGTCGATACGACGTGGAAATTCCGCGCGATGTACGACCTGCGTGATAAGGCGGCGCGCGATGCCGGCATGGAATTGCTGGTCCACCACAATCCGGAGGCACAGGCGCGCGGCATCAACCCGTTCGACCATGGCAGCCTGCACACCGATCTGTGGAAGACCGAGGGGCTGAAGCAAGCGCTCGACCAATATGGGTTCGACGCCGCCTTCGGTGGTGCGCGGCGCGACGAGGAGAAGAGCCGCGCCAAGGAACGCGTCTTCTCCTTCCGCTCGGCCAATCATCGCTGGGACCCCAAGGCGCAGCGGCCCGAGCTGTGGCATCTGTATAACGCACGGAAGGCCAAGGGTGAATCGATCCGCGTCTTCCCGCTGTCCAACTGGACCGAACTCGACATCTGGCAATATATCCTGCGCGAGAAGATCGAGATCGTGCGCCTGTATTTTGCCGCGCCCCGCCCCACCGTCGAGCGCGACGGGATGCTGCTGATGGTCGATGACGACCGCTTCCGCCTGTTGCCCGGCGAAGTCCCGGTCGAACGCTCGATCCGGTTCCGCACGCTGGGCTGCTATCCGCTGACCGGCGCGGTCGAGAGCGAGGCGGCGACGCTAAGCGATGTGATCCAGGAAATGTTGCTGACCACCACCTCCGAACGATTGGGGCGCGCGATCGATCGCGACGCCGGATCGGCCAGCATGGAAAAGAAGAAGCAGGAAGGTTACTTTTGATGGCGACCTCCCCCGCCTATACGCCCGACGCGCTGATCGCGGCCGATATCGACGCCTATCTGGCGCAGCACCAATCCAAGTCGCTGCTGCGCTTCATCACCTGCGGATCGGTCGACGACGGCAAATCGACGCTGATCGGCCGCCTCCTCTATGATTCGAAAATGATCTTCGAGGATCAGCTGGCCGCGCTGGAGAGCGACTCGAAGCGGGTCGGCACCCAGGGCGGCGAGATCGACTTCGCGCTGCTGGTCGACGGCCTTGCCGCCGAACGCGAACAGGGCATTACCATCGATGTCGCCTATCGCTTTTTCGCGACCGAGAAGCGCAAGTTCATCGTCGCCGACACGCCCGGCCACGAACAATATACCCGCAACATGGTCACCGGCGCGTCGACCGCCGACCTCGCCGTGATCCTGATCGACGCGCGCAAGGGCGTGCTGACCCAGACGCGGCGGCACAGTTATCTCGCGCATCTGATCGGCATCCGTCACATCGTGCTGGCGGTGAACAAGATGGATCTGGTCGGCTACGATCAGGCAACGTTCGACGCCATTGTCGCCGACTATGCCGCCTTCGCCGAATCGATCGGCATCGCCGCCTTTACTGCGATTCCCTTGTCGGGCTTCAAGGGCGACAATATCGCCGCCGCGTCCGCCAATACGCCGTGGTACACCGGTCCGGCGCTGATCGAGCATCTCGAATCGGTCGAACTGGACAGCGAGGCGGCGGCTGCGCGGCCATTCCGACTGCCGGTGCAGTGGGTGAATCGCCCCGACCTCGACTTCCGCGGCTTTGCCGGGTTGATCGCCAGCGGCACCATCCGTCCGGGCGATGCCGTCCGCGTGCTGCCGTCGGGCAAGACGTCGCGTGTCGCTCGCATCGTGTCGATGGACGGCGATCTCGAACAGGCGGTTGCCGGCCAGTCGGTGACGCTGACGCTGACCGACGAGATCGATTGTTCGCGCGGCGACGTGATCGCCGCCGCCGATGCGCCGCCACAGGTCGCCGATCAGTTCCGCGCGACGATCGTGTGGATGGACGGCGAACCGCTGCTGCCCGGCCGCGCCTATTGGCTGAAGACCGGCGCGGGCACCGTCTCGGCCACGGTCCAGCCGCCGCGCCATGCGATCGACGTCAACACGCTGGCCGAATTGTCGGTGAAGACCCTGTCGCTGAACGATATCGGCGTGGCCGACGTGTTCACCGATCGCGGCATCGCTTTCGAACCCTATGCCGACAATCGCGACCTCGGCGGGTTCATCCTCATCGATAAGATCACCAACGCCACCGTCGCCGCCGGCCTGATCGACTATTGCCTGCGTCGCAGCCAGAATGTGCATTGGCAGTCGATCGACATCACCCGCGAAGCGCATGCCGCGCAGAAGAACCAGAGCCCCCGCGTGCTGTGGTTCACCGGCCTGTCGGGATCGGGCAAGTCGACCATCGCGAATCTGGTCGAGAAGAAGCTTCACGCGCTGGGCAAGCACAGCTTCCTGCTCGACGGTGACAATGTCCGCCACGGCCTCAACCACGATCTGGGCTTCACCGATGCCGACCGGGTCGAGAATGTCCGGCGTGTGGGGGAGGTCGCCAAGCTGATGGCCGATGCCGGCCTGATCGTGCTGACCGCCTTCATCTCACCCTTCCGGGCCGAGCGCGACCTTGCACGCTCGATGCTGCCCGCGGGCGAATTCGTCGAGGTGTTCGTCGATACGCCGCTGGCGGTCGCCGAAGCGCGCGATGTGAAGGGGCTGTATGCCAAGGCGCGCAGCGGTGCGCTCGCCAACTTCACCGGCATCGACAGCCCGTACGAACCGCCGCTTTCTCCCGAAATTCACGTCGATACCACGCGCGAGACGCCGGAGGCGGCCGCCGAACGCATCGTCGAGCATGTGCTCGGCATCTGGGCGCCGGTATTGTGACCGACGACGCACTGCTCGCGACCGCGATCGCCGCCGAGGCGGGCAAGCTGCTGCTCGCCATCCGGGCGGAGGGGCGCGAGACCGGCAAGGCGCTGGGCGATCGCGGCGACCGCGAAGCCAATGCGCTGATTCTCGACCGGCTGCGCACCGCCCGCCCGGACGCCTTCGTGCTGTCCGAAGAGTCCGCCGACGACAAGCTGCGCTGTGCTGCCGCCCAGACCTGGATCGTCGACCCGCTCGACGGTACGCGCGAATATGCCGAGGGGCGTGACGACTGGGCGGTGCATGTCGCGCTGGCGGTCGGGGGCCGGGCCGAGGCCGGGGCGGTGGCGCTACCCTCGCTCGGCGTCACCCTGTCGAGCAGCCCCGCTCCGGTCGTGCCGCCGGCCCCAACGCGCCCGCGCATGGTCGTCAGCCGCACCCGCCCCGCGCCTCAAGCACTGGCGGTGGCGGAGGCGATCGACGCCGAGTTGATCCCGATGGGGTCGGCAGGCGCCAAGGCGATGGCGGTGGTGCTTGGGCAAGCCGACATCTATCTGCACGCGGGCGGGCAATATGAATGGGATAGCTGCGCCCCGGTCGCGGTCGCGCTGGCAGCCGGACTACATGCGTCGCGGATCGACGGTTCGCCGCTTTATTATAATTGTCTGGATACGTGGTTGCCGGATCTGCTGATCTGTCGGCGTGACGATGCGGCGCGGATCCTGCCGATCATCGCCGGTCTGGCGGGCGATCGATAGGTCACCCGTTCGCCGACAGCCGGCCACCGGTGGCCAGCGCGACCGCATCCTCGGGTTCGAGCGGTCGGGCGAAATGATGGCCCTGCAGGTGCAAACAACCGGCCACGCGCAGCGCCTGCACCTGTGCCTCGGTCTCGACCCCTTCGGCCACCACCTCCAGCCGTAGCGCGCGGGCGAGGTGGATGATCGAATGCACGATCGCCGCACTTTCCCGCTCCCGGCCCATCCCGTCGATGAAGCTGCGATCGATCTTCAGGCAGTCGAGCGCGAAGGTGCGGATATTGTAGAGCGACGAATAGCCGGTGCCGAAATCGTCGAGCGCGATGCGGAAACCACGGTCGCGCAGTTCGAGCAGCGTCGCGGCGGCGCGTTCGGCATCGGCGAAGATCGCGGCTTCGGTAACCTCGATCTGCAACCGCTCGGGCGCGACCCCTGCGCGCCGTACCCGGTCGATCAGATACGACGCGAAATTCGGTCGCCGGAACTGGCGCGCGGAGATGTTGACCGAGACATATCGTCCCGGCAGGCGCGGCAGGATCGCCAGCACCTGATCCAGCACCCAGTCGCCCAGGTCGTGGATCAGGTTCGATTCCTCGGCGATGGCCACGAACATGGCTGGGCTGACATCGCGATAGTCGGGCTTGTCCCAGCGCAACAGCGCTTCGAACGCGACGATCTCGAGCGTGTCGCGGGCGACGATCGGCTGGTACAGCAGCGCCATCTCGCCCTGCTCGATCGCGCGGCTCAGCCCCTGTTCGATGCCGCGACGGAAACGGATCGATTCGTCCATGCTAGCGTCAAATCGGCGCACGACGCCGCGTCCGGCGCGTTTGGCCTCGTTGAGCGCCAGGTCGGCGCGCCGCATCACATCGACCGGATCGCCCCCGCCGTCGCTGTCCGCCATCACCACCCCGATCGATGCCGCACCGCGCACCGGATGGCCGAACACCAGCAGATCGGTCGAACAGGCGCGGACCAGCCGCTCGCAGCGCGCGATCGCATCGGCTTCGTCGGCGACGCGCAGCAGCACCCCGAATTCGTCGCCGCCCAGCCGCGCGACGAAGCCGTCGTTGCCGACCTGTTCGATCAAGATCGCGCAGACGATGCGGATCAGTTCGTCCCCGACCAGATGGCCGAGCGTGTCGTTGATGAGCTTGAACCGGTCGAGATCGAGCATCGCCATCGCGACGCGATCAGTCCCGCGCAGGCTGTCGGTCAGCACGCGCAGGAACGCCAGCCGGTTGGGTGCATCGGTCAGCGGATCGTGATGGGCCATGTGGATGGCCTTGCTTTCGTTGGCCGTTAGTTCGCGCGTCCGTTCCTCCAGTTCGGCGACCCGCGCCGCCAGCGCCGCGCCAGTCGCCGCCAGTTCGCGATCGGCCAGCCAGCGTTGGGCGAGCGACTGCGCCATCCGCTGCACCTCTCCGGCGGTCGACATGGTCAGACGAAAGACGCGATCGAGCGGCGCACACGCGGAAGCGACGTCGCCCTCACCGCCGACGATCACAATCCGCAGATCGGGATCGAGCGCGTGGAGCCGTGCCGCCGTCTGGAGCCCCGCGCTGCCGATCGCGACGATAGCGACGGCGAAGCGGGCATCATCGCGCAAGGCGTCGGCAACGGCCGCGACCGCATCCTCACCCCGCTGGACATGCGTTGCGGTCAGCCGCAGCCGGTCCGGTTCGTGCCCGTCCCCGTCGGCGGCAAGATCGGCGAGCGCAGCGTCACCGTCGACGATCAGGATGCGCGCCGATGGTCGTTCGTCGTCCATGTCCGTCAGCCGCTGCTCCAAAGGCGGTCACCGGACCGCATCATGTCGCCCGGTCAGCGCGTCGCATCCATTTTCGATCCAACTTACCGCTCGCTTAACCCTCTTTCCGCTGCACTGCGTCGCATCTGGTCACCGCGTGCCGCACCTGTCAGAAGCAGGGCATGGGCGCGCATCACCATGGCCATGGCCACGATCATCACTCGCACGGGCATCATGGGCATCACGGCCACAGCCACGCCCCCGCCGATTTCGGCCGCGCCTTTGCGATCGGTACGCTGCTCAACATCGGCTTCGTCGTGGTCGAGGGTAGCGCGGGCTTCTGGTTCGATTCGATGGCGTTGCTCGCCGACGCCGGTCACAATCTGTCGGACGTGCTCGGGCTGCTGATCGCATGGGGCGGGGTCGAACTCGCCAAGCGGCCGGCATCGAAGCGCTTCACCTATGGTCTGGGCGCCTCGACGATCCTCGCCGCGCTCGCCAATGCGCTGGTCCTGCTGATCGCGGTCGGCGCGATCCTGCTGGAGACGATTCAGCGGCTGGGCAGCCCCCGTCCGATCGACGGCCTACCGGTGGTGTGGGTCGCGCTGGCCGGGATCGTCGTCAACCTCGCCACGGCACTGCTATTCGCGCGCGGGCGGCATGGCGACGTCAACATCCGTGGCGCCTATCTGCACATGGCGGCCGATGCGGCGGTGTCGGCGGGGGTGGTGATTGCCGGACTTGCAATCCTGTGGACCGGGGCAGGCTGGATCGATCCGGTCGTCAGCCTGATCGTCGTCGCGATCATCCTGATCGGGACGTGGAGCCTGCTCAGCGAATCGCTGCTGCTGGCGCTACAGGCGGTGCCGCGCGGCATCGATGCCGCGGCGGTCGAGGCGATGCTGGCCGGACTGCCCGGCGTGGCGCGGGTGCACGACCTGCATATCTGGCCGATGAGCACGACCGAAACCGCGCTGACCGCGCATCTGGTGATACCCGATGGCCATCCCAGCGACGGGTTTTTGGTCGAGCTGTCGGAAGAACTGGAGCACCGTTTCGGCATCGGTCATGCGACGGTGCAGATTGAAACCGGCGACGATTGCGGGCTGACCCACGCGCACTGACCGTCCCTCGCTCTGCGTAAGCGTATCCCCGCGCAGGCGGGGATACGATTTTAGCTACGATCAGGTCAGCGCGCCACCGACACGCGGTACACCATACGGTGATGATAGGGCTTGCCCGGTTCGACCCGCGCCGATCCGAATGCCGGCTGGTTCGGCGTGTCCGGGAATTTCTGCGGTTCGAGCGCGATACCGTCGCCCATGCGATAGACGTGACGGTTCTTGCCGATCAGCGTGCCGTCGATGAAATTGCCCGAATAGAATTGCACCCCCGGTTCGGTGGTCAGCACTTCGAGCACACGGCCCGATGCCGGGTCCTCGAGCCGCGCGGCGAGCTTCGGCTCCTTGGTCATGCCCGCGTCGAGCACGAAATTATGGTCGTACCCGCGCCCGGCGACGATCTGCGGATCGCGGCCGTCGCGGACATCCTGTCCGACGATCCGCCCGCGGGTGAAGTCGAACACCGTGCCCGCGACCGGACGGCGTTCGCCGGTCGGGATGAGCAGGTCGTTGACCGGCGTGTAGCGGCTGGCCGGAATGGTCAGCTTGTGGTGCATCGTGCCGATCGCGCTGCCCTCGCCGCCCATGTCGAACAGCGCGTGGTTGGTCAGGTTGACGATGGTCGGCGCGTCGCTCTTCGCATCGAAATCGATGGTCAGCGCGCCCTTGTCGTCGAGCGCATAGGTCACGGTCACGTCGAGCGTGCCGGGATAGCCCTGATCGCCGTTCGCGCTGTTCAGCGCCATCGTCACCGACGCGCTCGGCCCGTCCTTGACCGACACGATCCGCCACACGCGCTTGTCGAAACCGACCGTGCCGCCGTGGAGCGAATTGGTCTTGTCGTTCTGGGTCAGTTGATACGCCTTGCCGTCGAGCGTGAACTTGCCGCCGGCGATGCGATTGGCATAGCGACCGATCGTCTGGCCCCAGTAGTTGGGAGCAGTGACGTAGCTGGCGGCATCGTCATAGCCGAGCGTAACGTCGGCGACCTTGCCGTTGCGGTCGGGCGCGTTGAACGCCTGCAGCGTCGCGCCGAGCGTCATGATCTTCGCGCTGACGCCGTTGCTGCCGGTCAGCGTGACCATTTCGATGGCAGTGCCGTCGGGCAATTTGCCGAAGCTCGACCGCTTGGCCGTCGCCGCACTGGCGACACCGCCGCACAGCACCGTTGCCATGGCCAACGCGCTGACCAGAAACGCCTTTTTCATCGTCACCCTCCCAATGCCACCGGCGGGCTATCGCGCCGCGTCCGGTTCGTCGGGAGGGGTATAGTCAGACAATAATCGCTTGTTCAAGCGCGGAGCGGCGCAAAGATCAGCCGTCGCCGAGCCGTTCGATATCGGCCCCGACCGCCTGCAGCTTTTCCTCCAGCCGTTCATAGCCGCGGTCGAGGTGATAGACGCGGCTGACGGACGTCTCTCCCTCTGCCGCCAATCCGGCGATGATGAGGCTCATCGATGCGCGCAGGTCGGTCGCCATCACCGGCGCGCCGACCAGGCCGGCGACACCACGCACCACCGCCGAACGGCCGGTGACGGTGATGTCCGCGCCCATCCGCGCCAGTTCGGGGACGTGCATGTAGCGGTTTTCGAAGATCGTCTCGGTCAGCACACTCGCGCCGTCGGCACGGGTCAGCAGCGCCATGAACTGCGCCTGCATGTCGGTGGCGAAGCCCGGATAGGGCGCGGTCGACAGGTTGACGGGGCGGATGTCGCCACCCGCCTCGACGAACAGCGACGTCGCTTCCTCACGCACCGCGACGCCGGCCTCGACCAGCGCGTCGATCGTCGCGCGCATGTCGGAGGGTACGACATTGGCCAATTCGACCGCGCCGCCGGTGATCGCCGCGGCACAGGCATAGCTGCCCGCCTCGATCCGGTCGGGCATCACCGCATAGGTCGCGCCGTGCAGCTTCTCGCGGCCCTCGATGGTCAGCGTGTCGCTGCCGATGCCGTCGATGCTGGCGCCCATCGCGACGAGGCAGCGGCACAGGTCGACGATCTCCGGCTCGCGCGCGGCGTTTTCGAGGACGCTGGTCCCCTTGGCCAGCACCGCCGCCATCACCGCATTCTCGGTCGCGCCGACCGAGACGACCGGGAAGCGATAGCGCCCGCCGGGCAAGCGTCCGCCGGGCGCAGTCGCCTTTACATAGCCCGCCGCCAGCTCGATCTCGGCGCCCAGCGCTTCGAGCGCCTTCAGGTGCAGGTCGATCGGGCGGTTGCCGATCGCGCAGCCGCCGGGCAGCGACACCGTCGCCTCGCCCGCACGTGCGACCAGCGGGCCGAGCACGAGGATCGACGCGCGCATCTTACGGACGATGTCATAGGGTGCGACCGTTGAGGTCAGCCGCTGGCCGCGCATCGTCATCACCCGGCCGAATTCGCTCGGGTGCGAACCCTCGACCGTGGTCGACACGCCGAACTGGTTGAGCAGGTGGCCGAAACTGTCGACGTCCGCCAGGCGTGGCAGGTTGCGCAGCGTCAGCGGCTCTTCAGTCAGCAGCGCACAGGGCAGCAGGGTAAGCGCGGCGTTCTTCGCGCCAGAAATGACGATGCGGCCGGACAGGCGATTGCCGCCGCGAATGACGATACGATCCATGGGGCAGCTTCTAGTGGGTACGCGGGGGTGTGCAAGAGGTGCACGTCAATCCTCCCCGTTCACGGGGAGGGGGACCGTCGCCGAAGGCGATGGTGGAGGGGGATCGCCGCAAACGTTACGGTTCCGACTGCGGCCCTCCCCCTCCACCAGCCTGCGGCTGGTCCCCCCCCCACCCTGTAGTGGGGATCGTTGTTGCGCTTCAGGCTTTCCCAAACCATGTTCGACGCAGCCAGGAGAACGCCATGACCCATATTGCCATCATGATCGTGACGCTCGCGATACTGGTCGTCATGTCGGTCCGCTACGACCAGCGACGTCGCCGGGTTGCACGCTTACCGATGCAATGGTCGCTGTCGGGCTAGGTCAACTGGACCGCACCCCGTCGGCTGGCGCTTGCCGTCACGCCCGTCCTCGCCGCCATCGTCCTGACCGTGATGACCACGTCTAGCCTTATCGCGCCGCGCGGGGGACAGGATCCCCTGCCAATCCTGCTGCTGGGATCACTGCTGTTCGTCGTCGCCCATGCCTTGCATCTCTATCTGAGCGACCGGACGCTCGACCGCGCGGGCTGACGACGGTTACGCCTTCTCCAGCGTGCATTGCAGCGGGTGCTGGTTCTGCCGCGCGAAGTCCATCACCTGCGCGACCTTGGTCTCGGCGACCTCGTAGGTGAAGACGCCGCAGACGCCGACGCCACGCTGGTGGACGTGCAGCATCACCCGCGTCGCTTCCTCCATGCTCATGCGGAAGAAGCGTTGCAGGCACAGCACGACGAATTCCATCGGCGTATAATCGTCGTTCAGCATCAGCACGCGGTACGGCGTGGGCTTCTTGACGCGGGTCTGGGTGGCGACGCCGAGACCGGTCGAGCGGTCGTCGTCATGGTCGCGGTCGTCACCGGCCATCTGGATGCAGGGCTGTCGAGACATGTCGCCGCAAAATATGGCATGGCCGTGCGGCAGGGCAAGGGGGTGCGTGTTCATATGCGCCGAATTGGAAATGGCAAAAGGGGCGACCGCTCGCGCGACCGCCCCTTCCTTAACCCGTAAAGGTTAGCCGACCGCTTACGCGGTGGTCTTCACCTTGTCGGCGGCAACCGCGACGCGGTTGCTGATCGGCTGCGCGGCGTCGCCGGCCAGCTTGATCATCATTTCGGTGGTCTTCGACGCTTCGGCGACGAACGAGTCGAACGACTGGCGGACGAAATCCGACTGCAGCTTCATGAACTCGGTCGGCGACTTGACGGTCGCGAGGGTCTTGGCGGTCGAGGTGGCGTGTTCGAACGACTTGCGGCCGTACTCGGCCATTTCCTGACCCAGGGTTTCGAGGCCCTTGGCAGCAATGCGACTGGCTTCGACCATCGCTTCGATGTTGCCCTTGGCCATCTCGTTCATTTCCTCGAAGCCCTTGGCGCCCTTTTCCATGGCGGCCTTGGCCTTCTCGTTCATGTCGGCCATCACATTCTGCGCCTTGTTGGTCGCGTCCTGCGCAAAGCTCTGCGCCTTGTTGGCGGCATTCTGGGCGGTGGCGGTCGCTTCGTTGGTGACGTCCATGGTCTTTTCCTCGACTTGAGCGGTTACGGTTTCGACCGCCTGTGCGGTTTCTTCAGCCGCGACCTCGGCGGTCTCGGCCACGGTTTCGGCGACTGCCACAACCGGTTCGATCGGCGGCGTCGGGATGACGACGGCGGCCGCTTCGGTCTTCAACGGCAATTCGACGGGAGCCGGCTTCGGCGCTGCCACGAACGGGACGGGCGGGATTTCCGCCTGTTCGGGTTCGACGGGCGGCACGACCGGTTCCGGTGCGGCAGATTCGACAGGCGCGGCGGCGGCGACCGGTCGAGCGGATCGGGACCCGGCAGGCTTGCGCGTGCCAGTCTTCGGACCTCTGGTAGCCACTCGGACATCCTCCATCTGTCTACTGCTGCGGCGCACCACCTAATCGATCGTCATGACGCTTTCAAGACGCTTTTTGTGCACCGCAACATAAATATGGAGATAGAAAAATCAAATGTTCTTATCGGGTTCGCACATATTCGCCCGGTGCATCGCAATATGCTGCTGCACCGCCGCCGCCGGGCTTGCGCGCACCGGTCGCCGGCACGGTGCGGCCGTCCGCCGCCGCGATCCATTGCCGCCAGTCCGGCCACCAGCTGCCCTTCGTTTCCTTCGCCCCGGCGATGAAGGCGTCGAGCGTGTCGGCGGGTTCGTCGTTGGTCCAGTACTGATATTTACCGGCGGAGGGCGGATTGACCACGCCGGCGATATGCCCCGACCCCGCCAGCACGAAGCGCAAGGGACCGGCGAAATGCTCGGTCACCTTCCACACGCTTTCCGCCGGGGCGATATGGTCCTCGCGCCCCGCCTGGATATAGGCCGGCGTCTTGACGGTGGTCAGGTCGATCGGCGTACCGTCGACGGTCATCGATCCCGCCTGCACCAACCGGTTGTCGCGGTAGAGATCGGTCAGATAGCCGAGATGCCAGTTCGCCGGCAGGTTGGTGACGTCGGCATTCCAGTGCAGCAGGTCGAACGGCGCATAGTCGTTGCCGAGCAGATAGTTGTTAGTGACATAGTTCCAGATCAGGTCGCGCCCCCGCAGCAGGTTGAACGTCGCGGCCATGTACCGGCCGTCCAGATACCCGTCCTTGCCGACCTGCCGGATCAGGTTCAGCTGGTCGTCGTCGACGAACAGCGACAATTCGCCCGCCTGGCTGAAATCTACCTGTGCGGTGAAGAAGGTCGCGGTCGCGACCTTCGCCGCCTCTCCGCGCGCCTCCAGCAACGCCAGCGTCGCCGCCAGCGTCGTCCCCGCCACGCAATAGCCGATGGTATGGACCGATTCGACGCCTAGCACCTCGCGCACCGTGTCGATCGCGTCGATCTGTCCGCGCACGACATAGTCGTCCCACGTCACGTCCTTCATCGACGCATCGGCCGACTTCCACGACACGACGAACACGCTCAGGCCCTGCTCCACCGCCCAGCGAATGAAGCTCTTCTCGGGCGTCAGGTCGAGGATGTAGAAGCGGTTGATCCACGGCGGAAAGATCAGCAACGGGATCGCGCCGACCTTCTTGGTCGTCGGCGTGTACTGGATCAGTTCGTAGAGCGGGGTACGCTTGATGACCTTGCCCGGCGTCATCGCGACGTTGCGGCCCAGCTCGAACGCGCTGGTGTCGCTCTGCGTCATCTGCCCCTTGGCCATGTCGGCCAGCATGTTCTGCAGACCTTTGAGCAGATTCTCGCCGCGCGTCTCGATGATCTTCTCGACCACCAGCGGGTTGGTCGCGGGGAAGTTGGTTGGGCTCATCGCGTCGATCAGCCCGCGGGTGGCGAAGCGCAGTTGCTCCTTCTGCTTCGGGTCCACGCCGTCCAGCGCCTCGACGCCCTTGAGCATATGGTCGGCGACCAGGAAATAGCTCTGGCGGATGAAGGCGAACAGCGGATCGTCATGCCATTGCTTGGCCTTGAACCGCTTGTCGCGTGCGCGTTCGGGCGACTCGTCGACCGGCTCGGCATTGGCGGGGTCGAGGAAGCGTTGCCACAGCTTCATCGTGTCGGTCCAGAAATCGGTCTGCACCTTCACCAGACCGGTCGGGTCGGGCAGGGCCGGCGCGCGTTCCATCAGGTCGATGCCCTGTTCGAGCATCATCTGCTGCGCACGGCCCAGCATCTGCGTCCAATGCTGCAATTCCTCGAGCGACATCGTGGCCGCGGGCGGCGTTTTGGTGTCGTCGGTCATTTTCCTCTCCTCTGGGCGCGCAGGCCTACCGGTTCATTGCTTCCTAGCGTAAGGACGCAGTCGAAAGGAACGAGAATGTCCGACGAATTCTACCGCATGAAGCGCCTGCCCCCCTATGTCATCGCCGAAGTGAACGCGATGCGGGCAGCGGCGCGTGCCGGTGGCGAGGACATTATCGACCTCGGCATGGGCAATCCCGACCTGCCGCCGCCCGACCATGTCATCGAAAAACTGGTAGAGGTCGCGCGCAAGCCCTCGGCGCACGGCTATTCGCAATCGCGCGGCATTCCGGGGCTGCGCCGCGCCCAGGCCAATTATTACGGCCGCCGCTTCGGCGTCGATATCGATCCCGACAGCGAAGTCGTGGTGACGATGGGGTCGAAGGAGGGGCTGGCCAGCCTCGCCACCGCGATCACCGCGCCGGGCGACGTGATTCTCGCCCCCAATCCCAGCTATCCGATCCATATGTTCGGCTTCATCATCGCCGGCGCGACGATCCGCGCGGTGCCGACCACGCCCGACGAACATTATTTCGAAAGCCTCGAACGCGCGATGGCGTTCACCGTGCCCAAGCCCAGCGTGCTGGTGATGGGCTATCCGTCGAACCCGACCGCCGAGGTCGTCGATCTCGCCTTCTACGAACGCGTCGTCGCCTTCGCGAAGGAGCATGGGCTGTGGGTCATCTCCGACCTCGCTTATTCCGAGCTGTATTATGACGGCTGCCCGACGCCTTCGATCCTGCAGGTCAAGGGGGCGAAGGATGTCGCGATCGAATTCACCTCGCTCAGCAAAACCTATTCGATGGCCGGCTGGCGCATGGGCTTCGGCGTCGGCAACAAGAAACTGATCGCGGCGATGACGCGGGTGAAGTCCTATCTCGATTACGGCGCCTTCACTCCGATCCAGGCGGCGGCCTGTGCCGCATTGAACGGTCCGCAGGATATCGTCGAGAAGAACCGCCAGCTCTATCACAAGCGTCGCGACGTGCTGGTCGAGAGTTTCGCCCGCGCCGGCTGGGACATCCCCTCCCCGCGCGCATCGATGTTCGCCTGGGCCCCGCTGCCGCCCGCGCTTGCGCATCTGGGGTCGCTCGAATTCGCCAAGCAGCTGCTAACCGAGGCGAAGGTCGCGGTCGCGCCGGGCGTCGGCTATGGCGAGAATGGCGAGGGCTATGTCCGGATCGCCATGGTCGAGAACGAACAGCGGCTGCGGCAGGCGGCGCGTAACGTGAAGAAATATCTGCAATCAATGGGTGTGAATACGCCGGGGCGGAGCGTCGGCTGACGCCCGGCGATGGCGGAACCCGGCTTCGGCTCGACTCTTTACCGCCCCGTCCCCCGATGGAGCGCACCGATGACCGACCTGCCGATCGAACTCACCCTGCTCGGCTGGTCGGTCGTGCTGCTGACCATCGCCATCCTGTTGCAGGGACATTTCGCCACCCGCGAGCGCGGCACGCAATGGAATGCCGGCCCGCGCGACGGCGACAATGCGCCCAAGGGGGTCATGGCTGGCCGTGCCCAGCGCGCGCTCGACAATTTCAAGGAAAGCTACCCCGCCTTCGTCGCGCTGGTACTGGCGCTGGCGGTCAGCGGACGGACCGGCGGGCTCGGCGCGACGGGGGCGATTCTGTGGTTCGTCGCGCGCATCGTCTATCACCCGCTCTATCTGTTCGGCGTGCCCTATGTCCGTAGCCTGGCGTGGGTCGCGTCGATGCTGGGGCTGCTGCTGATGCTGATCCAACTGCTGTAAAAAGCGCGGCTTCGTTCGCCAGAACATAAACTCGCTACACCGCTACAACCGATTGCCGCAGCTTCGCGCCACGCCGCAATTCCCGCGGCGGGAGGTTCGTCGGCATGTTCGTCTTCAAGGGTCTCGAAAGCCATCCGCGCAGCTTCGTCAAGGCGGTGTCGTGGCGGACGGTCGGATCGATCGACACCTTCGTGCTGGGGCTGCTCTTCTCCGGCTCGGCCAAGCTCGCAGGAGCGATCGCCGGGACCGAGGTACTGACCAAGATCACGCTGTTCTATTTCCACGAACGCGCCTGGTCGCTGGTCCGCTGGGGCCATCGCGCCGAACCTGCACCGATCGTCGAACCGGCAACGCTTCCCGCCAATTAACTTCATAATCCAAATCAGTTACGCCGATTACGCCGCGCCGTTTGCCTGCGACGCGCGTTGGGCTGCCATCGATGCTCCCCATGGAGAATATGATGCTACGCCTGACGATGATCGCTTCCGCCGCCGCCCTGCTCGCCGCCCCGCTCACAGCGCAGACGACCGATGCCACGACCTATGTGACCAAGGCTGGGGCCAGCGACCTGTACGAACGCACGTCGAGCCAGCTGGTGCTGCAATCGACGCGCGATCCGAAGATCCGCGAATTCGCGACGATGATGATCCGCGATCACCAGAAGAGCACCGCCGACGTGAAGCAGGCCGCGACCGCCGCGCGCGTCCGCGTGCCCGCGCCCAAGCTGGAGCCGATGCAGGCGCAGATGGTCGCCGAACTGCGCACCAAGACCGGCGCCGAGCGCGACCGCACTTATGTGACGCAGCAGCGCACCGCCCACCAGCAGGCGCTGGCACTGCATAGCGGCTATGCACAGAGCGGCACCGCTGCTCCGCTGAAGTCCGTCGCCGCCGCGACTGCCCCGGTGGTGCAGCACCATATCGAGATGCTGCAGGGCATGTAGGCACCGAAACCGGCCGGCGGGTGTGCCCGCCGGTCGGACCATCGCCTGATCCGCCCGTCGGACCGGACGTCATTCCAGCGAAGGCTGGAATCTCTCGATGATAGCACGCGGCAGGAACCGCTTGAGGCCCCAGCCTTCGCTGGGGCGACGTAATCGGTAGTCGTCGAGCCGGTCTAGCCGGCTACATCCTCGGGCAGCGACCATAGCAGATCACCCTTGCCCAGCACCCGTCCGTCATGGCTGCGCACCGCGACCGGCTGTACCGGGCGACGATCGCGCGCGTCGACCAGCACCGGCGTCGCCGCCACGCCCGTCTCCCACCGTTCGCCCCATTGGCGCAGCGCGACCATCGTCGGCAGCAGCGCATAGCCCTTTTCGGTCAGGCGATATTCGATCTTGCGCCGGTCGCTTTCGACCGCACGGCGTTCGAGGATGCCGTGCCCGACCAGTCGCGACAACCGGTTCGCCAGGATGTTGCGGGCGATGCCCAGCTCCGACTGGAATTCCTCGAAATGCGACAGCCCGTTGAACGATCCGCGCAGGATCAGGAACGACCAGCGCTCGCCCATCGCCTCCAGCGCGGCGGGCAGGCTGCATTGGTTGGCAAGGTCACGCAGCGGTTCTCGAAGGGCGGTCGTCATCCGCTGTGGGTCTAGCGCATGGGGCAGCGCAAAGGAATACCGGTTTTCTCGCGATTGCAGCAAAGATATCAACTTGCAACTTACACTGTTGTATATTAGCCAGCACGCCAGCAAGATTGATCTCAAGGAGCCCGTGTCGATGAAGATGTTCGCCCTGCTGACCGCCGCCGCGCTGACCCTGCCCTTCGCCGCCGCAGCACAGCCGGCCCGTGGCTATAGCGCGGTGCCGGCGACCGCCCCGGCCGTCGATACGCTGCTGACCCGCAGCACGTTGTGGAAATGCACCGCCGAGCGGTGCGCGACGCCGCGTGCCGAGGGCAGCCACCTGACCATGTGCCAGCTTGCCGCCGCACAGCTCGGGCCGCTCACCGCCTTCACCGCCAACGGTGCCGCATTCGCCCCCGAACAGCTCGCCAAGTGCAACATCCGCGCCAAAGGTGCGTGACCCCGCGCGAAAACGGTTGCAAAGCCCGACCCGCCCGCTCCATCTATAACCCATGCTGCGGCAGTATGAATTGGTGGAGCGGGTCAAGACCTACGACCCGGATGCGGACGAGGCGCTGCTCAATCGCGCCTATGTCTTTTCGATGCACGCGCATGGCAGCCAGAAACGGGCGTCGGGCGACCCCTATTTCAGCCACCCGATCGAGGTGGCCGGCATCCTGACCGACCTGCACCTCGACGACGAGACGATCGCGACCGCAATCCTGCACGATACGGTCGAGGACACCGTCGCCACCCATGAGGAAATCCAGGCCAAATTCGGGGTGAACGTCGCGCGGCTGGTCGAGGGGGTGACCAAGCTCAGCAAGATCGAGGCGCAGACCGAAAACGAGCGCGCGGCCGAGAACCTGCGCAAGTTCCTGCTGGCGATGTCCGACGACATTCGCGTGCTGCTGGTCAAGCTCGCCGACCGGCTGCACAATATGCGCACGCTCCATCACATCTCGAAGCCCGAGAAGCGCAAGCGGATCGCGCGCGAGACCATGGACATCTATGCCCCGCTCGCCGAGCGGATCGGCATGTACGAGTTCATGAACGAAATGCAGACGCTGGCATTTCGCGAAATCGAACCCGAAGCCTATGAATCGATTACCCGCCGCCTCGAACAATTGGAGGAAGGCGGCGGCGACCGCGTCGCCAAGATCGGCGGCGACCTGAAGACGATGCTCGACCGCCACGGCATTGCCGCCGAAGTGTCGGGCCGGCGCAAGCATCCCTATTCGATCTGGCGCAAGATGTCGGAGCGGCACGTCACGCTCGAACAGCTGTCGGACATCATCGCCTTTCGCGCGATCGTCGACAGCGAGGAGGAATGCTACCGCGCATTGGGCATCATTCACCGGCGCTGGCCGATGGTGCCGGGGCGGTTCAAGGATTACATCTCGACCCCCAAGCGCAACGGATACCGCTCGCTCCACACCAGCGTCATCCATGCCGAAAACATGCGGATCGAGGTGCAGATCCGCACCCGCGAAATGCATGCCCAGGCCGAATTCGGCTTGGCAGCGCACTGGGCGTACAAGCAGGATGCGGTCCGCCCCGATACGCAGGTCCGCTGGATCCGCGACCTTGTCGAAATCCTCGACAACGCCGAAAGTCCCGAGGAACTGCTCGAACATACCCGCATGGCGATGTATGCCGACCGCATCTTCGCCTTCACGCCCAAGGGGGAACTGCACCAGTTGCCGAAGGGCGCGACCCCGATCGATTTCGCCTATGCGGTGCACACCGATCTCGGCGATCAGGCGGTGGGCGCGAAGGTCAATGGCGGCGTCGTTCCCTTACGCACCGAACTCAAGAACGGCGATCAGGTCCAGATTCTGCGATCGAAGGCGCAGCGTCCGCAGGCCAATTGGCTGAACTTCGCGATCACCGGCAAGGCCCGCGCCGCCATTCGCCGTTACATCCGCCAGCGCGAGCGCGACGAGACGGTGGCGCTCGGCAAGCGTATGTATCAGGAACTGATCGCGCGCCTGCCGGTGCCGCCGGGCACCGATGCATTGGCCGAAGGGCTGAAGCGGCTGAAGATTGCCGACGAAGCGACGCTGTTCGAATGTCTGGCGCATGGCAAGCTGACCGACGAAGCGGTAATGGAGGCGGTAATGCCCGGCGCCGTCGCCGACCCGAAGGCGGAACCGATCCCGGCGCAACGCGCGCCGATCGAGATCAAGGGGCTGACCGCCGGCGTCGGCTACGACCTCGCCACCTGCTGCCATCCAGTGCCGGGCGACCGCATCATCGGCATCCGCCGCGGCGACGGCCGGTTCGAGGTCCATGAAATCGGCTGCGAGACGATCGAGGCGATCGATCCGCACCACTGGATCGACCTGACCTGGGGCGACAATGCGGAGGGCGCGACCGCACGGATCGCGGTGACGCTGAAGAATGAACCCGGCGCGTTGGGTGCGGTCGCGACGGTCATCGGCGGGCACAAGGCGAACATCCTCGGCCTCCGGCTCGACAACCGCGACACCACCTTCCACACCAACACCATCGATGTGGAGGTGCGCGACGCCGCGCATCTGATGAAGCTGCTCGCCGGCCTGCGCGCCGCCGACGCCGTGAACAAGGCCGAACGCCTCTAGCAAATCCTCCCCATACCGGGGAGGAGCTTCTCCCCTTGCCCTTGCGGCGAGCAATCCCCAAAGCACAGCCCATGGCACAGGAATCCCCGCTCGACCGGTTTCGTGACGTCCTGCGCGGCACGTCGCGCGCGATCGCCGACGAGCCCGAGGTCGAACTGGCGTTCACCGCCGACGCGCCCACCGCCTCTGGCAAGCATATCAAGGTGCCGATGCCCGCCCGCGCGCTGCCCGCCGATCAGGTCGCCGAAGCGCGCGGCCTCGCCGACGGTTTCGCGCTGCGCATGCGCCACCACAATGCCGCGCTCCACGCCCGCAGCGCGCCGGGCGAAGCGGTGGCGCGCGCGGTCTATGACGCGGTCGAACAGGCGCGCGTCGATGCGCTCGGGTCGGCGGGCTATGACGGCATCGCCGACAATCTCGACCATGCGTTGAACATGCGCATGCGCTCCGACCCCATCACCCGCGCCCGCACCCGCGCCGAAGTACCGTTGTCGACCGCCGTGCAGATGCTGGTGCGCGAACGGCTGACCGGCCGCGCCCCGCCCGCCGCCGCCGCACCGGGCATGGCGCTCATCACCGACTGGATCGAGGAGCGCGCCGGCGCACAGCTCGACACGCTGGCCGGGCTGGTCACCGATCAGGCGGCGTTCGGCCGCAGCATCACCCGCCTGCTCGAGGACCTCGACTTGGTCGAGGGCGAGATCGAACCCGAACAGGCCGATGACGGCGGCGACGATGCGGAAGGCGAGGACGAACAGACGCCCGAGGACGACGGCGACGATTCGGGCGAACAGCAGGGCGGCGAGGGTCAGGTCGAGGCGCGTGGCGAGGACCGCAGCGACGACCAGTCGGACGGCCAGTCCGACGACATGAGCGAGGACGTCGACGCCGAGGGCGACGACATGGCCGATGGCGAGGACGAGGGCGGGATGATGCCGGTCCGCCCCAACCGCCCCTTTGCCGACCTGCACCCGCAATTCGAATATCGCGCCTTCACCACCAAATATGACGAAGTGATCGCCGCCACCGAACTCTGCGAAGCCGACGAGCTCGAACGGCTGCGCGCCTATCTCGATCAGCAATTGGTACAGTTGCAGGGGGTGGTGACCAAGCTCGCCAACCGGCTGCAACGCCGGCTGATGGCGCAACAGTCGCGCTCATGGGATTTCGATCAGGAAGAAGGTCTGCTCGACGCCGCGCGGCTGGCGCGCGTGGTCATTAATCCGGCGCAGTCGCTCAGCTACAAGATCGAGCGCGACACCGAATTTCGCGATACCGTCGTCACGCTGCTGATCGACAATTCCGGATCGATGCGCGGCCGCCCGATCGGCATCGCCGCGATCAGCGCCGATATCCTTGCCCGCACCCTTGAGCGCGTCGGGGTAAAGGTCGAGATTCTCGGCTTCACCACCCGCGCGTGGAAGGGCGGCCAGTCCCGCGAATCGTGGCTCGCCGCCGGCCGTCCACCCCAGCCCGGCCGCCTCAACGACATCCGCCACATCGTCTACAAACAGGCCGACGAACCGTGGCGCCGCGCGAAAAAGTCGCTCGGGCTGATGATGCGCGAGGGGTTGCTCAAGGAAAATATCGACGGCGAGGCGCTGCTGTGGGCGCATGGCCGGCTGCTGGCGCGGCCCGAGGATCGCAAGGTGCTGATGGTCATTTCCGACGGCGCGCCGGTCGATGATTCGACGCTGTCGGTCAATTCGGGCAGCTATCTGGAACGGCACCTTCGACAGGTGATCGCGTGGATCGAGGGCAAGTCGCCGGTCGAGCTGGTCGCGATCGGCATCGGCCACGACGTCACCCGCTGGTATGCCCGCGCCGTCACGATCATGGATGCCGAGCAGCTGGCGGGCACGATGATCGAGCAATTAGCTTCCCTCTTCGACACGCCGTGAAGCCGACCGCCCCATCGGGCGGCTTTCGCGGGCCGGTCAAGCGATCGATCACCATCGCCGGCCATGCGACGTCGATCAGCCTCGAACCCGGCTTCTGGGAAGCGCTGGAGGCAGCGGCGGCACGCCGCTCGCTGCCGCTATCGGCACTGGTCGCGGCAATCGACGCGGTGCGGATCGAAGGCGAGGATCCGCCGAACCTCGCCAGCGCAATCCGGTCATGGTTGCTGGGCGAGGTGGCTGGCGATCAACCTGCCTGATCGGGCAACACCGGCGCGACCGTGACCTCGTTATGATCCCCCGCCCGATAGCCGAGGCTCGCCCGCCCCTTCACCGGCCCGGCGACGTCCGCGACCAGATACAATGGCCGCCGTTTCGATTCGACGTATAGCCGCCCCAGATATTCGCCGATCATTCCCAGCACGAACATCTGTACCGCGCCGAGGAACACGACGACCAGCATCGTCGACGTCCACCCCTGCACCGCGCTGCCCGACAGCCAGCCGATCGCGATATAGGCGAACAGCAGCAGCGACAGCGCAGTCAGCACCAGCCCCATATGGCTGGCGAGGCGCAGCGGCGCGGTCGAGAAACCGGTCACCGCGTCCAATGCGAAGCGGATCATCTTGCCCAGCGGATATTTGCTCTCGCCCGCCAGCCGCTCGTCGCGGTCATAGGGAAAGGGCACCTGCCGGAACCCGACCCACGCCACCATGCCGCGAATGAAGCGCGCCTGTTCGGGCAGGCTCAGGAACGCATCGAGCGCCCGCCGGGTCATCAACCGGAAATCGCCGGTGTCGAGCGGGATCGGCGTATCGGTCACCCGGTCGAGCACGCGGTAGAAGGCGGCGGCGGTCAGCTTCTTGAAGAAGGTCTCGCCCTCGCGCTTGCGCCGCACGGCATAGACCACGTCGGCGCTCTCAGCGGCCATCGTCTCCAGCATCGGCCCCAGCAGTTCGGGCGGGTCCTGCAGATCGGCGTCGATGATGAGGATGCGTTCGCCCGCGCACAGGTCCAGCCCGGCGGTCAGCGCCAGCTGATGCCCGTGATTGCGCGACAGGTTGATCGCGACCAGTTTCGGGTCCGACGCGGCCAGCCGCTCCATCACCGCCCAGCTTTGGTCGCGCGATCCGTCATTGACCAGCACGATCTCGTGATCGTCGCCGACCACCGCCCGCGCCGCCGCCGAGATGCGGGCATGAAGCGTGTCGAGACAGGCGGACTCGTTATAGCAGGGAACGACGACGGAGAGCGCGGGACGGATCATGGGCGGCTGCGTTACTCCATGCGACGCGGTTGGAAAAGGCGGATGGCGTAGCGTCGCCATCCCGGGCCGGATCAGGTGCCGACGGCATCCTGCCGATGCCAGGCGACCCCGCCGCGATGCGGTACAAGATGGAGCCCGGCCGAGCGGCGTTACCGATTCGTCAATTTCCCCGGCGTAGCGTCGCCAGCCATGTCGTCGCTCGCCCCGCCCCTGCTTTCGGGACATGCCGTACCCGGCATGACGACGTTGCGCCGCTTCGTGCTGGTCGCGGCGTTGGTGGCGGGCGGGGCGATGATCGGCTTGCTCAGCCGTCACGCCTTTTCGGTCGCCTTCTGGCCCGCCAATGCCGTGCTGGTCGGGGCGATGCTGCGCAAGCCGTTGCTGTTCCGGCCATCGGGCTGGGCGGGCGCCTTCGCCGGCTTCCTCACCACTGATCTGGTGTTCGACCGCAATGTCGAACTGTCCGCCTTCTTCGCGCTCGCCAATACCGCCGGCACGCTGACCGCCACGCTGGCGTTGCGCCGGCTCGATCCGGCCGACCTGCGGCTTGAACGCGTGCATTCGGTGCTGCGCATCCTTGCCGGCCTGATCCCCGGCTGCTGCGTCGCGGCGCTGATCGGCGCGGTACTGGTCGTCGTCGAATTCCACGGATCGGCCGCGCAGACGCTACTGACCTGGCCGGCCAGCGAGCTGGTCAACTACCTCGTCGTGCTGCCCGTCCTGCTGACGCTGCGCCATCCCGATGCCCAGCCGCCGCGTATTGCCGAACCGCCGCTCTGGCCCGCCGGCGCACTGGCGCTGTCGTGCGTCGCGGCGGTGCAGTTCGACGGGCCGGGCAGCATCATGTTCCCGATGCCCGCGCTGCTGCTGTGTGCGCTCACCTATCCGGTCGCGATCACCGCGGTGCTGACGATGCTGCTCGGCACCGGCTGCCTCGTCACCATCGGCCTCGGAATGGTCGCGATCGGGCAGGACATGGCGATCCCGCGACTGGTGCTGTCGGTGCGGATCGCCGTCGCCTTCCTCGTGCTCGTGCCGCTGACGATCAGCAGCGCGATGGCGGTGCAGGACGCGCTGCTGCGCCAGTTGCGCGACGCCGCCGATCATGACGGACTGACCGGGCTGCTCAACCGCCGCGCGTTCGAAACCCGGTTGCAGGAACGGCTCGCGCAGCACCTGCCCCCGGGCGGCGGCCTTGCGCTGCTCTGGCTCGACCTCGACCATTTCAAGGCGATCAACGACCGCCACGGCCATCCGGCGGGCGATGCGGTGCTGTGCGCGGTCGCCGATACCCTGCGCGGCGTGTGCGGCCCCGGCGAGTTGTGCGGACGGCTGGGCGGCGAGGAATTTGCGCTGCTCCTGTCCGCCCCCGATCGCGCCGCCGCGCATCGAGCCGCCGAACGCCTGCGCGCGGCGATCGGCGCGCAGCGGGTCGACTGGCACGGCACCACGATCCACGCGACCGCCAGCATCGGCGCCTGCCACCTGACCCGCCTGCCCGCCGACGCCGCCGCCCTACTCCGCCGTCTCGACGAGGCGATGTACCGGGCCAAGCGCGGTGGGCGAAACCGCATCGAATGGCTCGACGCGCCAGGGGCGGCGCGCGCGGCGTAGCTCAGCGAACTTCCCCGCCAAGCCGCGCCAGCGCCCATTGCGCCGCGTCGCGCACCACCGCATCGGGATCGGCACAGGCCGCCCGCACCGGCCCGACCAGCGCCGCATCGCCGCTGTTCCCCGCCGCGATCAGCGCGTTGCGCACCATGCGGTTGCGTCCGATCCGCTTGATCGGCGATCCGCGAAACACCTCGCGAAACCCGGCATCGTCGAGCGCGATCAGATCGGCCAGCCGCGGTGCCGCGAACTCCGCCCGCCCGGCAAAGGCGCGGTTGGCGGCGGCGGCATCGGCGAACTTGTTCCACGGACACACCGCCAGACAATCGTCGCAGCCATAGATGCGGTTGCCGATGCTCGGCCGGAACTCGACCGGGATCGGCCCGGCATGTTCGATCGTCAGGTACGAGATGCAGCGCCGCGCATCCAGCCGATAGGGCGCGGGAAAGGCATCGGTCGGGCACGCCCGCTGGCACGCATCGCACGACCCGCACCGGTCGCGCGCCGCCGCATCGGGCGGCAGGTCGAGCGTGGTATAGATCGCGCCGAGGAACAGCCAGCTGCCATGGTCGCGGCTGACCAGATTGGTATGCTTGCCCTGCCAGCCGAGGCCCGCCGCTTCGGACAGCGGCTTTTCCATCACCGGCGCGGTATCGACGAACACCTTCAGGTCGCAGCCCGATTCCTGCGCCAGCCAGCGGCCGAGCGTCTTCAGCGCCTTCTTGACCACATCGTGATAATCGCTGCCCTGCGCATAGACCGAGATGCGGCCCCGATCGCCCGCCCCGGCCAGCGCCAGCGGATCGACGGCGGGCGCGTAGCTCATGCCGAGTGCGATCACCGACCTGACCTCGCTCCACAAGGCAGCGGGCGATCCGCGCTGCTCGCTGCGCTCCTCCATCCAGATCATCGACCCGTGCCGCCCTTCGTCCAGCCACTGGCGCAGCCGCTCGGCGGTGCGCGGCGCGGCGTCGGCGCGGGCGATGCCGCACGCGACGAAACCGCATTCCGCCGCTTTCGCGCGAATGCGGGTCACGATATCGCTCGGCTGGCCCTTGTGTACGGTCACATCCCCCCGCTACCCTCTATCCGACGCGCGCTAAAGGGCGACGTGTGGGGGATGTTGGTTGCGGCAGGAAGATTGGGCGCTCAGCGCCAACGGACTGGTCAAGCGTTTCGGTGACCGGCGGGTCGTCGACGGCATCGACCTGCAGGTGCCGTACGGCGCGGTGTACGGCGTGCTCGGCCCCAATGGCGCGGGCAAGACGACGACGCTGCGCATGCTGCTCGGCATCATCGAACCCGACGAAGGCCATCGCCGCCTGCTCGGCCGATCGGCCCCGCGCGACGCATCCGACCGGGTCGGCTATCTGCCCGAGGAACGCGGGCTGTACCCCGGCATGAAGGCACGCGAGGCGATCGCGTTCATGGGTGCGCTGCGCGGCCTCGACTGGTCGGTCGGGCGCAAGCGTGCCGGCGTCATGCTCGAACAGGCGGGACTCGGCCACGCGATCGACAGCAAGATCCGCAAGCTGTCCAAGGGCATGGCGCAGTTCGTCCAGCTGCTGGGATCGGTCGTTCACCAACCCGAATTCCTCGTCCTCGACGAACCCTTTTCCGGGCTCGACCCGGTCAATCAGGAACGGCTGGAGGCGCTGATCCGCGCCGAACGCGACCGGGGGGCGACGATCCTGTTCTCGACCCATGTCATGGCCCATGCCGAGCGGCTGTGCGACCGGCTGTGCATCATCGCCGGCGGCAAGCGCCGGTTCGAAGGCACGGTCGACGATGCCCGCGCGCTGCTGCCGATGAAGGCGCATTATGTCCCGCGCGACCCCAGCCCCGGCATTGCCGCGCTGCTGCCGGGCGATGCGCAGGAGGAACGCGGCGGCTGGCGCTTCACGCTGCCGCCCGAGGGGATCGAGGGGATATTGGTGCGACTGATCGACGCCGGTTACGGCATATCGGGGCTATCGATCGAACGGCCGGGGCTGCACGATGCGTTCGTCCGCATCGTCGGCGAAGCCGATGCGGAGAAGGCCGCATGAGCCGCCTGATCCGTCAGACGCTGACCATCGCCCGTCGCGACTTCATCGCAACGGTGATGACGCCGATGTTCCTGCTGTTCCTGCTCGCGCCGCTGCTGTTCGGCAGTTTCGGCGCGGTCGGCAGCCTCGGCGCACAGAGCGTCGGGCAGAATGCGGAGGGCAAGGAACGGCTCTATGCCATCGTCGCGCCGGCCGATGCCGCGCGGCTGCGCGCCGCCGATGCGCTGATCCGCCCGGCAGTGTCACGCGAACGCGGCCTGCCGCCACTGGTCACCGTCGCCCCGGCGGGCGACCCGGCGGCGCAGGCCCGCGCGCTGCTGTCCGATGCCGACATGGACGTTCCGGCGGTGCTGTACGGTCCGCTCGACCGGCCGCAACTGATCCATGCCAACCCGACCTCGACCACCGCGCGCTATCTCGCCGCCATCGCCGAACAGGCGCTGCGCGACCAGCGCGCCAATCTCGGCGCCGATCGGCTGTCGCAGCCGACGTTCACCCGCGTCGAACGCAGCAGCACCTCGCTCGGCGGCAAGAGCGCGGCGGGCTTCTTCGCGGTCGTATCGCTGTTCGTCGTCACGCTGATGTTGGCAGGGCAAGCGGTCGGTACGATGGCGGAGGAACGCTCGAACAAGGTGATCGAGGTGCTGGCCGCCGCCGTGCCGCTCGAATCGGTGTTCCTCGGCAAGCTGCTCGGCATGTTCGGGGTGGCGGTGCTGTTCCTCGCCTTCTGGGCAGCGGTCGGTGCCAATATCGGTGCGTTGCTGCCGCCCGATTTCACCGCCGGCATGTCGGGCATCGCGCCTGCGATCGGCGTTCCGGGGTTCGCGGTCCTCTACATCCTCTATTTCACCATGGCCTATATGCTGCTGGGCGCGGTGTTCCTGACGGTCGGCGCACAGGCATCGACACCGCGCGAGATCCAGATGCTGTCGCTGCCGATCACCATCTTCCAGATGGCGATGTTCGGTTTCGCGCTGGCGGCGATCGGCCGACCGGGCAGTTGGGTCGCGCTCGCCGCGGAGATATTCCCGTTCAGCAGCCCGTTCGCCATGGCCGCCCGCGCTGCGACCAGCGGCGCATGGTGGCCGCATATCGCTGCGCTCGCGTGGCAATTGCTGTGGGTGGCGCTGACGATCGTGATCGGCGCACGGCTGTTCCGGCGCGGCGTGCTGCAATCCGCGGGCCCGAAGTTCCGGTGGTTCCGGCGGGGTTGAGGTCGGAACGGACGGCGTCGCCCCGGACTCGGTCCGAGGCGACGGATCCGCTCTACGCCTTCGCGACCACGCTTTCGGGCAGGTCCTTGCCGAACACCCGCTGATAATATTCGGCGACCAGTGCCCGCTCTGCCTCGTCGCACTTGTTCAAGAACGACAGGCGGAATGCGAAGCCGACATCGCCGAAGATCAGCGCGTTCTGTGCCCAGGTGATGACGGTACGCGGGCTCATGACCGTCGAGATATCGCCATTGACGAACCCCCGCCGCGTCATGTCGGCCACGCGTACCATCTTCTCGACCGTCTCCTTGCCGCCGACCTTGTCATATTCGCCCGACTTGGCGAGCACGATCCGCGCTTCGGTGGCGGCGGGCAGGTAGTTCAGGGTGACGACGATGTTCCACCGGTCCATCTGCCCCTGATTGATCTGCTGCGTACCGTGATACAGGCCCGACGTATCGCCCAGACCCACGGTATTCGCCGTCGCGAACAGCCGGAAATAGGGGTTGGGCCGGATCACGCGATTCTGGTCGAGGAGCGTCAGCTTGCCCTCGGTCTCCAGCACGCGCTGGATCACGAACATCACGTCGGGGCGTCCGGCATCATATTCGTCGAACACCAGCGCGGTCGGGGTCTGGAGCGCCCAGGGCAGCAGCCCTTCGCGGAACTCGGTTATCTGCTGCCCGTCCTTCAACACGATCGCGTCGCGCCCGATCAGGTCGATGCGGCTGATATGCGCGTCGAGGTTGATGCGGATGCACGGCCAGTTCAGCCGCGCCGCGACCTGTTCGATATGCGTCGACTTGCCGGTGCCGTGATATCCCTGCACCATCACCCGCCGATTATGCGCAAAGCCCGCCAGGATCGCCAGCGTCGTGTCGGGATCGAACACATAGGCCGGATCGGCATCGGGCACGCGTTCGTCGGCGACCGAGAAGGCGGGCACTTCGAGATCGCTGTCAATGCCGAACAGGTCGCGCACCTTCACCATCCGGTCGGGTGCGCTCAGGATCGTGGTCGCGGATGCTTCGGGCAGGGTATCGGTGGTCATGCGGGCCTTTCGCGTGGGCGCGGGGAAGCGCCCGCGGTCCTTTAGGACGAAGCGGGCCGCCTACTCAACCTTTGGCGGCAGGCGGAACAGCGTCGTGAACCGTTCGGCAATGGCGCGGTTCCCCTCGACCGTGATCGCCCCGGCCATCGCCAGCGGCAGTCCGCCATAGACGACCGGCAGGAACGCATTGGGCGTGCCCGACAGCGTCGCCTCGACCGGCCCCGCCCCCCGCCGGATGTGCAGCGCGCGCCCGGCCAGCGTCGCGACATAGCGCTCCTCGCCGAAGCGGAATCCGACCCTCGCCTGCCAGTCCCCCGCCCGCTCCGCCACCAGCAGCATTTTTAGCGACAGCATCAGCGACACGGTGGAGAAGGGCAGTGTCGGATCATGCGTCGGCGACCGCAACGCCCATTTCGCCAGCGCGAGCACCACCGGTTCGCTCTCATAGCCCCAAGGCGTCAGTTCATAGACCTGGACATTGGCTGGCGGCGGCAGGCGGTGGCGATGGACGATCCCCGCTGCCTCCAATCCCCCCAGCCGCTGCGTCAGCACATTGGCGCTGATCCCCGGCAGTCCGGAGCGCAATTCCCCGAAGCGGCGCGGCCCCAGCAGCAACTCGCGCATCAGCAGCAAGGCCCAGCGCTCGCCGACATATTCCATGCCCAGTGCCGCGCCGCACGCATCGTCATAGCGGCGCCGATCGGCCTTGGTTACTTTTTCTAACTCCATCGTTGCATTTTCTAACCCATGGGCGCACCCAAGACAAACAGCGATTCGAGATGTCCTGAGAGAGGGTGCCATGTCGAAGATGATTTTCGTGAACCTCGCGGTGGCCGATGTGCCTGCCGCCACGCGATTTTACGAAGCGATCGGCTTCGTGAAGGATGAGCGTTTCTCGAACGATCGCGGATCGGGCATGACTTGGTCGGAAAGCATTCACGTCATGCTGCTCGACCGCGAATTCTACGCGACCTTCACACCCAAACGGATCATCGATGCGAAGACCGAAAGCGGCGTGCTGCTGGCGCTGTCGTTCGACGATCGCGCCGCGGTCGACGCGATTACCGAAGCGGCGCTGGCGGCAGGCGGGCGCGAACTCCACGATCCCGAGGACCAAGGATTCATGTACAGCCGCGCGTTCGAGGATCTCGACGGCCATGGTTGGGGGCCGTTTCCCATGGACATGGCCGCGGCGCAAGCGGCGCATGCCGAAGGGACTGCGGCATGACTTATATCGACGGGTTCGTGACCCCGGTGCCGCGCGCCAATCGCGCCGCCTATGAACGCCATGTCGCAGCGGCGGCGCAGATCTTTGCCGATCTCGGCGCGACGCGGCTGGTCGAATGCTGGGGCGACGATGTGCCAGCCGGCAAGCATACCGACTTCGCGCGATCGGTCGCCCTGGCCGACGATGAGGAGGTGCTGTTCAGCTGGATCGAATATCCCGACCGTGCGACCCGCGATGCGGCTGGCGCGGCGATGATGGCCGATCCGCGCATGGCCGAACTGGACATGCCCTTCAACGGGAAACGCATGATCTATGGCGGGTTCGACGGCGTCATGGTCAGCGGCGACGACGCGACGCCCGGCTATGTCGATGGTTGCCTGACGCCGGTCCGCAGCGAGGATCGCGACGCCTATCTCACCTTCGCCGCCGAATCGGCACAGGTGTTTCGCGATCACGGCGCGTTGCGCGTCGTGGAGGGCTGGGGCGACGACGTGCCGCCGGGTAAGCACACAGATTACGCCCGCGCCGTCGATCTGCAGGATGGCGAGGTCACCTGCTATTCGTGGATCGAATGGCCGTCGAAGGATGCACGCAATACCGGTTGGCAGGCGGTGATGGCCGACCCGCGCATGGCCGACCGCGCCATGCCCTTCGACGGCAAACGCATGGTCTATGGCGGTTTCACGCCGATCTTCGACAAACGCATGGGAGCGGACGCATGAACCGGCAGGGCGACTTCATCTGGTATGAATTGCTGACCAGCGACATCGACGCGGCAGCCGCCTTCTACAGCGACGTTATCGGGTGGCGGGTGCAGGATTCGGGCATGCCCGGCATGGACTATCGCCTGTTCGTCGCGCCCGACGGCGCGATGATCGGCGGGCTGATGGCGATGCCGCCGGGCATGCCCGCGCCGGTCTGGCTCGGCTATGTCGCGGTCGACGATGTCGATGCCGCCGCCGCCGATTTCGTCGCGAACGGCGGCGCGCAGCACATGGCCCCGACCGACATTCCCGGCGTCGGCCGCATCGCGATGCTGACCGATCCGCAGGGCGCCGCGCTCTATCTGATGCGCAGCGAGAGCGACGAAACCAGCACCGTCTTCCAGCCCGCCGATCAGGCGACGCCCGGCCATTTCGTCTGGAACCAGTTGATGGCCCCCGACCCCGACGGCGCCATCGCCTTCTATGTCGACCGGTTCGGCTGGCGACAGGAAGGGTCGATGCCGATGGGATCGTTCGGCGACTACAAGTTCCTGTTAAACGGCGACGTCGCGATCGGCGCGGCGATGGGCATGGTGCCCGGCGGCCAGCCCGGCTGGCAATATTCGACCCATGTCGCCGATATCGACCATGCTGCCGACCGGATCAGGGGCGGCGGCGGTACGATCCTGCAGGGGCCGGACCAGATCCCCGGCGGCAGCTATTCGATAGTCGCAATCGACCCACAGGGCGCGCGCTTCGGGTTGGTCGGTCCGCGCACATGAGCAAGCTGCAACTATGCCTCGTCGTCAACGGCCGGGCGGAGGAAGCGGCACGCTTCTACGCCGCGACCTTTCCCGACAGCGCGCTCGGGGCGATCCACCCGGCCGCTGCCGACTTTCCCGGCGGCAAGGCGGGCGACACGCTGGTCGTCGAATTCACCCTGCTCGGCCAGCCCTGTTTCGCGCTAAATTACGGCCCGCCCACGCCCTTTTCCGACGCGATCTCGTTCCAGGTGCTGACCGACGATCAGGCAGAGACCGACCGCTACTGGAACGCGATCGTCGCCGATGGCGGACGCGCCCGCGACTGCGGCTGGTGCCAGGACCGTTTCGGCCTGTCGTGGCAGATCACGCCGCGCGCGCTGATGGCGGGCATGGCCGATCCCGATCCGGCGGCGGCCGCGCGGGTCATGCAGGCGATGATGACGATGCAGAAGATCGACATCGCCGCTATCGAGGCCGCCCGCAGCGGAGAAGCACAATGACCGAACACGAGCTGGCGATCGAACGCCGCATCGCCGCCCCTATCGACGCCGTCTGGCGGGCATGGACCGAGCATCTTCCCAAATGGTGGGCGCCGCGCCCCTGGACCACCGAACTCCTGGGACTGGACCTGACGCCGGGCGGCCGGTTCGCGACGACGATGCGCGGTCCGAATGGCGAGGAAATGACCGGCGAGGGCGTGATCCTCGACGTGGTGCCCCACGAACGCATCGTCTTCACCAACGCCTTCGCGCCGGGCTGGATACCGCAGCCGCAGCGGCTGGCGATCGTCGGCCTCTTCACCTTCGAGGCCGATGGCGACCACACCCGCTACCGCGCCGCCGCCCGCCATTGGGATGAGGAAACCGCTAAGATGCATGCCGAAATGGGCTTCGAGGGCGGCTGGGGCATGGTCGCGCAGCAACTGGAAGCGGTGGCGGTCAATTTCGCGTAACGGTGGCTACCGCTACCCTTCCCCCAAACCCTTCCCCCATCCCATTCGCTTCGAGCGTAGGTTCGAGCCTGTCGAGAACCGTAGTCGAGAAGGGGTTGCCCCCAAGCGATCGCGTTCTCGACGGACGCTTCTCGACAAGCTCGAAGCTGCTCGAACCGAACGGGTGCGGGCGGAAACGACACCCGCTCACGCAAACGCGGGCGCCCGCTTCAACTGCTGATAGGCCGCGATCACCTTCTGCAACGCCGCCTCATGCTGCCGGTCGCCACCGTTACGGTCGGGATGATAGCGCCGCACCAGTTCCGAATAACGCTGGCGCAACCCCGTCCGGTCGACATCGATCTCCAGCCCCATGACCTTCAGCGCCGATCGGTCGGCGGGGCTGAGCGGCCGGCCGTCCTTGCGCTCGGCCCGGTTCACCCGGGCGTCGCGGAACTTCGCGCCGATCGCGTCGAGGGGATCGGCGAAATCGGCCCAGGCCGGTCCCGGATCGCCGCCGGCGCGGGCAAAGGCACGCGTCTCGCGGTCCCATCCGGCATAGGGACGCTGCGCATCGTGAATTTCCTCGGCGGTCATCCCCGCAAAGTAATTATACCCGGCATTGAACGCGCGGATATGGTCGAGGCAGAACCAGCGATAGGCGCTCGGCCGTTCGCCCCCCTGCGGCGCACCCTCCAGCGGTGGCGCACGAAATTCGCCCGCTTCGTCGCATCCCGGCACTTCGCACGGCCGGCCATTCGCCTCGACCCGCCCGTGGAAGCGGGCATTGGGACGGTCCTTGCTGATCTTCTCGCGCGCCACGCGACTCCCTTTGGCAAAACCGGTTATATAGGTCGGATGACCGACACCACCACCATGCCGCTCGCCGATCTGATCGCCCAGCGGCTGCGCGACGCGCTCGCCCCCACCCATCTGGTCGTGACCAACGACAGCCACCACCATGCCGGCCATATGGGCGACGACGGTACGGGCGAGACTCATTTTTCCGTCGAGATCGTGGCGGATGGCTTTATCGGCCAGTCGCGCGTTGGGCGGCAGCGGATGGTCAACCGGGCGCTTGCCGACCTGCTGGCCACCCGCATCCACGCGCTGGCGATCCGCGCCCGCGCTCCGGGAGATGGCGATTGAGCTACGACCTCTGGTACTGGCCGACGATACAGGGCCGCGGCGAATTCGTGCGGCTGGCGATGGAGGGCGCGGGCATCGCCTATCGCGACCGCGCGCGTGAGGACGGGGTGGAGCCGATGCTGGCGATGCTCGAACAGCATCCGCGCCCGCCCTTCGCCCCGCCCTTCCTCTCGCTCGACGGCTTCGTCGTCGCGCAGGTAGCCAACATCCTGCAATATCTGGGCGAACGCCACGGCCTCAGCCTGTCGAGCATCCGCGACCGGCAATGGGCCAATCAATGGCAACTGACCATCGCCGACCTCGTCGCGGAGGTGCACGATGTCCATCACCCGGTCGGCACCGGCGACTATTATGACGACCAGAAGCCCGAGGCTGCCCGCGCCGCGGCGCAGTTCCTGGGCGAACGCCTGCCGAAATTCCTGACCTATTTCGAAGACCTGCTGAGCGAAAACAACGATCCGTGGGCCATCGACCATCGCTGGACCTATGTTGACACCTCGCTGTTCCAGTTGGTGGAGGGGCTGCGCTACGCCTTTCCCCGGCGGATGGCGACGCTCGAACCCGGCCTCCCGCGGCTGATCGCGATCCGTAATGCGGTGGCGACGCTGCCCGGCATCGCCGACTATCTTGCCAGCGACCGGCGTATCCCTTTCAATGAAGACGGAATTTTTCGCCACTATCCCGAACTGGACGCCGATTGATGGAAAACGACCGCTTCTTTCTGCAGACGATCCAGCCGATCACCCACGACCTTGGCGGGTTCAAGGTCCATCGCACCCTGCCGACGAAGACGCGGACGATGGTCGGCCCGTTCATCTTCTTCGACCAGATGGGCCCGGCCGAACTCGATCCGGGTCAGGGAATCGACGTGCGCCCGCATCCGCACATCAACCTGTCGACCGTCACCTATCTGTTCGGCGGGGCGATCGACCATCGCGATTCGCTCGGCACCTTTGCCCGGATCGAACCCGGCGCGGTCAATCTGATGACCGCCGGCCACGGCATCGTCCATTCCGAACGATCGCCGGACGACGAACGCGCCGGCGGGCCGCTGCTGTCGGGTATCCAGACGTGGCTGGCGATGCCCGAGGATCGCGAGGAGATCGATCCCGCATTCGAACATGTCGAGGCCGAGCGCCTGCCGATCGTCAGCGGCAGCGGCGCGACCGCGCGCGTCGTGATGGGCGACCTGTGGGGCGTCTCTGCGCCGACCACCCAATATGCCGCGACCATCTATGCCGACATCATTCTCGACGCGAACGGTGCGATCCCGATCGACGCCGGGGCCGACGAACGCGCCCTCTACCTGACGCATGGCGATGCGGGGCTGGACGGCGTCGCACTCGAACCGATGACGCTCTACGTCCTGCGCCCGGGCATCGCCGCCACGCTGCGCTCGTCGGGCGGTGCGCGCGTCATGCTGTGCGGTGGCGAAGCGTTCACGACCCCGCGCCACGTCTGGTGGAATTTTGTCTCGTCGCGCCGCGACCGCATCGATCAGGCGAAGGCCGACTGGAAAGCGGGCAACTTCCCCAAGGTGCCCGACGATGCCGAGGAATTCATTCCCATTCCCGAAGTTCCCAAGACGGTCAGCTATCCATGACGCCGCTGCGTCGGATCGCGCTGTCGACCGGCGTGTCGCTCGACGTGCGCGTAGCGGGCGATCCTGCCGCCCCGGCGATGGTCTTCCTCCACGGCTTTCCCGAATCGCACCGGACGTGGCGGCATCAACTGACCGAATTCGCGCGCGACCATCATGTCATCGCCCCCGACCAGCGCGGCTATGCCCGCTCCGACAAGCCGCCGGCAGTGGCCGACTATGCCGCCGACCGTATCGTCGCTGACCTGATCGCGCTCGCCGATGCGCTGGGCGTCAGCCGCTTCACGCTGGTCGGCCATGACTGGGGCGGCGCGATCGCATGGATGGCGGCGCTGCGTCATCTCGACCGGATCGAGCGCCTCATCATCCTCAACGCGCCGCACCCGCTGATCTTTCAACGTTCGCTGTTCGACGATCCCGAACAGCGCGCCGCCAGCCAGTACATCACGAGATTTCGCGACACGTCGATCGATCGCGGGCTGATCGGCGCCGGCCTCGAACATTTCTTCGCGACTGGCTTTGCCAAGCTGGTGACCCGCACCATCGCCGGCGCGGACAAGGCCGCCTATCTCGACGAATGGTCGCAGCCTGGCGCGATAACCGCAATGCTCAACTGGTACCGCGCCTCGGCGATCGTCGTCCCTGCGCCCGGCGAGACCCCCGAGCGCCCGGCATGGCTCGACGCCCCCTTCCCGCCCGTCACCCAGCCGACGCTGGTGATCTGGGGCGAGCGCGACCGGGCATTGCTGCCGGTACAGGTCGATGGGCTCGAGGCAGTGGTGCCCGACCTGACGGTGGCTAGGGTCGATGCCGGGCATTTCGTGCCGTGGGAAGCGCCCGATGCGGTCAACCGGACGATCCAGGAATGGCTGGCGGAGGACCGACTGATCCGCGCACGCTGACGCCGCCCGCGGTCGGGGACCTGCCGGTAACTGCGGGGCGCTGATTGCGCTGCGCCCCCGCCGACCCATCAGTTGCAATGACGCGCGCGCAAAAAAACGCCCCGACCTGCGCCGAGGCGTTTTTGAATCGTCGGACCGGCGGAAAACCCGCCGGTGCGCCATCAGTACATGTGCTGACCGCCGTTGATGCTGAGCGTCGATCCGGTCACGAACCCGCCCTCTTCCGAACACAGGAATGCGACGCCGCGCGCGATCTCGCTCGCCTGGCCCAGACGGCCGACCGGGATCTTCGCTACGATCTTTTCGAGCACGTCGGCCGGCACCGCCGCGACCATGTCGGTGTCGATATAGCCAGGGGCAATCGCGTTGACGGTCACGCCGAACCGCGCGCCTTCCTGTGCCAGCGCCTTGGTGAAACCATGGATGCCCGACTTGGCGGCGGCATAGTTGACCTGACCGTACTGGCCGGCCTGCCCGTTGATCGAACCGATATTGACGATGCGGCCCCATTTGCGGTCGCGCATGCCGGGGAAGGTCGCCTTGGCAAGGTTGAAGCAACCGCCGAGGTTGGTGCGGATCACGTCTTCCCACATGTCGTAGGTCATCTTCAGCAGCGTGCCGTCGCGGGTGATGCCGGCATTGTTGACGACGATATCGACCGGGCCGATCGCTTCCTCGACCTGCTTGACGCCGGCCTGGGTCGCTTCGAAATCGCCCACGTCCCATTTGAACGCCGCGATGCCGGTGCGTTCGGTGAACGCCTTCGCCTTCTCGTCATTGCCGGCATAGTTGGCGGCGACGGTGACGCCCATGTCCTTGAGCGCGAGGCTGATCGCCTCGCCGATACCGCGCGTGCCGCCGGTGACGATCGCTACCCGTGCCATGCATTCTCTCCCAGTGAATTTCCGTTACTGCTAGGCGGGGTCGATCCAGCCCGCAAGTTCGCGCGCGATAATGTTGCGCAACATTTTATTGCCTGTCGGCTCAGCATTCAGGCAGGGAAGATAGGCGAAATCGGTGCCGCCCGCTTCTTCGAAACTCTCGCGTCCGCGGATCGCCAGTTCCTCCAGCGTCTCCAGACAGTCGGCCGAGAAACCGGGCGCGAAGATCGCGACGCGGCGCTTGCCGGCCTTCGCCAGTTCGACCAACGTTTCGTCCGTGGCGGGGCCCAGCCATTTCGCCGGGCCGAAGCGCGACTGGAACGCGACGGTCAGCGGCCGGCCCAGCGCCTCCGCCACCAGCCGCGCGGTCTTCTGGCAATGGCAATGATAGGGGTCGCCCAGTTCCAGTGTCCGTTCGGGCATCCCGTGAAAGCTCGCGACGATCGCATCGGGTTCGAAGGTCAGCTTGGCCAGATCCTCGCGCAGCGTCGTCGCCAGCGCATCGATATAGAGCGGGTCGTCATAATAGGGCGGCAGGGTCCGGATCGCGGGCTGCCAGCGCAATTTGGCAAGGTGTGCGAACGCCTTGTCATTGGCCGTCGCGGTCGTTGCTGCGCAATATTGCGGGTAGAGCGGCGCCAGCAGGATGCGCTCGCACCCCTGTTGCCGAAGCGTTTCGATCCGGCTGGCGATCGATGGATTGCCGTACCGCATCGCCCAGTCGATCACGACCCCGTCTCCGAACGCGCCCTGCATCGCCTCCGACTGCGCACGGGTGATCGCGGCGAGCGGCGAGCCCTTCTCGCTCCACACTTGCTGATAGGCGTGCGCCGACTTCTTTGGACGTGTGTTCAGGATGATGCCGCGCAGGATTGGTTGCCAGGCGATCGGCGGAATTTCGACGACGCGGCGATCGGACAGGAATTCGGCGAGATAGCGCTTCACCGATCGCGGCGAGGGATCGTCGGGCGTCCCGAGGTTCATCAGCAATACGCCGACGCGGCGCTTAGGAATGGCGGGGTGATTCGGCGGCAGGTCCATGGCGCGGTGTAACGCGCGAGCCGGCCCAAGGTGGCAAGCGCTTTCCTATGTAAGAAGCGGCAGCGTGCGATAGCGCCGCCCGGTCGCGGCGTGCAACGCATTGGCGATGGCGGGGGCGACGACCGGCACCGCCAGTTCGCTGACCCCGCCCGGATCGGCATCCGATTCGATCAGTTCGATCATGATCTCGGGACTATCGGCCAGCCGCGGCAGGTCGAGGCCGCCGAACCCGCGCACCCCCGGCAGGTTCGCATCGAACCCGGTCGCGGCCCCCACCGCCTGCGCCATGCCGAAGATCAGCCCGCCCTCAACCTGTTGCCGGACCAGATCGGGGTTGATGATCCGCCCGCAATCGACCGCGACGACCAGCCGGTCGACCTTCACCCGCCCCCCGTCGAGCCGCGCCTCCGCCATGCAGGCGATCGCCGATCCGCGCATCCGGTGGCAGGCGATGCCCTGCGCGCTGCCGGGCACCCCGCCCTGCCACCCGCCCATCGTCGCGACGGTCGACAGGCAACGCGCGAGCGCGACGTCGCCGCCCAGCATCGCGATGCGGAACGAATGCGCCTCCATTCCCGCGAAGCCGGCCAGTTCGTCGAGGAAACATTCGGTGAAGAACGCCGTGTAGCTGTGCGCCCCCGACCGCCACCAGCCCGCCGGCAGACCCAGATCGGCGGGATGGTGATCGACCGCGACGTTCGGCACGCCATAGGCCGGCACCGCGCCTTCGGTCGCCAGCGCATCACTGCGATCCCCGGGCAGTGCCATACCGAGTGATGCCGCGACGTCACCGCCCAGCAGCAACCGAGCCAGATCGCGCCCGGTACGCGGCGCGGCGATCTGCGACCGCCAGCCAAGGATGCTGCCGCCCCGCCCCAGCCGCGCCGTCATCCGCGCGGCGGCGGGCGTGCGATAGCGATCGGCAAGGCAATCCTCACCGCGCGACCAGGTCAGCTGCACCGGCCGCTCCAGCCGGCGCGCCAGTACCGCGACCTGTTCGGCGGCGCGGTGGTCTAGGTTCGCACCGAACGATCCCCCGGCAATGGTCGGGTGCAGGATCACCCGATCCTCGTCGATGCCGATCGCGCGCGCAGCGGCAGCGCGCGCCAGCGTCGGCGCCTGTGTCGGCATCCACAGCGTCAGCGTGCCGTCATTCCATTCGGCGGTGGCGCTGGTCGGCTCGATCGCGGCATGGAGCGCGGCGCGCACGCGATAGGTCGCGGTCTGCGTCCGCCCGCCCGCAAAGGCCGCATCGACATCGCCCGCGTCATGGACCCGCGCCCCCTCCCCCGCCAGCGCGGCATCGAGCGCTGAGGCGATCGAGCGATCGTCGACCAACCCGTGCGTCTCGAAGCGCGGCGCCATCGCATCGACCGCGCGATTGGCCGCCCACCATGTCGTCGCGGCGGCCGCGACCCAGCGATCGGTCTGTACCACGCTTACCACCCCCGGCACCGCTTCGGCCGCCGCCTTGTCGATGCTCAGCAGCCGCGCATCACCGATCGGCCCCTGCCGGATCGAGGCGAAGACCATGCCGGGCCTGCGCACATCACCCGCAAAGGTCGCGCTGCCATCGACCTTGGCCGGCGCGTCGAGCCGGGGGGCGGGCGTGCCGATCAGCCGCTTGTCGTCGCCGGTCCTGAGCGGCAACTCCCCGCCGGGCAGGCTCTCGCGCACCGCGCGTTCGGCCAGCACCCCGAAGCGTTCGCGCCGCTCGCCCATCACCACGAACCCGTCGGCGGTGCCGCAACTGCGCCAATCGCCGCCCCAGCCGCGCGCCGCCGCCTTGCACAGCAATACCCGCGCCGCAGCGCCCGCCGCGCGCAGCGGTGCCTCGAACCGGCGGACCGAGGTCGACCCGGCGGTCAGCATGAGCGCGGTGCGCTCGGCATGGGTCGCGCGCGTCGCTTCCGGCAACAGCGCCAGCGCATCGCCGAACAGGATGCCGGCGGCCAGCGGATTGGCGTAAAGCGGGTTGATCGGCGCCGCCTCCACCGCGACCGTGCGCCAGTCGGCGCCCAGTTCGTCGGCCACGATCTGCGGCAGCGCGGTATAGACGCCCTGGCCATGTTCGGCCTGCGGCACCGCGACGGTGACCTGCCCGTCGCTGCCGATCTTCAGATAGGCGCCGAACACGCTCTCGCCCTCGGCGGCGGCGAGATTGACGCCGTAACGACGCGGCCACAGCCCCCATGCGACGATCAACCCGACCCCCGCCCCGCCGCCGATCAGCAGGTTGCGGCGGGTGATGCGGGGCGTGGAAGGTCCGGGCATTACCGTGCCGTATCACGCTCGCTCGCGTCGGGGGAAGGCGTAGCGTCACTCGCAATCCTCCCCACCACGTGGGGAGGGGGACCAGCCGCAGGCTGGTGGAGGGGAAGGCCACGGGCGCCACGTTTGCGGCCTTGCCCCTCCACCATCCGGCTCCGCCGGACGGTCCCCCTCCCCGCAAAGCGGGGAGGAGTTTCTGTTTCCCTATGCCGCCGAGCCCGATATTACCCGTCGCCACACAGCCGGAGCGTTCCCCCTTGATCCTTTCCACCCTCGCCACCGCCGCCGGCAATATCGGCATGGCCGCGGGCCATATCCGCTACAGCGATCTCGGGCTGGACCCGGTCGCGCTGAACCTCGGCTTCTTCCAGCTGAAGTGGTATTCGCTGGCCTATATCGCGGGCATCCTTGTCGGCTGGTGGTATCTCCTGAAGCTGCTCGACCAGCCGGGCGCACCGATGGCGCGGCGCCATGCCGACGACTTCGTCTTCTATGCGACGCTCGGCATCATTCTCGGCGGGCGGATCGGCTATGTCCTGTTCTACGCGCCCGAAATGATCCTCGATCCGATCAAGATATTGCGGCTGTGGGACGGCGGCATGTCGTTCCATGGTGGGGTGATCGGCACAGCGATCGGCATCATCCTGCTCGCGCGCAAGCATGGGCTCAACTGGCTGCGCGTCCACGATTATGTCGCGTGCTGCGCGCCGTTCGGGCTGTTCTTTGGCCGGCTGGCCAATTTCGTGAACGGCGAACTGTGGGGCCGGCCGAGCGACGTGCCATGGGCGGTCGTCTTCCCGCGCACCGTTCCCGGCGGGCTCGACCCGGCGCGTCATCCCAGCCAGTTGTACGAAGCCGGTCTCGAAGGGCTGCTGCTCGGCCTCGTCCTGTGGTTCCTGTTCTGGAAGACCGATGCCCGCTACCAGCCGGGCAAGCTGGTCGGCGCGTTCCTGCTCGGCTACGGCCTGTCGCGCTTCGTCGTCGAATTCTGGCGCGAACCCGATGCGCAGCTGGTCGAGTTCGCCCAAGCGACGGGCTTGCACATGGGCCAGTGGCTGACGCTGCCGATGATCGCCGGCGGCATCTACCTGATCGCGACCGCCAAGAAGCGCCGCGTGCGGGTGGAACCGATCGCCGGCACGGAGAGCGTGGCGTGAGTATCCTCCCCGGCACGGAGCACCGGGTCGGCCATGCCCCGCATGGCCGAGGATCGTCCGGGGGACGATCCGACCCGATGCTGGGGACCATGCGCAGCATGGTGGAGGGGGGTCGCCAACTCCATTCCGGCTGCACCTGCGGACACCCCCCTCCACCACCGCTTCGCGGCGGTCCCCCTCCCCGTGCCGGGGAGGATTTGTGACCGATCCCGCCCTTCCCGAACGGCTCGCCCGTGCGATCACGCTGGCCGGGCCGATCAGCCTCGCCCAGTTCATGGGCGCGGCCAATGCGCATTATTACGCGACGCGCGACCCGCTGGGCGCGAACGGCGATTTCACCACCGCGCCCGAAATCAGCCAGATGTTCGGCGAGCTGATCGGCCTGTCGCTGGCCGACCAATGGGATCGCGCCGGGCGTCCGGCGGCGCGCTATGTTGAATTCGGTCCCGGTCGCGGGACGCTCGCCGCTGATGCATTGCGCGCCATGGCTTCCGCCGGCTGCACCCCCAGCGTCCATTTCGTCGAAACCTCGCCGACGCTGCGCGCCGAACAGGCGAAGCGCGTGCCGCAGGCCGAATGGGCGATGGACAGTGTCGGCTTGCCCGACGACGGCCCGCTGCTGGTCGTCGCCAACGAATTCTTCGACGCACTGCCGATCCGGCAGCTGGTGAAGACCGCGGAGGGCTGGCGCGAGCGGCTGGTCGCGTGTCAGGACACTTTGTTCCTGCCGGTCGTGGGACAACGGGGTTTCGACCCGATCATTCCGCCACACCTGCGCGATGCGCCGGTCGGATCGGTCCTCGAAACCGCGCCAGCCTCCGTCGCCATCATGCGCCAGCTTGCCAAACGGCTAGTCGCGCAGGGCGGCTGCGCGATCGTGATCGACTATGGCTATAGCGGCCCGGCGATCGGCGACACGTTGCAGGCGGTGCGTGGTCACGGCTTCGTCAATCCCTATGACGTTCCGGGCGAACAGGACCTGACCGCGCATGTCGACTTCGCGACGCTCGCCGAAGCGGCGCGGGCGGAGGATGCCGTCGCCTACGGCCCGATCGAACAGGGGACGTTGCTAAAGGCGCTCGGCATCGACGCCCGCGTACAGGCGCTGTCGGCCAAATCGCCCGACCGCGCCGAAGGGCTGCGCGCCGATCGCGACCGTCTGGTCGAGGACGAACAGATGGGTAGTCTATTCAAGGCGATCGCGATTACCAGCCCCGGCTGGCCGGCCCCGGCGGGGTTCGCATGACCCCGCTGTTGCGCCCGGCCACGATCGCCGATGCCGCGCTGCTTGCTCGGATCGGCGCGGAAACCTTTACCGAGACGTTTGGCCATCTCTACGACCCCGCCGATCTCGCCGCCTTCCTCACCAACCACACGCCCGACAACTGGACGGCGGAATTGGCCGATCCGCGCTATCATATCGTGCTGACGATGGCGGACGACGAAGCGGCCGGCTACGCCAAGCTCGGCCCGCCCTCGCTGCCCTTCACGCCGCAGGGCAAGCCGATCGAACTGCGCCAATTCTATGTGCGCAGCGGCTGGCAGGGCAGCGGTCTCGCCGCGCGGATGATGGAACATATGCTGGAACAGGCGCGCGCGACCGGTGCCGACGAACTCTATCTGTCGGTGTTCGTCGACAATCATCGCGCGCGGCGTTTCTATGAACGCTATGGCTTTGAACGGGTCGGCAGCTACGACTTCATGGTCGGCAGTCATCGGGACGTGGATGACGTGATGCGGGTGGCCCTGTGACCGACAAGGATGTGAGCGCGGTCGAGGTCATCCGCGCCGCCGCGCTGAAAGGCGTGGCGCACGGCTTTCTCGGCCGGCGTGGCGGGGTGTCGACCGGTGTCGTCGCCGGGCTGAATGTCGGCCTGGGTTCTGCCGATGATCCGGCGGCGGTGGCGAAGAACCGCGCGCGTGCCGTCGCCGCGGTGCTGCCCGGCGCGGCGCTGTGCGGGCTGTACCAGACGCATAGCGCCTCGGTCGTGCGCGTGCTCACCGCCTTTCCCGACAGCGACCGGCCGCAGGGCGACGCGATGGTCACCGAACGGCCCGACATCCTGCTCGGCATCGTCACCGCCGATTGCGCGCCGGTGCTGCTCGCCGACCGCGACGCCGGGGTGATCGGTGCGGCGCATGCCGGGTGGAAGGGGGCGCTGGGGGGCATCACCGACGCGACCATCGCCCAGATGGAAAAGCTCGGCGCCCGCGCCGACCGCATCGCCGCCGCGATCGGCCCCTGCATCGCGCGGGCAAGCTATGAAGTCGATATGGGCTTTGTCGAACGCTTCTGCGCGACCGATCCGGCCAACGAACGCTTCTTCGCCGAAAACCGCCCCGGCCATGCGCGGTTCGATCTGGAGGCCTATGTCGTCCACCGGCTGGCGGCGGCGGGGGTGCGGCGGATCGAGGCGCTGGGCCTCGACACCTATGCGCAGGAAGACCGCTTCTACAGCTTCCGCCGCGCGACGCATCGCGGGGAACCGGATTACGGGCGGCAATTGTCGGTGATCGGGATCGCCCGCCCCTGAACGCCCGATTTGGTTTCTCCCGTAACTATCGCTACCCTCTCCGAAAAAGCAGGAGAGATTCGCAATGTCCGACGAAACCGAAGCCGATCTGACCGGCGTGCCGCCGCGCCGCCGTCCCAAACCGCCGGTCGACACCGTCGGCGGGCGGCGGCTGAAGCCGGCGACGCTGATGATGGGCCATGGCTATGACCCGGTGCTGTCCGAAGGATCGCTGAAACCGCCGATCTTCGCGACCTCGACCTATGTCTTTCCCAATGCCGCCGCGGGCAAGCGCCATTTCGAGGGCGTGACCGGCAAGCGTCCCGGCGGGGCCGAAGGGCTGGTCTATTCGCGCTTCAACGGTCCGAACCAGGAAATCCTCGAGGATCGGCTGGGCGTGTGGGAAGCTGCGGAGGACGCGCTGGTCTTTTCCAGCGGCATGTCGGCGATCGCGACGCTGTTCCTGTCGATGGTCCAGCCGGGCGACACGATCATCCATTCGGGGCCGCTCTATGCCGCGACCGAGACGCTGATCGGCCGCGTGCTCGGCCGCTTCGGGGTCAACTATCTCGACTTCCCCGCTGGTGCCACGCAGGACGAGATCGAAGCGGTACTCCGCAAGGCCGAAGGCCGCGTGCCGCTGATCTACCTCGAAAGCCCGGCCAACCCGACCAACGCGCTGGTCGATATCGAAGCGGTGGCGGTCGCGCGGGACACCGTGTTCGGCACTGGCGAGGACAAGCCGCCGATCGCGATCGACAACACGTTTCTGGGGCCACTTTGGCAGCAACCGCTCCAACACGGCGCCGACCTTGTCGTCTATTCGCTGACCAAATATGCCGGCGGACACAGTGACTTGGTCGCGGGCGGCGTGCTGGGACCGAAGGCACACATCAACACCATCCGCTCGATGCGCAACACCATCGGCACGATCTGCGACCCGAATACCGCGTGGATGCTGTTGCGGTCGCTGGAGACGCTCGAACTGCGGATGAGCCGGGCGGGCGAGAATGCGGCGAAGGTCTGCGCCTTCCTGCGCGATCATCCGAAGGTCGAGCGGGTCGGCTATCTCGGCTTCCTGAAGGACGCCAAGGGAATGGAGCGCCAGGCGGATATCTATCGCCGCCATTGCACCGGCGGCGGATCGACCTTTTCGCTGTATCTGAAGGGCGGCGAGCGCGAGGCGTTCGCATTCCTCGACGCGCTGACCATCGCCAAGCTGGCGGTCAGCCTCGGCGGGACCGAGACGCTGGCGAGCCATCCGGCGGGGATGACGCATCTGTCGGTGCCCGACGCGCGCAAGGCGGCGCTGGGGATCACCGACAATCTGGTGCGCATCTCGATCGGGGTCGAGGATGCCGACGATCTGATCGCCGATTTCGAACAGGCGCTAGCGGCGATCTAAAATTCCTCCCCGGCACGGGGAGGGGGACCGCCGCGAAGGGGTGGTGGAGGGGGGCTTCCTCAAACGTACCACTTGCGGACATCCCCCTCCACCAGCTTCGCTGGTCCCCCTCCCCGTGCCGGGGAGGATTTAGGCGCCGCCGATGCCTTCGATCACCTTGCCGGTGCCGCCGCAATTCTGGCACTCGCCGCCATCGATCGTGCCCTTGCCGCCGCAACGGGGGCAGATGTCCTCGCCGGTGCCGGACGTACCGGGGGCGGCGTCGTCGCCGGGATTGAGCGGTTCGGGCATGGCGTCTCTCCTATCGCGAAGCCGCAACAACGGTCGACAGCGCGGGTAAGGTCCGGCATGACGCGACCCCTTATGCCGCCCCGTTTCGCCTTTACCGTCACCGCCACCTCCGGCCGCGCCCGCACCGGGACCATCGCCATGCAACGTGGCGAGATCCGCACCCCCGCCTTCATGCCGGTCGGCACCGCCGCCACGGTTAAGGCGGTCAAGCCGCAGGACGTGCGCGCCGCCGGTGCCGATATCCTGCTCGGCAATACCTATCACCTGATGCTGCGTCCTAGCGCCGAGCGGGTCGCGCGGCTGGGCGGGTTGCATGCCTTCATGGGCTGGGACCGCCCGATCCTGACCGACAGCGGCGGCTATCAGGTGATGAGCCTGTCCGAGCTGACCAAGCGGTCCGAGGATGGCGTCGAGTTCAAGAGCCATCTCGACGGCACCCGCCATCTGATGAGCCCCGAACGGTCGATGGAAATCCAGCGGCTGCTGGGCAGCGACATCGTCATGGCGTTCGACGAGCTGGTGCCGACCACCTCGACCCGCGACGTGCAGGCGCGCGCGATGGAACGATCGATGCGCTGGGCGCGCCGCAGCCGGGCGGGCTTCGATTCGGGCGAGGACCATGCGTCGCGCGCCGCGCTGTTCGGCATCCAGCAGGGTGCGCTCGACGAAAAGTTGCGGAAGGCGTCCGCCGATGCGCTGATCGATATCGGCTTCGACGGCTATGCGGTCGGCGGTCTTGCGGTCGGCGAGGGGCAGGAGGCGATGTTCGGCGTGCTCGATTATGCGCCGCAGCAGTTGCCGGTCGACAAGCCGCGCTACCTGATGGGTGTCGGCAAGCCCGACGATATCGTTGGCGCGGTCGAACGCGGCATCGACATGTTCGATTGCGTGCTGCCGACGCGGTCGGGCCGCACCGGACAGGCGTTCACGCGGACCGGCCCGATCAACATCCGCAACGCCAAATTCGCGGAAGATTTGGGCCCGCTCGACCCCGACTGCGCCTGCCCGACCTGCGGCAATTTCAGCCGCGCCTATCTCCATCATCTGGTGCGCGCGGGGGAAATCCTCGGCGCGATGCTGATGACCGAGCATAATCTTTATTTCTATCAGGCGCTGATGGCCGATCTGCGCGCCGCGATCGCCAGCGATACGCTGACCGTTTTTGCCGACAATTTCCGGGCACGCTACCGCGCCGAGAAACGTTAGAGCATAAGAGAGGGAGAGGAATATGACCGAGAAGACTGAACTGAACGAGGTCGCCGCGGCCGCCAAGGAAGCCAAGCGCGTCGCCGAGGCGGCTGCCGACACGAAGCAGCCTTCCAAGGGGCAGCCATGGCCGCTGGTGCCGATCGGCGTGGGCATCGGCATCGGTTCGGCGGCCCTCGCCGCCGCGCTGCTCTATGCCAATGCGGGGCGCAAGAAGAGCTGATCGGTGACAGCGTCGCGCCGGCCGATCCGGTGTGACGCTGGTAACCGATGATACGTTGACACCTGCCGCTCCAGCGGCCCACATCTCCGGCACCAATCCTGCCGGAGTTTCCCGATGCGTCTCGGCCTTGCGCTGCTGCTTTCGACCGCCCTATTCGCCCCCGCTCATGCGCAGCAGCGCGCCGCGACGGCCGCGCAGGCGACGGTCCCGCCGATCGCCTATACCGAACGCACCCTGCCCAACGGCCTTCGCGTCTATGCCATTCGCGACACGTCGAGCGCGAACGTGTCGGTGCAGGTCTGGTACGATGTCGGGTCAAAGGACGATCCCGCAGGGCGGTCGGGGTTCGCGCATATGTTCGAGCATCTGATGTTCAAGGCGACGCGCAACCTCGTCCCCGAACAGCTCGACCGGCTGACCGAGGATGTCGGCGGCTACAACAACGCCTCCACCGCCGACGACTATACCAATTATTACGAGGTGGTGCCGGCCAACCACCTGCAACGGCTGTTGTTCGCCGAGGCGGACCGGATGGCGACCTTGGTCGTCGATCCCAAGACCTTCGCGTCGGAACGCGAGGTGGTGAAGGAGGAATTGCGCAGTCGCATCCTCGCCCAGCCCTATGGCAAGCTGTTCGGCCTCTACGCGCCGATGGTGTCGTACAGCCGCCATCCCTATGCCCGGCCCGGCATCGGGTCGATCGCCGATCTGGATGCGGCGACGATCGACGATATTCGCGCCTTCCACGCGACCTATTACCGGCCCGACAATGCGGTGCTGGTGGTCGCGGGTAATTTCGATCCCGCACATCTCAACCGCTGGGTCGACCAGTATTTCGGCCCCATCGCCAAGCCCGGCCGCCCGATCCCGCGCGTGACCACCGACGAACCCGTTCGACAGCAACCGGTGACGAAGACGGTGTACGAGGCGAACACGCCGTTGCCCGTCGTCCTGATCAGCTATCCGCTGCCGCCCGCCAACCATCCCGATCAGGCGGCGCTCGAGGTACTCGACGCGATCCTGTCGAGCGGCGACAATTCGCGCCTGCACCAGTTGCTGGTCTATCGCGATCAGATCGCGCAGGACGTCGGCGTGCAGCTCGACGCCAAGCAGGGGCCGGGCACCTTGGCGCTCTACGCGATCCTTGCCGGCGGCAAGTCGGTAGCGGAGGGCGAGGCGGCGCTGAAGCGCGAGGTCGCCCGCCTGATCGCGACCCCGCCCACGTCCGCCGAACTGGCCGAGGCCAAGAACGAGATCACCACCGCCGAACTGCTGTCGCGCGAAACGGCGGAGGGGAAAGCGTCGGCATTGGCGCAGGGCGTGATCGTCGAGCGCGATCCGCAGGCCGCCGACAAGGGCCTCGCCGCGATCGGCCGGGTCACCGCCGCCGATGTCCAGCGCGTCGCCCGCACCTGGCTGGCGGCCAACCGCGCCGCGACGATCCGCTATCTGCCCGACACCGCCAAGCCGGCGAACGCGGCGAGCGATACGATCGCCATCGCCGACAGCGTCGTCACCGCGCCGCTGGCGGTGCCGCCGGGCATCGCCATCCACACGCCCGCGCCCGAAGGGCAGCGCATCCTGCCCCCCGCCCCCGCCGCGCCGGTGCAGGTCGCGATTCCCGTGCCCGTAGAACGCCGCCTGCCCAACGGCATGCGGGTCGTGGTCGTCGAGAAGCGCGGACTGCCGGTCATCACCGCCGCGCTGGTCGGTGGCGGCGGCGCGGTCGCCGATCCCGAAGGACGCGCTGGCGTCGGCGAACTGACCGCCGGCCTGCTGACACAGGGTACGAAGACACGTTCGGCGACCGAGATCGCGCGCGCCGTCGAATCGCTCGGCGGCAGCATCGGCAGCGGCGCGGGCTGGGATTCGCAGAGCGTAACGCTGACCGTCGGGTCGGCGCAGGCCGCGCCCGCGCTTGCCATCCTCGCCGATGTCGCGCGCAACCCGGCCTTTGCACAGGAGGAAATCGACCGGCTGCGCACCCGCACGATCGACGGGGTCAGCGTCGCGCTGACCGATCCGGGGCAGTTGGCGGGCCTGGTCGCCGATCGCGCGGTGTTCGGCGCGTCGCCCTATGGCCATCCGGCAACCGGCACGCCGGCTTCGCTGAAGGCGATCACGCGCGACGACGTGGTGTCCGCCTATCGTCGCGCATGGCAATCGGACGAGGCGACGCTAATTTTGGTCGGCGATCTGACCGCCGATGCCGGAACGGCGCTGGCCACGCGTCTGTTCGGCGACTGGACGGCCGAGCGGGGTACGCCTGCCGCTCCCCCGCCGGTCTATGCCGCGCCCCGACCGCAGGTGATCGTCGTCGACATGCCGGGTGCCGGACAGGCGGGCGTGGTCGTTGCCCGTCCCGGCATCGCCCGCGACGACAAGGATTATTTCCCCGCCGCCGTCGCCAATGCGACGCTGGGCGTCGGCTTTTCCTCGCGGCTCAACCAGGAAATCCGCATCAAGCGCGGGTTGGCCTATGGCGCCCGATCCGAGCTCGATGCGCGCCGCGCCAATGGGCTGATCGGCGCGTCGACCCAGACCAAGAACCCGTCGGCACCCGAGGTCGTCAAGATCATCACCGACGAATTCCGCCGTCTGGGCAGCGAACCGGCACCGGAAGCCGAACTGGCGACGCGCAAAGCGGTGCTGACCGGCAATTTCGGGCGGACGATCGAACGGACCAGCGGCATTGCCGGCACCATCGCCACCTATGTCGCCGATGGCGTCCCGCTCGCCCGGATCGCGACCTTCCTCCCCTCGGTCGAAGCGGTCGGGCCGGCGGCGGTCCAGTCGGTCGCGGCGCGGGTGATGGACCCGAAGGCGGCGAGCATCGTCGTGGTCGGCGACGCCAAGCAGTTCCTCGAACCGCTGCGCGCGGCGTATCCGGGGTTGCTGGTCATCCCGGCGGCATCGGTCGATCTGGGGAGCGCGGATCTGCGGTAACCAAATCCTCCCCGCTCCGCGGGGAGGGGGACCGCCTTGCGACTGTCCAGTTCGGATTTCACCAAATCCTCCCCGGTACGGGGAGGGGGACCGCCGCGTAGCGGTGGTGGAGGGGGATCGCCGCCAGCGCAACGCCGATGGACACCCCCCTCCACCAGCCTGCGGCTGGTCCCCCTCCCCGTGCCGGGGAGGGTTTGGTTCACTATGTGGCTACATATTTCGGTTACAAGCCAGCACGATGGCAGCGTTTGCGACCCTTGACCGGAACCGGTGGATAGCGACCGCTATCGCCCTGTTCTTCGCTGGAATCGCACTCGCCCGGTTCCAACCAAATGAACCGCAACCGGCGCCCCCGCCGGCCCGCTTCGGCTACGAAGCCGACGACCATTTCCCCGGCGCGGCGCTGCTGTTGCTCGACGCCCCCGTCCGCCGGGGCGAGACCGGCACGACCGCCCTGCCCCCGCCGCCCGTCCCGAACGACACTACCGACACCTCGATCCGCGCCGCCCAACCCTTCGTCCTGCGCGGCACCCAGCTTGACCGTGCCCGCGCGCTGCAATGCCTGACCAGCGCAGTCTATTACGAAGCCGGCAACGAACCCGATGCCGGGCAGCGCGCGGTGGCGCAGGTCGTGCTCAACCGCGTGCGGCATCCCGCCTTTCCGGCGACGGTGTGCGGCGTGGTGTTTCAGGGGGCGGACCATCCGCGTTGCCAGTTCAGCTTTGCCTGCGACGGAGCGATGGCGCGGATGCCGGCACCTGCGGTCTGGCTGCGCGCCCGGCGGGTCGCGGCGCGCGCCTTGACCGGCGAAGTGTTCGCACCGGTCGGGCTGGCGACGCATTACCATACCTATGCGGTCACGCCGCCGTGGAACCGGGGGCTGGTGATGACCGGGGTGTTCGGCGCGCATTTCTTCCACCGGTGGAAGGGGTGGTGGGGCACCCCCGCCGCCTTTCGCGACCGCTATATGGGTGGCGAGCCGCTGCCTGGACCGTTGCAGCCCCCGCCGCTACCCGCCACCGCCATGCCGAGCGTGACGATACCGATCGCGGCGCCACCCCCGCCCGCGCCCGCCGCCTTGGCGACACCCGCGGCACCTGCGGCACCTGCGCTGCCGGCCGACTCGCAGATCCTCGATCGCTGGAAGGATTCGGGTCAGCCGCTACGCTGACGTGACATTCGCGGCCCCCGCGCCTACCTGAGCCGCGAACCATCGGAGATTCCTATGTCGCTGACCGTCGCCGTCCAGATGGACCCCATCGCGGGTATCAACATCGCTGGCGATTCGACCTTCGCGCTGATGCTGTCGGCGCAGGCGCGTGGCCACCGGCTCTTCCATTACGCGCCTGAGGACCTGAACCAGTCGGGCGACCGGGTGTGGACGCGGGCCCATCCGGTGACGGTGCAGCGGGTGGTCGGCGATCACTTCATGCTCGGCGATCCGGTGTCGCTCGATCTGGGCGAACAGGCCGATGTCGTGCTGATGCGGCAGGACCCGCCCTTCGACCTCGGCTATATCACCGCGACGCATCTGCTCGAGCGGATCAGCGACCGGACGCTGGTGGTCAACGATCCGGCATCGGTGCGCAACGCGCCCGAGAAGCTGTTCGTGCTCGATTATCAGCGCTTCATGCCGCCGACGCTCATCACCCGATCGGTCGACGAGGCGCGTGCGTTCCTCGCCGAGCATGGCTCGATCGTGGTCAAGCCGCTGCATGGCAATGGCGGCAAGGCGATCTTCAAGATCGACAGCGATGCGCAGAATCTGTCGTCGCTGATCGAAGTGTTCAACACCGCCTATCGTGAGCCGCATATGGTGCAGGCGTTCCTGCCGGCGGTGGCGCAGGGCGACAAGCGGATCGTGCTGGTCGATGGCGCGGTCGCGGGCGCGGTCAACCGCCTGCCCGGTGCCGGCGAAATCCGCTCCAACCTCGCGGTCGGCGGCACTGCGGCCAAGACCGAGTTGACGGAGCGCGAGCGCGAGATCTGCGCCGCGCTGGGGCCGGAATTGAAGCGGCGCGGACTGATCTTCGTCGGAATCGACGTGATCGGCGGCGAATGGCTGACCGAGATCAACGTCACCTCCCCCACCGGCATCGTCGCGATCGAGAAGTTCGACGGCACCGACGTCGCGGGCATGATCTGGAATGCGATCGAGGCACGGGTGGCGGCGAAGTAGCCACACGTTCCCCATTAACAAGCGTCACCCCAGCGCAGGCTGGCGTCTCTTGCGGCTCCTGTCTCGCGCCATCACCGCGAGACCCCAGCCTGCGCTGGGGTGACGTAGGTGGCGGGAAGCGGCGGCGGGCACGTACCCCCAACGGCACGAAAGCCGGCGCCGCACGTTCCGCACTCCCATGACGACCTTCATCCTCGATGCCATCGCGCGTGGCGGTTATCTCGGCATCTTCCTGCTGATGGCGCTGGAGAATGTCGTTCCGCCGATCCCGTCGGAGGTCATCATGGGCCTGGGCGGGATGGCGGTGGCGCGCGGCGACATGGCGATGGTGCCGCTACTGCTATGGGGTACCGCGGGCACGACCGCCGGCAATTATTTCTGGTACGCGATCGGCCGGCGCTTCGGCTATCACGGGCTGAAACCCTTCGTCGATCGCTGGGGCCGGTGGCTGACGGTCGAGTGGGAGGATGTCGAGAAGCTGCACCGCTTCTTCCGCAAACATGGCGGCAAGACGGTGTTCGTGTTCCGCTTCATGCCGACCTTTCGCACGATGATCTCGCTGCCCGCCGGCATGGCGTGCATGCCGCGCTGGCGCTTCTTCCTCGCGACCTTCACCGGCAGCATCGTGTGGAACGCGGTGCTGGCCTATGCCGGACTGTGGCTGGGATCGAATTTCGAACAGCTCGACCATTATGTCGGCCCGGTCGCGATCGGCATGTCGGTCGCGATCGTACTGTTCTATCTCTACCGCGTCGTCACCTGGAAACCACGCGCGCAGCGTTGAGGCCGACAAGAAAAACGCCCCGGTTTGACCCGGGGCGCTTTCGTTTTCAGCGATCGTGCATCCGATCAGGCAGCCGGCGGCACGGCCTCTTCCTCGGTACGGACGCGGCGACGGCGACGCGGACGCTCGGCGGTATCGTCGCCGGCCGACAGCGCCGGCGGCAGGCGATCCGCTTCGATCGACGGTGCCGCTTCCTCGACCAGCGCGGGCGCTGCTTCGACGCGCGCGCGCGGGGTGCGGCGACGAACCGGCTTGGCCTCGGCCGCTTCGGCGGCGACCGGTGCTGGAGCGGGCGAAGGCGCCGCTACCGGAGCAGCCTCGACCTGTTGCGTGCCGACTTCGCCTTCGACGCCGCGCTGTTCGCCCGGATCGGCGGCAGGCTGCTGCATCCGGCCACTGTCACGACGCAGCCGCTCGCGGGGCTGACGCTCTTCACGCGGCTGACGCTCCTCGCGCGGCGCGCGATCTTCGCGGGCCTGACGCTCTTCGCGGGGGGCGCGATCGTCGCGCTGGCCGCGGTCTTCGCGCGGCTGGCGATCGTCACGGGCATAGCGGTCCTCGCGCTGAGCACGCGGCTGGCGATCGTCGCGATTGCCGCGGTCGTCGCGCTGCCGATCCTCGCGCTGGTTGCCGCGATCGTTGCCGGCCTCGTTCTCGTCGAGATCGAAATCCTCGTCATCGGCACCGTCGAACTCGTCGCGGGCGCGGCGCTGTTCCTCGACGCGCGAGCGGCCGGCTTCGAGCACGCGGAAATAATGGTCGGCGAACTGGAGATAATATTCGGTGTTCACCCGGTCGCCGGCGCGTTGGGCGTCGGCGGCGAGGTTCTTGTACTTTTCCAGCAACTGCGCGGCGTTGCCGCGGGCGCGATTGTCGATGCGATTGCCGTTGTCGCGCGGGTTGCCGCCGCCGCTTCCCGGCTGACGCTGGCCACCGCGACCGCGACGGCGGCCGGCCTGACGATTGTTCATCAAGGGTTGGTTGTCCTGTCCTTACCTGTCCGTCGATCTACCGATCCCGGATGCGAGCAAATCCGCAAGGCGATGCATGGGCACCGTCCGCCTGCCATGACCACCGGACGACAGTGGTACACATGACGATGGAAGGAGCCACGTCCCGCAATCAACGACCTGGTCGATGGTGCCTGCCCCGAGCCGGTCTTAGCGGCTGCGCACGGCTTATCCAAGGGAAAATATGTGTCCGATCCGGTGCATTTCAACCGGCAATCAGACAACGCGGCCGCCCGCCCAGATCGCGCACCAGTCGCGCGGACAGACCGGCTCCCTCGACCAGTGCCATCACCGCTTCCCCCTGTTCATGGCCGATCTCGATCGCGGCGATCCCGGCGGGGGAAAGCAGCCGCGGCAGATCGGGGACGATCCGCCGGTAATCGTCGAGCCCGTCGGCCCCGGCGAACAGCGCCGCTGCGGGCTCGTGGCCCACCACCTCCTGTGGCAGCACCTCCGCCGTCCCGATATAGGGCGGGTTGGCGAGGATCAGGTCGAAGCGTTCGTCGATGCCGGCGGTCCAGTCGCCGGTGCGCAGGACGGCGCGATCCGCCATCCCCAGCGCCGCCGCATTGCGGCGGGCATAATCGAGCGCCGCATCCGACGCATCGATGCCCAGCCCGCTCGCCCCCGGCCATTCGGCGAGCGCTGCCAGCAACAGCGTGCCGGGCCCGGTGCCGAGGTCGAGGATGCGGCCGGGCGCACCGCCCGCGAAATGCGCGACCGCCGCCTCGATCAGCGTTTCGCTGTCGGCGCGCGGCACCAGCACGCCCGGGCCTACCATCAGGTCGATCGTCCAGAAGGCGCGGGTGCCGGTGATATAGGCAACCGGTTCATGAGTCAGGCGGCGCTCGACCAGCGCCTCGAACGCCACCGGCACCGCATCGTCGAGCCGGGCGAGCAACATCGCCTCGCGCGTGCAGCCCAGCGCATAGGCGGCGAGCAGTTCGGCGTCGAGGCGGGGGGAGTCCGAGACGACGGCAATCCGCGCCGTTGCCTGCGCCAGCGCTTGGCGGAGCGTGGTCATGGGCTCACGCGAAGACGCGAAGCGAAGAAGAGGAATTTCGCGCCTTCACGTGAACGAAAATCAAGCATCCAGCGTCGCCAGCCGCTCCGCTTCGTCCTGCGAAATCAGCGCACCGATCAGTTCGTCCATCTCGCCTTCCAAAATTTCCGGCAGGCGATGCAGCGTCAGGTTGATGCGATGGTCGGTCACCCGCCCCTGCGGGAAATTATAGGTGCGGATACGCTCCGACCGGTCGCCCGACCCGACCATCGACCGGCGCGTGCCGGCGCGTTCGTCGGCCAGCCGCGCGCGTTCGGCCTCGTAGAGCCGGGTGCGCAGGACCTTCAGCGCCTTCGCCTTGTTCTTGTGCTGCGACTTCTCGTCCTGTTGGATTACGACCAGCCCGGTCGGCAAGTGGGTGATCCGCACCGCCGAATCGGTGGTGTTGACCGACTGCCCCCCCGGCCCCGACGAGCGATAGACATCGATGCGCAGGTCCTTGTCGTCGATCTGCACGTCGACCTCTTCCGCCTCGGGCAGGACGGCGACGGTCGCGGCGCTGGTATGGATGCGTCCGCCGCTCTCGGTCGCGGGCACGCGCTGCACGCGGTGGACGCCGGACTCGAACTTCAGCCGTGCGAACACGCCCGCGCCGGTCACGCTGGCGACGACTTCCTTGTAGCCGCCGGCATCCGACACCGATGCCGAGATCAGCTCGACCCGCCAGCCGCGATTGTCGGCATAGCGTTGGTACATGCGGAACAGGTCGCCCGCGAACAGCGCCGCTTCGTCGCCGCCGGTCCCGGCGCGGATTTCGAGCATCGCCGCGCGTTCGTCGGCCGCATCGCGCGGCAGCAGCGCGAGCGCCAGCGCGCGTTCCGCAGCGTCAAGTTGCTGGCGGTTGGCGTGCAGTTCCTCTACCGCCATCGCGCGCAGATCGTCGTCGACGTCCTGCGTCATATATTGCAGGCTCTCGCTCTCGGCGCGCAGCCGCCGCACCTCACCCGCCGCCGCCGCGACGGGTTCGAGCTCGGCATATTCCTTCGACACCGCGACGAAGCGGTCGCCGGGCAGGTCGCCGGTCGCCATCTGCGCCGCCAGCTCGTCGCGCCGCGCCTCGATCTGGGCAATGCGTTCGGGAGCGATGGTCATTCGCTATCCGATACCTGCCAGAGCCCTTCGCGCCACTCGCCGATCATTTCGTCCAACACCGATTCGCCATCGACTTCGCCATCGGTCAGTCCCGATGAATAAAGCGTGGCCGCATGCAGGAATGCGTCGCGGTCCCCGGCGGTCAGTTCGATCTGGCGACCGGTCACCAGCAGCTTGACCGTCACCGATCCATCGGCCCCGACCAGCGCGACCATCGACGCGCCCTGGCTGTCGGCCTTGACCATGCGGCGCTTCAGATTGCCGCGATAGGCCATATCGGCGACCGCCCCGGCCCCGCGCAGTTCCTGCAACAGCGCCATGGCGGGCGTATCCGCCCCGGCCTCGCGCGGGATGACGCAGACGGCGGCGCGGGGAGCCTCGGGCTCTTCCAGCAACATCGCCAGCCGCTCGATCCCCGCCGCCCAGCCGACGCCCGGCGTCGCCGGGCCACCGAGGCTCTCGATCAGCCCGTCATAGCGCCCGCCGGCCAGCACCGTTCCCTGCGCACCCAGCCGGTCGGTGACGAATTCGAACGCCGTGTGGCGATAATAGTCCAGCCCGCGCACCAGCCGGTCGTTGCGGGTCCACTGGACGCCCGCGGCGTCCAGTCCCGACGTGACCGCCGCAAAGAAGTCCGCCGCCTCCGCCGTCAAATATGCGTCGATCCCCGGTGCCGAATCGGCGATCGGTCGATCGCGCGGGTCCTTGGAATCGAGAATGCGCATCGGATTCTTGTCGAGCCGCTTGAGGCTGTCCTCCGACAGGTCGCCGCGATGACTCTCGAAATGCTCGACCAGGGCCGCGCGCCATGCGTCGCGCGTCGCGGCATCGCCCAGCGTATTCAGCTGCAACGTCACCCCATCGGCGATGCCCAGTTCGTGGAGCAGCTGGTCGGCCATCGCCAGCAATTCGACATCGGCCATCGGCTCGGCCGCGCCGATCACCTCGGCGTCGATCTGGTGGAACTGGCGATAGCGGCCCTTTTGCGGGCGTTCGTAGCGGAATACGGCCCCATGCGTCGCGAGCTTCAGCGGCGCATATTGCTGCCACCCCTCGGTCAGGTACGCGCGGGCGATGCCGGCGGTGAATTCGGGGCGCAGCGTCAGCGAATCGCCGCCGCGATCCTCGAACGAATACATCTCTTTCGACACGACGTCGGTCGTCTCGCCCAGCGAGCGCGCGAACACCGCGGTCGATTCGAAGACCGGCACCTCGACCCGCGAAAAGCAATAGAGGCGGCGGACGCGCTCGAACGTCTCGGCGACATGGGTGAAGCGCCGCTCGAAATCGCCGAATATGTCCTGCGTGCCCCGGACGGGGCGTGGGGTGGTGATCTTGGCCATTGGGCGGCGGTATTTATGGCGTCCGCCGCTCGAACGCCAGCAATATGCGCCGCGGATACGGCGTTCGCTCCTACTCCGTTCGGCGTAGGTATGACGAACGCACACCATTGACCATGTCCGCCCGACTGTGGCAGTGGCAATGCCTCCACGCCGCAGCGTGCGGGCGGGTATAGCACAATGGTAGTGCAGCAGCCTTCCAAGCTGAATACACGGGTTCGATTCCCGTTACCCGCTCCAATCCCCTATCGCGGACCGAACAGGATCACCGAGCAGCCGCCGACGCACAGCGCGGCACCGGCCAGGTCGAACCGGTCGGGCACCAGTCCTTCGACCGCCCAGCCCCACAACACCGCGCTCAACACGTAGATGCCGCCATAGGCCGCATAGGCGCGCCCCGCCCCGGCGACGTCGCTCTGTGCCAGTACCCACGCAAAGGCTGCCAACGCGGCGACGCCCGGCAACAGCCACCATGGCGAACGGTCGAGCCGCCACCATGCCCAGAAGGCGAAGCAGCCGCCGATTTCGAGCAGCGCAGCGATGGCGAACAGGATCGGGGTCGGGATGGGTCTGCTCCCTTCGGTCCAGCGGACCATGCGTGGGCCCGCCGCCAGTGCCACAGCATCGGCAGGCGGCGAACGGGCGCATCCTCGCGCGCCGGTCGCCGCGTGGAAATTTACCCCCGAACGACCTTCGCCACCGAATCCAGCAGTCCGTTCACGAACCCCTTCTCGCGCCGGTCGTAAAACGCATCAGCGACGTCCAGATATTCGCTGATGACCGCCGCCACCGGTACGTCCGGCCGCGCGATCAGTTCATAGGTCCCGGCACGCAGGATCTGCCGCATCGGCTTGTCGAGCCGGTCGAGCGTCCAGCCGGTCGACAGCTTGGATGCGATCATCGCATCGATCTCCTCGCGCCGCGCATCGACGCCCTTGACCACATCGTCGAAGAAATGAACGTCCGCCTCGGCATATTCGACCTCTTCGATCGTCGCGCCCAGCCGGTGCTGGTGGAATTCGTGGAGCAGCGCCGGGATCGGCGTCGCTTCCATCTCATGCTGGTACAGCGCCTGGACGGCGGCCAACCGGGCGGCGGCGCGGGCCTGTCGGGCACCGCGCGGGCGGGAATTCTTGCTGGTCATAAGCGCCGCCCCATAGACCCGGTCCGGCTCGGAAGTCGAGGGGGCGCTTTCCTACATCGCGGAACCGTGCCAGCGTCGCCGCGCTCTTTGAACCGTCCGCCCCGCCACCGCCTGTTCTACGCCCGGCGCGCAAATTGCGTACGAGTGTGAACTTCGTGAACTTTGGCCAAAAACATCGGGCCAGTTACGTCCGACGGATCGTACCCCGGCCTCCGCCAAGGTTCGATCCGGAATGCGCGGCAACGTCACAGCCGCGAAACGTGCACGAGTGTGAACTTTGTGAACTTTGGCCCACAAATCCCAACCGTTCCCCCGCGCAGGCGGGGGTCCAGGGCCATGCAGAACCGGCGTACGCCAGACGCTCCAAGCCCCCGCCTGCGTAGTAAAATGCCAGCAATTACAATCTGATGGCGACCGACTTGGCATGCGCCGGCAGCCCCTCGGCCCCGGCCAGCGTCACCGCCGCCGGCCCGATCCGCGCCAGCGCCGCCGCGTCCAGCCCAAGGAAGCTGGTCCGCTTCATATAGTCGAGCACCGACAACCCCGATGCGAAGCGCGCCCGCCGCCCGGTCGGCAGCACATGGTTCGGCCCCGCGACATAATCGCCGACCGCTTCCGGCGTATAGCGGCCGAGGAACACCGAACCGGCATGGCGCACCGTGCGGAACAGCGGCTCGGGATCGCCGACCGCCAGTTCGAGATGCTCGGGCGCCAGCCGGTCGACCAGCGGCATCGCATCGGCCAGCGTCGGCACGACCACGATCGCCCCGTTCGCATCCCAGCTCGCCCGCGCCACCTGTCCGGTCGCCAACTCGGCGATCTGGTCGTCGACCGCCTGCGCCACCCGATCGCCAAAGCCCGCATCGTCGGTGAACAGGATCGACTGGCTGGTCGGGTCATGCTCGGCCTGGCTGAGCAGATCGGCGGCGATCCATGCCGGATCATTCTGCCCATCGGCGACGACCACGATCTCGGACGGCCCCGCGACCATGTCGATCCCGACCACGCCGTATAATTGCCGCTTGGCCTCGGCGACCCACGCATTGCCCGGGCCGGTCACCACATCGACCGCCTTGATCCGGTCGGTGCCATAGGCGAGCGCGGCGACGGCCTGCGCCCCGCCGATCCGCCAGACCTCGTCGACTCCGGCCAGCGCCGCGGCGGCCAGCACCAGCGGATTGACCTCACCCTTGGGCGTCGGCGTGACCATCACGATCCGCTCGACCCCGGCGACCTTGGCCGGGACTACGTTCATCAGCACCGACGACGGATAGGCGGCGCGGCCACCGGGCACATAGACCCCCGCCGCCGCGACTGCGCTCCACCGCGCGCCCAGCCGCACGCCGTCGCCATCGACCTCGTCACGATCCTCGGGCCGCTGCTTCGCATGATAGGCGACGATCCGGTCATGCGCCAATTCGAGCGCCGCGCGCAGCTCCGGGTCGAGCCCGTCGAGCGCCGCCCGGCATTCGGCCAGTTCGATCCGCCAGCCGGTCGCGTCCGGATCATGCCCGTCGAACTTCTCGGTAAAGGCGCGGACCGCCGCATCGCCTTCATCCCGCACCGCGCGCAGGATCGCGGTGACGTCGCGCGCCACATCGCTGTCCGCCTCGCGCCGCGCATCGACCAGCGTGGCGAAGTCGGCGGCGAAGCCCGCCGCGCTTACGTCCAGCCGGATCATGCCGCCACCGCCCGGCGAAACGCGTCGACCAGCGGCACGACCGCGCCACGCGTCTTGAACGCCGCCCGGTTGACGACCAGCCGCGACGTCACCTCGGCGATGGTTTCGACTTCCACGAGGCCATTCTCCTTCAGCGTCCGCCCCGACGACACCAGATCAACGATGCGCGGCGCCAAGCCCAGCACCGGCGCCAGTTCCATCGCGCCGTTCAGCTTCACGCACTCCGCCTGAACCCCGCGCGCGGCGAAATGGCGCTGGGTGGTATGCGGATATTTGGTGGCGATGCGCACATGGCTCCATCCGCGGGGATCGTCGGTCGCCGCCATACCGGCAGGTTCGGCGACCGAGATGCGGCAATGCCCGATCTTCAGGTCGACCGGCGCGTACAGCTCCGAATAGTCGAACTCGGCCAGCACGTCCGACCCGACGATGCCCAGCTGCGCCGCGCCATGCGCCACGAACGTCGCCACGTCGAACGCGCGGACGCGGATCAGGTCGATATCGGCCCTGTCGGTCTTGAAGCGCAGCGCCCGGCTGTCGGGATCGCGGAACGCCGCCTCGGGCACGATGCCGGCGCGGGCGAGCAGCGGCATCGCTTCGTCGAGGATACGCCCCTTGGGCACGGCGATGATGATGGGGTCGGTCATGGGCGACTGGCGCTTTACTTGGGCCGCCCCGCGGGCGCAACAGACGCCCATGACCGAGGCCGACTTCATCGCCGCGCTGCGCACCCTGCCGCTCCATCCCGGTGCGCATGGGCTTACCGACGATGCCGCGCATCTCGGCGACCTCGTCTTGAGTAAGGACATGATCGTCGAGGGGGTCCATTTCCTCGGCAACGAGCCCCCCGCCGACGTCGCGTGGAAACTGGTCGCGACCAACCTGTCGGACCTCGCCGCCAAGGGCGCGGTGCCGGTGGGCGTGATGCTCGGGGTTCCGATCGGCGACGACGACTGGGACCGCGCGTTCCTTGCCGGGCTCGACGACGTGCTGCGCACCTTCGCCTGCCCCCTGCTCGGCGGCGACACGGTCAAGCTGCCGCGAGGCGCCCCCCGCCTCCTCTCACTGACCGCGCTCGGCCGCAGTGCCCATGCCCCCCGCCGCGACGGCGCGAAGGCCGGCGACGCGCTGTGGGTAACCGGCAAGATCGGCGATGCCGGCGCGGGCCTCGCCATCGCGCAAGGAACGGACGGCCCCGACGCGCTGCTGCAACGCTACCGCCGCCCGACCCCGCGCCTCGCCGAAGGGCGGGCGCTCGCACCTGTCGTCCACGCAATGATGGACGTGTCCGACGGCCTGCTGATCGACGCGACCCGCATGGCGGCGGCAAGCGGCCTTGCGGTAACGATCGACCTCGCCGACGTGCCACGGTCGGACGATCTCAAGGCATTTGGCCACGACGCCTTGACCGCCGCGACCGCCGGCGACGACTACGAACTGCTCTTCGCCTGCGACACGCCGCCACCGGTCGCCGCCACCCGGATCGGCACCTTCGCCGAGGGCATCGGCTTGACCCTGCTCGACGCAGGCCACCCCATCCCCCTCCCTGACCGCCTCGGCTACCAGCACTGATCCTCCACAACACAGCGCGGATTTAGTGGGTTGCGCGCCCCGCCCATCGGCATAAGCTGCCCCGCTTCCAGGGTTCGACCCGACGAGACAGCCGGGCGGCCCCATGCAGGAGGGGTTGCGGATGACGATAGTCTATCTGGCCATGGCGTGTGGTGCGCTGGCCGTGTTGTACGGTGTGTTCACGAGTATGCAGGTGCTGCGCGCCTCGGCCGGCGACGCGCGGATGCAGGATATCGCCGCCGCGATCCAGGAAGGCGCCAAGGCCTATCTGGGTCGCCAGTATCGCACCATCGCCATCGTCGGCGTCATCGTCGCCATTATCCTGTTCCCCACGCTCGGGCCGCTGTCGACGGTCGGCTTCCTGATCGGCGCGATCCTGTCGGGGGTCGCGGGCTATGTCGGCATGGAGATTTCGGTCCGCGCCAATGTCCGCACCGCAGAGGCCGCGCGCGGCTCGCTGCAGGGCGGCCTGACCATGGCGTTCCGCTCGGGCGCGATCACCGGTATGCTGGTCGCCGGGCTGGGTCTGCTCGCGATCTCGGGCATCTTCTGGTATCTGGTCGCGGTCGCCGGCCATGGTCCGGGCGACCGCGAAGTCGTCGAGGCGCTGACCGCCCTCGCCTTCGGCGCATCGCTCATCTCGATTTTCGCGCGGCTGGGCGGCGGCATCTTTACGAAGGCGGCGGACGTCGGCGCCGATCTGGTGGGCAAGGTCGAGGCCGGCATCCCCGAGGACGATCCCCGCAACCCCGCCGTCATCGCCGATAACGTGGGCGATAACGTGGGCGACTGCGCCGGCATGGCGGCCGACCTGTTCGAAACCTATGTCGTGACGATCGGCCTGACCATGGTGTCGATCGCGCTGCTGGTACAGGCACCGCCCGCCGAACTGCTACGGCTGATGGCGCTGCCATTGGTCGTCGGCGGCGTGTGCATCGTCACCTCGATCCTCGGCACCTATATGGTCCGCCTCGGCCGTGGCCAGTCGATCATGGGCGCACTGTACAAGGGCTTCTGGACCACCGCGCTGCTGGCAGTGCCTGCGATCTACTTCGCGGCAAGCTGGGCGCTGGGCGATCTGAACGCCGTGATCGGCGGCGCGGGCTTCCTCGATCCCGGTGGCGACGCGCTGACCGTCGAAGGCGCGCTCGGCGCACAGGCCCCGGTCGCAGGCACCTCGTTCACCGGCATGGACCTGTTCTGGTGCATGATGATCGGCCTCGCCGTCACCGCCGCCTTGGTGTGGATCACCGAATATTACACCGGCACCGCCTATCGCCCGGTCAAGTCGATCGCGCGCGCCAGCGTCACCGGCCATGGCACCAACGTCATCCAGGGCCTTGCGATCAGCCTCGAATCGACCGCGCTGCCGACGCTGGTGATCGTCGTCGCGGTCATCGCCTCCTACCAGTTGGCCGGCATCATCGGCGTCGCCTTCGCCGCCACCGCATTGCTGGCGCTGGCCGGCATGGTCGTCGCATTGGACGCCTATGGCCCGGTCACCGACAACGCCGGCGGCATCGCCGAAATGGCACAGCTGCCCGACGAAGTCCGCCACCGCACCGACGCGCTCGACGCGGTCGGCAACACGACTAAGGCGGTGACCAAGGGCTATGCGATCGGCTCAGCCGCGCTTGCCGCGTTGGTGCTGTTCGGCGCCTACACCACCGACCTGAAGCTGTTCTTCCCCGACCTGACCGTCGATTTCTCGCTGTCCAACCCGTACGTCATCGTCGGGCTGCTCTTGGGGGCGCTGCTCCCCTATCTGTTCGGGGCGTTCGGCATGACCGCGGTCGGTCGCGCGGCCGGGTCGGTGGTCGAGGACGTCCGCGCGCAGTTCGCCGCCGACCCGGGCATCATGGCCGGTACCAGCCGCCCGCAATATGGCCGCACCGTCGACATCGTCACCCGCGCCGCGATCCGCGAGATGATCGTACCCTCGCTGCTCCCCGTCCTGTCGCCCGTCGCGGTCTATTACATCGTGACCTGGGTCGCCGGACAGGCGCAGGGCTTTGCGGCGCTGGGCGCGATGCTGCTCGGCGTCATCGTCTCCGGCCTGTTCGTCGCGATCTCGATGACCAGCGGCGGCGGCGCATGGGACAATGCCAAGAAATATATCGAGGACGGCAATCACGGCGGCAAGGGATCGGAGGCGCACAAGGCCGCCGTCACCGGCGACACGGTGGGCGATCCGTACAAGGACACCGCCGGCCCGGCGGTCAATCCGATGATCAAGATCACCAACATCGTCGCGCTGCTGCTGCTCGCCGCGCTTGCGGGAAATGCCGCCGGATAGGTGCTTTTGACCGATTGCGTCCCCTGTTCGCCACGTTAGGATCGGTGGCGGATGGGGGCGTCCGACCTTACCGGAACCGGTGCGCGGGGGCGCATCCCGGCCGCTCCCGAACAGGGGGTTTCATGCGTTTCGTTGCGGCCATCGGCCTCGTCCTTGCCACCGTCGCCTCGGCGCAGACACCGGCGCCGCCTGCCGACAAGCCGGCCAAGATCGATCCGGCCGCCCCGGTCCCGATCGAGGTATTCGCCGAACTGCCGTCGGTCGAATCGCCCAAATTGTCGCCCGACGGCACCCGCGTCGTCGCCAAGAGCGCGGTCGGCGGCAGGCAGGTACTGGTGCTGTCGCCACTGTTCGGAGGCGGCAAGCGCCAGTCGCTCGGCGCGCCCGAGGATACCGACATCAACTGGTGGCGCTGGGTCAATGACGACTGGCTGATCGTCGGGCTCGGCACGCAGCAGATGCTGTACGGCAACGAATATTACGTCACCCGCGTCCTGGCGGTGAAGGCCGATTTCCAGACGACGCGCCGGCTCGACTGGGACAAATCGGGCTTGCGCGCCGACGACGTGCTGTGGGTGGCGCATGACGGATCGCCGCGCATCCTGCTGTCGCGCCAGACGGGGATCGAAAGCGAGTCCGACTTCAACCCGGCGGTGTTCGAGATCGACGTCTCGACCGGCAAGTCGCGCCGCGTCGCCGACGGGCGGCCGAATGTCTATAGCTGGTATGCCGATGGGCAGGGGCAGGTCCGCGCCGCCTATCAATATAACGACCAGTCGCGCAGTTCGGCGCTGCTCTACCGCGCCAACAATGCCGAAAGCTTCCGCGTCATCGCCCGGCGCGCACGCAAGGACGAGGACGGGCTGACCATCCCGATCACCTTTCGCGCCGATGGCAGTGCGATCGCGCTCGACGACGAAGGCGGCTTCACCTCGGTCTATCAGGTGTCGCTCCCCGACCTGTCGCTCGGCAAGAAGCTCCATTCGGTCGAGGGCTATGACATCGACGGCATCGTCGACAATGCCGACGAGAATGACGTGGCCGGCGTGACGCTGACCGACAGGCATGGTCGCACCGTGTGGTTCGATGAGAAGCTGAAGACGCTGCAGGCCGATGTCGACGCCTCGATCGGCGACCGGCGGGCACAGATCGTGTCGTGGGACCGCAAGCGCGACAAGTTCCTGATAGAGGTCGCCGCCGCGTCGCAGCCGGGCGGCCTCTATTACTGGGACAGCGCGTTCAGCCGGATGCAGCGCGTCGCGTGGCACAGCAACACGCTCCAGAACCGCCGCCTCTCCTCCGTCAGCACCATTCGCTACACCGCGCGCGACGGCACCTCGATCGAGGCGGTGCTGACCATGCCGCGCCACCGCGCAGGCCAGAAGAACCTGCCGCTGATCGTCCTGCCGCATGGCGGCCCCTCGGCGCGCGACAGCGAAAGCTGGGACTGGTGGACGCAATATCTGGCCGAACTCGGCTATGTCGTGATCCAGCCCAATTATCGCGGATCGTCGGGCTATGGCGTCGCCTTTGCCAAGAAGGGCGCGGGCGAATGGGGCCTGAAGATGCAGGACGACCTGAACGACGCGGTCACCCATCTCGCGAAGGAAGGCATCGCCGATCCCAAGCGCGTCTGCATGGTCGGCGCGTCCTATGGCGGCTATGCGGCGATGCGGGCCGCACAGCGCGACGGCAATCTGTATCGCTGCGCGATCAGCTATGCCGGGGTGTCCGACCTGGCGGCGCTGCGCCGCTATGACAGCCAGTTCCTGAACGGGCGCACCATCGGCGACTGGCTGCGCACCCAGGCCCCCGATTTCCAGCTGATCTCGCCGCGCTTCCATGCCGCCGACTTCTCGACGCCGATCCTGCTGATGCATGGCAAGGTCGACAAGCGCGTGCCCGTCGCCCAGTCGCGCATTCTCGTCGCCGAACTGAAGCGCGCCGGCAAGCCGCACCGCTATGTCGAACAGCCGCTCGGCGACCATTTCTTCTCACGCAGCGAGGACCGGTTGCAATTCCTGCAGGAGATGACCGCGTTCCTGAAGACGCATAACCCGGCTTGACGGGGCCGGGTCACGGTCGAACCGTCGCTCTTGCGCCCGTCCGATACCGCGCCTATTTTCAGGACGAACGCCACGACCGGCCGTGCCAGCCACGGGTCCGGTCGTTCGTGCTTTCCTTTTTTGCGGTTTGCGCCTATGGGAACCCGCCCGTTTCCGGTGCGCCCTAATTTCACGAGGTATCTGTTTGGCGAAGGAAGAACTTCTCGAAATGCGCGGCCAGGTGGTCGAACTGCTGCCCAACGCGATGTTCCGCGTCCGGCTCGAGAACGATCACGAGATCCTGGGGCACACCGCCGGCAAGATGCGCAAGAACCGCATCCGCGTGCTGGTCGGTGACGAAGTGCTGGTCGAACTGACCCCCTATGACCTGACCAAGGGTCGCATCACCTACCGCTTCAAGTAAGCGGATTTCCGCGTGACCGCACCCACGGCCATGCGCCTGATTCTCGCCTCGACCTCGCCCCGCCGCCGCGACCTGCTGGCGCGGATCGGCGCTGTGCCCGACCGCGTCGAGGCCCCCGATATCGACGAGAACCCGCTGAAGGGCGAGTTGCCGCGCCCCTATGCGCTGCGCCTTGCCGAGGCGAAGGCACGCGCGATCGGCCCGGTCGCGGGCGCGGTGGTGCTGGCCGGCGACACGACGATCGCGCTCGGCCGCCGCATCCTGCCCCCCGCCACGACCGAGGACGTGCAGCGCGAACTGCTCGGCCTATTGTCCGGCCGTCGCCATCATTGCTTGTCGGCGGTCTGTTTGCTGATGCCCGATGGACAGGCGCGCATCCGCATTGCCGACACGATCGTCGCGTTCAAGCGGCTCGAACAGCGTGAGATCGACGCCTATGTCGCCTGCGGCGAAGGGCTGGGCAAGGCCGGCGGCTATGCGATCCAGGGGCGGGCGGAAGCGTTCGTCCGCTTCCTGTCGGGCAGCCATTCGGGCGTGATCGGCCTGCCGCTGTTCGACACGCGCGCGCTGCTCGAAACCGCCGGCGTCGCGCTTGGCTGACTGGATCGTCGAGCGCGGCATCGGCGAGGTCCGCGCCGCGCGCATCGTCGATGGCGAGATCGTTGAAGCCCGCATCGAACCCGACGACGCATTGCGCGCCGGCACGGTCCTGTCCGCCCGCCTGGTCCGCCGCTTGCCCGTCCGCAACGAGGGGCTGGTCGCATGGGAGGATGGCGAGGCGCTGCTGAGCCCCCTGCCCCGCGCCGTCACCGAAGGCGCGACGCTGCTGGTCGAGATTACCCGCCCCGCTTTGTTCGAACCCAGCAAGCCCAAGCGCGCCCGCGCCCGCCCCGCCGCACCCGATGCGCAGCCCAGCCAAGGCCCCTCGATCGCCGACCTGCCGGACGCGCGGATCGTCGGCCCGTTCGACCGCGACTTGCTGGGCGAGGCCGGCTGGCCACTGCTGATCGAGGAAGCGACCACCGGTCGGGTCGCCTTTCCCGGCGGCGCGCTGTCGATCGCGCTCACCCCGGCGATGACGCTGATCGATATCGATGGCGAGTTTGCCCCCGCCGCGCTCGCCGTCGCCGGGGCTCGCGCGGCGGCAGCGGCGATCGCGCGGCTCGACATCACCGGCTCGATCGGCATCGACCTGCCGACCGTGAACGACAAGGCCGCACGCCTCGCCGCTGCCGAAGCAATCGACGAAATCCTGCCGCAACCCTTCGAACGCACCGCCGTCAACGGCTTCGGCTTCCTCCAGATCGTGCGGCGCCGGTCGCGTTCCTCGCTTCCCGAACTCTTCGCTCATGTCCCCGCTCATGCCCGCGCACTGCTACGCCAAGCGGAACGGACCGGCGGCAGCGGCGAACGCACGCTGGCGGCGCATCCGGCGGTCGTTGCCGCCATCGCTGCGCGGCCCGACTGGATCGCGGCAGTCGAACGCACGCTCGGCGCGCCGCTCGCCTTGCGGGCCGACAATGCCCTCGCCATATCCGCGGGCCATGTCCAGGCCCGCTTCCCGTAACCATTGCCCGCTATGTTCGGCCCCGACCGATCCGGCCTTCCGCCCCTTTTGCAGCCGCGGCTGTCGCGACCGCGACATGCTGAACTGGATGGGGGAGGGATATCGCATTCCCGGCCCCGCCGCGTCTTCCGACGAAAAATCTGAAACCGGGCTGGACAGGGACGATTCGCGCGGCTAACAGGCCGGCTCTTCCGGTCACCCGGACAGGCCCAGGTAGCTCAGTTGGTAGAGCATGCGATTGAAAATCGCAGTGTCGGCGGTTCGATCCCGTCCCTGGGCACCACCCTTTCGATGTTTGACCGCACCCACTAAAGTGCGTCAAAAAAATCACTTAAACGCTTCTGAGACCCGCTTAAGGAGTGTGACTACTGCTTTTGTCGGTAGCTGGGGCGGCCAAGCTAGCTTTCCTCACTCTTTTGACGATGCCCCTTCAGCAGTGCCGAGCCCATCCTCAGGTGAAGCTCACGCAATGAAGGTCACAACCTACCTTCGAATTGGTGTGATAATGGCATGAGTGATGTCACTCCCCGCCGATCTTTGAACTCGAAGACCGGACAAGTGAACGACCCCATGATCTAGGAACAAGAGAATAAGCGTCAGGACGGAACGCTCGACGAGGCGTTTCCAGCCAGCGATCCAATCTCAGTCAGTCGACCGCCAGGAAAATAGAGCGGGTTCGACGACACATAAGGTCGTGCCTTCGAGTGACGGCGAGACGGCGGCGGTCATCGCTAAGGTGCCCGCCGCGCAGCGTACGGCAAGGGGATGCAACGGCGTGGGGTGCGCGCCTCAGCCTCTCGGATCTAATCAGCGCTCATCTCGCCTTGCACGTTCATCCGCAGCGGCAACAGCAATCTAGCTCGGGAGATTCAATGCTCAACCGGTTTTGATCGATCTACGCTGACGCTGGCGGTCGCAAGCTCAGGATCGAAAAGTTGCCGCCGGCATGAACCGTCATGGCACCGCGCCGGTCGACCACCTCCCCCGAGACGCAGACTGTGCGACAACCGACGTTCAGCACACGCCCCGTAGCCGTTACGGGCGTGTTTCGGGGGTCTATCGGTCGGATGTAGGTCAGCGTGAGATCCAGGGTCACTACCGCGCTTCCGACCGGCAACATGGTGTGCGCTGCGGCCCCATCGCCGTGTCGGGCATCGTCGCGGCAACTCCACCGTGGAGCATGCGCAACGTGTTCTCGAGCGAGGCCTCGTAATCGAGCATCATCGCAATCTCGCTTGGTTCGGCGACGAGCCATCGGCGGGGCTGGCAGCGTCCCGTCGCATATTCCCCGCGTGATCTCCAGCCGGACAGCCCGGCCGTCAGCGGACCCGCCATGGCCGCATCACGCCAATGAACGGTCCGCTCCCGGAGCGCATCGGCGGGAATGGGGAACTCGACGAACGGCGCCAGCTGGGCACCTTCGTCCTCGCTGGTCGACGACATCAGCGCGCCTCCCGCCACCCTTTGGCCTCCTGAACCTCCGCTCTTCCGTGCCGGCGATCGTAGAGGCACTGATAGCTACCCTTCTCCCGCGAACCAGACTACTGCCGCGTGGAAGAAGACCCATCTCGGTCCCGATGCGATAGAGATGGGATCTTCCCGGAGCGAGCGCCTGCAGTCGGGCACCTACGTCGTCTACGCAGACGCCGCGGAAGGTGCCGTAGCGCATGGGAGCTTCAGACAGTTCTCGAGAGCTGGGGTCAGGTACGGAATGCGGCCTCCTCAGGCAGTCCTGTAAAAGAGCTGGTCCCTACAACGTCACACATCGCGCTCGGGACGGTCCGGATCCGCCTGGCAGGAAGTGGCGGACTCGTCACGATCCGGCTGACGCGCTCGCATTCGATGCCGAGGTTCGGATCGCGAACCTGACGTCGCGTAGGATCTACCGGTCGCCTTATAGACGAGGTCCCGCCGCTCAGGTCTGCCCGTTCCGACGTCTGATGGTGTGACAGTCGCGCCGAAAGGTTTCGTAGCTGAAGAGAGGCAGCGGTCGGTCCGGCCTGCAGTAGAAGCGGTGGCCGCCTTCGTTGACGACCCGAAGTTCCGCCATCGCCCGTTCGTAGCCTTCCCGCATGCTGCCGCCGCCGGCGCTTACCCGGACCGCATGGTGACGGCAGAGGCCGCGTGCCACCCGCGCGGGGCCGGAGTTCCGTCGTGTATGTCGGACCGGCGGGTGGGCGCCGGATCGGGGGCCGCGCCGGCGCATCGTCCGCCAGCGCTTGACGCTGGCCGGGTTAGCCGCTTCGCCGAACCGCTCCCGATGAGCATCCGTCCAGTTCGCGTGCAGCGCTATGGCGATCGCCTTCGTGCCGTTCGCAACACCGAGGGAGTCGAGCAGATCGCAGTGAGCATCTATCCGTTCGGTCGCAATATAGGGCTGCCTCGCCCTCTGACCATCGTCGGGCCGCGACGGCTGAGCGCTGAACAGGATGGTCCTCCCCCCGCTCGCCGGCGTCTGAAGGCATATGGATTTGCAGCGGAAGGGAAGACACTCGTCCAGAGCGCTTCGAACGGCTTTCTCAATGGCTGCCGCGTCGATATTCGCGTCGTGGATAATCAGCGTGATGCTGGAATGTGACAAATACCCCATGCAATCTCCTCGGTAAGGATCCAGCTCGTACCGCCAGCCGCAAGTAAGATGGCAACCCACTATTGATGGTCAAGCCTGTTCATCACAAACAACTTAAAACGCTTCTTAATTCCATTTCGTCAAACCAACCGTTTTGCATCATTGATAAGAATGTTATCTAGCCTTGTAGGCTCATGCTTCGCCACTGCGTCGACCGCAAGATGAATACGTGCCATTTGCGACTACCGCACAAGTGGCAACCGCGAGCGCCGCGACGCACCCGGGTGGCGAGGCAAGAGGATGCTCCCCGACCGAACGAAGGCAGGATGCTGGAGCGCGGACGCGGTGATGCGATCGAGCAGCAACAGTCATCGGGCCGGCCGCACAGGCGCAGTCAGTCAGCACGTGGCGGCCGGGAGAACGGCAGCGTTGACAGTCCGGAGCGCTCAGCGGCGGCCTGAGAGCTTCGATCCAAAATAGACTATCTGCGTACGGAAGCTGCTACGAACGGGGGTGCTTCAGATCATTCGGGCCGAACGTCCTCCTTGCTGCGCTTTGTTCGCTGAGACGGCAGATCAGGTAGGGCTTGGGCTCCAACTGCTCGCACGGGGCGCCGTATTCGACGCCGCCTTGAGAGCGTATGCCGAGCCGCAAGCGCGTCGTTCTCGAGCCCGAGCAGAGGATGGTCCAGGGTTGGCTAACCCGTCCGATTTCGGCATCGTCGAGGCATAGGTCGGACGTCCGATCATCCGGATAGGTCCCGGAAGAGGATCTGGCTCGTGGAGTCGCCGGTGATCGGCGCGGAACCGTGCCTTAGGAGCCCCGGCTAGCGGGCGCTTGTGGAACCGCGTTGCCTCCGTGCCGTCACCATGGCTGAATCTGTCGCCCGAGAGTGACGTCAGTGTTGCTGGTATGGCGCGCGGTTGGCGACGAGGATCTCAAGGCGGCGAGCCAGCGATGTCTTCGCCTCGTCGTCGGCCACAAGAGCGCCGTGCGGACCTTCGAAGGCTCCCTTGAGACGCCTCCGCACCATGGCCTCGGCGTCCTCGAGCGATACGTCCGAGCCGCCTTTCGGCACCCTGACGGTGCGTCCATCGGCCAGACGCGACGTCACGTCCGGCATCAGCTTGAGACCCGCCGGGCGGTCGCCGATAAGATTCGTCACTTCTCTCCAGGACCGGGGCCGGGCTGGCGTGAAGATCAGCGGCAGGTCCGTCTCTACGAGCGCCGCCTTCAGCTTGGACCAGTCGTCCTCCGGTCCCGCCATGACGCGGAACTCGGCCGGCATTTCGGTGCGTGGGGCGTCGGCGCTGAGAAGCGCGTCGAGAACCGCTCTGGCGCTGCTGAACGCATCGGGCGGCGAGAGGGAAAGCGCCACTCCGAGGACCGTCGGCCGACGTCGTATTGCAAGGACAAGCCCAAGCACGGGTGCGACGACCAAATGCCCCGCTCTAACGGGCAGATTCACCGCGCAATGGGTGACGAGGATGTCCAGCACCCCGTCGGGACGAAGGCTCCTGGCGCGGCGGATCTCTCCGATGAGCACCTTCATGGTCCGCATGCCGGGCAGTTCCACGCCACGAATCTCGGCCAGACGTTCGGCGCGCGCCATGACTGCGGTCATTGATCCGGTCGGCGATCCGGCCTCGGCGTCGCTTATCAGTCGGCGCTGCTCGTCTGTAGGAGTAATGCGGTTCTGCGGCTGCCCTGACCCGACCAGCGCGTCCGGCCGCCCCGTGCGTCGCCAGGCGCGGAGGAAGTTGTAGAACGACACCTCCGACATGCCGAGCTCCGCGACCGCTTCCGCACGCGTCACGCCGCCGGCGATATAGTCCTCCAGTATGCCGATCCTGCGGACGATCTCATCCCGTCGGTGCGGGGCGACCTTCGAGAAATCCAGCCTGCTAAATCTGTCCATTCTGCTTCTCCTTGATCGACGTGGCACCTTGTTCCCCCGCAGGCGCGGAGAAGGCGGTCGATGCTCAGTTCTGGTTGGCGGTCGGGTGACGCGGCGCGCGCGTAGGCGACGGATGTCGCCGGTGGGGCGCGATCCGACGTTGCAAAATCGTCTATTGGAAAGGGCCGTCCGATGCGGGCTATGCTTCGGACGAGAGGCTTTGTCCGATCAGCCTTTGCGAAGAAGCAGATCGTTCAGCGTCGATGTCATCGTGCCCGTGCGGTCACCGGCATCGAGGAGCGGCAGTCGCGAGTCGCGCAGCATGTCTATGATCGGACGGTTATGCGCGATGACGGACTGGGCGACTCTCGCGCGAATCGATTGATGGTCGAGAATGTCCCTGCCGAAGGCGCGGACGTTCGCCGCGGAAGTATTTTCCGAAAGCGTCGCCCGTGGGATGATTTTAATACGTCCCAGGATCGGCCCGATTACGTCGGTGACGAGACGGCCGAACCGGCGGGCGCCGGTCGTCGCGACGTGCTCCTCGCCTGCTACCGACACCATTCGATCGACGTGATGCCGGTCGAGCGGCGAGACGGGGTCGGGTACCACGGCTTTGATCCAAGCTGCCGGCGGGCCTGGAACGTCGAGCCCGCATCGTCCGATATACCACCGGGCAGCCCTCGTCGCCCTTTGCTGTCCGACGCAGCCGCCGACGTCGAGAACGGGTCGGGCTGCCAGGATGAGCTGGGTGGTCTCCTCTATGACCCAGGCGATCTCGACAAGTTTCAGGGAGCCGTCGGAACCGGACGCCACGAGAGATACCGCACAATAGTCGATAAGGATGCGGAAGCCATACCGTGCTGCAAGAACGTCCGGCATGTTCCTGGCATTCTGCCTGAGATGCCGGGCTGCTGCATCCAGAGTGTAGGCAGGTATACGTGCCGACTGCTCCTCCTGGATGAGCTTCGACAATCCCCTGATGGACCGATCGGCTAGCTCGAAAGCGCTGTTTTCTGCAGCCAACTTCCCCAGAGTACCTAAAGCTCCTACTCCCCTCGGCTGACGGGTCGGCCGGCCGGCGTAGCCGCTGAGGAAACCAAGACCGGACTTTGCCCTGCCTCGCCAGAGCTGTCTGAGGCGGTAAAAGTTGGGACTGGAGACATCCGCTAGCCTGCTGGCATCGCCGACGTGCAGGCCCTCCTCGTTCCGCAGCAAAGCTAGGAGGCGGCGGAGCGCCTGTTGCCGCTGCACCGGGCCGAGCGCGCTTAGGAAGTCGAATTCCGACGAAGACGGCGCGGCCGGAGATAGCGCGAGAATAGCGTCGAGCTGCAGCGTCCCGGCCACGGCGCGAGCCTCCAGCTCCGCCCGGATCGCCGCCTGTTCGTCACCGTCCTCTGCTTGCAGCCGCATCTTCGTTCCCGTTGTCAACCTTGCCCCATATCGATCCATGCTCCGCTCCGTGCAACGCGGCTCTCCCCGGAATCGAGGCGCAGCAGGCGTGTTAAATTTTATGAGCATCGTACTTGAACGCCCATTTTTAGTAGTTAGATTATTTGAGCATTACGGCGAGGAGTGCGGGATGACGAACCTGCTGCACAAGGTCCCCGACGGCTAGTCTCACTTGATGGTCCGGCCTGAACGCCGCGGCCACGGCTGTCCAACGCCGCTACGACATCATGACTCGATCAGATCACACGAACGACGTCCGAAGCCGGGGTTGCAGACCGTTCGGTGGCGATGGCGCGCGTTCGAACGCCAGGGAGAACCTACATGCTTGATACCTTCCCAGAAAAGCTGACTCCGAACACGATCGTCCGGGACGAGGATGCCACCCACGCCGAGATAGAGGACTGCGGCCTCTATGTGGATGACCTCGAGTTGCTCGAGACGATCGAGGCGATCGAGACCGGCAGGCCCTTCCTCGTCCATGACCAGGCCCTGATGTCAACCGGCAGGGACGCCAAAGGGGCGATCGTCGCCATATCGATCGACCGCACGATCGGCCGGATCAGCATCCGCCGGCGGGAGCTCTCCATCACCCTCATCTATGCGCTTCTCTGTGAGAACGCGATCTCGTTTCCGTGGCGATGCGCGTCGGAAATAAACCGCAGGACCTGCCGTTCCGAAGCTCGTGCGGCCTGAGGCGCGGTCTGACTAACCCTTCACCCTATCATCAATCCTTCCGAAGGATCAGGACATGATCACGCTGCACTACCGCCGATTCAAGCGTTTGGTCTCCAAAATGAAGCGAACGATCCGCGATGAAATTGATGTCGATTTTCGACAAAACGTGGTCGAGAAGGCGATCATCGCAGGATTCGACTTCGAGCACATGCATGCGATGCTGTCCGTTCTTCCATGTCAGGCGGAATGGAATGGCAGGGCCTGCGCCGAATACCTGCATGGTAACGGATTTCTCGGGCGGGAGGACGCCAAGCAGGCAGTCATCTGGCTGGAGGAGGATCTTGGCTTCCTGCTGTTCGACGACGAGCGGCACGACGTCGAGGGCGATGGCAGGCCCCTTGCCGCCTGAGCAATCGCGATCCGGACCGTGGGCTTCGCACCATTCCGCTCCCCGCCCAAGGCGTGACGACGTCGGAAAGGACGTCGCCGCAGGTAGCGGACATGGCCTGCCAGCACGTTGGCTTGCCACCCGCCGTGGTCCTCGTCGAACGGGCGCTTTCAAAGCCATTGTCGAATTCGATACGGATCCACAGGACCGAGAAACCTGCGGGATTTTGAAAGATGGCGTGGAACGTCGCTTTCAACCCCCTTCGCGATCCGAGACGAAGCAGCGCTGAAAGCAGCGCCACATCACCAGGCACGATTGATTGCGATCGACGGTCGTCGGCGCCGCGGTGCCGACGGTCTGCCTTCTAGCCACGCACGGTCGCTGTTCGGGCGGCACCATACTTCATCAACAGCAGGAGAATGACGATGAGGATCCTAAGAGACGTTCCTCCTCGCAACCGGCGTGCCCGCGATCCGCGGCTCAGGTCCGAGGGCAGAACGCGCAGAACCGCTGGAGGCGATCGCCGGTGCGACCGGTTCGTGACGCCTGTCCCGCAGATCGCCGAGGACGCCATGCTCTACATCGTCAGGCCAACGAAAGGGGAGGCCATTCGAACGTTGATGTCGGGCACGAGCTGGACGCCGAACGCCGCCTACGTCTCGGTCCGCAATCGGCGGACCATCCCCACCGAGGCCGCGACCGCCCTTCTGGCCGCGCAGGTCGACGAGGTGGACATAGGCACGGTGCGCAGCTGGGCTGAGCCGATGCGCGTCGAGCTGCACACATCGGAGGGCCGTTGGTCGACGATCGTGGATCGCGCGCGGCAGAAGGAAGACGGCCGCCTCCAGCTCTCCGAGCTCAAGTCCGACTGGGCCGGCTTCGCGACGCCGCGCGCCCAGGTGCAGGAGAGGCTCGGTCGCCTCGCTGCCGGAGCGCTGGGTGCGGAGTACGTCCGGGAGGTGCCTGCGTCGCTCGGCTCGCCGACGCTGCGAAAGAACGCCATCCTCATCCAGTGCCGCCGCTTCGTGCCGGTTCCGCTGCGGTGCGGCTACGTGGCGGCCGACATGTTCGACCGTCTGGGTACCGTGTCGCTCGGCCGCCTCGCCGACGCCCTCGCGCCGAACAGGGCGAACGGGCGGGCGCTCATCTGCTCGATGATGGTGCAGCGTCTGGTCGCTATCGATCTCGAGGTACCGCTCGGAGACGACAGCTGCGTCCGGGCGGTGCCCCCGCTGCCCGAGCACATGCCTGGCCTCTTCGACCTGCTGATCCGTCAGCGCCCTCAACTGCACCACGCAGCCTGACTTGTGTCTCCTGCTGGAGGATCGCAAAGTATGAGCACTTTCAACGAGTGGCTCGTGCCCGGGAAGGCGGGCCCCGATCGACGACAACAGGTACGACTGTGTCAGCGGCGTCGGGTTCGATCGTCGCCGCGGCGGAAGGTTGCTGCTGCGCCCCTGCGGCGTCTGCGACGAAGACCTGATCGGGCATACCGTATCCGCAGATCTCGAGGTCCTCGCTGGTCTCGACGCGGAGGGCCTTGTCTCGTCGCCGCAGGTTAGGAACGGGCATCCGAGGATCGGCTGCGTCCCGAACTGATCGCCATCTCGGATCGGATCGAACCGGACCAGGCAGTTTCCGGCAACATAGGCGGCAGAGACTTCGGCCCAGTGGCGTAGCGTCGACGCCTCGACGTCGTGATCCCACCGGAGCGCCTCAGAGCATCCCTACGAAATCGATGAAGACCGGACGACTTCCTCGTGGCGTCGCCGACGGCGCGCGTGCGCCTTCGCCGACGCCACCCAACCTTTTCACAGGAGATCGACAATGGATGAGAATGCCGATGCCGCAATCAACAACCTCTTTGGCAAGGTCTGTGAACTGGACGGCGGCCGCCGGATTCTGATGAAGAGGGTCTTCGCCGATGGTCTGCTCGAGATCGAATGCCTGCGTGAACATCGCCAGCTGAAGGTCCAGGACGAGGTTACCGGAGAGATGCGCATCCCGGACGTGCGCTGGCTTGAGGACATGCTGCGCATGGGCCGGATCCGCACGCTCGACGACATTCCTACAAAGACCGCCGACGTCAGCGCCCTAGAAATGGACCGCGACCAGATCCTGGAAAAGGACCCGTTTGCGGAGGTGAGGCGCGACCTGCTGCGAACCCTTGCCGAGAAGGGCCTCTCCGGCCACGATCCGAAGATCGGGGGTGAACTGGAAAGGCTCTGGAAGGAACGCTTCGAAGCCAAGGTCGATGCCATCGCTCTCCTCCGCCCTGACGTGGTGCGGATGAAGCGCCCGAAGATCAGCACGATACGTACATGGCTTAGAAAGCTCGACCCGCTGGTGGCGACGCTTGCCCAGGTCATGAACAAGACCGGTTTGGGACCAAGGCGACCCCGCCTCGATCCCGAGGTTGTGGAGGCGCTCGGCGAAGCAAAAGCCTGGTTCTACGATCAGGCCGGTCGCAAGATCGTCGACGCTCGGCCCGAGCTGCGACGCATCGTTGACATGCGCAACCTCCGCCGTGCGACGGAGAACCTGCCGCCTCTGAACTATCCTTCCGACGAGACGCTCCGGCGGACCATCGCCGCCGGGCTCAACCGCGACAGCTATGCGCGCAAGTACGGAGAGAAGGCAGCACGGGCTCGTTGGGATGGAAACGGCAGGACGCTGGCCTCGCCCAAGATCCTCGCCGTCGGGCTGATCGACGACACGGTACTCGACGCCGTCGCCGTTTTCGACGCCGACCGCGGCATGCCCGCTGGCCGTCCCTGGCTGACCGTAATCATGGACGTCTACAGCCGGGCCATCCTCGGCTGGATGCTCGACTTCGTTCCGCCAAATCACCACACGGCGGCAGAGACCTTGCGCCGTGCCAATCGCCCCAAGAAGATCCGCCCGCAGATCGCGGCGAGGCATCCCGTGCTAGCCAGGATCAACGGAAAGCTCGACGTCCTCATCGCCGATAACGGCACTGGATTCGCCTCGTCCGCCTTCCAGCAGGTCTGCGCCGACGTCGGCATCACGCTTCAGCTGGCCGCGGTCGGCAGCCCACGCGCGAAGGCCATGCTGGAACGATTCTTCTTCACCCTTAGAAGCTACCTGCTGGAGAAGCTGCCGGGCTATACCCACACGCCCAAGCTGCTCGCCGAATTCGGGATCAATCCGGAAAAGGAGGCGGCGCTGACGCTCGGCGAGCTCCGGTTGCTGATTCAGCTCTTCATCGACGCGTATCACATCACCGAGCATTCTTCGCTCGGCGTACCGCCCGCGCTGAAGTGGCAGAGTTCCATGGAAGTCCATGGCCGCGACATGATCCTCGACGAGCGTCAGTTAGACATCGCGACCGGCGTGACGCTCCACAACCGACGCCTCTACCGGGGCGCGATCCGACTTTTCGGCCTCGTTTTTCGCGATGCGGCGGCCAGCCGGCAACTCAACGACGACCTGGTCGGCGCCGAACCTCACCGCAGGAGAGTGAGCAGCGGTGCCGCAGTGGCCACGGTGAGGCTAAAGTACAATCCTGCAAATCTGCGATCGGTACACGTGTGGAATCACGTGTCTGGCGCATGGGTCGAGCTGCTCTGCACTGATCTCGAGTACTCCGATGGCCTTACGCTCTGGCAGCACCGGCAGATCCAGGCTTGGGCAAAGCGTCGCAGCTTGGCCTTCACGACAGTCGAGGAACGCATGGAGGCTCGCCGTCAGCTCAACGAGCTGATCGTCGAGCTTGCACCCGACATGCCCGCCCGGGAGCGGCGCGCCGTCGCACGGATGACGGGGGAGCCGCCGCAGGGGGAGATCTCCGTCACGCTCCACGAGGCCGAACCCACTCATGCCGGCAACGCCCCGATCATCGAGCACCGCACCAACGAGTATCGCGAGGACGCTGACATGAAGCCCGATCGGCCAAATCTCTGGAACGACGAAGGCTCTCCACGCGGCGACGACCTCGACGACGAGGAGGAGGAGTATGCGACCGTCGAGAACGGAAACGATGTGCAGAAGATCGACACCGGTGACGATCCGTCGCCGATCGAGGGCAGTGACGATACGGATAGCGGCTTTGAGGAGTGGAAGTGATGGATGGCAATCGCACCCAATTCGTTGCCGATGACTTCCTTCCGAAGACGGGCAATCCCTGGCCCGACGACGGCCTTTCCATGCTCGCTGCCGAGGCGACGATGCTCGGCACGTTCGACGGTATCTACATCTTCAACCCGCGCCATCTCCCCGTTTTCACCTCGGTCGAGCAGCTCCGGTTGCTCGGTCTCGCGCAGCCGGGCGGTCGAAAGCGGGCGCTCAGGATTCTCGCGCCATCCGGTTCCGGCAAGACGACGACCATCAAGCAGTATGCGCAGAAGGTTGCGGCCCGGCTCACCGACGCCGAGCGTTCCTGGAGGCGCCCCGTCGTCATCCTGTCGATCCATCCCAAGATAAAGGTGAAGGGCTGGTGGCTTGCGGTCCTATCGGCGCTCGGAGAGGAGATGTACAGGCCTAGGGACACAGAGGAGACGGTCCGCCGACGTGCCTACGAGGCGATCGTCCGGTTCGGCGTCGAGGTTCTCGTCATCGACGAGAGCCAGCATCTCGCCGTGGGCACGAAGATGATCGGCGAAGTCACAGACCGGCTGAAGAGGTTCCTTGACGACGGCATCGTGCCGGTCGTTCTGATGGGTACGAGCGACGCCCGGACGATGCTCGAGAGCAACCTCCAGCTGTCCAACCGCATGATCCCGCCGGCTGACATCGTACCGTTCGCGGCGAACGACGATAAGGATCGTGCGGAGCTTCGGGGCTTCCTCAAGCGGTTCGACGCCGCAATGGTGGCAAATGGTATCATGAAGGAACCGGCAGGCCTCGACGACCTTCTCGTCTCCGCCTGCCTAATGCAGATAAGCAGCGGCGTCCTCGGACGAATAGTAAATCTCCTTCGGGTGGCGGTCGGACGAGCCTACCGTCGGGGGGCTCGTCGTATCGAGCTCTGCGACCTTCAGGCTGCGACCGCGAGCTGGGCCGTCAGGCAGGCGATGGTCGTTGAGAACCCCTTCAAGTCCGCAGGAGACGAGCAATGAACAGCTCATCCATGCCTGGGCTGCCCACAGAACCCTCACCATACCTTGGCGTTCCTCGGGTGATGTGGTCCTCCGACAACGTACCAACGTACGCGAGTCTGCTAGGGATCATCGCCCAGACTTGTGCCGACAACCATCATGAAAGTACCTCATCGACGCTCGATGCGGCTGGCGCCAACCACCATCAGGCGTTCGATATCGCAGTTAGCGCCGTGGTCGATCCGGAACGGCTAGCCCATGTCCTTCGGCTTCCGGTAGCCGACGTACGGCCACGATTTCATGCCCGCATAGAGCGTGCCAAGGGACCACCGCTCTATTGCTTCTTCGGCGCGTCCGTACCGCGCTACGATCTTCAATTCCGCCGACGGTGCGTCTCGCCATCGGCATTGGCGGAAAGTGCCTATCACCGGGCAATCTGGTGTCATTCCCTCGTTCCTTTCTGTACGGATACGGGCGAGTGGCTGATCGACGAATGCCCCCAATGCCACCGCCGCCTGGGGTGGTACCACACCAACGGGGTTGCACGGTGCGACGATCGTAAATGTGGCTTCGACCTGCGGACGGTGTGCTGCGCTCGGGTAGACGACGAACGCTTTAGGATAGCGGGACCGATCGCGCGGCTACTAGATCCGGATCCGTCGGTACACGAACCGGCGATGAAAGCGCTGCCGAGGCCCTTTCACGATCTGGACCGAGGCGCTGCATTCGAGCTTGTCTGGCGGCTAGGTCGACTTCGCGTGGTCGGGTCACGTCCACGCGACGTGCACTGCAAGTTGGACCGGGAGGAGATCGTGGACACGATGTGCGCAGGGGCCTCGTTCCTAGGGGAGTGGCCAGCGTCACTGGACGAAATGATCCGAGACGCTGCGAACGAGAACGCCGACCGGACACTTTCGCTACTTAGAACGCTTCGCGGGTTTCGTGTTGACGCGACTTGGCCTGAACATCGTCACGTCCTCGAAGAAGCGCTTCCCTACCTGAAGAAGCGGGATCGCGCCATTTTGCTGGAACTGCGCGACGACATGACCGATGGCGAAGAGGCGGCTCGCCTTCTCGGCGTGTCTTTCGGATCCCTTGCCGACATGAACCGCAAAGGTCTGCTGCCAGCGCAAGGGATGACAGGGGAACAACGTCTTCATGCCGTCTTCAGCCGCGCGACCCTCTGCGAACTAAGGTCACCGCTCAGGGATCGGGCAGTGCTTGGGCGTGGTGCCGAGCGTGTGGGGGTCTCCGTTCACGGCATCGAGCAGCTCATATGCTCGGGTGCAATCACAACCGTTTCTGATCCTTTGGTCCAGCGCCTCTACCAGGCTGTCCAGATATCGAAGGCGAGTGTCGACCGGCTGGTGGGTCGGATCGAGTCTGGTCAAGGACTGGGGACGAGCGAGACGGATTGCGTACTGCTACGGCACGTCCTGAAACGTATTGGGGGACGTGACAAGCCGTGGGGCACCATCATCAGCGCGCTGTTCGACGGGATCGTTCCATACGGCATAGCGACAGGTAACGGCTCGCCTGTCCCGCGCATCTTCCTGCGGGCCTGCGACGTCGCGAACCTTCCGTTGACGACATTCAACGAAGCGGATCACGCCTTTCCCTTTTCGACGACAATGACGCGGAGGGACGCGCAGCAGGTTCTGAACCTACAACCCAAGCAGATGGGAAGAGCGCTACGGAACGAGCTTCGGCAGGCGATCATGCCGAATGGGGACTTGCTACGGGACCAGATCATGCAGACCGCACGTCTACGAATCAGCGCGGGCGAAGTCCTCGCTCGTTGGGGCTCAGGACGCCGGCTCCCGAAGCCGCTGCTGGACGACATCAGCTTCCCGCGGCTCGGCGCAACCGGATGGGATCGCAGGGACGTCGAAAGGGGACTGGGGCCGGACCGTAGCTAGTAGTCGCCTTACGTTTGAGACGTGCGTCATCTACAGAAGGAGAAGAACATGAAAATGATGCCTACGTTTCACACGGTCGCGCATATCAGCGCCTTACCCAGTCGCTTCACGACATTCTCGATAGGAGATACGGACGGCCTCTGCCGCTCGAGGTCTGCTGCGCGGTGATCGTCTGCGGTCTCGGCCTACGGGGGAAGTGCGGCAATATCGAACGAACCTATGTCGGGCTCCCTTGGAGTTCGTCGGCGGCGCTCTACCATCTCGCCGGTCTTGGACACGTCTTCAATCCTCGCGTCGCACTCGAAGCGATCAAGCGTCTGGAACAGTGTCACGTCATCGACAAACGCCGGATCGACGACGTGCCGGTTGAAACCCGCCGCCGAAAGATCCTGCGTCATAGGACGACGAAGCGGTCTGGAACGAGGGTCGCTCTACCTCGAACGGTGCCCGCAAAACATATCCGGCTCTACCAGAAACAGGCTTCCAATGTTTGAAGCAGACGTGATCTGCTTCTCAGCAGCACCGTTAACCGATGCCGCAGCGACGTCTGCCTCAGAACCTCTCTGCAGTTGCCCTCGTCCCGAAGAGCCACGAAGTAACCGATGCTGCGAATCGTTCCCATGTTTCCAGCTCATTCCGGACGTCAACGCGTAAAAGCTTCACGCCATGACGGAGCTCTCGACGTAGCACTCGAGCGACCCGTAGTTCCAGGAACGGTTCTGGCGTAGCCAAGCGCTACAATCGCAGACCCGTCAGGCGTTTCTCCCCGACGCGGTGTGGATGCAGCGGGACGTAACGGACCCGTCCACCATTGGAACCTCCGGCCAGTTCTCTCGTACAAGCGCGTGGACGAGCTGCTCACCGCGCCGGGAAAGCCGATCGATCCACTCGGGCTGCATTGCAGAGAAATTCGTAGGGTAACCGGCAACCTCTTCGCAGCGAACGAGATCGTCCGGCGGATAGCGGAGGCTGGCGTCCCGCTGACCCAGATACGGCAACAGGAAGCCCTTCAGGTCACCGGCGCGCACGAGATCGTAAAGACGCGTCGTGGCAAGGTTCTGTGCCCTTGCGAAGACGCTTTCAAACGCCGCGTTCATGCGTGAAAGCATCGTCGACGCAGAGTCGGCCACGTCAAGCGCGTACCCAGCCCTGCAGGCGATGATTCGATCGTGACGGCCCGTGTCCAGACTGATGTTTGGATCACGCCCTGGCCAAAACGGCGCAAGGCCGAGATTGTCGTAGACGCCACCGTCAGTGAGCGTGATGCGGTGTTTCTCGGTACGCCGGTTCTTCTCGAACCACATGTTGTCTTCGATTGCAGGCAGTGCGGCCGGGTAGGCAGCAGATGCGGCGACGGCATCCGCAAGTTCGACACCTTCCGAACTGGAAGATCCGTAGCGCCAGCAGTGCAGACGCTCCGCAGTGAAGTAGAAGGCGGCCTTCGCCCTCAGCTCGCAGGCGACGATCACGAGCCGAGGCCGGTCCGATCGCAGATCGGTCAGCTTGACGCCGCCTAGCAACTTGCTGAAGGTGCGTCTTAGGATCGTCGTCCGGCTCGACCGCCGCAGCACGGGGGACGTTCTCAACCATTCCCATTTTGCTCGTAAGCAAAGGACCGCAATCGCGCAACGGACGATGAACGCGCCGGTTCGATCAGCGGCAAGAAGCAGCCGGGTCCCGACCGCCCGTACGCCTTCGTCCGTGGTGAGCGCGGTATGTACTGCCGGACGTAGGAAGCCTTGGGACAGCACCTCCCGGACCCGGCGTTCGAAAGCATCGAAGTCGCCGGGGTGGCTACAGTAGATTCCAGCGATCACGCTCCCACCCGACACGGCCGACATGGTCGAGACGCGCTGTAGAAGCCCGAGCTCTTGGAGCGCACGCAGGCAACCAAGATGAAATGCCATCGCTCGTGAACCGCCACCGGAGAGGGCGAGCGCGATCCTCTCTTCGGTTTGACTGTCAGAATCAGGCATCGCCATGGGAAATGATACCCTCTACCTGTCCGCGGTCCTGCCAGGCCGTTCGCAGCCAGGTTTCCTCGCGTCCGCAAATCAGCATGGCATAAGGGGTGCCGACAGGATCCAGCTGCTGGCGTAGGTACGTGAAGACGCCCTCGTCCTCGATGCTTGGTCGGGCGGCGGCGCCGTCGGGATGGCTATGCCATTCGCCGACGTACCGCAACCGCCCCGCCGTCATGCTGGCAAGACCCTCTACGAGAGGGTGTAGGTTCTGAGCGCCACGGACGAAGTAGGTTGGCGCCTGAGCCGAGTCCGGCGGAGCTGGCAGTGCGGCGACAACGTGCAGCACGTTCCGAACCAGATCGAAGGTACCGATCAATATGCCGCCGGTCTCGTCCGGTGCTGCCTTCGTGCGGTACGTCCGCATCGTGTCGACAACGCCCCGGGACACGGAAACGCGAAGCGTGCCCGACACGAAACGGGAAGTAACGTGTACGTCTAGACGGATCGGCAGCACCGATCCGGTGTCAGGATCAAGGCGCCACACCCATGCGGATGGCGCGGCGTCCTCGATCGCCAAGGGCAGTCGTCCAGCGGCTAGACCGCTGAGCATGTGTACCTGCCACGGCGGCAGCGGACGCGAGAGATCCTGACAGGCGTTGGCGTAACGGATCAGATCCGTACGTGCCGCGGCGAGGTGCCCTGCCAGCGCAGGGCAGGCCGCGACAGCGAGAAAGTACTGTGCCTCGATCTCGTCCAGCAGGACGGTGCGACCGCTTCCCTCGTCGAGTACGACGAGGTCGGAGCCATCAGGTCCGAAGAAGAAGCTAGATGCGCGGCGAACGTCCTGATCGGCAAGGTGCCCCACGACGGCGGGTGAAGCACTGAAGTCGACGACGAGGTCAGCTTCCCGCAGTGCAATTCCTACCTGCTCCGTCCGTGCTGCCGGCTGCATCACGTCGGCGATGATTTGATCGTTCCCGCCTTCTGCAAGGATGGAGTCGGCCTCGATGGCGAGCACCTGTGCCTTGCTATGCCCGATCGCCCAGTTCGTCTGCGTCTGTCGCACTGTATTGTGCGGTAGAACGACGTCGTCATCGATGATCGTCCATGTGCCGAGGCCTGCGCGCGTTGCGCTCATTACCACATTGGATCCGATCGCGCCGGCGCCGATAGCTACCAATTTAGCGTCTGTAGTACGCTCGGAGCCGGCAAATTTCCTCGCGGTTGAGCGATCAAGGCGGTGAACGATGCGCCAGCTAAAAAGACTGACTGTTTTGAGGTCGACCGGTTCTATCGCTCCAGCTAAAGCAGCTCCCGTTCTCGGTCTTCCGCCTTCTTGGTAGGTCGACGTCATCCCGAGCTTCTCCCCGAGTTCTGCTAGCGTCTCGGACGGCGTGTACACCCACGCGTCGTAGGTTTCATCGTCGCCTTCATCCGTACGGCGCTTCGGTACGATCAGCAGGAATAGCGCACGGCGTTCCGAGGCCGCGGTCAGTCGGTCGGGTTCGATGAGCCAAGACCGCAGATGGGCCATCAGGTCGAAGCCTAACCTTGTGGTGAGTTCGACTAGGCTCCCCATGTCATAGGGACGGTTGGCGAGGGCACCATGAACCTGCGACGGCAACACCCTTTGAAAGACGTCGAGTGTAAGCTCCTGGACGTCTGGCCGCTGGCGCGTCATGAGCAGCGTCATCGATCCGCCCCCCTGATGCAGCTTGTCGATGAACCAGGGACCGGCAATGCTACCCGGCGGGAACACGATTGTGTCGGACGTAGGAGCGATAAGCGGTTCGAGGACCTGCTCCTCGGAATGTAGGCTGCCATCCGCCATGCCGGCGAACCACCACCTGATCCGTTCGACCAGCGCCTGCCCCGTCAGATTGCGGGACAAGTCGTGCCATCCATCTTCCCAGATGCAAAAGCAGAGCCCATTGTCCTCGGAATCGAGGTTGGTGTGGACCTGCCCCGCCGGAAAGTCAGCTCGCAGCGACAGCACGCGCGGCGCGACCAGATCATCCGCCGACCCGAAGATGATGCGAACGGGTTCACGGTGCAGGATCGGTACCGCTCGATCCTGTGCGACATCAATTTCCAGCTCGAGATCGACTACGTCCCGTCCTCCGTCACGACACACTCCAATTATCGTCGCGTACGGATGGTCGACGGCATCGCGAACGTATTGGACGAGGGCACGCGCTAGCCTGGATGATGGCGCGACCTCGGCGCTCACCTCGACCGTCCTGCCCGCGGAGCTGCACCACCAAGAACCGTCGCCGCACCAGCCGCTGCGATCTTTCTCCGCTTCGAACCAGCCGCACCGATCTCGATCACGATCGGCTTCGGCTTGTTCTTGTTGGGGTGCTCCATCGTGACGAGCCACTCTCCGCCAAGGTCGTTGGCTACGCCTCTGTAGTAGTTGGCCGCCTGCCGATGAGGTGGCTGCTTGTCGTCGTCATTCGTCGGGATTGGCTTGCTGGTCGAGATGAGCAGTGCGAAGGGCCGCCCCTTCTCCTCGTACAACCACTTCAGCCGTTCGACCGGAACTGTCTCGTCGTTACCCTTGTCATCCGCGAGCGACCGGTAGCTGCAATGGTGAGGGACGTTGTTGATATCCCATTCAAGCCGATCGTCGTTTCCGTGGTACCTGGTGATGCGGACGATATCGTCGATCACGTCGTGCGGGACGTCGGCCGACAGGATCATCTTGGTGGTGCGGCCGCCCACGACGAAGGTCGCCTGCATGAAGATCGCCGAGCCGTTCCGGTATTCGACGGAGTCGCCGCAGGTCTCGGCGAATGGTGAGTGCACGAAGAATTCCACGCCGTCGTTAGCGAGATTGAACTCTGGGCAAAGCGTTCCGGCGTCACTGATCAGGTTGCGGCGCGTCTTGGGTTCGATGCCGCGATCGAGAAGAAACTGATCAAGCTTCTCGGGCCTTCCGAAAACCCGGATGCCCTCCCCCTCGATGAAGCGGTGACGCGCCTCTGTACGTAGCGTGCGGGCCTGACCTTTGACACCTTCCTCCAGGATGGCGGTGGCAGGTACCCACATCGTCTCGATCTTTATCCGATCGCCGCCCTGGTACTTTCTGGCATGATCGAGGTGGAACACCTCCTTGGCCCTGGCGCAGTGGTCGGCATCCAGATGGGTGAATGCGACGACATCCATCGACTTCGCGCCCCCGAGGCAGTCGCGCAACTCCTTTTCCAGGTCGCAGCGCTTGTCGTACCGGTCGTCCGCGTTGCGCATGTCGGCGAAGTCAAACATCGCTCGCCGCCCGTTCTGAAGTTCGATCAGACAGCTGTCGGCGTTGCCGATCGGGAAGAAGCGAACAACGTGCATACGATTCTCCTAGCGACATGGCCGTGCCGCTCGCCCCGCGAACATAAGTCGAACGGCACTGGAAGCCAACCCAAGTCGTCGGCAGGGTCGGGACCTCGGCCAGATGAACACCGTTTCAGCAGGGGCTATGGTTATCTGGGAAGCGGTCGTAGCAGGTAGCAAAGCGGGGCCAGTCGTGTAGGAAAGACAGTTGGTCAATGCAGCCTGTTCACCGAATTTGCACCAAATAACGTACTTAGCATAGGCGCTGAGAACCTAGTCCATGCGAAGAAACGAAGGTTTATGATCTGGAAAGTCCGCCATGAACCGTTTAGATAATTTGAAATCCTCGTGCCTGCTAATGACAAACTGGCGTGACTGGGCCATCTGCAGGCTGTTATAAAAGTCCATATTATGATCGTTGCTTTCGTCTGCGACGCCATCCAAGTAGCGCTGCCACCACCCCCGAACGCGACTGCCTCTTTCTTCGATGAAGGCAACCTGATTTCTCATCTCGTCGCCCGTAATTTTTCCAGCCATGACCAGAGGTAGTAGCGTAGCGCGAACCTGATCGAGGTTCTCTTCCAGTTGCTCGACCGCTCCTTTGAGAATTGTTGGGCACAGGCATGCCAGCATAAGGTCGTGGGAGAGTGGCAGGTAGATCTGGATCCCACGAACTCCCAACCCCAGGTTGCCGTATGGGCCGAAGTCCTGATCGTTATGGAGCACGACGGGGTTGTCGCTTATGTAGAAATCGCGGTCCGGTGCGGCGCTGATCAGCATCATATGCTTACTACCGATAAGATTGGTGTACTGCTTGATCGCGTCGATGATGAAGCTCGCGTGCTGATGCTTCAGACGGTCCTCCGTCATGGGTTCGTATCCGTCCAGATCCTCGATCCTGCCGCCCATCTGCTCCAGCTTGGTACGGATGAGTTCCTGCACCTCGACGAAGCGGTCGCGTTGTTGCCTCGTACGAAGAAATTGAAATGCGACGAGCATGGCAAGACGTGCTTGCTCCTCGGCACTGTGGTTGAGCCGTCGCTCCTCTAATATGCGGCGGTAGGTGGGAAGCAGGGCGTCCTCCAGTCTACCCGCCGTCTGCTCGAATGAAGCAATGTACTCGGGCGACACCTGAAAATCGTAGAAGCGGCGCTCCGCCATGACGCCCGCTATGTTAGGCCTGAATATTTTGCCGGTCTTCTTATCGAAGACGGTGACCTGTTCCTTAACCTCGTTGCTGAGAAAATTCCGAAGGACCAGCTTGGGGACGTAGTGCTGGTTCTGCGCGCCGTCCCGCGATTTGGTTTTGGTAGCCATCGAGTCGGCTTAGCCGTCCGTCACGTGCGCGCCAACCGGTTCGAACGGTGCTATACAGCCGCGGGAAGAAAGCAGGGCGGTCCCCGCCCCGCTGGACGCACCTGTGTGACGTAAACGTCCACTTTACCAATAGACCGTTATTCAAGATCCATGGCCTGTGAGAACAATAGCGTGAACCATCGTGAGCTTCGGATCGCGATACCGTTGGCGGTTACATACTTCGTCACGGCCAGCCTCACGGTCAGCGTCACTCGGTTCGGCGGCGGGGTCGCGTTCCTATGGGCTGCAGGCGGGTTCCTACTAGGTGCGCTGGTTGCGACCGATCGACGCCATTGGCCTACGGTCATCAGCTGCTGCGGCGTGGCGAGCTTCATGGCGACTTCGCTGTTCGGCCTCGGACTGCAGGCGGCCCTCCCCCTCGCGATGATCAACATGGTCGAGGCGACGCTCGGCGCGTGGTTATTGCGGCGCGTAAGCCCAAGTTTTGGAGGGCTCGCTTCCAGTAGCGAGATCGCACTGCTGATCGCCGTTGCCGGCGTTGCCCTACCAGTCCTTACGGCTTTCCCGGGCGCGGCAGTCGCCACGGTTATCGCGGACGTAGCATTCTGGCCGAACTGGCTCGCATGGTCTTCGGGCCATGCGCTTGGTGCGGTGACGATAGCGCCTTTCGTCCTCCTCCTCAGACGAGGAGAGATCGGAAGCTGGGTCCGGCAAGCAGGACGCGCTCAGTGCTTCGAAACCGCAACTCTGCTCGTTATCCTAGCAGGCGTCTCGTTTGCCGTGTTCTACCAGACGCGCTTCCCGCTACTGTTCCTTCCGTTTCTACCGATGATGACGCTCGTGTTCCGGATCGGCCGGCTCGGCGCCGTGGCTTCGCTGATCCTGATCGCTGCGGTCGGCGGCGTGCTTACGTTGCGCGGCCTTGGTCCTATCGCGTTGATGGAAGGTAGCGCTGGCTTCCGCGCCCAGTTTTTTCAACTTTATCTAGCCTCAGCTACCTTGATGGTGCTCCCAGCCGCTGGCGCGCTGAAAAGCCGCAAGAGCACGCTCGAAGCATTGCAGGAGCAGGCCGTACTTCACCGTCTTATCTTCGATCGGTCAGGCGACGTCATCATGACGCTGGAACGTCAAGGACGCATCCGTTTCGTTTCGTCATCTTCAACCGCCCTTCTCGGGCTTTCTCCGGAGATGCTGATAGGCAGAATGCCGCATGAGATCATTCATTCCGAAGACATCGACAGGGTAGTCGCCGTGCATCGCGACGTTATTCTCGATCCTGACCGGACCTTTACCGTTGACTATCGCGTAGCGATCGATGGCCGGGAAATAGGATGGTTCGAAAGCCACGCGCGAGCGATGCTTGACGAAACTGGGGTCGCGAACGGCGCTGTCGTAGTCATCCGTGACGTAAGCGAGCGCAAGGCAGTCGAGCTACGGTTGTCTGACGCCGCCATGACCGATCCCCTGACGGGAGTGGCCAATCGCCGGGCATTCGATGCCGCACTGACTTCCCGGTTCGAAGCATCGATCGTCGGACCGGCCGCAGTGGTCATCTTCGATCTGGATCATTTCAAGGCAGTAAACGATCGTTTCGGGCACGCTGCCGGCGACCGCGTGCTGAGCGATTTTGCAAACGTACTACGCGCCACGGTTCGGTCCGAGGATCTAGTCGCACGACTTGGCGGTGAAGAGTTCGCCGCAGTTATCCGCGGTGATATTGACGCAGCAAGAACCGTTTGCGAGCGCGTTCGAAAGAATGTCGAAGAGATGCAGTCCGCTATCGGCGAGGGCCTTTCTGTTCGAGTGACCGTCAGTGCCGGTATCGCCCCGATTGCGCCATTCGGATCCGCGGCGAGCGCCCTTGCTGCTGCTGATGCTGCCCTTTACCGCGCGAAGGCCGAAGGACGAAACCGCCTTTTAACGGCGATGGCTTAGCGGAAAGCACATCGCAAACCGATTTTCTCGTCCACCGTAATCTGCGCAATGCCGTAAGCCTTTACACCGGGGCGTCGAGCTCACGAACTCGTGGTGGTGCGGCCCTCCCGTAAGCGTGGTCAGCAGGCCACCTTGCGGTAGCGCCGGTAGCAGGGATGCTTGTCGCCTTTGACGAGGGCGCGGGCGGTGCGGGAAGTTAACGGTTCTACGACTGGTCATACGAGCACTCGTATGACCAGTCGGATGGAGGTGGTCGGCCGGGTGTCGGGTCGACGGCGATGGTCTGACGCGGAGAAGCTGGAGATCCTGGCCGAGGCGTTCCGGCCGGGGGTGCGGGTTTGCGATGTCATCGCCCGTCGCGAGGTGTCGAGCAGCCTGATCTACACGTGGCGCAAGCAATTGTGTGAAGGCAAGCTGGCGGGCGTCGTAGCTTCGTCGCCGGTATTTGCCGAGGTACAGGTTGTCGCCCCGGTCGCGCCGACACCGCAGCCGGCACCATGTTCACCGGGGTTCATCCATATCGAGCTGCCGGGCGGCGTGCGGGTGAGCGTGGATGCCGCGGTGGATGCAGGCGCGCTGACACGGGTGCTGTCGGTGCTGCGATGAGCCCGACGCCGCTACCGACGCGGGTGTTTCTGGCGTGCGGGGTGACCGACATGCGCAAGGGGTTCGATGGCTTGGCGGTGCTGGTGCAGCAGGTGCTGGCGCAGAACCCGCATTCGGGGGCTCTGTTCGCGTTCCGGGGCAAGCGGGGTCATCTGGTCAAGCTGCTGTGGTTCGACGGCCAGGGGCTTTGCCTGTTTTCCAAGCGGCTCGACCGTGGCCGTTTCGTCTGGCCAGTGACCGCGACCGGCACGGTAACGCTGACGCCCGCGCAATTGTCGATGCTGCTGGAAGGCATCGACTGGCGGCGGCCCGAGCGGACGTTCACGCCAACGCTTGCAGGGTAAGAACGGCGGTTTTTCCCCACTTTCCCTCGCTCACCGCCCTGCAATCTGCTATGGAAACGGGGTGTCGGAAGCGCCCGTTTCCCCTGCTGATGCCGCCGCGCGGATTGCCGCGCTGAAGGCCTCGCTCGCCCGGGCCAATGCCGCACTCGCCGCCCGCGACCTGCTCATCGAGACCCTGCGGGGACAGATCGCGCGGCTGCGGCGGATGCAATTCGGCGCCTCGTCCGAGAAGCTCGGCCGCGAGATCGAGCAACTCGAACTGGCGCTGGAAGAACTCGAGACGGAGCGCGACGCGCCTGTACCCGAGGCAATCATCCCCGGCGTGGTGGCGCGTCCCGTGCCCGTCCGCAGTCTACCCGGACATCTGCCGCGCGAGGAGGTCGTCCACGAGCCGGCGTCGGGTTCGTGCACCTGCCCGGATTGCGGTGGTGCGCTGCGCCCGCTGGGTATCGACGCGCACGAGATGCTCGACATCGTGCCGGTGCGCTGGCGTGTCGTGCGCAACGTCCGCCCCAAATACAGTTGCCGGATATGCGAGAAGATCGTCCAGGCGTCCGCCCCGGTCAGCGCCATTGCGCGGGGCAAGGCGACCTTCGCCCCGCTGGCGCACGTCGTCGTCTCGAAGTTCGACCACCATCTGCCGCTCTACCGTCAGTCCGAGATGATGGCCGCACAAGGGCTCGACATCGACCGCTCGACGCTGGCGGGGTGGACCGGACAGGCCGCAGCACTCCTCGACCCCATCGTCAGCCGCATCCGCGACGAAGTCCTCAAGGCCGACAAGATCCATGTCGACGACACGCCCGTGCCGGTGCTCGACCCAGGCCGGGGCAAGACCGCCACCGGGCGGCTGTGGGTCTACGCTGCCGACGACCGGGCATCCGGCGGCACGGCACCTCGTGCGGCCTGGTATCGCTTCACGCCAGACCGCACGGCCGCGCATCCGCTGGCCCATCTCGCCGGCTTTCGCGGTTTCCTTCAGGCCGATGCCTATGCCGGTTATGACGGACTGTATCGCAGCGGCGTGACCGAAGTCGCGTGCTGGGCGCATTTCCGGCGCAAGGTCTTCGACCTGCACGAGCGGTCACCCACGGCGCTGACCACCGATATCCTCGAGCGGATCGGCACGCTTTACGCTGTCGAGGCCGAGGTCCGTGGCCAACCACCCGACGTGCGATGTCGAGTTCGACAGGAGAAAAGTCGAGCGCTGGTCGACGCCTTGCGCGAGGTGCTCGACGCCAGCTTGCGCCGCTTGTCGTCCAGGTCCGACATGGCAAGGGCCATCGCCTATGGCAAGCAGCGCTGGCCAGCGCTGTCGCGCTTCCTCGACGATGGCCGTCTGGAGATCGACAACAACATCGCGGAGCGTGCGCTGCGCGGTGTCGCGGTCGGACGCCGCAACTGGCTGTTCGCCGGTTCGCGCGCAGGCGGCGAGCGGGCCGCGGCCATCTACACCGTCATCCAGACCTGCAAGGCCAACAGCGTCGATCCGCAGACCTATATCACCGACGTCATCGCCAAAGTCGCGGCAGACTGGCCTGCCAGCCAATGGGATGAACTCATGCCCTGGAACTGGATGCCGCCGGCACATCAGCCGACCGCACAAGCTGCATAATCCGCGGTCTCCACGTCACGCTTACGCCCTCCCCTCCCCGAGCGTGAGTTGAGCCGACTTGGCAACGTATTTGTCCGTTGGCTTGTCGGCTCGACATTGGTCGAAAGCGACGTTGCGCGTTTGAACCTGGAAGGCCGGGCCGCACGAAATGAACATGCTTCTTCGATTAGCCCGTCCGCTCGCTCCAGAAATCAACACTCGGTCCCATAGTGCCGTTTAGGTCATCTTTCGGACTTCGAGCGGCGAAGTGGCAAATTGGTTCTGCATGACCGGCTCAATGACTTCGTTCCGCCCTTCGATGGCACCAGTGCCACGCCGACGTGCCTTCGCACGGTACAGCGCGTCGTCGGCGCTCTTCAATAACGCGGCTCGATCGGTGTGGTTCGGACCGTACGTGCATGCCCCGACGGTTGCGGTGACCAGGATGCTGCTGGAGCCAGCGGCGACCGAATGACGTAGGTCCAAAAGGAGGCGACTGATTCCCTCCGAAAGCTTACCTAAGACGGCATCACCTCTTAGAAGCACTACAAACTCGTCACCGCCCAGGCGCGCAATAAAGTGCTGACCTAGGTACTCGATCGACTGCAGCTTGGTCGTCATTACGCGCAATACCTCGTCGCCAGCCAGGTGTCCTAGCCGGTCGTTGACCTCCTTGAATCGATCGAGATCTACGATGACGATCGCAAACGATTCCCCGCTCTGGTTCGCCGCATCCAGCGCCTGCTCGAGTTCTTCGTTGAACGCACGTCTTGTCGGAATCCCGGTCAACTCGTCTGTTCGGGCCACCTCGTGCAGGCGACGTTCGAACTGATAGCGGTTGGTGACATCTTGGATCACTCCCATGACCGCGACGCACTCGCCGCCTCGTTGATCTATTTCGCCAAGCGTCCGAACTCGGCGGAGCCGCCCCTGAGCGTCCGTCAGATCCAGTTCGAGATCCCAAGGCTTGCCGTCCACGATACATTCCTGAAGCGCGACTTCGAGCTTTGAGCGATCGTGTTCCGGGTAGAAGCTGAGTGCTGTCGCGAGCAACCCGTTCGAGCCCGGCTCGAGCGCATGAATTGCGTAGGTCTGATCTGACCAATGCACGTAACCCGTGGCGATCTCAAGGCGCCAGGAACCAATCTGCGCCATGCGTTCGGCGTGCTGCAGCAGTCGCTGAGTGCGCGCCATCATCCAGCGCGTCCTGTCGCTCCAGTGCGAGGCGCAGGCTTTCCCCACTGAGTCGGCGGGTTTCCAGCAATGATTCGACGACCTGAGCCATGCCGTTCAGCAACGCGAGCTTCTCGGACGACGGACTTTGAGGACGGTCATCGGCGACGCACAATGTGCCAACGGGCAATCGTGCGTCGGTGCCGCGTATTCCGACACGGAGCGGAACACCCGCATAGAAGCGAATGAAGGGCGGTCCGAGCACGAAGGGGTTTTGGGAGAAGCGCTCGTCCTCGAAGGTGTCGGGGATGACAAGCAATTCGTCGGCGGCAACGGCGTGAGTGCAGAACGACGTCCCCCGGTCCGTCTCGTCTACGTCAATTCCGCAACGCGCCTTGAACCACTGCCTGTCGGCGTCGATCAACGAGACGAATGCCAACTTGCATCCGAACAAATGCTGCGCCGCAGCAGCGACAACGTCGAAAGCAGCTTCAGGAGAGCTGTCGAGTATCTCAAGCGCACGTAGCGCTTCTAGCCGTAGCTCCTCTCCGGGCAAAGTGTTCATAAAGGGCATCGGCTCTCCGTATACGCTGCAGGTTGGGCATCGGTTAACGGCCTGCTTAATCTGATTTTCTTAGTGAGGCTCGTCGGTTATGAGCACCGGTCGCCGGCGACCGCTGACGATTTGCGCCTCACCCCATAGGTGCCGGCAAAGGACATTCCTGGAAATGAACGAGATGGACGATCGCGAGAAGCAGCGACTAGCCGCCCTGGCGGACTACGCCGTGCTGGACACCCCGCGGGAGCCCTCTTTCGATGAGATCGCCTTACTGGCAGCGAAGCTCTGTGACGTACCTATCGCGATCGTCAACATGATCGGCGACGGCCGGCAGTTCTTCAAAGCCGAGGTAGGCCTAGGTGTACGGGAGACGCCCCTTGGCAGCTCGTTCTGTGCCAAGGCAATCCTGGAAAAGGATTTCCTTCTTGTCCCGGACGCGACACGGGACCCCCGGTTTGAGGCCAATCCACTTGTAGTCGGCGAGCCTCACATTCGCTTCTACGCCGGAGCGCTCCTTACAACGGATGACGGCCTACCGATCGGTACTTTGTGCGCGCTGGATTACCGTCCACGGCAGCTGACCGACCTGCAGCAGGAAGCGCTGCGCGTGCTCGCGAAGCAGGTTATGGCGCAGCTGGAGCTGCGGCGTGCGGTAGAGGAGCGGAACAGACGGTTTGAAGCTGCTGCGGCCAGCGAACAGCGCCTGCGGCTGATTCTGAACAGCGCGCACGATTATGCCATCGTGACGACCGACGAAGATCGGCACATTACCAGCTGGTCGGCCGGCGCGCAGGCGACGTTCGGATGGTCGGAGATGGAAGCGATCGGACGGCCGCTCGATGACATTTTCACGCCTGAAGACCGGGCCGCCAACATCCCCGCGTTGGAAGCTGGCAAGGCTCTCAATGACGGCTGTGCCTCAGACGTGCGCTGGCATGTGCGAGCAGATGGCTCGCGCGTGTTCATGAACGGCTCGACGCACCCGATCGTCGTGGATGGCGAAAGGCCGGCAGGCTTCCTCAAGATCGCCCGAAACGAAACGATGCAGCGTGCGCAGGCAGAGGAACTCGCGCGAACCCGTGCCGAACTCGTCGATAGTGAAGCACGGTTTCGCAACATGGCCGACAGCGCCCCCGTAATGATGTGGGTGACGGACGAGACAGGCTACTGCAACTACCTCAACCGGGGCTGGTACGAGTTCACCGGGCAGAACGAGTTGGAAGCGCTCGGCCATGGATGGCTGGAAGCCACGCATCCGGACGACAAGCTAGCAGCCGAGGAAGCATTTTCTCAAGCAACCGCGGCAAAGCTACCGTTCCGGCTCGAATATCGTCTGCGCCGGGCCGACGGTGTCTACAGATGGGCAATGGACGTAGCGAGTCCTCGTTTCGGTGCCGACGGCAAGCATCTTGGCTATGTAGGCTCCGTCATCGACATCGACGACAGGCGTGAAGCCGAGGACGCACTACGACGCTCCAGTGCCTTGCTCGAAGCGGTGATGGCTTCGGTTCCGGGCGTGATATACGCAAAGGACCGGCACGGTCGGATGCTGGCCGCTAACCGTGGGACCATGGAACTGGTCGGCAAGCCACTTTCACAAATTATCGGTCGCACCGATCACGAGTTTCTTGACGATCCCGCACAGGCAGCTGGGGTAATGGCGAACGATCGGCGAATCATGTCCGAGAATCAGACGGAAGTCGTCGAGGAAACGGTCAGCCTGCCTGACGGCACTCGTGCGACGTGGCTCTCGACCAAGTCTCCGTTTCGGAACGTACAGGGTGATGTAGTAGGCTTGGTCGGCTCGTCGATCGACATCAGCGAACGCAAACGCGCCGAAGAGCGGCTACGGCAGAGCGAGGCCCAGTTTCGCCTAATGGCGGACGCTGTGCCTCAGATCGTCTGGATCACCGACGCCCAGGGCCGGATGGAGTTCTTCAACAAGCAATGGGCCGACTACGTAGGGGTGCCGAATATCCCGGCAACATCTGGGGATTTAGCGGATAGCTATGTTCATCCCGATGATACGGCACGTACCGTGGAGGCTTTCGAAGAGGCGCAACGCACTGGAAGTATCTTTCAGGTCGAGCATCGCATCCGCCGAGCTGATGGGGCTTATCGCTGGTTCCTCGTTCGCGCGGATCCATATCGTGACGAGCGGACTGGTGCGATTACTCGTTGGTTCGGGGCGTCGACCGATATCCAGGACCGCAAGGCTGCCGAGGATGCGCTGCTACAGCTTAACGAGACGCTGGAACGACGGGTTGAAGCAGCCATTGCCGAGCGCGATCGCACCTGGGATAACGCGCGCGACCTTCTGCTCGTAGTTGGCACGGACGGTATTTTTCGCGCAGTCAATCCAGCTTGGAAACACATCCTCGGCTGGTTGCCGGAAGAGCTGGTCGGGCATTCCTACCTGGACTTCATACACCCGGACGAGCATCCGTCGAGCAGGGGCGCGCTTGAAACGGCGTCAGCGGGCGAGTTGCCCGTGTACGAGAACCGGTACCGACATAAGGATGGCAGCTTTCGCTGGATCTCTTGGGTTGCCGCTCCCGAAAGCGACCTCATCTACGCGTCCGGTCGGGACGTGACGGCGGACAAGGAACGGCAGGACCAGCTCGAGCAGGCTCAGGACCAGCTTCGTCAGGCGCAGAAGATGGAGGCGGTCGGCCAACTGACCGGCGGCATCGCGCACGACTTCAACAATCTTCTCACCGGCGTAATCGGTTCCCTCGACATGATGCAGCGACAGTTCGTCAAGGGCGACATGAGCAAGATGGAACGCTACACTACGACCGCGATCACCTCCGCGAACAGGGCGGCGGCATTGACGCACCGCCTGCTCGCCTTCTCGCGCCGCCAGCCGCTCGATCCGAAACCTACAAGCGCGAACCGCCTGGTGACCGGCATGGAGGAACTGCTGCGCCGGACGATTGGTGAGGCGGTACGGCTCGAGATGGTAACCGCTGGCGGGCTATGGCAGACGCTGTGCGATCCTCATCAGCTCGAAAGTGCAATACTGAACCTGGCAATCAACGCTCGTGATGCCATGCCCGAAGGCGGTACCCTCACTATTGAAACCTGCAATGCGCATCTCGACGATGCGTATTCGGCTCGCCAACGCGAGGTTAAGCCCGGTCAGTATGTCTGTATCTGCGTCACTGATACCGGCGTAGGCATGACTGCCGACACGATCCAGAAGGCTTTCGAACCGTTCTTCACTACCAAGCCGATCGGTCAGGGCACTGGTCTTGGCCTGTCGATGATCTATGGATTTGCGCGTCAGTCCGAAGGCTATGCCAAAATCTACTCGGAGCTCGGAAAGGGGACTACGTTCAAGCTCTACCTGCCGCGCTTCTACGGCGAAGGCGAGGACGCCGACGATCACACCGTACAGCTCGGCGACGAGCACCGCGCGGAGCATGGGGAGGTCGTGCTCGTAGTCGAGGACGAGACTGCGGTCCGCGCGCTTGTCGTCGATGTCCTGGAAGAGCTCGGATATCGGGCGATGGAGGCAATCGATGGGCCTTCGGGACTGAAGCTGCTACATTCCAACCTTCGCATCGACCTGCTTGTAACCGACATTGGCCTACCCGGCCTCAATGGTCGCCAGCTTGCAGATGCCGCTCGGGACCGCCGCCCTGATCTGAAAGTCCTGTTCATGACAGGGTATGCCGAGAACGCCACCATCGCCAACGGCTTCCTCGAACCTGGCATGGAAATGATCACGAAACCGTTTGCAATCGACGCGCTGGCCACCCGCATACGAGCGATCATCGAAGCGCCGCGTTAGGGGGATTGGGCAGCTGGCTCGATTGCGCTAAGGGGAATGTCTCCTACGTTCGCCGAATGGTACTTTCGCAAAGTCGGGGCCGGCCAGCACCCTTGCCCGTCCGATAATCGTGACACCTTCCTCTTTCGAAACTTCGGGTTTAGGACGTTTCCGTCCTGCACGGTTCATGACTACGGTTATTTCCTCAATTCTCCTCCTACCGGCGAGACGGCAGCTGACACGAAACGTCTAAGCCAGGCTGGTCAGCCAGCTTCGAAGACAGTATCTTTGGACCAACGCTAAAGAAAACGTGGCTTTCCGTAAGACGTCCGGATTGAGAGCGACCGATATCCCGCTTCGCTTCGACGGTTAGCCACCGGCCACCTTCTGGTCTTCATGAGAGACGCGATCTTAGTCAATACGTCGTTTAGCTACAACGGCTAGAACTATCGGTAGCCAGGCTAGAAACCCGCGACGTTCTTTAATCGCGCTACATCCAGAACGCGAAGCGCTCGTCCTTTCGTGTCGATTAGACCCATCTCGCGCATACGTCGAAGTGTACGATTGACATGCACGGCAGTCAGACCAAGGGCATCTCCGATATGCGTTTGGGTGATTGGCAGGGTAACGAAGTCGGTTCGCTTTCGTTTCAACGCACCTAACTTTTCAAATATTTCGCATAGTAAGTATGAAATAGAATGTAGAGCATCATCTGCGACAACTAACCAAGCACGCAAGGATATCTCGTCCCTTAACTTCGCCTGCCAAAAAGCCCGCCCGATTTCCGGGTAATCATCGATGATTTTTTGCACTACGTTGACATGAACTCTTCCAACGACACAGGAAGTGATCGCCCCAATCGAATGATCCATCGCGCTTTGGCAGACAGCATGTATGCCGCAGAAATCTCCAGGAAGCAGGAAGCCAGTAATCCGTCTGGAGCCATCCGATCGCAGGGAATAGCGGGCGGCCCACCCTTCGAGCATAATGCAGATGAATTCAGAACGGTAGCCTGACTTGGATATGTCGTATCCACGGCCGGTCGTCGATGATTCTATCTTCATGCTTCGTAACGATTGCAGAGCGTCCCGATTGCAATCCACTAGCGATGCAATGTTTTTAATGAACGCACTATCGTTCATTCCGAAACCACCCCGAAGACCGTTGCAAGCCCCTCCTGCTGAACCTTCATAACGCCACGACAACGACCAAACAAGAACCGGTTGGCAAACGACCACCTGAGACAAAACCAACTGTCGCTATACTACTCAACGACCAACCGATCTCAGCAGAGCCAGTGCGCTTCGAAAGCATATTCACCGCCATGAGATATGCAATTATTGGCAATGCGCCGATAGTTATCATGATAGTAAAAATTCCAGGTCGTACCATTCCCAGAATATTGGATTACAGATTATTTTTACTCTTCGATATACCGTGCTATCATATGAGGCCATTCCCGCCTGCGAAGCGTTGCGACGAGTATCGCAGCCAGCGCATCTTCGCCCCGTTGTCGCACCAGCGACTTCGCAGAAACTAAATCATTCCGTATCCACTGAGGCACTTGACTTAGAACCGAGGCAAGCTCAACCCTGAGTTCGTCAACCATGCCGCCCTACCCTTTTCTATTCTAGAACGACTGTAGCACATCAGTCGTGGGTACATTGCCTACCTTGATCGTTGCTCCAGTTCATCGAACCTTTCTCCGATTTTGCCTTCGAGCAAGGTAGGCACTCTTCCAGTCCCAACGATTGGACTGTCGCATGGGGCGCCCAAGCTGGTCAAGGTTGACGAAATCATCAAATCTGTCGCCCATCGATCTGGTCGTCGCTTCTGGCAACGAGGCATTGATCAGTAATGACAGATACTTCGACGCATGCAGGGCGCTCCCGAACGGTCGACAGCCTTCGGCAGAAGCTGCTGATCGCAAGCTAGCAGCTAGCCTTAGGGCGCTCGCTGGGCGAGCTTCTCAGGGCGCTTCGAAAACGCTCCGGGGCGCTGGTGGACGCGACCCCCGTAGGGATCAGGGTAAGGGACGGTGACCGATACCGTCCTGCGGCAGAGGACGTGTCCTCAAGCCAGCAGGACGCATGATGCTACCGGTGTGGCGTTCAGATCGTCGATTGGGTCATGAAGCATGCTCGGACCGCCAACGTTAGGATGTCTAGTAGGACCTGCGTATTGACGAAACAGATTACCCTTCGACCAATGCGCACAACCTTGTCATGATCCCGACGGGGCGGCCGAAGCCATACGCTGTTCTGTGCCATGACGCGCTAGCGCGGCGGAACCAGCAGCCTGTCAACCCGGCGGATCCCTTGCGGGCTCGCGCCGCAGCGGACCCTGCCTGCGCAGCCGCTGCGCATGCTGCTGCACGACGAACTATTCTACGATATGCCGAGGATCGTAAGCCTCGTTCAGTTAGGGTTCGACCCAGTCTCGAACCTGCCATCGGCATCCTTCAACCAAGAGGTCGATCTAACGACGATTCCAGTCCGGCGGAACCGCGGAAATGGCCTACGATCGATTGCACAGGCGCGATTGCCAGATCCGCTTCGATCTACGCTGCTGCCGCTGCCGCACGCTCCTCTTCGTCAACGCGAGATTTCGCATATTCGAGCAGCGCCTAGACCTTTCCGGTCACGCGCTTCAACTGCCCGTTTCGCGTCCACGAAACGGGCGACTGGTGAACGCCTGTGGCCTCGGCGACAAGGATGCTGTCGAGGCTGGAACAGAACTTGCACTTCGGAGCGCTGCTCACGTTCAGAAGGAGCGCGGTCGTCTGGTCAAGCTGCTTTGTTTCGATGGGGTTCTGTGCCTGTTTTCCAAGCGTCTGGACCGGGTCGTTTCATCGAGCCGGTGACAGCAATGGGCACGGCGGACGCTGACGCCGGCGGAATTGCCGATAATTCTGGAGGGCATAGACTGGCGTCGGCCGGAACGGACGTTAACGCCGGCGCGGCCGGGTAGGACCGGCGGCATTTCGCCTTTTCCCTTCGCTTGCTAATACGCAATCCGCTGGGGACACAGCTTATTGGAACCGCCTGTTTCGGCACGCGTGCCTCCGTGGCTTCCACACATACACGCGCCCAGGACGATGTTCGATATGGATCAACCCTGGTGGACATCGTGCCATCTGGGACGTCGGCGCGACCGGGGCTGCAACCGGTACCTCGGCAGATGCCGGCAACGAAACTACGACGCCCGCCAGTTTGCCTTCAAGCAGTTGCCTGCGCCACGTGTGGATCAGGCTGCTCGACACCCCATGCCGGGTGATGACGTCGAAGATCCGCACCTCCGACCGGAATCCCTCGGCCCGAAGGCTAAGGCCACCGCAAGGCGGCCGACCGCTCACGCTTGCGCGGCATCGGCTTAGCCTCGATCTCGTCCAGCTCGGCCTCGGGATAGAAAAGGAGGATCCTACTGTGGACGTGGTCGAGATCGATCAGCCCTTGACGAGGCTGCCCTGAAGCGCGTCCACGCGGCCGGAATTTCGCTGCGCTTCTCCCTCAGGGCGGCTACGGCGTTGGCGCGTTCCGTGCGCCCATTGCACGATCAATCTAGCAGGTCGGGAAGGCCCGGTTGGTCCCCTCTGCTCCACAATGCTACATTATTCCTCGGTTGCTTTGGCACGTGCCCGCCGGCCAAGACCGATCTTATTCGCCATTGTTCGGCGGGTTTCGCTGTAGGAAGGAGCGACCATCGGGTAATCGGCTTTCAGATTGTACCGCTGCCGGTACTCGTCCGGCGTCAGCCCATGACTTGAGAGGTGGCGGCGCAGCGTCCGGTACGGCTTACCGTCGATCATTGAGAGAATGTAGTCGGGTGACGCCAGCGACTTGCGTGCTGAAACGGCCGGCGCGTGCTGGTCGGTCTCGACTTCGGTTTCCGCCGGCCCAGCATCAGGCGTCTCGAGCTTGACGAGGGTTTCGTGCATCGCCTGCAGGAACGCCAGCACGTCGTCCGTCGCCGCACGTGTGTTCGAATTGCCAAGCCATGCCACCGTCAATTCGGTCGCAAGTTCGATCGTGTTAATCATCTCAGTCATGCATTTACATCCAGTTTCAGTATCTTGCGGGCGTGTTCACCTAGACGTACGTAGCCGCGGTTCAACGCACTCGATCAACCCCTGAAGCGATCAGAGGCTGATTCCCCGCTTGGCCATCTCGAATCTAGCAATTTCCTTTATCGGATTTTCGGCTTTCGCCTCGAAGATGTCCGCCAGATCGAGTAGGTCATCGTTGTCGAGAGCTATGATCGCTGCTTCAATAGCAGCAGCGCGCTTATCGTTGCGACTGCCTTGCTCTGCAAGCCGCTTCATTCTTAATTTCAACATACTGCCACCTTGGAGGGGTCGTCACCTGCAACGATGCGGGTGTTCCGCCCTGCATCCTTTTGATTGGATTGTTGATGAACCTGTCTGATCCCGCCGTCCAGACCTTCAGTACGTGGGTAAATGGCGCGGGAGGCGCAGAAAATGATCCGGCTGGCGTTACTGCCGGACCTGAGAGAGCGATCGAGGCGGGCTCCGGTCGGTCGCCGGTTCTGCAGAAAACGTTTGACGATCGTCTTCTCGATAACACCGTCCATCCGGCCGGCTTCATCGTCGTAGGCTCAGCCAAGCCGCTCAGGATAGTTAGGCTTAGTAAAGTTGGGGACTGTTCGCTCCAAAAACATGTCATAGTACCGTCAATGCTACGATTCTGAGATCAAAACACTTTGCTCCTGGCAATGTGTTTCGTCACGGTTCCAGACCTAACGCTACTCGATCTGCGGTTGCTGCTGCCAATTCAGCGCGTGACGATGCAATCCTGGCTTGTGCATCGATCAGACGCACACGTGCATCCGTGGCTGTATCTTCGCGCTGATTGACTAAAAAGAAGTCGCTGGAGCCAAGCTCGAAGCGGCGCCGTTCAGCCGCAGCCAGGCGGTCAGCAAGTTGGCGTTCCTGTTCGGCAATCAGAGCGAGGCGCTCGGCCGCTTGAACGCCGATATTGATGCCTTCAACTTCGATGACGATCTGGTCGCGCAGAAAACGACTGCGGGCTTCGAGCGCGTTCATGTCTGCTCGAACCTCCGATATCCGACCGAGCGCTGCCCGGTTCTGTAAAGGTACCGAGAAACGAAAACCAACAATCGCTTCAAGCGGGGTTCGTGACCGGCCGCCCACCCCCACGCCTCCTAAATCCTTACCCAGTTCACCACGCACGTCCAGGCGAGGGCGTAGTTCGTTTTCGGTCAGAGCGAGACGAGCCAAGATCTGGTCGATGCGTGCCAGAACTACTTGCAACTCCGGGCGTCGTTCTGCGTAAGCGGTGCGCTCTATGTTCGTTACACCACCTAGCGCATCGGCGGTTGTTGGAAGGCGCTCGGACCCGACAAGCACCGGCTGTCCATTCGTGTCGCGGTAATAAAGGGACAGTGCATTAGTGGCGGTCTGAAAATCGCCTTCCGCCCTTACGACCAACGCTCGACGGCGCACGAGGTTCTGGTCGTTTTCGGTGAGCAGGATTTCAGGCCGTGAACCCAATTGCACCTGACGTGCCAGCCCATTGCGTCGGCTTTCAGACAGGGTCAGCAAATCCCGGTAGGCGCGCAGACGCAAACCAGCGGCGACCCAGTTCTGATATGCATCGACAGCGCGGCGTTGAACGCCGATTGCGATTGCACCACGCTCGAACCGCGCGATATCAATGTCACTTGCGGCCAGCGTGCGCCGGGTGCGTCGCTCGTCCGCGAGGCGGTCGCGAAGCAGCGAATACAACGCCCCTACCTTCACTTCACCAAGGCGGTTTGTGTACTGCTCGTCCTCATAGACGGGGAAGCTGCCACGGCTTACGCGGTAGCCGCCGTACAAATATCCGCCGTTGTCACTTAACGGGCGCGTGACGCGTCCGGCAACCACCGTCCCGTCGTAATAGCCTAGCATGCGGGAACGGCCGTCGACATCGAATACAGTGTCGAACGCCCCGTCGGCAGACAACGCACGTCCCTCCGCAGCCCGAACGCGCGCGAGCGCCTCGATGATTTGCGGTGCGGTTCGTACGGAACTGCGCAGTACTTCCTGAAGCGTAAGGGAACTAGTAGCCGGCGAACGGTCTGTCGTTACCTCCTGAGCCTCAACCGGCAGCCATATTGCGGCGATCAACAATGCCGAAGCTACGGAAAATCCGCGGTTCATTTCGGCTTACCAGCTTTCGTGGCAATGGAGCGATCATCGCCCTTCTCCGCATCCTTCGTTGCTGCGGCCTGCCCAAATTCGAGCGGAAAATCGTTCAATTGACGCCAAAGCTCATAACCGACCAATACAGTTTCCCCTTGAACCCACCCTTGGACCCTGCCGCCCTGGCGGACAAAGCGGCGATCGGGCCAGGCGGGCTTGCCCGGGGCAGGCTCCACCAGGATACGGAAGAGGCCTTGTGAGTTTGCAGTTGCGTCGATCGTTCGCACGCGACCATCGAAGAATCCGTAAGCAACAGACGGCCAACCGCTGAACTGGATAGCTGGCCACCCTTCGAACTCAAGGCGCACAGGCCGTCCGGGTCGCAGCAATGCTACATCCCGGCCATCTATGAAGAGTTCGACTGCACGTTCGACCCGCTCCGGAGCGATCGTAGCTAGTACCGTTCCCGCGGAAATCAGTGCTCCGCTTGCGGCAGCGTTCAGGTTCTGAATGCGCCCGTCACGCGGCGCACGCACGAGCTGCGCCGACTGGCGGTTCAGCTGAACGTCGATCCGATTTAGCTTGGCTCGTGCCTCCGCAAGCTTGGCTGACGTATCGGCGACCTTGATCTGTGCCTGTTCGTAATCACGCCGCGATGCCAGCCCTTCTGAAAAAAGTTGCTGATTGCGGCTGACGTCAATTGTCGCGACGTTCTGAGCCTGTCGCACGGCCGAAATCTCTGCCTCTATCTGTGCGCGCTCCGCTGCGAGTTGCGATAGGAGATTCGGGTCGAGATCGACGATGCGTGCAATCGGACTGCCACTCTCGACGTGCTGCCCGTCCTGGACGTACCAACGTTCCACCCGACCGGGGATAAGCGCAGTTACCTCCTGTGCGCGGTCATCGGGATCCAGTGCGACGACTTGACCGCGCCCTTGAGCAGTTTGCAGCCACGGGACTAGAAACAATATAGCAACAGTAACGGCGATACCTGCGAACACCAGCCATGCGATGACGATACCTACCTTTGGCGGTTTAAGCGAAGCCAGCGTGGTGAAGTGGGCAAGTCGGTCAGATCGGAAGGGCATGAGTACCTCCCTGCATATAAGCGCCACGCAGGTCGTCTAAACTAGTGAAACGGCGTTGCTCCTTCATTCCGAGGTAGAGAAAACCGTCAAGCAGAAGGTCGTCGGGACGACCCGTACACAATAGCACGGTGGTGCCATACCTTTTCAGGAGGCAAAGTGCCGACGATATTCTGGCCGGCGGGAGAAGGTCACATATCTGTCCCAGCATTAGGAACTTAGGTCGAACGATCAGCGCGTTGGCCAGCTTGAGCGCCAGGGTTTCACCAATGCTCAGAGGATATCCCGACGAACCCAGGTGAGTGTCGAGACCGTGCGGCAGGCTCGCAATACGGCTCTCCAAGCCTACCGTTGCGATCGCATGCATGGCATCGCCTACATCCCCTTCGCACGCCAACCTCAAATACTCGCGGATCGTCACCTCAACGATGGTCGAACGATCTATAACGGTCACGTCTGAACGTAGATGGTACATATCCAACGAGCCGAGATCCGCTCCTCCTACGCGTATCAATCCACGTTCTGGATGGGCATGCCGCTTCAGCAACACTGCAAGCCGCTGCTCAGTACCTGGCTCGGCTACCGTGACGAGTTGTACGCCCGCCTCGAGGCTTAGGTCGAAACGCGCGCCCTCGAACATCAGGTCTGTCAGTCTGACTGCGCCGTCACGCGGTCCAGCGTCGCCACGAACTTCCACCTCTTGCGGGATCGAGAACAGCAACGACAGCTCTTCAGAGCTTGCAACGAGGTCATAAAAGGTATCCAGGTACCAGCCTAGTTGCGAAATGCCGTAGAACGCCCCCGACAGAATGAGCTCAGCGGCAACGAGCTGACCGAGGGACAGTTGCCCCTGTAGTATCAAAGTGCCACCTAGAAGCAGTAATGCCGCACCGGCAATCGCATAAATCAACAGATAGGCAACGGTCTGCGCAAACTGGTACCGAAAGTAGCGTCGATGGGCACCGATATAGCCAGCAGTCACACCTTCCGACCTATCCATCGCAAAGTCTAGATGCCTTGCAGATTTGTAGAAGCCATTCGAACCACCGACGCTTTCAAGCCACCGTGCGGCATTATGTTTCGCATGGCTGAGCTCGACCGCACCAGTGATCGCTCCTCGCTGCCAGATCAGCCACACCAGGACCACCGACGCGACCAACACGACGTTGAAGGCTAGAAAGAACGGATGATAAAAACTTGTGATCGTTAGGCCGACGACTGCTTGCAGCACAATGGTGAAGGCGCCAATGACGAGGCTCGGGATCGCCTTTTGCACTACTACCAAATCGAAGTACCGATTGAAAAGGTCACCACGATTCGCGTCAGCAAAAAATGGGTCCTGTGCATGTACCGCACGCACCGTGACCTCCGCAACGACACGTGCGAATACTCGTCGTTCAAACGCCGCCATGATCCATACCCGCAACGCACTAAGTCCCGCTACGATCAACAGCAGCAGCAGGAGAACTCCGGACAGTGCCCAGAGCGGCGCCGGCATAGCGGTATTTGCAACGCTGTTGATCAGCAACTGCACTGAAATCGGGGTCGCGAGCGCCAGCAAGCTGATGGCAATTGTGTATACGACGCCTAGTCGAATGTAGGCCGCATCAGGGCCAACGATCTGAGCAAGCCAGGCCACCGCCTGCCTAAATCCGTGCCGCTCTGCCGCCACAACGCGTTCCCCTTCGTCCTCAGATTGAGCGCAGTACCGTACCTACCGACCTGGCCCAAGCCACGAATGGAAGCATCTAGCCATGGTCAGAGTGGCGGTTTGGAATGCCACGAACGTCGCTGAAAGCAAGCTGCTGCGTACTTGAAGAATGGCCGGCATCGTCGTGCATTTCGCATTTCGCATTTCGCATTTCGTCTCCTGGCACGGAGACTATGGTCAGGACTCGTTGATCAGAGCCAGAAGATGACCGTGGCAGCGAGGGCGACGGCGGAAAAGAAGGCTGTGGGGCAGCGATCGTAGCGGGTGGCGACGCGCCGCCAATCCTTGAGGCGGCCGAACATAATCTCGATACGGCTGCGGCGTCGGTAGCGGCGCTTGTCATACCTAATCGGCTCGTTGCGTGATCGCCGACCCGGGATGCATGGCTGGATGCCTTTTGCCTGGAGGGCGTCCCTGAACCAGTCGGCGTCATAGCCGCGATCACCGAGCAGCCACTGCGCGCTGGGCATATCGTCGAGCAGCGCTGCCGCTCCGATGTAGTCGCTGACCTGGCCGGCAGTCATGAAAAAAAACTCAGGGGCCGGCCGTTCGCGTCGGCAACGGCGTGGAGCTTGGTGTTCATGCCGCCCTTGGTGCGTCCAATCAGGCGACCCAGATCCCCCTTTTTACCCGCAGGCTTGAGGCCGTGCGGTGCGCCTTCAGGTAAGTCGCGTCGATCATGACCGTCTTCGGCTCGGCACCTGTCGCTGGCAGTCCCTCCATCATGCGCGTGAACACGCCTGCCTCACCCCAGCGCTTTCACCGATTGTAGAGCGTCTTGTGTGGGCCGTAGGCGCTGGGTGCGTCTCGCCAGCGCAACCCGTTCTTGTTGACGAACACGATGCCGCTCAGCACCCGCCTGTCATCCACGCGCGGCTTGCCATGGCTTTTGGGAAAGAACGGCTGCAGCCGCTCCATCTGCTCGTCCGTCAGCCAAAACAGGTCGCTCATTCCAGTCTCCTTGCGGAGCCTGAATCAGATCGCAACGCTCACATCAATGGGTCCTGACCCTAATGCGGACGGGATAATAACTCGCTGGCACTCTTGCATGTCAAAGCAACACGCGGATCAGCTCTTGAGAAACTCGATCCAAGCCCTTACAGTCACACCACCGCGACAGCTACGACCTGACCCTCCCCAGCCACCGCCGTTCGATTGCGAGCAACGTGCAGTGCCTCCACCTTGGCCGGATCCAAGGTATCGCTGATTGACATGGGCCGCAATTTGATCGTTGCGCCACCGACTGAACGCACTATTCACTTCGCGCTGTGGGCGGTCACCGCTGCAACATCCGCTTACGCCTGACCAACTTACACCGAGATCGTGCTCGATCCGAACGACTTCTTCGCTGGAAAATGACTTTCCATCGTCATCGTCGGCCACCGCCTCAATATTGAACTCATGCTCTCCTTCGTCTGCCATAACGTGCCCCTTTTATGGTTCCGGCCATATGCGCTGTTGTATGCCGCCTTACCGGTAACGTTTCTAGGCAAATTTTCTCGAGACAACGCGACGCTTCTTCAGCGGACGCACTCCGCCGTCAACGTCGGGAGCCGTCCTCCCGTTGGCGCGGACGATCTTCCAGAAATTGCGATCGATCAGTAGCGCGGCGTCACGGAACCCCGGCAGCGGCCCCACCGCCTCCTGCATCAAGGGGCCCCGCCCCTTCGACCATCCGAACTGTCATTCCATATCGAACACAGGAGACACGCCGATCGCGGTGGCACCGAGCGGAAACGCCTGTTGCGTAACGCGAGCTGACCCGGCCGCGGCCCTCGGCGCACAACATGGCGCCGGAGCTTCATGCTGCGCGCTAGCGGCGCGCCTGGCCGAATGACCGTTTTCAGGAAATCGGGTGAATGCTTCGACCGATCGAGTTGAAGGCGCAAAGATGCCATTATCAAAGTCTTTGTCCCCCATCGCTTAGGCAATTGGATGGGAGCCGAGGGGCAGCGTTTCTATCCTGGCGAGGCGGCTAAGCCTCGGCATATCGTGGCGCTCGCCGACGAATATCGGCGCGCCGCCAAAATCCTGTTGTCGGCTGGGCGCTGGCGGCGGTGCTTGGTCCTAGGCACTATATCGGGCCGCCTCGATTCACGCGATCGAACTTTATCTGAACGCCTTCCGCGGCACGTTGCCGACCGGACCGTGTGCCCGGCACCGCACGGATCGTGAGCTTGAACCTCGTCGAGCTAGCTGGGAGATTCGCCGGTCCTTTGGAGACACTCTACGCAACGCTCGGCGTCCGCCGAGGGCACGCCCAGCGCCACCTTTCCGGCCCTTCCGACGCCCCTATCCCCGCCTCAAGGCAGCATGCTGCTGTCGTCCTGCTGCACGCGATCCGTCCAGACCGACTTCCAGCGGCGGCGGATCTCGGCGACGACGGCGGCGCTATGGTCGCCCTCGAAGGCGGCGCGGACGCTGTCCGGCTCCGCAAGATCGGTCAGCACCCGCCGTGCGATCGCCCGGATCACGCCGGACGGAGTAGCCGCAGGCGAGATCGCGCTGCGCAGCAGGGTCTCGGCATAGGACATCCGGACGCTGGCGCGTGCGCTGTCGACGATCAGCGCCTGAGCGAAGCGGCGGTCATTGTCGTCGATCGCGCCCGGCACCGATCCGAAGAAGAAGTCCAGCACCGGCCCGGCCTCGGCCGCGCTCAGCAGCAGCTTGGCGTCTCTGGGCGCCGCATCGGTCGCCGCCTGCGTGGTGGAGACGCTGTCGCTGACGGTCTCGCCGCCCTGCTTGCTCACCAGCACCGACTGGATTGGCGCCTCGCCGCCACGCAGCCATTCGACGTCCTCGAGCCGCTCGGCGCCCGTACATTCCAGGCAGGTCATCTGCGCCATCTCGCTGCGGCCGCGGTCGATCTCGCGCATCGTCGCGCGCATCGTGCAATAGCCGGCCGTGCCGCCCAATCCCCTCAATTTCAGATGCGTGACGAACTCCGCGCCGTAGCGCGATCGCTCGGCGACCGGGCCCACCCGGTTGACGCTTGAGACATAGGTGACGCCCTTGGCCGGATCGGGCGCATAACAATAGAAATAGCTGAGCTCCTGCGCCGCCGCCAGCCGGCTACCGCCCGCCAGCGCGAGGACGAAGCCGCCGGCCAGGCCGAGCGCGACGATCGCGAGCCGCGCCATCCTCAGCGATCTGTCCGCGTCTCTTCGTAGAACTGCTTCAGCACCGCCGCCGATTTCTCATGCGCCTGGTAGGTGCGCTCGGCGTCGGCGGCCGAATAGCCCTGCTCCAGCGCGCGCTTGTACATGGTGTAATATTCGAAGGCCTGGCCGCACATCGCTCGCAGCTGCTGGTCCAGGCCCGGGGCGAGCGCCTTCTCGCGATAATTGGCCTCGGTGAAGTCCTCGCACATGTCGCTGGCGAGGTTGCGATGGTCGCCGGCCGGCTTCGGCGCCGCGGCACCGGTATAAGCGAAGTCCACCGGGCGCAGCGTCCAGATCGAGCAATCGTCACATTGCTGCTTCAGCCCATCCAAATAAACGGGCACGTTCTGGGGCAGGTCGGTGAAGGTGCAACCGCCGTTCGTCGGCAGGCCCTTCTGCGTGAGATAGGCGCGCCACTCGCCCTCATAGGCGTCGGTGGAGACCTGGGGATTCGCCTTGAATGTCGCCGAGTGGATGTAGGTGTTCGTTCCGTCGTCCGAGACGATGCAGAAGAAGGACGAGCCGCGCGGCGACTGTGCGGCCGCCGGTGTCGCAGCGACGGCGAAAATTCCGAGCAATGCGGCCAGTGCCGCGGTAAGCCATCCCCTCATTTCCATCCCCTCAATCTGCGCGGTTATTGGCGTAGAAGCTGTTGGCGTTGGTCGCGGCCTGCTGGTGCGCAGCATAGGTCCGGTCGGCATCGGTCTCGCTGTAGCCCTGAGCGATCGCCCTCTTGTACATGGTGTAATATTCGAAGGCCTGCCCGCACATCGTCTTGAGCTGGACGTCGTTGCCGCCCGACAAGGCGAGGGTGCGGTAATTGGCTTCAGTGAAGCCGGTGCAGGTTTCGGCGGCGAGATTAGGCTTGGTCGCGTAGCTCTGCCCGGCTGCGACCGCGTCGCTCGCGCCGCTGCCCGGCGAAATGCTCGTCCCGGACGCATCCTCTTCCATTTCCCGAATCGCCTGCTCTGCGATCTCGAGGCCTTCGTGCAGCGTCTGCAGTATAGTCGCGTCCATGCCGCTGGCCTCTCCCTGCGCCAGCAATGCCCGCGTCTCCTGGGCCTGCGCCTTCAGTTCCGCTATACTTTGGGCGTTGGCGCTGCCACTGAACAGCAGCGCCGCCGCGCAGGCGATGATCAGACGATTTCGCATTTGAGCTCCCCCCCCCTGAGAGCGGCCGAGCTTAGCTGGCCATGGCCGAATGTCCACGATTCGTAGTTTGTAGGGTGTCTCGTAGGGTGTCGAAGTCATGCGCTCGCGAGGCCGGAGCATTCAGGCTCCGGCACCTCAGCCGCCCTGGGCTTCCTGGATTACGGTGCCAGTTTACGAAATCCACTAGGTGTTTGATCCCACGGTTTGATGGTGCGATCCTTTCGTTGGAATGGAAGGAAGCCGTATGGGACAGGTACGTCATGGGTGCGCCACGACCACGCACGCTGTCCGAGCAGCAATACAGCGATCGCAAGCTTCGCTCGCGACGCTGAGCCGTGAGCTGGGGATCAACCCCAAGACGGTGGCGAAGTGGCGTAAGAGGGCGACGGTCGAGGATCTGAAGACCGGGCCGAAGGCCCCTCATTCAACGACCCTGACCGAGGCGGAGGAGGCAATGGTGGTGGCGTTCCGTCGCCACACACTGCTGCCGCTCGACGACTGCCTCTACGCATTGCAGCCGTCGCTACCGCACCTGACCCGGTCAGCGCTGCACCGTTGCCTTCAGCGGCACGCCATCTCACGGCTACCGGATGTCGAGGGCGACAAGCCAAAGCGGCAACGCTTCAAGCGTTATCCAATTGGTTTCTTCCACATCGATATCGCCGAAGTGCAGACTGGCGAAGGCAAGCTCTATCTGTTCGTTGGCATAGACCGCACCAGCAAGTTCGCAGTCACCCAGCTGGTGGACAAGGCCGATAGGCGCACAGCATGGGAGTTCCTCGACCACCTGCTGGAGGCCGTGCCGTACCGGATACACACGATCCTGACCGATAATGGCATTCAGTTCGCCGAGCAGCCGCGCAACCGGAACACCGCCTGGTCGCGCCAGATGCGCTTCGACATGATCTGCGAGGCAAACGACATCGAGCACCGGCTCACCAAGCCGAACCACCCGTGGACGAACGGTCAGGTCGAACGGATGAACCGCACCATCAAGGACGCGACCGTCAAACGCTTCCATTACGAGAGCCACGACCAGCTCCGGACGCACCTCGCCGACTTCATGGCCGCCTACAACTTTGCCCGCCGGCTCAAGACGCTCAGCGGCCTCACACCCTACGAATACATCGCCAAGATCTGGACGTCAGAGCCGGACCGGTTCATCGTCGACCCGATCCACCAGATGCCGGGACTGAACACCTACAGGAACGCTTGATCAGACCGTTCTTCCCACGCTTGCCCAGAAGTATCCCGACAGTCCTGGGAAGCAGCATGAGCCAGGCTGGGGACACGCGGTTCATATATCGAAAGCCAAGACAGTCGGCACCTGCTGCCGTCAGCGGTTCGGCATGCCCCCGCTGGCAGTGATCTGAACGAGCACCAAGTAGACCGCGCCGGCCGTGTTCCAATGCCGAACCACGTCAGGCGGAATGCCTGAACCAGCATTGGTTCAAGAGCCTCGACGACGCGATCCGAAAATGTGGGGCTTGGCGCAGAGACTACGACGAGGTGCGACCCCATAGCGCTATCGGCAACAAGACGCCGATATCGCTGGTGAGCTGGTCAGCGGCACATGGCCCGCCGCTGCCAACAAATGCTGGATGACGGCCAGCCAAGTGGTCCAAGAACGGGTAGCAGCTCAAACCACGGTCGGTCTCTGGTTGCCGCTGGATGAAAGACCGGGGTCACGTCACGCCGCACCTGTGATTCGAGAAACGCGCGATCGACCGCGCTTAATACCAATACGTCCGCCTTACGACCAACCGTGCATGCCTCACGCCATCGCAAGAACGCATGTAACGTAACTTACTTCGGTTCTGGGTGACTAGCGTGTAGGTTGCCGCCTCCGGTTACTATCGCGTTACCTGCGTGAACTGGGCCCTGACCTAGATGGTCAGATCCCAGTTCACGTAGAGGTAGCCTTGTTCGACGTCGGTCTCCCCCGAATGGACGGTATAGAGCGCATCGGCGATCGTGCTAGTGCCGTCACCGCGGCGGACTAGCGTTCCAGCATTGGTGAAGCTCGACGGTTCGCCGTTGGCCCACGACGCGGTACCGTCGAACAGATCGGAATATTCGCCCGACAACGTCAAGGCCGCACTCTTGGCAACGGTCAGCGAACCGGGCGTATTGATATACATCCCCTCTGCGCCGTCATATCGATAGGTCCCGAGGTAAAGCTGCCCCTTCTCGAACGTTCCTTCGCCCGCGAGCACGAGGTCTTTGTACAGATACAGCGTGCTATAGATGCCGTTGCCGTCAGCCCCCATGTCAAGTGTCGCATTCTCGCCGATCGTGAGATCTCCGCTGCCTGCCAAAGTGCCTGCCGTCCACGCGAAGAGATCGTCGACCGAGACAGCTCCATCGCCTTGTAACGTACCACCACTTACCGACAAGGTATCTACCACCAGCGCGCTTTCTACGTTCAGCGTTCCGCCGGTGATCGAAAGCATTCGGGCATCGAGCTTGCTGGCAAACGTGACGTCCCCGCCGCCAATCTCAACCGATCCGGACCCACTTAGTCTGAATTCGGTGGACAACAGGAACGTGCCGTTGCCGAACTCAAGTTCACCAGCGTCTTCGACCTTGAAGCTGCCGCCGGCCGCACCACCGCCGGTCAGGTCGAGCGTGCCGTCTTCGATCGTAACCGTTCCGCGATTTTCGAACACAGCGCTGATCGTGCTCGTTCCTTCGCCGGTCCGCAACAGCGTCCCCTCGTTCACGAGCAGCGAGCGTTCGTCCGAAACCCAGGAAGCCGTGCCTTCGTAGATATCCGAAAATTCTCCGGACAAGCTCAACGTCGCGCCATCCCCAATTGTCAGCGAGCCGGGCAGATTGACGTAGGCGTTCGTCGTCCCGTCGTAGCGATAGGTACCGAGGTAAAGTTGCCCTTGGCTCAATGTTCCTTCGCCCTCCAACACCAGATTTTTCTGGAGATACAGAGTGCTGTAGCTGCCGTCGCCGTCATACCCGATGTCGAGGGTCGCCGCCTCGACTACCGTCAGATCACCGGAACCAGCCAGCGTACCACCCGTCCAGGTCAGGGACTCGGCCACTTTGACCACACCGTCTCCCTGCAACGTTCCGCTGCGCACGGACAGAACGTCGACCGACAGCGCACCCTTGGCGTCCAGCGTCCCGCCGTTGAGTTCAATCGAATCTGCGTCAACGTCGCCAGTCAGTACGAGCGTCCCACCCGTGACCTCGATCCGCGTGACAGAGAGCGTCTCGTCGATCGTAACCGTACCACCGATGACGCGTAGCGTGCCGTCGGCTGTGAACTCGACCCCTTCGCCCGACGTGAATTCACCACCACCGAATTGAAGCTCGGCCTCACCCTCGACCGCAATCGACCCGTCACCCGTGCCGCCGCCCGACAGCAGCAGCGCACCATCCTTGACCGTGATCGCCCCGTCGTTGACGATCCCGCTCGTGACGGTCGTCGTGCCATCGCCATCGCGCACCAGCGTCCCGGCATTGATGACCAGCGAACGCTCGTTCGATACCCAGGACGCCGTTCCTTCGTAGATATCCGAGTACTCGCCGAAGAAAGTCAGGCTGGCACCATCGGCAATGGTAAGCGATCCGGGCGAGTTCAGCCATTTGTTTTCTGTACCATCGTATCCATAGGTGCCAAGGTACAGCTGCGCCTTTTCGAGCGTGCCGGTGCCGTCGAGGACGAGGTCCTTCTGAAGATATAGCGCGCTGTAGCTGCCGTTCCCTTCATACCCCATATCGAGCGTCGCATCGCCAGCCACCGTCAGGCCGCCGGTCCCCGCCAGCGTGCCTCCGGTCCACGTGAAGAGGTCCCCTACCGCGACAGCTCCGTCACCTCGCAGTGTCCCGCCACTCACCGACAAAGTGTTCAGCGCGGCCGATCCATCGAACTGGAGCAGGCCACCAGTGACGGTCGCCTGGTTCGTCTTGAAAATTCCGTCGATCTCAAGCGTGCCGCCAGCGACGGCGATATCGTCGACCGTGACGTTCCCGGTCAGGACCAGCGCACCGCCCGACACTTCGATCCGCTTCAGCAACAGCGCTTCGTCGATTGTCACGGTGCCGCTGGTGACGCGCAATGTACCGTCGGCAGTGAATTCGACGCCTTCAGCCAGTGCGAAGTCGCCCCCACCGAACTGAAGAGTCGCGTTTGCTTCGATCGAGATCGAACCGTCGCCGTTACCGCCGCCCGACAGCAGCAGCACGCCCGTTTCGACCCTGACGGTACCATCGTTCGTTATGCTGCTCGTGATGGTGGTTACGCCACTACCGTCGCGCACCAGAGTTCCACCGTTGTTCACCGTCGAGCGCTCGTTCGACACCCAGGCCGCGGTGCCTTCGTAGATATCGGAATACTCGCCAGAAAGCGTCAGCGTCGCCCCATCAGCGATCGTCAGCGAACCCGGCGTGTTCACCCATGTGCCCTTCGTCCCGTCGTACCCATAGGTACCAAGATAGAGCTGCGCCTTGTCCAACGTGCCGGTGCCGTCGAGCTTCAAGTCCTTATGAAGATACAGGGTGTTGTAGCTGTTACCATCATACCCCATGTCGAGCGTCGCATCGCCGGCCACCGTCAGGTCGCCTGCCCCGGCCAGCGTACCTCCGGTCCAGGTGAAGCGATCGCCCACCGCGACAGCCGCGTCGCCTCGTAGTGTCCCGCCATTCATCGACAAAGTATTCAGCTCCGTCGATCCGTCGAACTGGAGCACGCCAACAGTGACGTTCGCCACGTTCGCCTGAACGTCTCCGTCCACCTCGAGCGTACCGCCGGAAATGACAATACCGTCGACCGTCACGTTGCTGGTCAGCGACAGCGCGCCGCCCGCTACGTCAATCTGCTCCAACGACAGTTGCCCATCGATCGTGACCGTGCCGCTGGTTACGGCCAATGACGCGCTTTGGGCGAATGCAACCCTATCGCCCAGTGTGAAGTCGCCGCCGCCGAATTGCAGCGCAGCGCTGCCTTCGACTGTGATTGACCCGTTGCCCTTACCCCCACCCGACAACAGCAGAGTCCCGGCTTCAACCGTCGCCGCACCCTCATGTGCGATGCGGCTGCTGATGGTCGTCACGCCGTCACCGTTGCGCACGAGCGTACCTATATTGATGATCGACGACCGCTCGTTCGATACCCAGGACGCAGTGCCGTCGTAAATGTCGGAATGTTCGCCCGAGAAGGTCAGTATCGCGTCATCGCTGATCGTCAACGAACCCGGGGTGTTCACCCATGCACCCTTCGTCCCATCATAGCCGTAGGTACCAAGGTATAGTTGGCCCTTGTCGAACGTGCCGGTGCCTTCGAGCACGACATCCTTCTGCAGATACAACGCATTCTGGCTGCTGTTGCCGTTAGACCCCATGTCGAGCGTCGCATCGGCAGCCACAGTCAAGCCGCCCTTCCCGGCTAACGTACCTCCGGTCCAGACAAACAAGGTGTCGACCATCACCGCGCCATCGCCGCGCAACGTGCCGCTGCTTACAGTCAAGGTGTCGAGTTCGACCGCGCCGTCCATTTGGAGGGCTCCGTTGCTGACGCTGACTGCATCCACCGTGAGAGCGCCGTCGATCTTTAGCGTCCCGCCGGTGACCGCGATCGCATCGGCTACGACGTTACCGGTCAGCACGAGAGTGCCGCCCGATACCTCGATCCTAGTTAGATCAAGAGTCTCATCAATCGTCACCGTGCCGCTCGTCACCCGGAGCGTGCCATCTGCAGTGAATTCGACTCCCTCGCCAAGGTTGATCGTGCCTCCCCCGAACTCGAGCGCAGCGCCCCCGTCTACCGTCAGCGAACCGGTACCCGTGCCGCCGCCCGACAGCGTCAGCGTGCCCGCTTGAACCGTGATCGCACCATTGTTGATCAGACTGCTGGTGATCGTCGTCGTGCCGTTGCCTTCACGCACAAGCGCGCCGGCATTGGTGATGCTCGAACGTTCGTTCGAGACCCACGCCGCCGTGCCATCGTAGATGTCCGAATATTCGCCTGAGAAGGTCAGCGTTGCGTCATCAGCAATGGTCAGCGAACCAGGCGAATTTACCCATGCGTTCTTCTCTCCATCGTACCGATAGGTGCCAAGGTACAACTGCCCTTGGTCGAACGTACCCGCCCCGGCGAGCGTGAGATCCTTCTGGAGGTACAGCGTGCTGTTGCTTCTATTGGCGCTATGGCCGATCACGAGCGTCGCATCGTCTGCTACGGTCAGGTCACCGGTCCCAGCTAGCGTACCACCAGTCCAGGTGAACAGGTTGTCGACTGTTACCGCACCGTCACCCTTCAGTGTGCCTGACGGCATCGCTAAAGTACCAACGGTGGTAGCCGCGTCGAACGTCGCAATCGCATTCGATGACATCTCGAGTTCGGCAAGGGAACCGCCGCTGATGACGGTCAGGTCGCCCGTATGATCGACCTTGATCGCCTCGGTAGTTACCAGCCGCGCGACTTTGACCGGCGAGCCTGCGATACGGATGATCGCATCTCCGGCTGCCTGGATGAATACCTCGTCGGTTTCTTGGGGAACCTTGCCGGTGCTCCAATTCGACGCCGTGTTCCAGTCGCCGCTGCCCTGACGAATCCATTCGATAGTGAAGGTCTGCACGCGGAAATCGGTTTCGGTCGTGGACGAGCCAAGCGCGTTACCGGCGCGATCGACGATCTTGTTCTGATCGACGATGAAGCGATGATTGCCGACGTCGAAGGTGTCGAAAGTCAGTTGGACGGTCCGCCCACCGTCCTTGAACAGCAAGTTCGTCGGGGTGTGGCTCGTGCCGTCCGCATTCTGCACGCGGAAGGCTGCAGTAGTTACCGCATCCTGGTCGAGCGGTTCTGAGAAGCTCAGCCGGAAGGTACGGAACGTCTGCCCGAGCAACGCACCATCCGCAAGGTTGCTCGCGACCAGTTTCGGCGCGATCGTGTCGCGAACGACCGATATCTGCACCGTATCTGACAGACCGATATTGCCGCCGGTATCGGTGGCGCGAACCTGAATTGTCAACGTATCGCTTGCCTTCGCCCCCAGCGTTGGGACGTCAACCGACAGATCGAAGGGATAGCTCCCATCGCTGTCGACCGGTGTGCCGTTGACCAGCACCGACACGTCCCGGACCTGCACATCATCGGTGACGCTCGCGTTCAGGCGCAGCACTGACCCTTCCAGAACCTGAATTCCGACGGCGTTCGGGTCGACGTCAAGGCCAGCGGTCGCCAGTGTGACGTCCGGCGCTTCGCCGTTACGGTCGAGCGCTAGGTAATTTACAACCTGCAAGCCCGAGGTCCCGTTCGCGACCAGCGCAAAACCACGATCGATCACCACTGCCGATGGTGCCGATGGCAGCGTGACGCGAGTTACGAAGGTGCCTGTAGCGGTGGGATCGCCGGTGTCGACCACATCGAGCACATTCGCGCCGAACACGCCGCCGGGATTGCCGACGATGATGCCACGACCCGAACCGTTGAGCGCGATCGCGCTGCCGGCGAAACTGGTATCGTCAGGTCCGCTCAGTACTACGGGCTTGGTCGGGTCAGAGAAGTCGCTGGTCCCGTAGCCTCCTTGGAAGCCGTTCGTCGCTGGAACATAGAGGACGCCGTTCGCAAGATAGATCTTGTCCGCGCCATCACCGGTCGCCGTGAAACCGAGCGAGACGGATCCCTTGCGGACCATTAGTTCGCTGCTCACGTCGATAGCATAGGCGACGCCGCTACTGTCGACTGCCGCGAGCAGATTATTCTCCAGTGCCAGTCCGACGACGTTTCCTGACCCGAGCGCAAGTGCTTGCAATTCTTCGCCGGTGACCATGTCGAAAGCGGTTACTGATCGTCCCGTCGCGACATAGATAGTTCCGTCAAGGGCTACGATATCCGCGCCCGCGCTGCCGACTGTCCGCAAGACAACAGGTTTGGTCGGATCATTAATATCGATGAGGCTGATGGCTGACCCGGTCGACACCGCGACCATTCCAAGCTGCCGATCCGCTGCGATCTGCGCGACCGTCCCGGAAACGTCGACGCTGGCGAGCCGTTTCGGCGCCAAGGGGTTACTTACATCTACGATGGCCAACCCTGCTGATCCCGTCGCCACCAGCGCCAGTGACACGTAGCTGGCAAAATCCGACAAGGTTGCTAGATCCGTGGCCTGCCCGTCCAAGGCCAACGAGGCGACGACGCCGGTTGCAAGTGGGACATCGCCGAGCGGGTTGGTGCCAAGCTGCGCCTCCACCAGGTCGGTTAGACCGTCCTTATCGGAGTCGGAACCATCGGCATCCGTCCCAAGTATCAACTCCGCTTCGTCAGCCAAACCGTCGCCGTCGCGGTCTGGCAACAGATCCCCGTCGGTGAACATTATCAGCGGGAGCTTCGTCTCGGCACCCGATACGGCGGTTTTCCCGGAAAATTCTCCAACTCTATTATTTTGAACATCGTACATTCTGACGACGAATTCGGTTTCCGCAGGAAGGAATGCCTCATAGTGCCCATTCGCATCCGTCCTGAGCCGGAGTGTATCGTCGTTATATTCGATTAGCACATACGCATTTTGCGGCATCCCCTCGACGACGCGCTGTGCGTTTGCAAACACACCCTCCAATCTGGCAAGATTCAACTGGTCTATCGCGTCAGCGTTCTTCTCGCTGGCGGACACGTCCTTTTCCAGCTCCTCTATTGTCACAGCATCGTCATCCAGGCCGGATGATATCGCCGCAAGATCATCAACGATTTGCTGTAACGTAGGCGGACTGTCTGGACTAGCGGCAGAAGCCGCCATAAGGATACCATTAGCGGCAACGTTGCTACCGCCTGTTATATTCACCAAGCTGTTTATATCACCGAGTGTCCGCTCAATTTGTTTACAGACAAAATCCCAACCTAGGCTGGTTATTGAACTATTTGCACCTGAAAGCTTCTCCCTAAACTGCTCGATTAGAAATTTTGCGTTGCCCAGAGGAGCCTGCAACGCGAACGCGGCCGTCTTCAAAACATCCGGCGCACATTCACTCTCGTATATCTTTTGTATTGCTTCTTCCGCAAAAGAAATTGTCTCGTCGAGCGCGATCGCTTGGTCGCGAAGTAGCGACAAGAAACTTACCGTTTCTAGCAGCTCGTCATATGCTGCTTTCGCAGAGTTTTTTGTTTTCAGAAGATTGCTCGATATGCTTACCAATTCGGCGGCTGACACTTCTCCATCACTCATCGCGGACCGTGCATCTTGAACAGTCTTGTCGAGATTGTAGATTGCGCTGCCGACAAGGACTGTCTTGTATGCGATTGACGCTATCTTCAGAATTGGTACGCTTTTGACGAACGCTTTGACGTTCGCGATGACCGCACGCGCGGCAGGGAACCCCAGATCCTCGGCTACCTCGCCGAATTTGCAGTTGGGAGGGGGTGGAACGGGGGGGGCGATTGGGCCAGGCCCCTCACCAACATAGGGGTCGGAAGGGCCGGTAACTTGAGACCCAGCCGTCGCCAACCCGTGCCAACCAGGTTTAGTGACGCCGGAGCCGGGATCGGTGACAGCGAACTTGCCGTCCGCCGATACGGTGGCGGTGCCGTTGATTACGAGGCGGCCGGTGTCGTGATCGAACGACAGCACGTTCAGTTTGGTGCCCGGTGCCGCATTGAAGACGTTGGGCAGTGTCAGTTCGGCGGGAGCAGTAAACAGCGCCGCATCGGGCGCCTGGATGGTGATGTCGAACGTATGCTGCAGCAATCCGGCCGGCAGCATGTCCCGGACTAGCTCGGGGGGTACGGTAGCGATGCCGACCGTGGGCGCGTCGACCGCATTGCCGTCCTTGTCGACGAGCGAGCCTGGTTGCACGACGAGCTTCACATAGGATTGCTGTTCGGTGGTGAGGCCGGTCGTCCCTTCGGCCTTGACCGATATGGTCGTAGCCTCGTCGTCGTCGATTGCAGTAAGGGATGCCGAAGAGATCCGCGGCAGATAGACCTGTGAGTGATCGATATTGGCGATCTGGGATTCTGTCGAACCCATCGTGCCCATCACGGTATTGGCGACGCCTGGTCGGACGTTGAGGTCCATTACCATTTCGGGATAGAAATAGCCGTTCGGCGCATTGGTCGAGGTTCGCCCATCTATCGCCAGCTTGACGTTGCCTGACGGCACGCCGGTCAGCGTGAAGCTGCCATCGGCGGCGGTGAAGACCGCCTTGCCCTCCTGTCCTATCACCCACACGCGCGCGCCCGCGATCTTCTCGAGATAGATGTCGTCCTTCGTGTTCGCCGCCTGATCGGGACCCACACGGAAGTCGTCGAAGGTCATCGGCTTCAAGTCGGCGCCGGGACCGACGACGACGCCGGTGATGCTCGTCCCCGTGACGACGGAACGGCTGACCGTCGTGAAGTCCGTCAACAGGTCGCCACCCGCGGTGCCGTTGGCGTCGCCGTCCAGCGCGACTCCGTCCCCACGCGCCTTGATCCGGTCGCCATCGAGATGCAGTTCAATCCGCGAGGCACCCGGCAACGCTGAATCGAACAGGAGATAGGCGCGCATTCCGTCGGCCGACACCACGATCGTCGCAGGCAGTTTCGTCCCACTCGCATCGGTCGCATAGAAGCTGTCGCCGGTCAGCGACGCCGCATCGGCGGCGCGGGTAAAGCGCACCTCTGGCTTGAACGTCACTCCGACCTCACCTGCCCCGTCGAAGGGGGTGATGGCTTCAACTGCAAACGCCACTCGTTCGGTCAACGTTGCAGTGAAGTCACGACTGGTCGTCAGACCGGAAGCGTCGGTGGCGGTGATCCGGATCGTATGCGCGCCGGGCGAAAGCGACGCCAGATCGATCGCCGTATCGAACCCTCCCGACGGATCGAAACTCACGGTCCGCAACGCACTACCATCGATGGCGTAGCCGAGCGACACGATCTTCGACCCGGTGCCATCGGCCGTACCGACGAACCGCGTATCACTGGTCAACGTCGTGCCGCTCGACAGACTGGCGACGATCGTTGGTGCGGTAGCGTCGACCGTGAACTGGTAGCTTGCCGAACCGACATTGCCCGCCGCATCCGTGGCAGACAGCGTCAGTTTATGCGTCCCCTCCGTCAGTTTGCCGAACAACGCGTCTGGATCGAATGCAAAGCGGCCGCCAGTGACAGCTACGGTCTTTGCCCCGCCGTCATCGAGCGCGACGGAAATGGCGGACAGCCCGGGCAGATTGTCGACAGCGAAGCCGGAAAGCGAAGGCGCGTCCTTGGCAACCAGCCCCTTGGCTGCCTGCACGATGATGGTTGGAGCCCTGGCGTCGCTGCTGGTGTCGAAAGCGCCCAGGACGAAGTTCGCGACGCTTTGGCCGATCTGCCTGCCTGCGGCATTGGAGCTTTCAGTATGGATACCCCCATAGACGCGACTGCGGCCAGCCTCGTTCGCTGCGGCCTGGAAGTTGTCAAAGCTGCGGGTGATGCCCGGGGCAGTGAGGCTGGTGGTCGAGAAGGCGTAATCGTCACCGAAGATCGACGACAGGATCGTGGCTGCGGCGGTGCTATAGGTCGAGTGTCCTGAGACGTAATCGGGATGCGACGGAGTCAGCGCCAGCGGCTGCCAATTAGGATCGCCGACGGTAGCGTCGTTCCCGTCCACGTCGCCGTTCTGGATCGCAGTGACGGGACGCCATGTCGCATAGCTATACTTGGTATCCCACCCGGCGATGCCCGAATCCGCCAACGAGATGTTCAGCATCGCGAACATCCGTGCGGTTTCGGTCAGTCCAAAACCGCTCGCGGCAGCCGCTTCCCCGGCGATCGCACCCCAATGACCGCCAGGTGTATAAGACCCTAGTCCGTCTGCCCAGAAGCGTGCCACCTGCGTCTGGTCCGCCGTGCGCGTCGTCGAGTTCACCGCCCCGAGCGACTTCACCTCGTTATAGTCGGCGGCATACTGCGCGCTGTTCAACGCGGGCGGTGGCCCAGCCCGGAACTGGTCGCCGGATGCGATTAGAAACGGAGTGAGGTCACCCCATTGCGCTGCCTCCGCCGATCCGAAGTTCGGGCCGGTCGGGCGCCATTGTCCTATTGCGTCGCCGCTTTCATACGCATTGAAAGCGTCCCAACCGTCGCTGTCACGGACCGCGATCACCGCCTCGCCAATGTCGCGTCCGAACGCGATGCTGGCGGCGGACGTCGCGGTACCGAGGTTCAAGGTCGCCATCGTGTCGGCAAGCGCCGTGGCAATGATCGATGCCTGTCCGGGATAGCTGTACGATATGACCGCTGCCATCGCTGCGGCCAGCGCGGCCTCTCCGGACACACCATCGGGCGCATCGAGAGAAACCAGTAGCGCCGGCGAACCGTCGATCGCGTTCAGGACATCGTAGGCGGCGATACTGACCATTGCCAGCATCCGGGTCGCCTCGACCGGAATGTCGCCATCGCGCGCGATACTCTGCAGTGCGATCTTGTTCCATTGCAGCGCGATGTTGCTGCTGCCGTCGCCCATGCGTTCGACGTCCAGCGTCGTAGTGCTGGCGTTGCCTGCCGCATCGGTCACGACGATCGAGATGGCGTTGTTGCCGAGTGCTAGGTCTACGCCATTGGCGACATAGGCGCCATTGGCTCCGGCCGTTGTTTCGATCGAACCGACCTTCACCCGTGCACCGGCTTCGGCGGTGCCCACGATCGTCACGCTACCTGCGCTGGTGCGGCCATCGCCGGTGGTTCCGGTATCGGATGACCGTGCCAAGCTTGCGGTAGCGTCAGGCGCGACCGTATCGATCGTGAGTGTCAGCCCGGTTCCATCGCCGGCCGCGGTGCGGACGCCGAAATCGTATGCGCCATCGACAAGACTAACTGCGTTATAGCTCCAGCGGCCAGCTGTGTCGGCGTGCGTCGTTCCGACCGTTTTGCCGTCGATGCTGACCGTCACGCGTTCGCCGGCCCCGGCCGTCCCCGTCAAGGTCGGCGTTGCATCGTTGGTGAGGTTATCTCCGATCCGACCGCTGTCCTGCGAAAAGCCAGTGATCGTAGGGATGCGTGACGGCGGCGCATCGCCACCAACGCCGGTGATTACGATCGTTGCGCTGCGTGCCGCCTCGCCACCTTGGCCGTCGACGACGGTCCATTGCACTGTAACGCTGCGCTCTTCTCCAGCGGCCAAATCGGTGAAGACGGTTGGATCGATGGTCAGTTCGGTGCCGTCGACGCGCATCCCGTCGGTCAGGCCCGACACCCCCTGCACGACTAAACGGTCGCCGACATCGACGTCCGAAGCGCCGGCCAGGAGGTCAAGGGTGAACGGCGCATCGTCGGTGTCCGCTTCCGCTTCGATCGTTCCAATCACGACGGGTGCGTCGTTGATCCCGGTCACGGTCAGATCGAGCGTCCGTTCGATCCGCGCATCGGCCTTGTCAGCAACGAAAAAGCTGATCTCGCGCATGATCGTATCGCCAGCCGCCAGCGACTGAAACGCTGGGTCGTCGAGGTCTACCCGCAGCTGGTCGCCGTCTAACCTGATGCCAGCAGGTAGTTCGGGTAGCCCGGCCACTGACAGCGAGTCACCGTCGTCGACATCGCTGGCACCAGTCAGCAAGTCGATGAAGGCGACGCCGTCATCTTCGACCAGTTGCGCCGACAGGTCGGCATCGACAACGGGCGCGTCGTTGACCCCGCTTACTGTGATCCGCGCGCTTTGCGCTACGCTCGACCCACCATTGTCGGCGATCCGGTAACTGATGTCGATCGTTCGCCATTCGCCTGCCGCCAGCGATTGGAAAGCGGCGTTACCAGGATCGATACTGACGACACTACCCTCTTGTACTAGCCCGTCCGGTAAGGTGCCCAAGTTCATGATCTTTAGCGGCCCGCCAGCTGATCCGGCTTTCGCACCGCTCAGCAGATCGATCGAGACCGTCAAGCCATCCTCGGTGGCAGCTGCGAGCACGGGGCCGACTACGCTGGGCGCCCCGCCATCGACGAAGCGCAGATCCCCGGCACCGGCCGTAGACCCGATGCGGGCATAGACATGGTAGGTGACGCCGGCATGCTCAATGCCGCCACGATATTCCAGCTGGTCGATCGCCTCGCCCGCCATCCCGGTCAATCGAACGTCGCCGAGCCCAACCCCGAGGGCGATCGAACCGTCAACAAGTTCGAGGCGATCCCCAATATTGGCATTCCCGACGCGCGTAGTTGTGACGAGTAAGTCGCGAGAATCAAACCGCGTTACACGGTCGCTACCGAAATCAAGGCCTAGCGCTGTGTCGAAGAAATGGACGTCCTGCTGTCGGCCCGTCCGGTCGCCTGCCATAGTTTCATTATCAGTGCGGCTTTCCTTCGCACGCAGCGGCCGAACGCGGGCGTCCGCATAATGATGTAGTCCATCCGCCTCGCCGATGTACCGTAGTCCGTATCTTTCCAGGCCTGGCAGGTCGACGGTATCGCCGCCCTGCGGTCCGTCCAGACCCAGCTTGCCATCCCGACCGAAGGTGACGATTCCGTCGTTGTTGCTATCGAACAGCTTCGCGGTCGTCGACAGGACGTCGTTTCGCCCGAAGCCGGTAAGGCTGACTTGTCCGGTATCGGCCCCGATGTCAAAGACGAACATGTCGGCTGCATCGGTTGCCGCTAGCGGTGCGTTTGCTGTCGTCTGGGTCCGGCGGCTCATCGTAGCAGTCCCGTCGATCAGACCGTAGGACGCATACCCGGGCAACTGCGCCGAATATCCCAGCGCGGTACGCGAAGCGGAAGCATAGAGACTATGCAGGAAATCTTTCGTTAACACTTGGACCGTCCCCCCGTTCGACAAGCTGGCTCGGCACGCTTCTGAGGCGGTGCACAAGGCTCGAACGTCTCCGAAGTAAACGAGCGTTAACCCTCTTATCCATACTCCAAATTGCGTATGCGCAACGCGGCATGTAACGTTTACGAACTACCTGAAACAATCCGTCGGCATCCGTATCCGTGTCTTGAGGTCGCCGTTCGTTGGCACTGCGTCCCAGTGCTGAAGTGCGCACCGTAACCATCCCTACGGATCGCCTTCTGTCCCCCTTTAGCCACAGCTTGCTGGAAAAACGTTCGTAAGGGTTTTGGGTACTGACGTGCTCCCCGGGAATCATGCCATTGGTAAGTTAGCTTGTCAGATGGAGACGAGCGATGCGGCGAGGCCGTTTTACCGAGGATCAGATCATTGGCGTGCTGCGCGAGCATGAGGCTGGCGTGAAGACCGCCGAGCTGTGCCGAAAGCATGGCATCAGCGATGCGACGTTCTGCAACTGGAAGGCGAAGTACGGCGGCATGACCGTGTCGGAAGCGGCGCGCTTACGGACGTTGGAAGACGAGAACCAGCGGCTGAAGAAGCTCCTGGCGGAGTCGATGCTCGACGTGTCGGCGCTGAAGGATCTCCTGAGAAAAAACTGACCCGCTCTGTGGATCGCTACGCTGCGGTGGAGAAGCTGATGGCCGACCACGGCTTCTCCGAGCGTCGTGCCTGCAGGCTGCTCGGGGTCAACCGGTCGGCATGGCAATATGAGCCGCTTCGCGGGAAGGACGATGCTGTCCGCGAGCGGATGCGCGAGATTGCCAACGAGCGTCGTCGGTTCGGCTATCGGCGGCTGGCGATCCTGCTGCGGCGTGAGGGCAAGGGCATGAACCCTGAAGAAGGTGTACCGACTGTATCGCGAGGAGCGGCTGACGGTGCGCAAGCGCGGCGGCTGGAAACGAGCGCTGGGAACGCGGGCGCCGATGGCGATTTCGCAGGAGCCCAACCAGCGCTGGTCACTCGACTTCGTGTCGGATGCATTGGCCTGCGGCCGACGGTTCCGCATCCTCAACGTCATCGACGACTACAGCCGGGAATGCCTGGCGTGCATCGTCGATACCTCGCTTTCAGGCCGGCATGATGTGCGCGAGCTCACCGCCATTGCCGAGCGTCGCGGGCTGCCGTGCATGGTGGTCAGCGACAATGGTACCGAACTCACCAGTCACGCCGTCCTCGCCTGGTGTCAGGACACCGGCGTCGAGTGGCACTACATCGCAGCGGGCAAGCCGCAGCAGAATGGCTTTGTGGAATCGTTCAATGGTCGCTTGCGCGACGAGTGTCTGAACGAGCACCTGTTCCCCTCGTTGGCTGCGGCGAGACGGATCATTGAAGCATGGCGGACGGACTACAACACCGTGCGTCCGCACAGCAGCCTCGGCGGCATGGCACCCGCCGAGTTCACGAACCGCCCCAGCCACGGGCATATGGACACGGAAGCTAACTTATCAGCGGCCTGAAAATGGGGAGCACGTCAAAAGGTCGCCGTTTGATCGACGAAGAGATTTGGCAACATCATTTTTTTGACCCGGTATCGGACGGAATTGGGATCGAGCTCGATAACGGTGGGTTGAAGGAGGCCGTGTAAGCGATCGATGGGCACGTAGTGCCTTAGATGGGTCGTCGCAGGAGTGGTTCCCAAAATACCGGGACTGAACGCCACGCATGTCCAAGCGATGATTGCACTCGGTCCGCTGTCTCGGTCGGTGACTTTCCCGTGGATAGTAAGCTACTGTAGCCAGAATGCTCGGGTTTCAGGGACGGCGGCTAAGCCGATCAGTTGTTCTTCTGGTCTACGAATGCGTCCCAGCCATTGGAGCGTAGAACGAAACGTGCGCTACCTCGAATGGCCATCCCCGGACCAGTCATCGCATCTAGAAAGCCAGTCATTGGATTGCCGTCAGACCGCGTGAGGAAGTCACACTGCCATCCAATGCGGCCCTGCGCTTTCTCACAACCCACTTTTTCGAAGTAGGTTATTTTAGTCCAATCCCCCAATCCAAACCGAGAAGCGATACGACCGGCGTTCTCCTGAAGTGCTGCCCGCATCTGCGTCTCCGTTGGCTCACCTGCACTATTTATGTTGATGCTCGCCACCGCCGAGGGTCCTTGCGCGGTTCGCTGCCGTGCCAGCAAAGCCCGTTCCGCTGCTTCGGCCTTCGCTTGTTGCGCCGCTGCGATCCTAGCGGCTTGCGCCGAAGCGGCATCACGTCGTGCTTGCGCGGCGTTCGCGCTAGCCAACTCATTGCGTTGCACCGTCGCCAACCGAACGGAGAACGCCTGCGTCACTCCGCTAGCCCCGAGCGCTTCGTTCGCGCCTGGCGTGTTGAGATACTCTGCGCGGATACGCTGCAACGTCGAGCTGTCAGGTGCGGCAGCAATCTCGGACCTGATCCTTGGAGCCATGCTCGTTGCCGCCGCCCCAAGTGCCGCGCGGTTCGTGCGTTCGAAGCGGTCAAGCGCGGTTAGACTTTGTGGCAACGTTATGCCCGAAGCAGATCGCCACGCAACACAATCTGCGACACGGTTCCGCACCAGTCGATCACTATCAGCCAAACTTTGGAATGATCCGCTTGCGCTAGCTTCCTGCGTCAGTCGATCGATCGCGGTAGCCAGTTGCGCGTCGAAGTCTCGATATCCTTGGTTTCCCTGCTCATCGATTCCTGCCCCTGCCCCGCGCTGCATTGCTTTCAGTTCGGCTTTGGCGGCAGCAATGGAAGGCGGGTCGGCGCGCGCACCTTGCATGAGGCCACGAAGAAGGGACTGGCCGTTTCGGAAATTCAGCGGGCGACGTTGAGATTGTCGCTGAGCATCGTACCGATCAATTTGCTGTTCGAGTTGCAGTCGACGCCGATCTCGCATGCGGGCAGCCGACATACCATTGGCTTCCACTGAAGCGAGGTTAGCGATATCGGTAATAGCTGGCGCCAAGACCGCGGCGGTTGAGCTGCTGAGCGTCGGGAAACTCGCTTGCAGGCCGGACGGCGCAACTTTAACGCAATTCGCGAAAGCTGGGGCTCCGTATAACGCCAGCCCTACCAAACATGCGGACGCAGCGATTCGCATAACGAGGACTCCAAATCCGATTCAGAGTATCTCCGTTAATTTTGCCAGCTGCAAGTGGAATGTCTTGTGCCGTCTACTGCAAATGAAGTACTTAGCGACTGGTTGCATAAGGCGATTAACGTGCTTGACGAACCCCTTGGAAATCATGCTATTAGCGACTTGGCTCGTCATATGGATACGAGCGATGGCTACCGGCGCTCCACCAAGGATTGGATCACTGAAAGCGCTCTAACGACCCAGGCGTGTTTACGCGGATCATGGTCGGCTTGCTGCAGTGGATGTCGACGTTGAGATTATGATACGCGACGCGGCTTACCTGTAGGTCCATCGCACGGCCTGAAGCATGTGAATTGGATAGGAGGTCTTGGACACCTGCCAGGACGCAACAAGATCGGAATGAACACCCGAGTTCATACAGTTGCGGAGCCAAGCGGGCGTCGCCGGCTATGGCTGCTGCCCGGCAGCCTTCTTCTCTGCCATCGCTCTCGCTGCCATCTGAACCGCCCCGGGTTTGTCGGAGGCTCCAACTCCTGAGAAGGTGAAGCCATGAGCAAGACGACGAACAAGTTTGCGCCCGAGGTCCGCGAGCGCGCGGTACGGATGGTGTTCGACCACGAGCGGGATCATCGATCCAGGTGGGCGACGGTGGTATCGATTGCCGAGAAGATCGGCTGCGTTCCTCAGACGCTGCACGAGTGGGTGAAGAAGGCTGAAGTCAACAGCGGCAAGCGCGCAGGTGTCCCGGGCGAGGTTGCCGACAAGGTGAAGGCGCTGGAGCGCGAGGTGCGCGAACTGCGGCAAGCCAATGAGATCCTGCGCAAGGCGTCGGCGTATTTTGCCCAGGCGGAGCTCGACCGCCCATTCCGGCGATGATCGCCTTCATCGACGATCACCGCGAAGCCTATGGGGTCGAGCCGATCTGCCGCGTCCTGCCGATCGCCCCATCGACGTATTTCGAGCGTGTCGGGCAGCGACGGAGTCCGATGCGCCTGTCGGCGCGGGCACAGCGGGATCAGGCGCTTAGGCCCGAAGTAACGCGCGTGTTCGCCGAGAACTTCGCGGTTTACGGCGTACGCAAAGTTTGGCGGCAGCTGATGCGGGAAGGCTTTCCGGTCGCCCGCTGCACCGTCGAGCGGCTGATGCGCGAGATGGGTCTGGCAGGCGTGATCCGGGGCAAGCCGGTTCGCACCACCATCAGCGACAAAGCTGCGCCGTGTCCGCTCGACTACGTCAACCGCCAGTTCCGGGCGCCGGCGCCGAACAGGCTATGGGTATCGGACTTCACCTACGTCGCGACCTGGGCTGGGTTCGTCTACCTCGCCTTCGTCATCGACACCTATGCCAGGCGGATCGTCGGCTGGCGGGTCAGCAGGACGGCGCATGCCAGCTTCGTCCTCGATGCGCTCGAGCAGGCGCTTCACGACCGCCGGCCGGTTCACCGTGGCGGACTGGTCCACCATAGCGACCGCGGGTCGCAATACGTGTCCATCAAGTACACCGAGCGCCTTGCCGAGGCCGGGATCGAACCCTCCGTCGGCAGCATCGGCGACAGTTACGACAACGCTTTGGCCGAGACCATCAACGGCCTCTACAAAGCCGAGGTGATCCATCGACGCGGGCCGTGGCGAAGCTTTGAGGCGGTCGAGTACGCCACGCTCGAGTGGGTCGACTGGTTCAACCATCGCCGGCTGCTAGAGCCTATCGGCAACATCCCGCCCGCCGAAGCCGAGGAGCTATATTATGCTGCCGCGGACAACATCGATATGGCAGCGTGACTCACAACCCAACGCCTCCGGCAAACCCGGGGCGGTTCAATCGTCATCTTCTGTGGGTGATAAAGGAGTTTCGAGCCTAACGGCAAACCAGACCTTACCGAGCCGTCGTGCAAACGGGGCTACTCTCTGCCAGCTTGCCTTGTCGTTCAAGTTCGGCACGGGGAAGAGGTGGACCTAGAACGAGATCGATCAAGTGATTGAAGAGCCGTACGTCAGTGCGCTCTGGAACTGTTCAGCAAGGTAGCCGTTATTTTAGGATAGGTGCTTCGACCTGCATCATATGAAGTCTACGTTTGGGAGGCCGCATACCAGTCAATGCTACGAAAGTCCGATAGGGAGGACCGGATTAGAACCGTAGCCTCGGGCAATAGGAGGACCGGACGAGTGACCGATATAGAAGAAAAGTTTCGACGAGATGCGTTCATCGTCAACCGAAGCGTCACCTTAGCGGACATAGCCGAACAGCTATTGCAAGAGGACGCGGGCGGAGCGCTGGTGAAAGCAGCTATACTAAGCTGGGAGCGCCAGTACGGCAGGGCGGGCGCGCTCAGTCTCGTCGCGGCGACGTTAATCGCCGTACATCAGGAAGCTAACGCAAGCACATGTGCGGTAGGCAACTGACGCAGGCAAGCAATATGCCCGTCTGCTTCCCATTCGCTAGCGAAGGTTTTGGGTGCTGGATACAGCAGCGCGTCCGAATCCACGCCTTTTCTCCGCACCCTCGATCCGGGCGGCCAGAGCTTTCCATCTGTCCGCCGCACGTAGGTGAGTTTCTCGCTTGTTTGCCAACGTCGCCGTTTCAGCAAGCGCGCGTTCGCGGGCTTCGTTGTCGCGATATTCAGCTGAGCTTGGCTGCTTCATCGTACCCTCGGTTCGAAGACCGCCCCAAGCGATCCGGCGGACGGTATCGACAGATCGAACACATTGATACCCGAAAGCATGAACGGTGCGGACCGGTCGGCTATGGCGTACAGACCCCGCGTCATTGCACCGCAAGCCGCTCCAGGGCATGTCCTGGGGGTGGTCTGCTAGTCGGTGGTTGCTGCACGGTCTCCGTACCGCGCTGACCACCCTTCAGCGGTCAGCCTCGGCCTGCTGTTGCCGGTTCAGCCGAACAGATTTCCGCAGGACCATGTCGAGGCGGTCGAACCGACCTGCAGGGGACTGCTGGCTTTTCGGGCAACCGCCTCGACACGCTGCCAGCGGTGACCCGTCAGGCAGGCGCTCCGCATCGTAAACATGAGGCCGAACGTCAAGCGTGTGTGCGCCGCGTTCAGTTCGACGTATGCAGTAGCAGCGCCTTCAAGCCTAGACCGAACGGTAGTGCCTGACGCGACGGCTCGGGCTGGAGCACGTTGGCCGAGACAAAATTTCAGACTGGCAACGCTACCCACAGTACCGTTGCGATTGATCAGGCTGCGTAGGATTGTCGCCCGTGGTTAGGTATCGGCGATTCGTCAGCGCCGGTCTCGTGGACGGCATTCAGTCTTGGAAGATTGAACCTATCAACTTGTGCGGCGAGTTCGTCCGCTAGGTTTGCAAGGGTTCGAGCTGCGGCCGTGACCTGCTCTACCATTGCCCCGTTCCGTTGCGTGACGGTGTCCATTTCGGACACCGCGGTATTTACCTGCTGCAGTCCGATCGACTGGTCCTGCGCGGCCGCAGCGATCTGATGCACCAAGACGTTTGCCTCTCCGACCCGATCAACGATACGTTTCAGCGCGTCCCCCGTTTCGTTCACCAACGCGACTCCAGCTTCGACTTGTTGGCTTGAGGCACTGATGCGCATCTTCACATCGTTCGCAGCGTCGGCAGACCGCAAGGCGAGCGCACGAACTTCGTTCGCAACTACCGCGAATCCCTTACCAGCATCGCCCGCACGCGCCGCTTCGACGCCCGCATTCAGAGCGAGGAGGTTAGTCTGAAACGCGATGCCATCGATAACACTTATGATATCACTGATTTCGTTCGACGCCTTCTCGATCGAGCCCATGGCTTCGATGGCGCGATCAACGACCGCACCTGAACGATTTGCCTCGTCTCGGGCCAGGCTAACGACCCTCTTGGCCTGTGCCGCACCAGTAGCGGACTCTCGTACGGTGCTTGTGATCTGTTCCATCGCCGCCGTCGTTTCCTCAAGACTCGCGGCCTGCTGCTCCGTTCGCTGCGACAGATCGTCAGAAGCTCGGCTGATATCGGTTGCGCCGACATTGATGCTGCTGCTCACTGCCGCAACCGCTCGTAACGCGGCAGCCACGGCGCTCATTGCTCGATTATAATCTAACCTGAGTCGATCGTTTTCCCCGGCAAACTTGTTGTCAATACGGTGAGAGAGATCATTCCTAGCCAAGAGGTTGAGCCCTTCTCCAAGCGAGGTGACAACAACTTGCTGATCAGATGAAACAGTCGCAAGCCGGATGCCATTGTCGCGAAACGTGACCATGGCCCGCGACATGCGACCGACACAGTCCTTGTAATCATCGAAGAAAATAGGTGATGCAAACTCACCAGCAGCAAGAGCCTCCATGCGCACTACGGTGGTGACATAGGGGTCGCAGATCAGTTTGCGAGCAACGAGAATAGAGCCCACTATTGCTACGGTCGATATCGCAGCGATCGTGGTCAGAGCTCCGGATCCTTCCGCCTTGCCGCTCCATACAATCGTACACGCAAGCGGGATTGACGATATCAATCCGTTAGCTATTGCCAGGGTTACGAACTTTAGACGGATAGGGGCGTCGGCTTTGAACCAGCGGACCACGACGATGCTCCTTCAGCTACATTGATCCAAGTCACATGGCACGCTTTTCGAAAGAGAGAGTTAACGGGGGCTTCAGTAAGAGACCATGGAACGCATTTTCGTCTCCACGCGGCCGAGGGTCCGGGTGGCGCGCAACACACGTTACAGAAGACGCTATTGCTAACTGCTTCGATCTTGAGCGACGATCGAGACCCGTTGCGACTTTGGTTTTGTAATCCGGTTCAGACGAACCCTCATTCTGGACATTCGGCAGGAATCGACACTTGGACAAACTATCGAACCGAACCGTCCTTCCGTGAACGGCTAAGAGCCGGTCCGATCCACCGTATATCGCTCTGACTACCCGATTTTCGATCATCCCGTTCCTCATGGCGGCGGCCGCACGGTCCGAATTCGTTATCTTATCGACATTGTAGTACGATACCGTCCCTCGTTGGGACGGGCCGTACCTACGGCTTGCCTATCGGGATCACGCCTTCCATAACCTTCCGCCGTTCCTGGGGAGGGTTTCCATGAAAATTGAAGGCACTACAGCGTCTGAGACGCTATCGGGCACGGATGAGGACGACGTCATTAACGGCTATGCCGGCTTCGACGTCATCAACGGACGCGGCGGTAATGACGTGATCAACGGTGGCGAAGATGGAGACTCGTTGGAAGGCGGCGCTGGTGACGACACGATCGATGGTGGCGACGGTAACGACTTCGTCAACGACTTCACCAGCGGCTCAGATACCCTCCGTGGTGGATTCGGCGCTGATACGATCAACGTCAGCCATTTTGGCGCGACGGGATTGACCGAGACGATCGTCATCGACGCGGGGACTGGCGACGACCGGGTCGATTTCAACAGTTCCGCCAAGGGAACGGCGACGATCGATCTTGGCGACGGCGCCGATCGGCTGTCGTTCGGGACCGTATCCAACGCCTTGCTGACGATCACCACCGGTGCCGGCCGCGATACGATTGTTCTGCAACCGTACACTTCGATCGGGACTGCGCCTGTCATTACCGATTTCCAGACCGGCGATGCCGGCGATATTTTCGAACTGAGCGAGTATGTCGCTCGGACGACGATCAATTGGGATGGCTCCAATCCGTTTGGTTCGGCAGGCTTTCTAAGGTTGGTTCAGGCGGGCACGACGGTCCTGTTGGAAGCAGATCGCGACGGACCTAATGGCTCTATGTCCAGCTTCGTGACGCTGGCACGCTTCGAGAATAGTTTGGTCGAGGCGTTCACTGCCGCAAACTTCGGCGGGTATGCACCGTCAGGCACCGCGGTCGTTGGCAGGACCATAATCGGCACGGACAACTTTGATACCCTGACTGGTACGGTCGGTGCTGACGTCATCAGCGGATTTGCAGGTCGCGATCAGATCGACGGTCGCAATGGCAATGACATCATCAATGGTGGCGCCGATAGCGACACCATTCAGGGCGGCTTCGGTAACGACGTAATCGATGGTGGCGACGGCGATGACACGATCAGTGATACGGGCGGGTCGGACACGATACGCGGCGGTGCCGGCAACGATTCCATTTTTGTGTCGCACTCGTCTAATGGAACTGCCGAAACGATCCGGATCGAGGGCGGCGCAGGAGACGACGTCGTTTCCTACTACGTCTTCAGTCCCGGCACCGGTTCGATCGATCTTGGTGAGGGTGCCGACCGGCTCATTCTAGGGAACGGACAGGCGGTACGGGCAACGCTGGGTAGCGGACGCGATCGCGTTGAGTTCGCGAGCTTTGCACCGCAGAACGCCATTCCCACGATTGCCGACTTCACGGCGGGTGCGGACGGCGATGTTGTCGATATCAGCACGAACTTCACCTTCGGTTTCCAAGGCTGGGACGGATCGAACCCGTTCGGCAGCAGCGGCTATCTGCGACTGCTTCAAGCTGGCAAGGACACGCTGTTCCAGATCGATCGTGATGGTGCGGCCGGTCGACTTAGCGGCTTCCAAACCATCGGCCGGTTGGAGAACGTCGATGCCCTGTCGCTTACCGCTGAAAACTTTAGTGGCTTCGCACCAAAGGTCGTCAACGGTGCCGATCTTGCAACCGCCATCGTAGCCACTCCCCAGGTCGTCACCGAGGGCATTGATCAAACGTTCACCATCGGGTTGACGTTCAAGAGCGTGACTAGCCTCAACACGTTCGTGTCGATGAGCTTCGTCACTGACTTCTCCTCCGCGACCAACGGCAGCGATGTAACCGTCGGTACTTTCTCCGGAAACTTCTCGATCACCCAATCGCCGGCCGGCGACTATCGCGTTAATCTGGGCTCGGTAGCCATCCTCGATGATGGGCTTGTCGAAGGTGACGAGACGATCGCGATCCGGATCACTGCGACCGGCCAGTTGTTTGAGACCGGGACCGACAGCACCGTCGTTCAAATCAGCCTGCGTAGCGACGATCGGGCCGGTACGGACGGGGCCGACGTCCTGAACGGCACGGCGGGCAACGATATCCTGCGCGGTTTTGTAGGGGCCGACACACTTACCGGACTTGCCGGACGAGACCTGCTGGAAGGGGGTCAGGGTAACGACATTCTCTCTGGTGGCGGCGGCAGTGATGTCTTCCTGTTCGTAGGTGCCATGCTTGGCAAAGACAGGATCAAGGATTTTGGCGCTGATGATCTACTTGTAACGACGCTGAAGCTGGCCGACCGGGACGGCGACGGCGTCATTGGCTTCGGTTCCGACCGCGACCTCGACTTCACCGGTGGTGGGCAGGCTGTCATCACTTCCGATGCTGGAAGCCGAGTGACAAGCCTGGAGTATGACGGCAGCTTCGTTGCCGACAACATCACCTACTACGTTTACAGCCGGGCCGGTTCCATCGTTGGCGTCGCTGAGGCCGACGCCTTGTTATGAGATGTGGAAGGCGGACCTTGCCTCGTACAATGAATTCGTAAGCAAGGTCCGCTATTGCATGTCTAAAATTCTGACCAATCTTCTGCTACGGCAGTTGCGCGACCTGCGGCGAACGACCGTCGGTCCGGGGATACTATCCTTCGCTGGAGCCGATGAACCGGGTTTCCGGGCTTGCGGGAAACGTCCGGCGCGCTCTGGCTTAGTTTGAACTGAGCGACCTGTTCTGCAAGGGCATTAGCCTGCCCTGCCAAACTGCGTGCGGCAGCGGTCGCTTGTTCGACCATAGCAGCGTTCTGCTGTGTCACGCTATCCATCTCACACACTGCGGTGCTGACCTGCTGCAACCCGACCGCCTGCTGTTCCGCAGCGGTTGCTATCTGGCGGACCAGTTCGCTGATTTCGTTCACTCGGGCGTTGATCCGAACCAGCGCAGTCCCGGCCTCGCTCACGAGAGTGACTCCGGTATCGACCTGCTCGATTGCTGACGTGATGCGACTTTTGACGTCACGGGCTGCATCGGCCGAACGCTGTGCCAAGGCCCGGACCTCACTGGCCACGACGGCAAATCCCTTACCAGCGTCGCCTGCCCGCGCGGCTTCCACGCCGGCGTTCAATGCCAGCAGGTTGGTCTGGAATGCGATAGCGTCGATCACACCAATGATCTCTCCGATCTCGCCGGAGGCTCGTTCGATTCCGCCCATGGCGACGACCGCACGCTCAACCACCTTCGCGGACTGTTCGGTTTCGACGCGGGTCGCTTTGACGGTATCGTTCGCCACCGCCGCACTGCGTGCGGTTTCGCGAACGGTACTGGTGATCTCCTCCATCGCCGCCGCCGTTTGTTCGAGACTCGCCGCCTGCTGTTCGGTACGTCGCGAGAGATCGTCGGAAGCGGCGCGGATGTCTTCGGCACTGCCGTTGATACCCTCTGCAGCGTGCGTGACCGTCCCCATCACCCGCGACATCGATTCCATAGCCGCATTGAAGTCCTGTTCCAACGCAACGTACCCTGCGGGCAAGTTTGTCAGACGCGCCGCCAGATCGGCATTGGCAAGGCGCGCAAGTCCTCCGCCGACCTCCGCCACTACAGCTTCCTGTTCGCGATCAGCTCGAATTTTTCGTAGGGCGGCGTCGCGAAACACCACGACTGCCCTGGCGATCTTACCGATCTCGTCACGGCGATCGCCGTCGGGCATGCTGACGTCGTTGTGCCCCCGGGCCAACGCCTCCATCACCAGCGCAATATCGACGACGGGTCGGGCAATGGAACGCGAGAGCAGCCAACCCATCAGTCCCGCCAATGCTACGGCGAGCGCTCCCCCGAGCGCGAGGGTCAAGATAACGATGCGTTCAGCCTGCTGCTTGGCCGCGTCCTGCCGAGCGACCCATGCCGATTGTGCAGCCTGGATCTTTTCATGTGCCTTACGCATGGCGCCGAGCTGCTTCGCGCCGGCGAGATCACGCGCATGCTCCCGCGTCGCAGGGTTAGCGAATGCTGCAATCGTCGGTCGAACCTTTACCTGCTGCCATGCGGCCACCGCAGTAGTGAATTCCGCAAGACGCGCTTTTTGATCCGGTCGGTCGGCGTACCGGGCGAACTGTACGGATGCTGTCTGGATCAACATCGTGTTCTCTCGATAAGTATCGAGGAACGCTTTTTTACCCAACAGGACGTATCCCCGTACCGCGCTCTGTCCTTCGACCACGCCACCCAGCATGTCGTCGGCATATTCCGATGCAAGCCTCGCCTCATCGCGTGTGACCGCTACTTGTTGCAGCGTGCGAATGTTCACGTACACCACGACGCTTACGATCGTGAACGTTGCAATGAGCGATGCAAAAGCGAACGCCAGCTTACGCGGTATCGAAATATTATGCAGTGTCATATGCCTTCCAATCGAGGCAGAAGTGCTACGACACCTGCGTTAACAGCAGAATAAGCTCATGATCGTGTATCGTATATTATAGATTGATAGCAGTTGAATTTTCTGGACCCTTTCCGCTTTCGCAATCTGCTCCGTTCGAAATCGACGAATGACAACATTCCGTTCCCCACCTGCTTTTGCACGGTGTTGCAGAACAACTCGATGTGATCGAACGCGTCCTGCCGGGCGGCTACGCGGGCTGTACAGGTGTGGTGCCGGATGAACTCACACCTAGCGAGAAGAAGCAGCTTGCAGCCAAGCCCCCCCTTAACCGAAGTTGTACTTCATTTGGACGCAGTTCGACGAACTGTCCGTTTCTGTCGTGGGGACGTTTCTCGTTCCAGAAGAGGTATAGTTCTGCCAGGCCCCGGCGTTTCGCTGCACCCTGCTACCGGCCGCGAAGTGGTGTTGTACGGTCAGTGTGGGCAGGCAAATCTAGATCCGGGCAGTTGGCCGATCGAGCCGGTGTTCCCGGTCTGGCCACCAGCATAATGCTTCGTCGTGGAGGCGATCAGCTCAAACCCGACATAGCCCTTGACCATGGAAGTCACGTCGACCTCGGGCATGAAGGTGTCGTCGGTGCTGTCTTTCTAGAGCGTTTTCCGGTCGACGTGAGTCGGAGAGGGATTTCCACGGACGCGCTGATCTGATTCATGGTGCTGGCTGGATGGCGGCCGGCATGGATGGGCAAACCGTTGTCGATGGACCTTCGGTCGCGAACGCTGGCCGCGGTCGACGAGGGGTCGAGTTGCCGGGCGGCTTCGCGTCGGTTCGGGGTAGCGGCCGCGACTGTGATCCGGTGGCACGACCAGCGCCGCAGCACGGGTACTTATGCCGCCAAGCCGCAGGGCGGGGACACGCGGTCGCGGCGGATCGAGGCGCACCGTGAGACGGTGCTGGCGCTGCACGAGGCACGGCGCGACATCACGTTGGACGAACTGCGTCGCGAGCTGGGCCAAGCGGGCGTGACGGTGGCGATCTCGACGCTGCACCGCTTCTTCGCCAGAAACGGCATCACGCGCAAAAAAAGATCGGGCACGCGGTCGAGCAGGATCGCGCCGACGTCCTGAGAGGCTGACCGGGAGAAGGTTGGATGACCTCGCCATGTATGATTCGATCGTGGTTGCGAAGCTACGAAAGGATCGACGATGGTTTGGAATGAGGCCACCCGGGAGCGGTATCGGCGGGACGAGGGTCGGTATGCAAGCGACTTGAGTGCGGCGGAGTGGCGGGTATTGGGTCCGCTTCTGCCGCCGCCGTCGGTTCGTGGCCGACGGCGGCGGACGCCGCTGCGGCGGATCGTGAACGCGTTGCTGTATCTGCTATGGTCGGGATGTCCGTGGCGTGGTCTGCCGCGTGATTTTCCGCCGTTCACGACCGTCCAGTATCATTTCTACCGCTGGCGCGATCAGGGCTGGTGGCCGCGGATCAATGCGTTGTTGGTGGCACGTTCGCGGATGCTCGAGGGGCGCGATCCCGAACCATCGGCCGTGGTGATTGACAGCCAGAGAGCGCGCACCACCGACAGCGGCGGTCCGCGCGGGTTCGATGCTGCAAAGAAGGTCAAGGGTCGCAAGCGCCACATCGCGACCGATACGTCAGGCCGATTGATCGAGACGCGCATCACCCCGGCAAACGTGCAGGACAGCCATGGCGCCGTGCCGTTGCTCAAGGCGCTGGCCGCCCGGTTTCCCAGCCTGCGCCATGCCTATGCCGACCGCGCCTATCGCGGCAACAAGCTGCTCGACGCGGTCGCCGATCCGCGGCCATGGACCATCGAGATCATCACCCGCTCGCAACGCGTCGGACACTTCGTTCAGGAACCGCGACGATGGGTCGTCGAAAGGACTTTCGCATGGCTCGGTCGAAACCGGCGTCTCGCCAGGGACTATGAAGCCTCCGAACAGTCGCAGGAAGCCTGGTGCAACCTCGCTTCCGTCAAAACCCTCACCAGACAAATCGCCAAATCTCAATAACGAGTCAGACTCTGAGTGCACGCGAGGACTGGTTCGATGGCCAGCTCGACCTGGATCCTGCGCGGCTGGTGTTCATCGACGAGACCTGGACGGCGACCAACATGACGCGCAGTCATGGCCGCTGTCGGCGGGGCGAGCGGCTGCGGATGGGTTACCCGCATGGCCATCGCAAGACGACCACGCTGGTCGCTGGCTTGCGCATGACCGGCATGGTCGCGCCGATGGTGCTCGACCGCCCGATCAACGGCGACTGGTTCGAGGCCTACGTCCGACAGGTTCTCGTACCCGACCTCGGACGCGGCGACGTGGTCATCATGGACAACCTGTCCAGCCATAAGCGTGCCAGCGTCCGCGAGGCCATCGAGACCGCAGGCGCCCGCCTCATGTTCCTCCCGCCCTACAGTCCCGACTTCAACCCGATCGAGAAGGCCTTCGCCCGCCTCAAGGCCATGCTCCGCAGAGCCGGCGAACGCACCGTGTCCGGCTTGTGGTCCCTCACCGGCAGACTGGTCGACCTGTTCCAACCACAGGAATGCGCCAACTACTTCAGCTCCTGCGGCTATGACCCAGACTGATCAGAATCCGCTCTAGCCAGGGAAATTTGGAAGAACATCGCCGGCGCGCTCGTTAGGTGCGACCATGATCGCTCGTGCGCGCACCAGAACGTCACCTGCGGGAATCCCGGTCCGCTGCTCTTTGGCGATGCGCTCTGCGTGATGGCTACCAACCGCTACCCGCAGCAACGGCAATGGATCGCCACGACACGATTGCAGGGCGCGGAGCGGCGAACGCCGTTGCTTAACCTAGGACGATGCGATCTTACCTGTTCCCATATTCAGCGAATCACAGGTCACTCAACGATCTAGCTAGCGCTTATCCTTGACCGCGTCCGCCAGAAAGCTCGCGAGTTCCTCAATCGAGTAGGGCTTGCGGAGCAGCGGGAAGCCTCGGCTTCCCTCCTGTGCCAAAACATGGCTGTAGCCGCTCGTCAGGACGACTGGAAGCTTTGGATATTGACGCGCGATCTCCTCTGCCAGCTCGATACCCGAACGCCTTGGCATAACGACGTCGGTGAATACCAGATCAAACTGCTCAGCATCCTGTTTCAGCTTGGCGAGCGCTGCTTCCGCGTCCTGAGCCCAATAGGATTCATGCCCGAGCTCGGCCAGTGCATGCGTCGCGAACTCGCCGACATTTCGGTTGTCTTCAACGACGAGTATGCAGGCGCCTCTTGGCAGCGGCTCGGTTTCGGACGCTCCGACCGCATTAATCAAGGGCGCCGCTGCTTCAGGCAGGTAGAGCGTGAACGTCGAACCCCGTCCGACTTCGCTCCTGACCTCGACTTCGCCAAGGCTCTGCTTGGCGAAACCGAATACTTGGCTGAGGCCGAGGCCGGTCCCCTGGCCGACGTCCTTCGTGGTGAAGAACGGCTCGAAAATCTGGTCGATCTGGTCGGGGGCGATGCCGGTGCCAGTGTCGGTCAGCGACACCGCCACATGCGGCTTGTCCACGGCGGCATGTCCCCGGACCGGAGGCAAGGTGTCGACTCGGCTCACGCGCAGGCTCAACGTTCCTTCGCCTGCCATCGCGTCGCGGGCGTTCACCGCCATGTTGACAATGGCCGTGTCGAACTGACTGGGGTCGGTCTCAACCCAGTATGGCGCATCACTTAGATCAAAGGTCGTCTCGATCCGCGACCCGCCGAGCGTGCGCAGCATCGTCTCGAGCGCGAGCAGGTTTGCTGCGGCGTCGAACACCTGCGGCTGAAGCGCCGAACGGCGGGCAAAGGCCAGCAGTTGGTTGGTGAGGCGAGTCGCACGCTCGGCCGTGTCGGCGATCGCGTCGATGTAGCGGGCGCGCTTGTCCTCCGGCAGGCCGTGCCGGCGCAGCAGGTCCACCGAGCCGCGGATAACGGTGAGCAGATTGTTGAAGTCGTGCGCCACACCGCCGGTGAGCTGGCCGACAGCCTCGACCTTCTGCGCTTGGCGCAGCGCCTCCTCCGTCTGGCGCAGCGCCTCGTGGGCCTCGATCTCGCCGGTAATGTCACGGCCGGTGGCATAGGTCAGCTCGCCGCTCGGCGCGGCCGCCCACGAAATCCAGCGCAATGATCCGTCCTTGTGCCGGTAGCGGTTGACCACTGTCGGTGACCCGCCGCTTGCGGCCAGCGTGTAGGCATCGGTCGTCTGCGCATGATCGTCACCGATCACGAACTCGTTGACGTGGTGTCCGACTAGCTCATCGGCCGTGTACCCGAGCACTGTCGTCCAGGCCGGATTCACGCGCCGGAAGAATCCGTTAAAGTCGATCACCAGCAGCAGATCCGGCGAGGACGCCCACAACCGTTCCAGCTCGCCCCGGCTCTGCTCGACCTGTTCGGCAAGGCCGGTCGCTTCCTCGCGCAAGCTGGCTTCGATCCGCTTGCGGTCGGTCTGATCGAACATGGCGCCGATCATCCGGATCGCGCGCCCTTCTGCGTCCCGCAGCACGTACCCGCGATCCAGGACTTCGGTGTGCCCGCCGTCCGCCCGCAGGAAGCGGTACTCGTCGGTCCAGTCACTGCCCTCGCCGTCGATTACCGCATGGATGCTGTCCTCGATACGCTCTCGATCATCGGGGTGGATGTGCCCGATCCACCATTCGCCGGTCGGGAGGACATCGGCCAAGCGGTGCCCATAAGCACGCTCGACGGCCTCGTTCCAGGTGACGTGATTGCTTACGAGATCCCAGTCCCAAATCGCGTCGTTGGTGGCACGGTTGGCCAGACGCAGCCGCTGCTCGGTCTCGCGCAGGCGAGCCTCGGCGATCCGGGCATCCGTCACGTCCTGCACGGTGCCCAACAACCGCACGGCACGGCCGTCCTCGAAGAACATTTGCCCACGTGCGGCGACGTGGCGGACCTTGCCGTCCTCGATCCCGATCGTGCGGTATTCGACCTCGACCTTGCCACCGCTTGCCGGATCGAGCGCAACGTCGACCGCGGCTTCAGCTGGGCCGCGATCGTCGGGGTGGACGCCTTGCAGGAACGCCTCGGCGTAGGTGACGGGCGCACCCGGCGGCAGCCCGAACAGCGCGCGGCAATTGTCGTCCCAGGTCAACGTCCCCTGCACCAAGTCATAGTCGAACGTGCCGAGCCGCGACGCTGCAGTCATCAGCTCTGCGCGCAGCCGGGCCTCTTCCAGCGCAGCGCGACTGGCGTGCTGGTCGGTGACGTCGCGGACGGCTTTCACAAAGCCGGCGACGCGCGTTCCCGAAAGCGGCGTCAACGCGCCATGCGCGAAGAAGCGGCTGCCGTCCTTACGCAAGTGCCAGCGCTCATCCGAGGCACGGCCATCGCGGCGGGCGTTCTCGATCTCGCTCGCAGGAATCCCTGCTTCCCGATCCTCGGGAGTGAAGATGCGATCGGCATGCTGACCCAGCATTTCCGCCTCGGTCCATCCGAACAGTCGTTCGGCACCTCTGCTCCAGTTTGTGACCAAGCCATCTAGGTCAAGCGCGATGATGCCGCTGTCGATCGCGGAGTCGAAAATAGCGTGGTAACGACGCTCGGCATCTTCTAGCCGTTCTATAGCTTCTACGTCGGCGAACTTCTGCGTCGAACCCCCGGACGTGCCAATCGCGTCGAGCCCACGAACCGCGCTAGGTCGTTTGTCCTTATTCGGAATGGCGTTTTCGGCTGTTCGATCCGTCGACATATGATTTGTTCGCCGTCACCCAGGGGGAAGAAATCTCAGCGATCACCGCTGTTCGACGGCGATCCCCCGGTTTGCCACCTAAAAGTCGCTTAGCATCGCGGTTCCGATCGCGGCAAGACGACGGAACGGTCGCCGCTTCGCATTGGGCCCGCTCGAGTGACCCTTACACGGGGCAATCAGGGCGAAGCGAATAGATGGTTTTCTGAAGCTGTTGGCGGGGACGCTTCAATTGCCTTCCTTCGATTGACGACATCGGCTTCGGTCCCAGATCGTGTATCAGCTTCAAACCAGAAAACCGATTGCCTCCTTCCGTCTCGCGCGCGAACCTCAACCGAGGAACCAGCTCGACGAGCAAGCGCACATCATCGCGCCCGGTGCCGTCGAGCGTCTCGGGCGTAGCCCCAACTGATTATTCAGGCGACGATGTCTGTGGTTTGACCAACGTCGTCAGATCGCTGTGAACGAAAAGCAATTCGGTGATTATGAGCTCTGACTGGTTGCGCTCGTTGCGTGTGTCCACGAAATGGCTTTCCACCCGTCTTGTTCGTCATACGCCTCCCTTTCGGGATTCAGGCCTTCGACAAAGCCGGTGCGGCTCGCTCGGCCAAGACTAAATCGACATCCCAGCGACTTTTGCGGCCATGATATTAGTCCGGCTTTAACGATAAGCAGGCATAACAGGTCGCATTTGGAGGATCTGTCCCGGTGTCAGAAATGAACTTCGATACGGTTTCGCTTGCCGACCTGGAAACGATGGGCGTTGAAAGGCGCGATGCGTTGGCATTCGGCCTCGTAGGCTTCAGTCCGGTTACGGTCGTGGAGATCTACAATGCCACCGAAGCGCGCATGTCCGGTCTTGATCCGTCGACGGTCATAGGGGTACCTTTTTTTGACGCGGTCGCCCAGTGCATGAACAACTTCATGGTGGCGCAGCGCTTCGAAGACGAGCCGCAGATCGATGCGATCTTGCCCTATGTGTTGACGTTGCGAATGCGTCCTACCAAGGTGCGTTTGCGTCTGCTGGCGTCCCCGGAAACACGCCTCCGCTACATTCTCATCGAACGCTGAGTTAGCTTCGATGAGCGGCAAATCGACCGAGGAAGAACTTCTCGAGTTCCTGTACGCTTGTCCCGTCGGCCTGATCGAATGCGATCTGGCAGGTGAGATCGCGTTGATCAATCCGCATGCCATGCAGCATCTCCTTCCGCTCGCGGGCGGGCGGGACGCGGGCAACCTGTTTGCTGCACTTGAACAGCACGCGCCCGAACTGCGGAGTCTGGCTACCGCGCATGAGGCTGCCACCGGCAAGGTCTGCGACGGGCATCGCATCTTTGTCGACCTTGCCCCGGGGCAACGTGAAAAGCCCCCACAGGTACTCGCCTGCACGATGGTAAAGCTAGGTGCTGACCGTCTAATGGTAACGCTATCCGACATCAGCCAGCAGGTTCTACAGGAAGAACGGCTTCGGCAGGCAGATACGTGGTTCGCAACATTACTCGATGGTGTGCACGACTATGCTACTTTAGACATCGATACGGATGGTCGGATCGTGTCGACCAACGAGTGCTTCATGCGTCAGACCGGTTACGATCGCATGACGGTAGTCGGGTGCGAGCTTGCAGACGTTCTCGACGCTGACAATTCAGGTGGTGACTTACGCCTTAACGAGCAGGTGAGCATTGCCAGCAGGGATGGTTGGCATCTGCAAGAAGGTTGGCAGCGCAGGGCCGATGGCGAACGGTATTGGTGTCAACGCCTGGTTGTTGCCCGTTCGGACGGGACGGCCGCACTTCTGACCGGCTTCTCGATCGTTTTGCGCGATGTGCTGCGACGAGACGCCGCAGCCGAAGACCTGCGGAGGCTGTTGACGTGCGATCATCTTACGGGCGCGTCAAACCGACGGCATTTCAGCCAAGTGATGGAACGCGAGCAGAAGCTTTGGCGCGAACTGCGTCAGTCGCTTTCGCTCGTCGTGCTGGATCTTGATCACTTCAAGACGGTCAACGACACATTCGGTCACCCAACGGGCGACATCCTGCTTCGCCGAGTAGCTGAAGCGTGCACGGATCTGCTGCCGCCGCGCGGAATCTTTGCCCGCTTAGGCGGAGAAGAATTCGGGGTACTGTTGCCACGCTACAATCAACAGCAGGCCGCCAGGCTTGCCGAAGACATGCGGGTGGCGATCGAGAACCTTCGCATCGAAACATCGCGCGGGACGCTCCAGGCGACCGCAAGCCTTGGCTACGCGATGCTCGACGAAGCTGATGGATCGCTCGATGCGCTGATCGCGCTTGCCGACGACCGCCTCTATGCGGCTAAGCGGGCCGGACGCAATCAGGTGTTCAAACCTAAGGCCGAAGCGGCATGACGATCACCTTCGAGCGGGCGGCGGCGCATCGGATCGCATGCGCGGTCGTAGCCGCCGAAGTAGCTTGCCTTCGCGGAACGCCCCTTCCTACTCCGCATCACTGGTCAGAGCACGTTCCAATCGGGGATGACGGCCTGGGACTCGACTCGCTCGAAAAATTGGGGGCGCTTGGCGCGCTCGCGGAAACGTTCGAACTCGGCGACGCGATTCTGGGGCGCGAGTCGCCTCGCACGGTCGGCGCATGGATCGATTTGATTCTGCAGCAACATTCATCAGGTGAGGGCTGGATCACCGTCATGACCTCCGGCTCCGCGGGGCGACCGCGACCTTGCCGGCATCGCGTATCCGACCTCATCGAGGAAGCGCGGACGCTAGCTGAACACATGCCCAAGCGTAGTCGGGTGGTCGCGATGGTACCAGCCCATCATCTTTATGGAATCATCTGGACCGCAATATTGCCGGACATCCTTGGAGTTCCGGTAGTTTCCCGCTCCATCGGTGCTGCGCTCGACCTTGTTGCTGGCGATCTCGTCGTAGCCGTACCGGAGCAATGGCGAGCCATACAACGGTTCTTGCGCTCCTTCCCGATCGACGTCGTTGGTGTCAGTTCCGCAGGCGCTTTGGACGACGCCTGCGCGACCGATCTGCTCGACGCCGGCCTCACTCAGATGTTCGATATCTACGGGTCGTCCGAAACAGGAGGTGTCGCGATCCGCAAGCTACCGGAAACTGACTACCAGTTGCTTCCGCGTTGGAATCTCGGTCAGGATGAAGCCGGAGGCTGGCAGCTGGAAGACGCTGACGGCCAGTATCACCAACTGCCCGATCATATCGATCGCCTTGCGGAACGTAGCTTGCGCCTCGCGGGACGTCGCGATCAGGCAGTCCAGGTCGGCGGTCATAATGTCTGGCCCGCACGGGTCGAGGACGTTTTGCGCGCGATCGAAGGAGTGGCCGACGTAACCGTCCGATTGCATACCGGGGGCCGACTGAAAGCCTTCATCGTGCCCGAAATCGATGCTGACGCCGTTGCTCTTGCCCCCGTCATCGAACGCGTCGCAGTCAATCTACTATCCGCCCCGGAACGGCCAAGAAGCGTGCAGTTCGGCGACGCCTTGCCACGCAACACGATGGGCAAGCTGGAAGATTGGTCATGATCCATTCGTCGATCACGCGAGCGGACGTTGCGCGATCCGCGCCCTCCTTGTCGAAGGATGTCTGCCGTGGCTGTCGCGCTGGCTCACAGCTGCCGGTAGAAGTAACCATGGCGTTCCAGCCGATCGTCGACCTCCGAACAGGCGCGGTCTTCGCCTACGAAGCGCTGGTGCGTGGAATTGATGGCCAATCTGCCGGTGAAGTGCTCGCCAGCATCGAACAGGACATGATTTACAAGTTCGATCAGTCCTGTCGCGTCAAGGCGATCGAACTTGCTGGCCGCCTATTCGCTCCTGATGACGATGTTAAGCTATCAATCAACTTCCTGCCGAATGCGGTCTATGAACCGGACGCATGCATCCGTGCGTCGCTGGTCGCTGCTAGGCGTGTCGGCTTCGATCACAGCCGGTTGATGTTCGAATTTACCGAAGACGAACGTATGAGCGATGTGGCGCACGTCCGCCATATCCTCGACACCTATCGAGCCCGAGGTTTTACGACCGCTATCGACGATTTCGGGGCGGGCTATGCTGGGTTGGGACTGCTAGCGGAGCTTGAACCGGACATACTTAAACTGGACATGGGCCTCATTCGCGGCATCGATCAGTCCGCGGCGCGTAGAGCGATTATTGCCGGCATAGTAGGGATAGCCGACGCTTTGAACATCCGTTGCATCGCCGAAGGCATTGAGACGGAAGCGGAATTGCGAACCCTTTACAGTATCGGGATCAACCTTTGCCAAGGGTACCTCCTCGGCAAACCTGCAGTCGCGGCATTGCCTAACGTAACTACGAGATCGAATATCCGTCAATTCGAACAGATTGATGTCAAATACCGCTAGATTAGTCGTAAGATTCCTGCGGCAACCCGCCCCCAACCGACCGCACGAAAGTTCATGTAGCTTTCAGTGGCGATACAAATCGTACAGGCTTACCTTTGCTGACAGACGTTCGGATCATGGGTCTATTCGACGCAACCTTGCTCATATAACGCTAAGTAGCGCATACGCAGCCTTTTTTTGCTTGGATCCACGTCACCACTGACTTCTACGCGCGGATACAGCATTGCAATATCGTTTGTCCGAGAATGACGGCGTCAAGCGTGGCAAAACCACGGTTCGAGAGTTTAGCAGTGCGCGATGGTAACACTCTGAAATAAAACGGGATTCAGTACGATTTAACCTTTCGAGCGGAATATGTTCCGGTTTGTCGCGGAACTGGAACCATCGAATGACTCAATCACGGTCAGAAGCATTTCGACTCGAAGCGCTGCGTTCGTACGGGTTGTTCGGTAGTCCGCCCGAGCCGGACTATGACCAGATAACCGAGCTCGCGGCGCGCCTGTTCAATGCACCCATATGCACCGTGTCCCTGATTGGTCAGGATGAGCAGTGGCTAAAGTCGTACCACGGTCTTGCAATCTGCAGCACGCCGCGTGACGTTTCGTTCTGTGCGCATACGCTCGGAGCTGCGGAACCTCTGGTCGTGCTGAATGCCCCAGAAGATCCTAGATTCTACAACAATGCCCTTGTTACGGGCGCTCCGGACATACGCTTCTACGCGGGAGCTCCTTTGATCGACGATGAAGGGGTTCATCTTGGTGCCTTTGCAATCGTCGATACCAAGCCCCGCTTACATTTCAGTCGAGAGGAGCGGAGCCTCCTGAAGCAACTTGCGGCGATTGTAACCGCGCGTATGCGCAAAGGAAGAGATACACGCAGCGATGAAGCGCTTGGCGGCTTCGCCAACGCTACACCTTTAGCGGTGATAACGGCGACCAGCGAGGGCCTCATAACGTTTTGGAACAAGGCTGCCGAGGACATTTTCGGTCACGCGGCCGTCGACATGGTCGGACGGTCGCTGGACGCGATCGTCCCCGAGAGGTTTCGTGACGAGCACAACCGCGGCTTGCGCAGGATTGCCGCTGGGGGACCAGTAAAACTTTCTGGGAAAACCGTCGAAGTGGTAGCCATCCGATCGGACGGTACCGAGTTCCCCATCGAGATTACCATCTCCTCTTGGCGAGGATCGACCGGGATCGAATTTGGCGCACAGATCCAGGACATTACCGCTCGTCGTGCACGGGAAGCCCGACTAGAGCACCTAGCGCACCATGACGCACTGACCGGACTGTGCAATCGCGCGGGTTTCTCAGCACGCGCCAAAGAGTGCTTGGAGAAGGATAGTCGGGCGACCTTGCTGGTCCTGGACCTTAATGCACTGAAGGCGGTCAACGATAGCTTTGGCCACTCAACCGGCGATGCACTCCTTCAGGCGATCGCAATCCGCCTAGGTGCCTTCATGGAGGACGAAAGTGTCCTAGGTCGCGTTGGAGCGGACGAATTTGCACTGTTCTTCTCTGGAAAGGACGATGCCTACAGCGCACGAGTCCAAACGCACCGCATCCTTGACGCGTTGCTGGAGCCCTTTCACATCGCTGGCCATATGCTGCATGTCGGAGCGAGTATCGGCTACTCGCTGGCGCCACTACACGGTTCTGATACGGACGAGTTGCTTCTGAAGGCTGACCTTGCCCTTCTCGCCGCCAAACGCGATGGTGGCAGGCAGACCCGGCTGTTCGACGCCGGAATGGCAAACCAGCTCGCCGTTCAACGTGCGTTCAAGACTGAGTTGAGACAGGCAACGGAACGCGGCGAATGGGAATTGTTCTATCAACCCCAGGTGCGTCTTACTGATGGCAAGCCGATCGGTGCCGAGGCCCTGCTTCGGTGGCGGCATCCCACACGTGGCCTGATTCTTCCTGCGGCCTTCATGCCGGTCCTCGAGACCCACCGAATTGCGTTCGAAGTAGGGAGTTGGATTATCGATGAGGCGTGTGCCCAGCTGGTTCGCTGGCGTTCAATGGGTCAGGATGTGCCAAGGGTCGGAGTGAACCTTTTCGCAGCCCAATTCACTACGGGCAATCTAGAAAAGGTCGTAAGTTCGGCGCTTGAACGACACGCCCTTCAACCTGAGGACCTTGAACTCGAAATTACCGAAACAATCATGCTACATACTGATGAACTTTTGATGTCAGGCTTGAACGGCCTTCGCGAAGCGGGTGTTGGTATTGCATTAGATGATTTCGGTACTGGGTTCGCGTCGCTAAGCACGCTGAAGCAAATTCCCGTTACGCGTTTGAAAATTGATCGCAGCTTTGTCCAGGACATTTGTGAGGAGGCTCATAGCGCTGCCATCGTGAGCGCGATCACGTCGCTTGCAGAGCGTTTGAACATCGAAGTCATCGCTGAGGGCATTGAAACGACCATCCAGCGCGATATGCTTATCCAACTCGGATGCAATGCGGGGCAAGGCTATATGTTCGGCCGACCGGAACCAGCTAGGACAGGAGAACGGCCGCACATGATTGCTGCTTGATACGTTATCGACAGGCTCGAGCGGACCAGAAGAATGGGGAAAGGTCGGGCAACGCCGACGGTCACGAACGGTTGATCAAAGCCGTGAGACACTGACAGCCGCGAAACAAAGGCCGTTGTATATTGAACCCCACTCGGACGAACGCAACAGCACGTACCAGTCATCTGCTTCGCTCGTGTGCTCGAGCATTAGATAGTGTATTTACGCTCTACGGAAATGTTTACAGTCGGCACCATCTTCATTCTGCAATTCATAACCACCCGGCACGAATACCGCCAGTACTACGATCTCGGGATGATCAGTCCTAACGCAACACGTAGTCGCGACGAAAGGTGCCAAGCGATGGCAACAGACGATCGGCCTCGTTCGCAAGCGTCAAGTTTGGCCAACCTATGGATGATTTTGAAAGTCGTATGGCCTATGCGATCGGAAGTTCAGACTGCAAGCTCAAGTACCGGTAAATCGTGAGACTGCACGCGCCGACTGCACAGTCTGCCTGCCGACGCAACCTTGGTCACCCGTCGCGCAGCGATGGCGCGTGGAGAATAAAAATCTAATCGTTACACCGAAAATCCGTAGTTGCGTTTGCAACGATTGTCGTGGTTGAAACCCAAGAGGCCCGTAGCGTAGACATTCGGCGAATGCCGCGACGTTAACATGGTGTAGTAGGCGATTGACAGGCGTCTGCTACGTCGTGCCCAAATTGGTATGGGAGGCAAAACAGTGAACTCCAGCGAGCGGCGCCTTAATGCGATCGTCAGCAACTCGACAATGGCTATCTTCCTGATGGACGATCAACAGCATTGCATCTTCATGAATGCGGCTGCTGAAGCATTGACCGGTTATCAGCTGCCGGAGGTTATGAACCGACCGTTGCACGATGCAGTTCACCATAAGCGGCCCGACGGCACCCCCTACCCTCTAGCAGAGTGCCCCATCGACCGCGCCTTCCCGGAACGCGAGCGCATGCAGGGGGAGGAAGTGTTCGTTCACAAGGACGGCCACTTCTACCCCGTAGCTTTTACAGCTTCGCCGATCGCTGGCGACGATGGACAACCAATCGGAACGATCATCGAAGTCCGTGACTTGACCAAGGAGAAGGCTCGGGATGCCGCGCTAAGAGAGAGCGAAAGCCGTTTTCGCAACATGGCGGACCATGCGCCGGTTATTATGTGGGTTACCGATCCTTCCGGCTATTGCACCTACCTCAATCGTGGATGGTACGAATTCACGGGACAGTCGCCGGCGGCAGCGCGCGGTTTTGGCTGGCTTGATGCAACGCACCCGGACGACCGGCAACGCGCGCAGGACGCTTTCGTCGAGGCGAACGCCCGCCGCGCTCCATTCCGTATCGACTACCGTCTCCGGCACGCTTCGGGGTCCTACCGTTGGGCGATCGACGCTGCCAGTCCGCGGTTTGGCGATGATGGCGAGTACCTCGGCTATGTTGGTTCGGTCATTGACATTCACGAACGTCGGGAAGCTGAGAAAAAGCTGGCACTTAGCGAAGAACAACTGCGGCTCGCACTCGAGGTGGCCGAGATTGGCCAATGGGACGTGGATCCCTCAACAAGTAGCATGTTCTGGCCGCCCCGGGTAAAAGCGATGTTCGGCATCTCACCCGAGGTATCCGTCACGTTGAACGACTTCTACGACGGTGTTCATCCGGACGATCGTGAGAAGACGCGGAAAGCATACGAGTCTGCAAGCGATCCTGAAGTCCGTGCGCTTTACGATGTCGAATATCGGACAGTCGGCAAGGAAGACGGCATTATTCGGTGGGTCGCGGCCAAGGGGCGAGGGCTTTTCGACGGGCAGGGCAGATGTTCTCGCGTGATCGGTACCGCCATCGATATCACCCCCCGCAAAAGTGCGGAGATCCAGTTGCGCCAGCTTAATGAACAGCTAGAGCATGAGGTCAGCCGACAAACAGCTGAGCGAAACCGCGTCTGGGAGATGAGCCCTGACTTACTTGCGATCATGGGGTTCGACGGCTTCCTGAAGGCCATCAACCCTGCCTGGACAACGACTTTCGGGCGTGCCACCGCGACTTTATTGTCGATGTCGTTCCGAGATCTAGTGCATCCCGAAGATCATCCGGCCATTCAGGAAGTAATGCAGAAGCTAAATCAGGGCGAAATGGTCGAACGATTCGAGGGCAGACTTGCTCACGCCGACGGAAAATGGCGGTGGATTTCCTGGACCCTTGTGCCGGAAGATGACGTCTTCTACGCGGTTGGAAGAGACGTAACGCTTGAAAAGGAAGCATCGTTGGAGTTGTCCCGGGCGCAGGAGGCACTTCGTCAAAGCCAGAAGATGGAGGCGATGGGACAATTAACTGGCGGTGTGGCGCATGACTTCAACAACCTGCTTACGCCAATCGTGGGATCGCTTGACCTGCTTCAACGGAAAGGTGTGGGAGGTGAACGCGAGCAACGCCTTATCGAAGGGGCAATTCAATCAGCTGACCGAGCAAAAACGCTAGTGCAGCGGCTTCTGGCTTTCGCGCGGCGCCAGCCGCTGCAACCAACTCCAGTTGATATTGCAAAGCTAGTGGAAGGCATGGCCGACTTACTTGCCAGTACGACCGGACCGCAGGTGCGCGTTGTCGTCGAAGTTGCTGACGACCTTCCCCTCGCTGAAGCTGACGCCAACCAGCTTGAAATGGCGCTTCTCAACCTTGGGGTTAATGCGCGCGACGCGATGCCGCAAGGCGGCACACTACGCATCAGCGCGAAACGTGACAGCGTTCGTACGCCAAGAGGCGTCCTCAAGCGCGGGCACTATGTCCGCCTGTCCGTAGCAGATACGGGCTTGGGCATGGACGAAGCGACGCTCTCGCGCGCGATCGAACCCTTCTTTTCGACGAAAGGGATTGGCAAAGGAACCGGACTTGGGCTGTCCATGGCTCATGGCTTGGCAGCGCAACTGGGCGGCGCGCTGACCATCAGCAGTCGAGTGGGCATCGGCACCAACGTCGAACTGTGGCTTCCCGTCAGCATGCTGGTCGCGGAAGCAGACAGCACGATGTCGATTTCAGTGTCGGCAGCGGACACCCGCGGCGTGGCATTGCTGGTTGACGACGAAGATATCGTTCGGGCCAGCACCGCTGATATGCTTGAGGAGTTAGGATACGAAGTCCTCGAAGCGGACTCGGGTGAAGCGGCGTTGGCACTCGTTACCCAAGGCGCCACCCCTGATCTGCTCGTAACTGACCATCTGATGGCTGGAATGAGTGGAGTAGAGCTAGCGCTGGCCTTGCGCGCAACATCACCAACCCTTCCCGTTCTGATTATTTCCGGTTATGCCAATGTCGAAGCGTTGTCACCTGGGCTGCCGCGGCTTACTAAACCCTTTAGGAGCGCAGAACTGGCAGCAAGCCTCGCATCAATAGCAAACAGATAGCTTCATCAATTCTCCACGCAAACCTCCTCGGAAATGTTCAATATAGTTTTTACTATGAGAATGTTGTTTTCACCCTTTTTACATCGGATTACATACTTGGCAGCTTCTTAATTACCTATGATATTACTGTGACTAAGCAAGGCCGGTTTCAAAGAGGCACAGGACCTGCGTCAGATTTTAAATGCAATCCGTAAGTACAAATTAGATCGATTTTGTACTTATGTAGCCTACATAGGCACAGGTTTTGCGTTCGTGCATTGATATGAGAACTTTCGCTTCAAGCCCACGAAATTCTCTTTGCATGTCCCCCGCGCCAAGAACGGTTGCCGCGGCAGAACTCAACCGTTCCAACTGTTTGAAATATCGACGTATTGTAACATATTGTGTCTGCAGGCAAAAGATCGATTACGTGTGTAACTAATTTAACACGCAACGACTTCTTTGTTGGCTGTCTGCCGTACGAGATATTGCGGGTTTGCCAAGCTCTTGATTTAGTACCGGTGGGACGCGTTTAAACCGGAACCCCGCTTCGGTTTCCGGTGACGCACGTTGCCTGATACTAACTACCAGGGAGCATGAAACATGGTGGCATTCCGTTCGCGATTGCTGACGACGAGCGTTCTCGTAGGTACTACAATCGGGCTGGCCTCGCCTGCACTTGCGCAGGTTGCTGAACCCACAACTGGTACGGGAATACAAGACGGGGTTAGCGCCGATGGCGGTAGCGATGGGACTATCGTCGTCACCGGATCGCGGATCCAACGACGCGACCTCACCGCGCCCAGCCCGATTGCGGTCGTGTCCTCGGAAGAGTTCCAGCTTACCGGTGCGATCAACGTCGAACAGGTCATCAATACGCTGCCGCAGGCCGTTCCGGGTACTACCGGCTTCTCGAACAACCCTGGCACAGGTGCCGCGACACTCAATCTACGCAACCTAGGCGCTACGCGTACTCTGGTGCTGGTCAACGGTCGCCGCTGGATGTCATATGATACCAATCAGATCGTCGATCTAAATACGATACCGCAATTCATGCTTCAGAACGTGGAGGTGCTGACCGGCGGCCAGTCCGCAACCTATGGGTCGGATGCAATTGCGGGCGTCGTAAACTTCAATCTACGGCAGGATCTGGACGGCGCCATCATCGGTGGTCAGTATGCGTTGACGGAGCAAGGCGACGGCGCTCGCTACGACGTCAATTTTGCGGTTGGATCCAAGTTCGCCGACGGACGCGGATCGGTTACCGTCTATGCAAACTACACCCGTCGCGAACCGATCTTCCAGGACGCGCGAGCCTTCTCGCGCAACGCAGCTGGCGATGGCTGCATCGTGCCCGGCTCGACCAATTCCTCTACTGGCATTGGTACCAACCTCGGCGGGGCTCTTGGGACTTGCGTCTCGCGTGGCGGCGAAGTTGGTCTGGTGCCACAGGGGTCCGCCTCGACCCCGGTCGCAACCTTGCCGGGCATTACCACGGGCGGGGCATCGCTCGGTTACGTCTTCAACGCAACCGATGGCGGCACGCGGCCGTTCAACGACCCAGCCGATCTCTACAACTTCGCGCCCGACAACTATCTTATGCTACCGCAGGAACGCTACCTGCTCGGCGGCTACGGCAGCTATGAGATCGCCGACAACGTAACCGGATATACCGAAGTAAGCTTCGTCAAGAATTCGGTGCCTCAGGAATTGGCCCCGACGCCGATCGGTCAGGCGCTAAACCTTCAAATCGCCAGCCCCTGGTTCAACGAACAGACGCGTGGTCTGCTGCGTCCGCTCGACACCGATGGTGACGGCTATGTCAGCACCAACGTCAATTTCCGTTTCAACCAGTCCGGTCCACGCAATGTCGACGCAAGCCGCACCGCGTTTCGCCTGTTAGGAGGCGTCCGAGGCGATATCACGCAGAATCTGCGTTTCGACGTGTATTACATGTATGCTCGGACCGAAAACCAGCAATATCAACAGGGCAATATCTCTCGGAGCCGGTTCGCCTCCGCAACCGAGACCGAAATCGTCAACGGCGCTCTACGATGCCGCAGCGCCACGGCACGGACCGCCGGGTGTCTGCCGCTCAACGTCTTCGGGCTTGGTCTCGCCGATCCGGCGGCCATCCGCTACGTAACGATCAATTCGACCAATCTCGAGCGCTCGGACGTCCGCAACTTCGTCGGGTCGATAACGGGCGACCTGTTCACGGTAGGCAGCAACGTCGATCCGGTAGCCTTCGCGGCTGGCGTAGAATATCGCGGAATGTCGGCCAGCTATCGTCCCGACACGTTCCTTGCATCGGGCGATGTCGCAGGCTTCAACGCCGGGCAGCCGACAAGTGGCGAGTATGACGTCCGTGAAGTGTTCGGCGAGCTACGAGTACCGCTTCTGAGCGAAAACATCGTCCATAAGCTCGAACTGAACGGCAACGCCCGCTATTCCGACTATTCGCTCGAGGCCATCGGTGGCGTGTGGACCTATGCCGCCGGTGCGCAGCTGTCTCCGATCCGCGATGTCACGCTACGTGGACAATATGCACGGGCGGTACGTGCGCCGAACGTACAGGACCTGTTCGGTGGCAACTCGACCGGCTTCCCTGCAGCTCAGGACCCTTGTTCGGACCGTGGAGCGGCTGGCAACCGGACCGAAGCAATTCGTCAGCTCTGCGTTGCCAACGGCGTGCCCGCCGCCAACGTCTTCACCCGTGCGGTACAGCCGAACGCTCAGATTCAGGCCAATTTCGGCGGCGACCCCAACCTTTCGGAAGAAACCTCGGACACCTACACCGCCGGTGTCGTATTCCGACCGAGCTTCGTCCCCCGATTGAACGTCACGATCGACTATTTCAATATCAAGGTCGAGGACACGATCGCAACGTTCGGCGGAGGTCTGAACGATGCTCTATCACTGTGCTTTACTGTCGCGCAGAACCTGAGCAACCCGATTTGCTCGATCTTTCAAGGCGTGCGCAACGCGACCACCGGCGCGATAGGGGAAACGTCGGGAGGTCGTAATCCGAACGTGCTGTCGGCAAACATAGCAACCCTTAAGACCTCGGGGATCGACATAGCTGCCGACTATTCGTTGCCGGTCGATTTTTCGATTACCGGAGGCGATCGTTCGAACATCAGCTTCTCGTTCCTCGGAACCTGGCTTGACAAGTTCCGTAGCACGTCGGTCGCGGCTATTCCTGAGCGCGAAACGATCGGCGAAGGCTCAGTCCCAACGGTGCCGTCCATCAACCCGATGCCGGAATGGCGCCACAACACCCGCCTCAGCGTTTCCGATGGCCCCATGTTGCTGTCGCTACGCTGGCGCTATCTGGGCCCCGTCAAGGACCGTCGCCTCGACAATACCTTCGTCGGCCTAGTGCGGACGCCGCAGGATCCGGCGCTATTCCCGAACGCCCGGATCGGCGCCGCGAACTATTTTGACCTTTCGGCCGCGTTCGACGCGACCGAGCGGTTGCAGATCAATATTGGTGTCAACAATCTAACCAACGAGAAGCCCGAGGTTCTTGGATCGTTGCAGGAACAGGCGAACACGTTCCCAGGCACGTACGACGTTCTGGGACGTGACTTCTTTGTCGGCGCACGGCTTCAGTTCTAATCCCACCGCATGATTTGGTAACATCGGGCATCCGCGGCAACGCGGGTGTCCGTTGGCGGTCAACGAGAAGCGACGTCGAAGGCAATGGTCATCCGCCTGCCGGCCGCGATCGGGCGGGTGGCATGAAACAACGTGCTCGGGAACAGGACGCAGGACCCCACGCAGGGCACGATCGTGCGCAGCGGCGGCAGGTCGAGCCGGAGATTTGCAGGCGGTCGCCCTAGTTCGAGCAGGCCAGGATCGTCTAACGGCAACATGAAGTAGGCGGCGGACGACAACAGCCCTTCCGGGTGGACGTGCGGTGCGTGGCGTCCTGCCCCATTCAGGCGAATGGACCAACTTCCTGCAATCCTCCATGGTGCGTCTTTCCAGCGCAGGAGAGGATGCGTCGGATCGGCCACCGGCAACATACGGCGGTATCTGGCGATAGCGCCCGCGACCGCCTCCGCGATCGCCAGGATCGTTGGCTCGTCGCGCTGGAAGAGCGCGCCACGCGTCTGACTTCCGAGCTTGACCGACTGACCGATCGGCATAGCCGCGCGGTCGTGCAGAGCATCCAGTGTGGCAACCGCGGACGACAGTAGCCGCTCCGACAGATCCAGCGACACCTCCTGCACGAAAGCAGACTCGCCGTGCAGCCAGTCGTGGCGGGGATCGTCCATCACCCTCCACGCGAGACCCCGCAGGCTCCATGCCATTACGTCGTCGGGACGGGCGGCAATTGCTTCGGCTAGCAGGGTTTCAGCCGTATGCGGCCGAGCCGCGCGCAACGCCTGTCGCGCGGCGGCGATCTGCCATTCGACCGTGGCTAGAGGCACACCGGCGAAGATTGCATCCGCTCCGTCGTCGTCGCCGGCCTCACCGCGATACACCGCCTCATCAAGCAGCAGCCGGTCCCGCGGACCGATCCTTGCACGGCTATGCGCGAGTATGTCGGCCGCAGCGGCGTGCCGATCGACGCCGGCCAGCATCGCCGCCCAGGACCGCTCCGCTGCACCATCGGAATGATGCGACAGGGCGGCGGCATAATGGTCGCAGAAGTCCGCCCGGTCACCTGCCGCCCAGCGAAGCCTCGCATGGAGTTCGAGCGCGTCGATCCATTGGGGAAGCCCGGCTGCCAGCTTTTCGGATAGGTCAAGTGCCCCAGACCGGTCGCCCGCCGCCTCCAACGCCTGTGACAATCCGTGCAGCAGCCACGGATCGCCTGGCGTGATGGCCAAAGCAGCGTCGTACCATTCGACTGCACGGTCGTCGCCGCAGTCCAGCGCAGTACGTGCACGACCGTGCAGCGCACGAAGGTTGCCGGGGTCGCGGCGGATCTGCTCCGCGTAGCTGAAAGCGGCGTCCCGATGTCGACCGTCAGCATACTCGGCGGCGGCACGGGTCGTCCAATAGCGCGGCGCCGCCGCCAGCGTAGTCTGCCGAACCATTAGATCGTCCGCAGCTTCGCCGGCACGGTCCAGACGGGTCAGGACGACGGCGCGGTTGATAGCCGCCTCTCGCATCTCTGGGTCGCAATCCAGCGCTCGATCGAACAGAACTAGAGCCTCAGTCGCGCGGCCCGCCCCAGCGTGAAAATTGCCGGCGCTGTTCAGAAGTACGGCGTCGTCAGGCCTCGCAGCTAGGGCTTCAGCAAAAAGCCGCGTCGCATCCGTATCGTCATCGCGCGCGGCCGCCGCCAGTGCAGCAGACCATAGCGCAGCCACACTCATCGGTCGCGAAACCAGCCTGTGATCGAATAGCGCTCGATCGGCGCGAACGGTGGGACGTAGCTTACTGCATGAGCGCAGGGCACTGCGAATAGGCTGAGCGCGTTGAAGCGTGGCCGGTAGCCAGCGACGATATCGCCATCGGCGTCAAGGAACTGAAGATAACCGCCCCAGTCCGGTCTCCATTCGATCGCGCACAGCGACAGGACATAGGCGACGCGCCACCCCTCGCCGACATGGCTGTCGTTATGTTCGGCGAGGAACTGGCCGGGAGCGAACAAGGTCGCCTGCGCGTCGGCTTTGCGTAGTTCGGGAATGCCGGTAACGCCGCGTACCAGATCGAGAAACGGTTCGTCGTTTATATGCTCGAGTAGGATATCGTGGGGTCCATGCGGTGCCCAGCGTTTAAGATATGCATCGAGAATGGGATAGCGCGCATACATAAAGCCATACCGCCGTGCGCGCATCGCCTTGTCGATCCGTACGCGAATGTCGCTCCGCTCTTCCGAACTCAGGGAGTTGAATTCAGCCGCGCTAAGTCCGACGGGATCATCGCTACCTATGCCATAAGCGATACCCCATGGGGTCCTGTCGACAATTTCCGCATGAAGCGCACGTGCCGAAACGTCAGTCAGCACGTTGCGAATCTGAACCCGTCGCGTTGCCGCAAACTGCGACGCCAACAGCGTCCGATCGAGGGAGGGGTTGATAGATAGCAGTTCAATCATGTCAGTGACGGACCATGGTAGAGGAGGTTTCGTGCAGTCCCGAAGGTTACAGGAGGCTTCTAACGAAAATAGAAAGCTTGTTCGTATGGTTATTTTCTCCAAACGGCTGGCTTGACGTTCGCGCACTATCGTTGGCCTGCTCCAGAAGAGGCCGGTCCAGGCAGCTCTTCCAAGGTCGTAGAACGACGGCCTGCGGACAGGTATTCAGATCCTCGACCGTCACCTTCGTACACTACTTCTCAGCTGTCTTGGGATGAATCCCCAGTTCAAGGCTCAGCATCGCGAACGAAGCGTGCGACAAGCTGTATTGCCGCCCGGACGGTGCGCGTGGTCGTAGCGCAGCAGTGGCGTACCTTTCCCATAAGGCTTCCGCTCATTCACCTCAAGAGATGGCACCATGACACCAAGGAATCCACCATCTAGAGTGCTTATCGATATGTGGCGGAACCACTACGATACCGTCCGTCTAAACAACAGCTTAGGCTACTTGCCGACGCCTTCGAAAGCACCGATGGCTAACACTCGAATCGGATCACTCCAAAGGGCCGCAAACAAGCCCTAACATGCAGCAATCTGCGTTACAATTCTGCGGATAACTAGCTTACGCACCCATACGCCGTCACTTCCCCGGCTTCCAGTCGACCTCAACAGGTTTTCCGTACTTGGTATTCGCCTGCTTGAACTTCATTAGTTCAAGCCGATCATGACCGGCAATTTTCAAACCCGCCGGCGTAGTTGAGTTAGTTCCTTCGCAGTAGGCCCAGACGTTTACTAGCTTGTAGCGTGCGGCTACGTAGTTCCTAAACTCTTCCGATGCCGCCCCACCTTTACCATAGGGATGGACGAAGACAGGAGAGAAGTAGATGGCGGGAAAATCTTCAACGACGCAATATGTTGCCACCATACTGACCGGCTGCGCGGAAGCGGAAACTCCGAGCGCCCATATTGCCAGTGGAGCGAGCATCATTCTTCTCATTTCGTCAACTCCCTTAGTTCTAACGCCGGAGTAACATTTCGCTCGGGCGCCATCAACTGCCTGGAGTAGCTGAGAATCATGGTTTTGGCCGGTTACGCGTGACAAGGGTGGGTTTTCACGACGATTGCCTTGAAAGGCACGGCATCTTCGAAATTGTCTGGATAGGCGTAGTCGTAAGACCAAAAGGGATAGGCCGTCGTTTAGACCATGCTATCGGCGTACTGGCTTCTACCTTCGCAGTGGCGGTAATATCTTTAGGCGCGTGGCTGGGATCGGCAAGGCGATATCTTCTACCGCCCGTTCGAAGCAACCGCGCACATCGAGGCTTGGCTGTGGCGCTAGAGCACCGCCTGTCCACACAGCAGCGCAGGCTGCCGACCCCCGCGGCGCCAGACGTCGACAGGACCATGCAATTCGTTGGGCCAGTAGTAGGGCGGCATTCGTGCGTGCTGTCGGAACGCCACAACCACCGCCTTCTCGGCTTTCGTCAGGGCCGTAGAATGGGGGCCCTTAGCCGAGTCTTCAAATCGTCAGTACTTCCCTTCCTGCGCTACTTCGCAACCGTCTTCGGGTCGATCCTGGCCCCCGGCTCAGCGTCGCGAGCCAAGCTTGCAACAAGCTGTAGTGTTGCTCGCACGGCGCGCGTGGTCATGGTGCTACTGTCACGTACCTGTCCAATGCAGCCTCCTACCATTTCGACGAAAGGAACCCGCTGTCAAACCATTGGATCAAAGACTTAGTTACTGCTCCGAGGGAATTTCGATTGCATTGAAACCGTCCGTTAAGGCCGTCGGCATACGGTAGGATAGGGTCCTAGGGGTTATGCTGATGGCAAGGTTGCTAGATCATTTGGTTAACGAAGAGGCAAGACTGAATGCGTTGCGTGATCTTCAATTGCTTGACAGCCCGCCAAGCGAGAGCTTCGATCGTCTAACCCGCCTTGCCAGTCAGTTGCTGGCGGCGCCCGTGTCGACCATCTCGCTGACGGACAGCGATCGACAATGGTTCAAAAGTAAGGTTGGGGTTGATCTGACTGAAATACCCCGTGAGCAGGCCCCATGCGCCTACGCGATCGAAGGCGACGGGGTTTTTGTAGTCCCCGATCTTTCGGCCGACCCACGTTTCATCGGCTCCCCCCTCGCCGAGTCTGGCATCCGGTTTTACGCAGGCGCGCCACTGTTCACGTGCGAAGGCCATGGACTTGGCACGTTGTGCGTGGTGGACGATAAGGCACGTGAATTGCGCCCAGGTGAGGAGCAGGTACTTCTCGATCTTGCGGGCATGGTAATGAGCCAGATCGAGCTTCAAAATCGTGTCGGTCGGGTCGATCCGGCAACCGGCCAGGCCAATCAGTTTCAGCTCTTCGAGGATCTCGACGATCTTAACCGCCGCCGAGCTGGCGTTCCGGCCACGCTTCTGTCTATCGAGATACTGTCACCAACTCGTCTGGAATATGCAACACGCGTATTAGGCGGCGACTGTATCAGTACGCTGATGCGGCAGATTATGTCGGTCGTCGTGCGAGCAGCAGGCAACAGTGCCACCATCTACCATACCGAACGGACGCGATGCGTGCTTTTGTTGGAAGGGGATCTGCTGGATGGTGCAGCGACGGTCGACCGTGTCGCAACGGCGCTGCGTGCCCCGATGTGGTGCGGCGGCGTTCCGGTCAGCCCAGACCCATCTATCGGCATCTTCGATTTTGTCCTTGGGGACGTACTGCCACGAAAGGCATTCGAGCGCGCATCCAACGCAGCCGACGATGCCAGAGGCACGGCTCACGGGCGGGCACGGTATAATCCGGTGAGCGACCAGCGCAACGCCCGACGCTTTGCATTGCTGAACGACTTCAACGCTGCGCTAGCGGCGCCGGATCAGCTCTCCCTCGTTTACCAACCTCGGTTTGAACTTGCATCCGGTCGGCGCCTGGGAGTGGAAGCACTGATCCGTTGGGCGCATCCACGACTCGGCGCAGTATCACCAGGCGAGTTCGTACCGCTCGTCGAGCAGACGGCTCTCGGCAGACCGATGACGGATTGGGTCGTTCGGACGGCAGTTGCCCAGGCTCGCGAATGGATGTCCTACGGAATGCCAATCTCGGTGTCGATCAACGCTTCAGCACTGAACCTCGACGAAGAGGACTTTGCCGATCGGCTGCTGGCAACTGCGGACCAGGCGGGTATCGCCCCGACGCATCTCGAACTTGAATTTACCGAAAGCGCCATCGCACGCGATCCTGATCGAGTGCTTGGTCAGTTGCGCCAGCTGCAATCGCAAGGCGTAGCCATTGCGATCGACGATTTCGGAACAGGGTACAGCAACCTCTCGTACTTGCAGCAGCTCCCAGTTTCCGTGCTCAAGATCGATCAAGCCTTTGTCCGCGACATGCCGACCTCGCCGAAAGACCGTTTGCTGGTCAAGGCCATGATCGCGATGGGTCATGATTTGGGCTATCGTGTCGTAGCGGAAGGCATAGAGACGCAAGCGGCGTTTGACATGCTCGCTGAGTGGGGGTGTGACGAGGGGCAGGGTTATCTGATGTCACGTCCGGTGACTGCTGATCAGATCCTCTTCCAAGAAAACTCAGCTTACGCTGCATAGGACTACGAACAATCGCTCATGCAGATTTTCAACACATAGTTGTTATGAAAGGAATTAGACAGTTGTTCACTTTGGCAATTCTATAGCAAGACCTTCTCGGCATCGCAGTGACAACGCGCTCCTATGGATGGTGGCGCTGGACCGAAGTTATGAAAGCACCTGAGCATTGCGCAACCGTTCCGAAGGGCTCGTTCGACATGCGCTGATCAGAACGCCTATCGGACTACGATAAACTTTCTTGACTTGAACATACATGATAATATTTCACTACGCTCACGACATGAACGGAATATTCGAATGCATTTCTTTCTCAGTTTATAACTGAGGAAGGTTGTTGGCATCTTCTCCCGAAATCGTAGCAAGGTGTGCAATAAGTCCGAGTAGAGCGCCAGCGTTCGCCTTATAGGATATGCATCGACCGCGGCGGTTGGCTGTGATTAATCCTGCGGCCGCGAGTACGCTTAAATGGCTCGAAAGCAGATTAGCTGGTACGTCAAGGCGCTCTGCGATCTCGCCTGCCGTTAGAGGCCCGCCGACCGCAAGAAGGGCGTAGCACCGGTAGCGCGTGGGTTGCGCTAGAGCGCTCATGATCGCGGTTGCCCTCTGCATCTCCATGAGATGAAAGATAATTCAAAATTTACTGAAATCAACAAGGTTTCGAGGAGCGCTTTCACGGGCAGCGGAGTGCGTTCGTCCCAATGGGATGCCGCGTCAGCTTTCCACCGACGTCCTGTCCATGGACGCGCCAACTAGGTCGATCATACGTCAGAACAGGGTGCTGGTACCGTTTCCGTAATTCAATGAGGTCAGCTCACGAGTTGCCCCCATGTGTCGCCGTTTCCGTTTCGAAAACGCCTTGGGGTTCCGCGGTAGCTGGCGAGGTTGGAACGATCGCCGTACGATGACGACACAATTTATTTCAATTTCTATTGAAATATAAGAACTAGTGTCCATCTCTGCCGTGTCCCGGTGCCTCCCGGGACGGGTTCAAGCGTGCAACCCTTCCGCAGAGGAGAACCTCATGCACATCGGCCTCGATCATGATCCGCACAACTTCAGTGATGCAATCCACGTAGTGCCTGATCCCTTGATGCCAGACACGGTGGACGATCAGATCGTCACCCTGTCTCAGCGACAGCTCGCCCGGATTGTCTTGGTGGCAGTCGAATGCGGCGGGCGATTCCAGCGCGATGCTATGCAGTACGACCCTCTGGCGTGGATGTTTGCTCCCCGTGCAATCTTCGGTGGCGTACGCTCTGTGGATGCCGTGATGGATCTAAATAACTGCGAACGCGCCCTGATCCTTCACGGCCTCGGGATGCTCGACGGTGAGATCGAATTTGTAGACGACCTTCGTGATACGCTCGACGAAGACAATGTCGCGCAACCCGTCGGTCACGCGCCGCGCGTGAACAGCGTCGCCTGACGGTTCCGCCTTTTCGAAAAGGATACTTTAAAAGAGCCAACCGGAGGATTCATCATGCGAAACATGCCGGGCACCGACGAGGTGCCGCCGTCAAAGCGTCCGACCGACGATAAGGAGCCCCCTTCCCTCCATCACGCAAGCAGCATGTCCAGGATAGACGGTGCGTCATCGACCGGAGTCGGCGTCGTTCTGGACGTAACCCTGGTTGCGGACGAGTTGGGACGAAACAGCGTGGCTGACTTGTCCGTGCGACGATTCCGATACGATGAAAGATATGAAATCTTGGGAAGCGAGCACGCACGTCGATGGGTGCTTACCCCAGGCCTCCCCCTGTCCATCAGCGTTGGTGCCCTCTACGGCAATCGCGACTCCGAGATTGCATGCAAATACCCCAAGCTGACGGATGCCGGCGCGATCGTCCGCTCGGGGAGCTTCTGCGTAGCTCGCTGCGCGGCCCACGTCCGACCGGTGGTCGAACAACTCCTGCCTGAAGCGCGGACCCGTCCATGGGTCTGCTCCATCGAAGACCTGCGCTCTGTGGCGTCGCTTCCTGGTCGGTCAACCGACGCTGCTGCGTGCAGCACTGTCGGAATTTACGAATACGTCGGCGACCGTTGCAGCGACGTGGATGCTGTGATCGCGACCTTGGGTCGTCGCCTTTCCGACGATACCAGCCTGCTGGCTGCAATGCTCCGGAACGCGCAGCGGAAGGAATGGATCGTGCGCGTCAGTCGTGAGCGTCCCGGCGTTCGCCACTGCCTGCACGCTCGAGGCTATAGCTGGGATCCCGTCCGCTCGGCTTGGTGGCGCTCGGTGGCCGATCGATGCACTGAGGAGCAATGGATGAACGACATTCCGGAGTTCATCGGGCCGTTCCGCCCAGCGGTCGAGTTCCAGTACGTCGACTGGAGTAACCGCTATGCGAGCCGGTAATCACGAGGCTTGGGAACCCGAGTGGTGCTTCGATACTGTCGAGGAAGCAGTGGCGTTCGACGCACGGGTGGCCGATGCGCTCCATGCCGTAGAGACCATCGCCAGGATGCAGGCGACGGGTGCGCGGCTTGCCATTCCAAAGGACGCCCGTGGCAAACGCATGTCGACCAGCTGGCTCCTCGTGCGACGTCCGAGCGACCGTCTGTTCTACGTCTTGCGCCGCCGTAACAGGCTCCAAGTGACCAACGGCGGTTGGCATCTGGTCCTTGATGGCCCGTACATTCTGGAAGTAGATGCGATGCATAGGTGGTCGATTGCGGCAGTATCGGCGCTTCAGAACTTCCTCGGTGAGGAAGCGACGTTCATAGCGTGCCATATGCTGGGCCGGTAGCCGGATTAGCGTCGCGACCGCCGTCGAGCGGCGACTATCCCACCACGCTCCTACCTAATACCGACGCCTGATCATCTGTGATGCGCCTACGCATGCTGTACTCCCCCGGCACACTCCTCGCCGCGGGCTGGCCATTCCGATTCACAAGCAACCTGCAGTAAAATCGGTCGGCTATCCGACTGCGGCTTGCCCACGCTGTCAGGGGCGAACAGGCGCTATGCTCAAACCCTTGGTCCGTTGGTCGAATGCGAACAAACACGGTGCTGTCGCCTCGCGATTGGCAGTTTAGATACCGACGCTCATATTGATCAATCATACGTAAGGGTGAAGGATCGGAAAAAAACCGTCGCCAACCCTTGAGTGTCGGGCTATGTTCGAGGGTGCACGGGACAAGTTTCCGAGCCGGGGCGTGGAAACCCTGACAATTGGAAGTCGGTCGAAAGACTAATGACGGTCGAAGAGCTCTTCGGCCGGGTGGCGGTGACGTATGTCCAGACCACCCGGTTAAAGTCTCTAGCTGCTGCCCCTTGGTGTGAGGGATATCCCGCCTTTTTCTGCTACCTCATGATCTGCTCCTTCGCGGATGT